>JAADGL010000066.1 GCA_013152385.1 Acidobacteriota bacterium
ACAACCCCCACGGCACCGATCTGAACACCATTCTGCAATACAGGCATGGTCTCGTCATATTCCCCCTCAAAGGCGGTGGCGGCCTGATTCCACACAATCGGTTTCATGTTCAGATTAAACAGCGCGACCGGATTTGCGTAATGATTAAACTGTCTGTAAAGGGCAAGGCGGTCTTCCCTGCTTCCCCGGCTGTCAAGAATTTTCTCCAGCCGCTGGCCGGAGCCGGAAATAATCCCGGCAGGGCCGGTGCAGCGGATACGGGGTTCAGCCGGACGGGGGAAAAAGTGCAGCATTCCGCCGAAAGCAATCATGACCAGCAGCAATCCGGCAATATTCCGTGAAAACTGTTTTTTTCGCATACTCATCCCGTTTCTTCGTTGTTCTGATTATACAGAAATATGTGAGAGTTGCAAAACAGGGATCAATTGCCTTTCCCTGCGCGGGCTTCCCGAAAAGCCCGAAGAACCGATTCACAGACAGACTGCGGCGCCTGTTTCCTTTCCAGTTTCCGGGCAAGCTCCAGGCTTTCCCGGAATGTTTCCGCAAATTTACGACAGCGGGAACATTCTTCCATATGTTTCCGAATCTCCGCACAGCGGTTTTCGGAAAGCTCTCCGTCCACATAGTCGGACAGAATTTTCAGAATTTCCTGGCATTCCATCACTGTTTCCCCTTGAAATAGTCCGCAACCAGGTCCCGGAGCATCAGCCTTGCCCGGTGAACCCGCACTTTGGCATTTGAGAGAGAAGTTTCCAGAATCTCCGCAATTTCCCGGTGGGGCAGCCGTTCCACCTCCCGGAGAAGAAAGGGAATCCGGTAATCTGCCGGCAATTTTAAAATAGCGCTTTCAATTACCTTTGACGCTTCCTGCTGTTCCAGTTTTTCATGGGGATGAAAACGGCTGTCGCTGCCAGCGTCGTGATTCGTTTCCATCAGTTGATCCAGGCTGCTTTCCATGCCGCTTTCCTTCCGGCGCTTCTGGAGGCAGGCATTGGACGCGATACGGTACAGCCAGGTGGTCAGTTTGGCATTTCCCTTGAACTTGTGGATATATTTGAACGTATTTATCAATGTTTCCTGCAGCACATCACTTGCGTCTTCGGGGTTTCCGCAGAACCGGATTCCAAAATTGTAAATTGTATTCCGGTACTTTTCAAAAAAACGGGTAAATGCCTCTTCGTCCCCGGATTTCATTGCTTCGATGAGCTGCTGTTCCGACATATCAGTTCCGCATACTGGTGATCGGAGCGGGAATACGGCCCCCGCGTGCCACAAAGCGTTCACAGGAGTATTGGTTGATGTCCTGGACAATGGCCATTCCGAGCAGGCCGCCGAAGTTCACCACATCGCCGACTTTGCTTCCCGGCGGAACAATGACCCGGACCGCAGTGGTCTTTCCGTTGACCACGCCGATGGAAATCTCGTCGGCAATGAGGCCGGAAATAGTCGATGCCGGCGTATCCCCCGGAACCGCTACCATATCCAGCCCCACCGAACAGACCGCGGTCATGGCTTCCAGCTTTTCCAGTGTCAACGCACCGATTTTCACCGCTTCAATCATGGCCGCATCTTCCGACACCGGAATAAAGGCTCCGGACATGCCGCCCACATAGGAAGAAGCCATGACACCGCCCTTTTTCACCGCATCGGTGAGCAGAGAAAGCGCCGCCGTTGTTCCCGGTGCTCCGGGCTGGCCCAGCCCCATGTTCTGTAGAATCTCACCGATGGAATCACCGGGCTCCGGTGTCGGCGCAAGGGACAAATCCAGAATCCCGAACTGCACACCGAGGCGCCGGGCCGTTTCCCTGCCGATGAGTTCCCCTGCGCGGGTGATTTTGAACACTGTTTTTTTGATGATTTCGGAAAGAGAACCCAGATCCACCGGACCGGCAGCTTTTACCGCGTGGTTGACCACACCGGGGCCGCTGACACCAACATTGATGACACATTCCGGCTCCGACGCACCGTGAAAGGCGCCTGCCATAAATGGATTATCTTCCACCGCGTTGGCAAACACCACAAATTTCGCGTTGGCAAGGGCGCCCCTGTCTTTTGTGATTTCCGCCATTTCCTTGACAATCACGCCCATTTCCCGAACCGCATCCATGTTGATGCCGGCACGGGTGGACGCCACATTCACAGAAGAGCAGATGTGGGTGGTTTCCGCCAGCGCCTGCGGAATGGAACGGATAAACTCTGTCTCCACCCGGTTGGCGCCTTTTTGCACCAGTGCCGAATACCCGCCGAGGAAATCGGCACCGATTTCTTCACAGGCTTTGTCCAGCGCTCTGGCAATTTCCACAAAACCGTCCCGGTCAATGGAAACACCGCCGGTCAGAGAAACCGGAGTGACGGAAATCCGCTTATTCGCCGCCCGGATTCCGAATTCTTCTTCAATGCCGGTAACCACCTGCACCAGATTTCCGGCATATTTCATCACCTTGTCATAAATCCGGGTTTTGGTTTCCTCCACAGAGGAGGAAATACAGTCAAACAGGGAAATTCCCATGGTGGTCGTACGAATATCAAGATGCTCCATCTGAATCATCTTGATGGTTTCAAGAATCTCACGTGTACTGAAACTGCCAAGCATCGGGTGTTGTTCTCCTTTGGCGCCTGCGGCGGCTAAACTTTGTGCATGAACTGGAACAGTTCTTCATGCTGGGAAAAGACACCGACACCGAGCTCGTCGCCTTTCTTTGTCAATGTCTCTTTCAGCTCTGAAAAACTGCAGTTGGCTTCCGCCAGATTGACAATAACAATCATGGCAAAATTTTTACCCAGTAACGTCTGGGTAATATCTGTAATGTCCACATTCTTTTCCGCGAGGATTCCGGTGATTCCCGCCACAATTCCGGGATGGCTCTTTCCGAAGGCGGTAATAATCGCGGTCTGCCCCTCCGGCTCTACCGAAGGGGAAACCGGCGCCGAAGTGCCGTCCACCCCAAGGGGAACCGTGTTAATCAGCTCCCGCACGATCTGTTTTACCAGCTCGGGCTTGGCAGAATCTCCGAGATGTTTGAAAATAATTTCTGTAATTTTATACACAGCATCGCGTCTGTCCATCAGTCCACCTTCCTGAAAACATCGTGATCCCGGGCCGTATCTTTTGCCAGCGGCGTAACCATCGTCCGGGATGAAATCAAAATCTTCCGCCCTTCCCTCACCGCATCCAGCACATCCCGTTCCGACACAAAATCCACCACATCGTGGGGCGTTTCCGCAACAACCCTGCCCTGGAGTTTCCGGTCAAGAATTTCCGAAATATCCGTTTTGCCGCTGACCTTGAGCGGAGGTTCGTTTCCCGGATTCACCGGATCGGCTTCAAACGCCACCCGCTTTATATTGATCATATGTTTTGCCGTAATATTTTCAGATGTAATGTTGTTGCCGAAGGTTCCGCATCCCAGCGTCATGGAGGGCATCAGCCGGGTTGTGTAACCCACGGCACCGTGGGTTGTCGGGGTATTGACCAGAATTCTGAATGCCGGTTTTTTCAGCGCAAATTCCCGAATTACATCAAGATTCCGGGAATGAATGCCGAGGGAATGCCCCAGGCCGCCGAAATTCAACAGCTGAATACACCGTTCACACGCCGCCTGCCAGCCGTCCGCAACATAAAAACATAGAATCGGCGACAGTTTTTCAATAGACAGCGGATATTCTTTTCCCACCCCTTCCATCGGAACCAGCAGCACCCGGGTCTCTTCCGGTACGGAAAAACCGGCAATACCGGCAATTACCGCAGGGTCTTTGCCCACAATCTTCGGGTTGGCGGTGAATTTCGGTGTCACCACCACCTGTTCCAGCTTTTTCTTTTCTTCTTCGTTCACCACATAACAGCCGTTCCGTTTGAAAGCATCCATCAGACTGTCCGCAATGGGCTTATCCGCAATCACAGACTGTTCCGACGCGCAGACCGTGCCGTTATCAAAAGATTTTCCGGCAACAATATCTTTGGCCGCTTTCTCCACCTCGGCAGACCGCTCCACAAAAACCGGAACATTCCCCGGTCCGACCCCGTATGCCGGTTTCCCGGACGAATACGCCGCCTTTACCAGCCCCAGCCCGCCGGTAGCAAGAATCACTCCGGTTTTGGGATGGCGCATCATCTCATTGGTCAGCTCAATGGTGGGATTTTCCAGAACCTGAACCGCGTCTTCCGGCGCACCCGCCTGCTTCAACGCTTCCTGAATCAGTTTCACGGTTTCACCGATACAGCCTTTTGCGGAAGGATGAGGAGAAAAAAGAATCGGATTCCGGCCTTTCAGCGCGATTATCGCTTTGTATAAAGTGGTGGAAGTCGGATTGGTGCACGGAATCACAGCCGCCACAATTCCAACCGGAGCCGCCACCTCCCAGATGTTCCGGACCGCATCCTCCCGGATAATCCCCACTGTCTTTTCGTCTTTGATGGAATCCCAGAGAATGGTGGTGGACAGTTCGTTTTTGACCATCTTATCCGCCACCCGGCCGTATCCGGTCTCGGAAACCGCCAGCTCCGCGAGGCGGCGGTTCTCCCGCACACCGGCATCTACAACAGCACGGACAACCCGGTCCACCTGTTCCTGCGAATACCCCTCTAAGATTTTCCCCGCCGCTTCAAGACGGGCAAAAACCGTATCCAGTTGACTCATTATTCAGCTCTATGCCTTTTTCGCTGCTTTAAACCCCGGCAGAATCGTTTCCACATCTCCGTGGGGACGCGGAATCACGTGGACGGAAATCAGCTCACCGACCCGGCGTGCCGCTGCGGCACCGGCATCGGTAGCAGCTTTCACCGCGCCGACATCTCCACGTACCATCACGGTAACATAACCGCCGCCGATGTATTCTTTGCCGATCAACACCACGTTGGCCGCCTTGACCATTGCATCCGCAGCTTCAATGGAACCGATCAGCCCCTTCGTTTCAATCATACCCAGTGCTTCTCTATTCATCATTCCCTCCATCGTAAAATCCGGCTTTATCTTATCACACAAGCACCCCAGGGGAAAGAGGGACAATCCCGCCACTGTCTGACAAATCAAAAATTCTCATTCAAACAACTCACACAAACAAAACAGGAAATATCACCTTGCCTGCGAATCGGCAAAAACTACCCCCTGGGTTTTCTCCTTTTACGACAAATCAATCAAAAATTATTCAGGCATTTTCCGGTTTTTTTCGGAATTTCTGAAACATTACCTTGCAATACACAGTAGTATGAATTGTCAGACAGGAGGAAGCATGAACACACAATTCAAGAAAGGCGCTCTGAGCTTATGTGTGCTGACAATATTATCCCGAAGAGACTGTTACGGCTATGAACTGGTTCAGATTATTTCCGGAAATATCGAGGTGGCGGAAGGTACCATTTACCCCCTGCTGCGGCGGCTTTCGGCAGAAGGCTATCTTGAGGCTTATTTTATTGAATCCGCCGGGGGGCCGCCCCGAAAATACTACCGGCTTACGGAAAACGGACAGCGGTACAGGGACAAACTGGCATCCGAATGGAAAGGCTTTACCGAAGGGGTCAGCCGAATTCTGGAAGCGCCGGCAAATGAAAACAGTAAAGGAGAAATGAAGCCATGAACAGGGAATCGTTTCTTGAAGCGTTGAAAAAGAACCTGAAAGGGATTCCTGAAACAGAAGTCTCTGAAATCATTGAAGATTACCGCATGCACTTCCGGGAAGGAAGAGCAGAGGGGCGGGATGAGGCAGATATTGCCCGGGGGCTGGGTGACCCTGCCGAAATCGGGCGGATGTTCCGGGCGGATTTCATGGTGACAAAGGCCGGAAAGTCCGCCACTTTGAAAAATGTGGCCGGTGCCGCCATGGCGGTGGTGGGGCTGGGGATTTTTAATCTGATTTTTGTAGCCGGGCCGGTTCTTGCGGTTTTCCTGGCACTTTTTACAATCTGGATAATGATTGCGGTACTTGCCATGGTATCCCTGGCCGTTATTGTGGCATCTGTTTTTTACGCTCTGTTTCCCTCATACTTTCTGATCGGCGGCACATCCCCTTTCCTTCTCGCATCGGGAGTTTTCTTTCTCGGTATCGGCACACTTTCACTTTCCGCCCTTTTCTCCATTGCAATGGGAATCCTGACCCGGTTCTGTTTCCGGCTGCTCACCGGTTACCTGAAATTTAATCTTGAATTGATTCAAAAAAGGAGGACACAATGAAACTGAAAAAAGTAATTTTAACCCTGAGTGCGGTCTGTGTACTGTCATTCGGGGCAGCCGCACTGCTGCTGCACTCGGTTCAGAGTTTCGCAGCCAGCGGAGACACGGTCTGCAACGTGAACAGGCAGGCAACAGGAAGCCTCAACGGGATAAAGCAGGTAAATGTGGTGAACAAAACATCCGCCGATGTACGGATTATCGTTTCCGGCACAGCAGACACGGTGTCTGCGCATCTTTACGGTACGATTTCCGGCAATGTGGAAATGAAGCCGCCCCGGCTCAGCACGGAAAAAAACGGAAATACCCGGACCATTACCGCCAGCCGTGAAAAAAACTGGCAAAAACGGGCATGGTTCAATGTTCATTACCGTACAGATCTGAAACTGGATATCACGGTTCCGGAAACTTATGCCGGATCCATCAACGTGGTTACCGCCTCCGGCGATGTGGAAAGCAGCGGATTTCACGGCGAAAACATGGATATCCAAAGCAGTTCCGGGGACGTGGACCTCAATGATTTTTCAGGTAAAACATGCAAAATCAATACCGCGTCAGGGGATGTGGAAGCAAAAAACATTCAGGCCCCCCGGATGGACATCAAAACGGCATCGGGAGATATCGTTCTCACAGATTCCCGTATCACCGAATTCAACGGCGCATCCGCATCCGGTGACATTACAATTCAATCGGCCGAAACCACCACGTCAGCCATCAGTTCCGCCAGCGGAGACCTTATCCTCTCGGAGCTGAGGGGGAAATCCATCTCCGCGAGCAGCAATTCCGGTGAACTGAACATCAGCGGCATTTCCGGTGAAAAACTGGTTTTCAACACCACCAGCGGAGACATCCGCCTGCGGAAAATTTCGGGAAATCTGAAAGCATACTCCACCTCGGGAGATATCAAAGCCAAAGGCCTGAGTTTCCCGGAATCCATCCGGGTTTTCACCACATCCGGTGACATTCAGCTCAGCCTTTCCCAAAAAATTCCTTTCGCTTTCGAGGCGGAAACCAACGGAGAAATCTCGTTCAAAAGGCCGGATGGGCACACGGTTATGGCTGAAAAAAGCCTCACCGTAAACTGCGGCGGCTGTAAAAGGCAGGTATCGGTTCAGTCCGTTTCCGGAGACATTGAAGTGAGGTAAAAAAAACGGGAAAAAGCCCGGGCTGAAACCCGGGCTCATTTCCCTGTTGAATTCTCCGTTGTCAGGCTCCGGCAAACACAAAAGGCAGCATCAAGGCAAAAGACTTGGTTTCACGTCCGGTGAAACGGGTAAAAATTTCATTGCAGAGTGTCACCAGCGCACGGTCGCTTTCCAAATCCGCCGACAACCCGGAAAGGGGCTGTTTTGACATATCAAACAACCGCTCCGGAACCCCGGACGGCAGAGGCTCTGCTTCGGGGCGGCAGGCAGAACAGCAGAATTTTTCTCCGGTAAACCCCACCCCGGCCGCATCATTCAGGGATTTTCCGCAAGCGGCACAATTTTCAAAAGGGGGGAAAATACCGAGGAGTTTCAGGCTCCAGAACATGAAATATGCCGTTGCGGTTTTCAAATCGTCATTCTCGTCAAGAAAATCAAACACGTGGGTTAAAAGACGGTAAAACTTCGGGCTGCCCTCCTCACTGTGAATCAGCATATCCGCCAGTTCGGAATAAAAGGAAAATGCCATAAACCGCCCCATATCCCCGGAAATCCGTTTGAAATAGCTCTTTTTAATTGCGGCGCTGTTCAGGGGATGGAGTTTTTTCCCTTCTTTTTCAAACCATTCCGCCTCAATAAAATTAAACGGGTCCAGCTTCCCTGCCGCGGCAGACTTTAACCTTGCCCCGTTTTTGGCAACGAGGGACTTTTTCAGCCCCCCTTCGGTCAGCACCACCGCAACCTTGTCCGCATCGTTGATGGTGAACGTCTTGATAACATAACAGACAGATTTTACAACTGCCAACTGAACCTCACGATTCCTTTTCCGAAAACTTCTTTCGAAGAAAGGGAATCAGCCCGCCGCCGTCAATGATATAGCGTACCGCTTCCGGAATGGGGGGAAAATCAATCCACTCCCCGTCCACCTGAATCCGATTGTTTTCCCTGTCAATGGCCACGCTGCTTTCTTTTGTGATTTTGTCCGCGGCCTCCGGGCATTCCACCGCAAGCAGCCCGGAATTGATGCAGTTGCGGAAAAAAATACGGGAAAAACTCTTCGCGATTACCGCCGCCACACCGGAATATTTGATACAGGTCGCCGCCTGCTCCCGGGAAGATCCGCAGCCGAAGTTTTTTCCCGCCACGATAATGTCGCCGGGCTGTACGGTTTTTACAAAGTCCGGATCAAGGTCTTCCAGCGCGTGCTTCGCCATTTCCTCCGGGTCGGAAATGGTGTAGGTATATTTTCCGGGAAAAATCACATCAGTGTTCACATCATCGCCGTATTTGAATATCTTCATTTTAATGCCTCCGCGGCACAGATTTCACCGGCAATTGCCGATGCCGCCACCGTCTCCGGGCTTGCAAGATAAACCGAAGCGGTTTTGCACCCCATCCTGCCCTTAAAATTCCGGTTCGCCGTGGAAATACAGACTTCACCCGGTGCCAGAATCCCTTCGTGGGCACCGAGACAGGGGCCGCAGCCGGGATTCATAACAATACCGCCGGCTTCAATGATGGTTTCAAACAACCCCTCCTTCATCGCCTGCATATAAATCTCCATGGAAGCGGGGAAAACCAGCAGCCGGACGCTTTTTGCCACTTTTCTGCCTTTCAGCACGGCAGCGGCGGCCCGGAGGTCTTCGATTCTTCCGTTGGTGCAGGTTCCGATCAGTGCCTGGTGAATTTTTGTGCCGGCAACTTCCGCAACCGGCGAAACATTGTCCACCGTGTGGGGTTTCGCCACCTGGGGCGAAATGGATGCGGCGTCAATGTCCAGAACCTGTTCATAATCCGCGTCGCTGTCCGGCAGAATTACTTCATATCCGCTTTGATCAATGCCCCGGGCTTTCAGATAATCGAAAGTGGTTTTATCCGGGGCAAAATAACCGTTCTTGCCTCCCATCTCCACCGTCATATTGGCAAACACAATCCGGTCAGCAACCGTCATCCGGGAAACCGCTTCCCCGGTAAACTCCACCGCCTTGTAAAGTGCGCCGTCGGCACCGATTTTTCCAATGAGGTAAAGCATCAAATCCTTGGCGGTAACACCGGGTTTCGGCGTGCCGTTGAGCACAACTTTGAGGGTGGACGGTACCTTTAACCAGATTTCACCGGTGGCCCAGATCGCAGCAGCTTCACTTCTTCCGATACCGGCGGAAAACGCCCCCACCGCCCCGTAGGAAACCGTGTGGGAATCGCTCCCCACAATCAGGCGCCCGGGCCTCGCAAACCCTTTTTCAATCACCACCTGATGGCAGACACCGGTATTGATATCAAAAAAGTTGGGAATATTAAACTTCTCAACGAAACTCCGTACTTCCTGATGATTTTTCGCGTACTTTTCGCTGGCAGCCGGAACACAGTGATCCAGAATAATCAGAACCTGTTCCCGGTCAAACACCCGGCCCGAACCAATCTGTTTGAATTTCCCGTAAATGGCGGCGGAATTGTCGTGGCTCATAACAAAATCCGGTTTTACAACAACAATTTCGCCCGGCACCACCGCGGGTTTCCCCGCACGCTTTGCCAGAATCTTTTCCACAAAGGTCTTGCCCATTGTGCCTCCGCTAAACAAATATTTTTATACCCCAGCCAAAGGGGAAAATTCCCCCCTCATCATACACCATCCCAATGAAAAAAAGTGAAAGCGAATGTGCGTGTGCGTGAAAGAAAAATCGAAGAGGCTTTTTCCGGCTTCTTCCATCCATTCGGACTCAAAGCGGTTATAAAAACACCATTCCCCTATTTTTTCAAATCGCGGTAGAAATTTTCATGGGGCCCCAACATAAGCAGAGTCAGAATATTATCACTGGCGGTATATGCCAATAGGTACCGTTGATGTTGAAGATGAAATTTATATACGAGAACACCGGCCAAATCTCCCCGTTTAAGGTCGCCGATTTGAGGATCGGCCAGAATTTTGCGGACGTGAACATCCAGCTGACGTTTCTGTTCGGCAGCAAGTTTTCGAACCTGTTTTTCAAACCGGGCTGTCTGAAAAACACGGACATCAGCTGCCAAATTGATACTCCTTCACCCGGCCGTTTTCAGCTTCCGCCAGCGCGACAAGGATTTCATGAATCAGATCAAAAGACAGATCCGGATTTTCAGTGGCAATTTTACCGATTGTCGCCCAATACTCCAGCTGGCCGGAAAGAGACCGGTTTTCAACCTGTGCCGTCAGCCGGGCGGATTCAGCCAGTTTGTCGGATATTTTAATCGCAGTTCCCATATGCACCTCCCGGTATCAATATACACCCAATAGTGACAAAACGCAACCAAAGTGGCACAGCCAACGCCGCCACGGCGGAGAAGATCCAGGCGTGTGTTAAAACGCGCGGCCGATGGAAAACAGCAGTTTCCAGCGGGAAGGAAACGCATCCCGATCCAGATTCCACGCCACTTCCACCCGCACCGGGCCCAGGGGAGTTTTGAAATGAACGCCGAGTCCGGCATCTTTAATGGCACTCTGCCAGCTGGCGTCGGACGCTTCCGACCAGACATTTCCCACATCTGTAAACACAACCCCGTTCAGCCCGCTGCCGAGCGGAAAGGTATATTCGGCGTTGAAAAGGGCAAGAAATCGGCCTCCCATGGGATTCCCGGTGGAAAATAACGGCCCCGCCTGTTCAAATGAGCTGATGCGCAGGGAATTGACTCCTCCGGAAAAAAACCGCTCCGGAAGCGGAACCGAATAATTCTCCGGTGACGGTGCTGAAATTTGGCCGACAGTCTGGGAAAAGGAGAACCGATGGGCAAAAAAGGCGGTTTTTTCCAACATTTTCATAAAAAACTGCCCCTTTGACAAATCCATAGCCGGTTCCAGTTTCAAAGAAAGATAATACCCTTTTGTGGGATAAAGGAGATTGTTCCGCCGGTCATAGAGAAGCTGTGAATTCAGGGAAAGCGTGTAGTTGGGTTGAAGTTCCTTCTCAATCTCATCGTACGGCACAGAAACATTCGCAAGGTGGTTCCGCCTCGCTTCCAGCGAAAAAATGGTATTGGTAAACCTTCCAAAAGTCGTATTGTAACTGATACTGGCCCCCCACCGGGAAAAGAGATAATTACTTTTGTCTTCCCGGGCAAAAAACACGGATGACATAAAATGCTGCCGGCCTGAAATATTAAAATACACCTGCTGACGCTTCGGCGAAACCCGGAACAGCAGCGTTCCGGTCAGGCGCCGGTGAAACAGATAATTCCAAACCAACGTCGTGGAAAACCGGATCCCTTCATCCGAATTAACCCCCACTCCGTAGCGGATGGTTTTCAAACGCTGTTCCTTAAGCCGGATAAACAGTGCCAGCTTATCACTGCCGATTTCGTATGGCATCACATCTACATTGGAAAAAAAACCCGACGACTCCAATCGGTTCTGGAGGTTTCGAATTTCATCTACGTTAATCAGGTCTCCCACCCGGATTCCAATAATCCGGTTAATCATCGGCTTCCGTATTTTCCGGTTCCCGTGGTAATATATCGCTGAAACCCGCCGTTTCCCACCGGTTTGTACCATAAACGTCACTGCAACAGAGTTCCCCTGCAATTTCCCACGTTGAATTGACACCACCGGATTGTAATACCCCTTTTCCCGAAGTGCCTGCTCCATCTTCAAAACAGCTGCCCGAAGTTTGTCAGTGGAAAACGGCTTCCCTTTTTCAATTCCGGGAGCCCCCTTAAAAACACCGTTTGCCCCTTTAACCGAAACCTTACCGAATCTGATTTTCTTTCCCTCTTTCACCGTTACCCGAAATGTTTTTGTTTTTTCAAGGTAATCAAAACTGAAACGGGGATGGAGAAAGCCCTTCTTTTTTAATGCCATACTTAATTCCGTCTCCACCCGGCTCAACTCAATCCGGTTGTAATATGCAGGGGTGGATACTTTCAGCGGTTCTTCTGCCTGAATCTCCACCTTTGAAACCGGGAGGCGAACAGCATTTTTTACCGTGAAAATTACCTGTTTCCCCTCAATCCGGTAGGTTACTTCCGGGTGGCAGAATCCTTTTTCAAGGAGTTTGAAATAAAGATTATTTTCCGTGACACGGAGCGCCGACGGGCTTAATCCGCTTTCCAGAACATACTGGAATACATCCTGAAACTCAACCGGGTCCAGTTTCGCATTCTTCACTACAAATTTATATGCCGGGCCTTCTTTGACCGTAACCGAAACCTTTACCCTGCCGGCAGCTGATTGAGTTACATTGGACCGGACAACCGCATCGTAAAAGCGGCGCTCTTTCAGGAATCGCCGGAGACGGCCAATATCATGTTTCAGCTGGTCAGCATTGAAGCGTTCTCCCGATTTCAGGTGAATAATTTTCCGATAACGTTTTCTGCCGATAAATTCAAAACGGGAAATCATCACCGGCGCACCACAACGAACATCAATAACAGGAAACGCCTGTTCTCCGTCATCGGAAAACCGAACTACACCTTTTATTATTGCGTCAGGAAAGCCAACCCGCTTATAAAATCCCCGCATCTGATTCAAAAAACGCTGAAATCCTTCCTCCGTATACCGCCTGTCCTTGGGGTAATATTCCCTCATAAAAGTACGGAGTTTTTTCTTTTTCACTCCGATTTCCCCCTCAACCTGCGGTTTTTGGAAATAAGGCTGGGGCATCATGAGAAAACGAAGTGTAACACTGGCATCAGCATTCTCTTTTTTCTCCACCCGAATATCGGAAAAAAGCCCGGTTTTGTATAAATCATGAATTGAACGGGACACCTCAAAGGCATCCAGTTCCTTGCCTGAAAGTTCACTGACCAATGGCAGGAGTTCAGAATTGTCCGGCATCTCCACCTTCTTCACCGTCTGTGCCGGAAGAGACATTCCCAGCATCAGGACGGCAAAGACAGGCAGGACACAGCGAAACCTTTTCCCGCTATTCACCTTTTCCCTCCCGGGGGGCGGAAATTTCAGAAAGAAAAGCAAACGTCTTTCGCACCGTCAAAAACCCCACCCGGCTGCCCAGCGTCCGGTGCGCCCGATTCACCGCCACCAGCGCCGGCACCGCCCGGATACCGAACGCCGAAGCCAGTTTGCTTCCGGAAGGCATATCTCCCTTCTGCTTCTCCTCAATATCCAGCTTCACCGGAATCCATCCCGAATTGATTTTCTCTGCCACAACCGGATCGGAAAACGTATTCATATTCATTAACTTACAATACATACAATCTTTTGAATAAAAATAAAATAAAATCGGGCGCCCGGAATCCTGCTGCATCGAAAGCCCCTTCTCCAGTGAAACCCAGTGAACAAGGTTTTTCCCGCCGCCGCATCCGATCATTCCGATAAGCAAAAAAGCCGTCAACAGGCCGTGCATCCGTTTCATAGCCGGTAGTTTATCATTTTGCGCCCCCGTTGCCAACAGCGGCACACCTGCCTGCGTGCGCAAGAGAGCCTCCCCGTCCTCCGCTCTGCGGCCGACCCCTGATGCCCGAACGCGTTGACGGTTTCGCCGCGCTGACGGCTGGCGCCGTCAATACCGCTGCTGACACCGAAGCGCTTCTTATGAGCAAGCTCAACGGCACACTTCGGCGGCAGCAGCCTATCCCCAAAAACGGTGTTTTTGCGGATCGCGGCTTTCTGGCAAGTGGGCAGTTTGTGAAGCCCCCCTCCTTTTCCCAGACGCTCAAGTCCCGGGCCATTCGGGGGCATTTGCTCCCTCTGCTCCTCGTCGCGTACCGACGTACTGCTCCTCGCACGCGCCAGTCACAAATGCCCCCGACTGACCCAATCCATCGCGTTCATTCCGGGGGGGAGAAACCTCTCCCTCCCCGGAATGATTTTAAGGTAGTGTATGCCTCTTATCTATGGCGCCCCGGCTGCTTCGCAGGCCGGGAAAAAAGGGACCCGGAAAGAAAGGCGGTGTCCGGTTTCGGGACAATTTTCTAAAAAATATACACAATTCAAAGAAAATAAAGCATAAAACATTATTTTCCACTTGACGGCACCCCGATCCGGGTCTAAACTGAATGTAAGAAAAAAAGGAGGGCAGTGCTTAGACGCGATTTTGGCAGCCGGGTTGATTCATTCAACCGGGATAATCGGAACCGTTTTTATACCGTACGCGTATATTCGGACAATTTCCCGGATTATGCCGCAAATTGCAGGGCAACCGATCACTGCACGGCACAAATCACTGTATTTATCGGGAAAATTTTTAATTATACCGCAGCGGCTTAATAAATATGTTAGCTGCAAGAGAAGCTTATGAATACAACAGAAGAAATCAAGAAGGAGCTTAGATCGCTTTTGGAAAAGAAAGGAGAGCTCCTTAAGCTTGCCCAAGATAATAAGGATATAATCGAATTCGGAACTACCTATCAGTGCTGGTATTCTCGCGCATACAAAGTGGTTGAGTCACTTGCACCCGAACGTCTAGAAGAATTTGTTTCCTATTATCGGATAGATCCTAGGCGAAAAATTACAGACGCGGGTAACTATGTGATTCAAGATTACATCAAAGGTATAGGGGCAAGAACAGACCATTTTGATAAGCCTTTATGGGATACAAACAATCTTGTAATGATAAGAGTCATTAATCAAACGCAAATTCTTGCCTCTCTTTCATCTCGGATAGATAGTGTATTGCAAGATATCACAGGCCATTTATTTGCTGAACTCCAGGATTCGGAGCTTGCTGCGGCTGCTAAACTCAAGAAAATTAATAAAAGGGCTGCCGGAGCTCTAGCAGGCGTTGTTCTTGAGAGACATCTCCAACGAGTGCTTCAAAATCACAATATTTCTATTCGCAAGAAATCGCCGACTATTTCTGATCTAAATGATCCATTAAAGAAAGCGGGAGTTTATGATGTTCCTACATGGAGAAAAATCCAGCTTCTTGGCGATATCCGTAATCTGTGTAGTCATCAAAAAACTGTAGAACCAACTGATGAACAGGTTGAAGAGCTGATTTCTGGAGTAAATTCTGTAATAAAGAGTGTTTTCTAAACAGCTAACAATTGGGTGCACTTGACCACTGTTCCGCTGGCGCTTCACAGCGGCAAGTGACCCAGGTCGTTAGAAGTAACAAAGGAATAAGCGATGGGAGAGATAAAAAACGTTATTTTCGCCATGTATGGTCTGATTTTCGTATTTTATGTGCCTCTGTTGGGAAATTTGGGGACACAGGAAGAACGGTGTCCGGGATTCCCTCTCAAAGCTTTTTGCGTTTTTTTCTTTTATTTCTTATTTTCTCTGGACAAGTGTACTTGTGAATCGGTAATGTATTTAACAGTGGTATTAGCTGAACAAATAAAATTATTGATTGCTCCTGTAGTACCGCAGGATCAGAGGAGGTTTCAATATGAAAAGGACCATAATGTTTTTTACGATGGCATTTTTTTCCGTGTCTGTTCTTCAGGCGGGGAATGGCATCAAAAAAGCGCCTGAAAAAGGGCTTTTGAAGATGACGATTGTCTCATCCACCGGAAACAAGCCTCTCGCGGGGGTGAAGATCACGGCGAAAATAGGGAAAAGGGTGTTCACTGCCCTAACGGACAAAAAGGGCTACGCCCAGCTTTCCCTTCCTGCCGGTACCTGGAAGGTAAGCCTCAGCCTCAAGGGCTGGCAGCCGCAGTCCAGCAATGTAAAAATCGAGTCGGGACGATACATCGCATACAAGGTTAGACTCTATCCCGCAGGGGCAAAGCCGGGCAATGCCAGCTGGATTCCCTCTTCCGGCGGATTGATTCCCGGCCGTCTTTGATTTTGTAGTTTGAAGGAGGTTTCAACATGAAAAGAATCGTGATGTTTTTTACGATGGTATTTTTTTCCGTATCTGTTCTTCAGGCGGGGAATGCCATCAAAAAAGCGCCTGAAAAAGGGCTATTGAAAATGA
>JAADGL010000050.1 GCA_013152385.1 Acidobacteriota bacterium
CAACATTCGACGGGCTTTCCCTGGCATGGGCCATTACGGAATTTCTGGCGGAAAAAGGGGAAGCCTGCCCCCGTACATTTTTTGCCACCCACTATCATGAACTGACAGATATTGACAAAGTGTTCCGAAACATTGTCAATTTCAACGTTGTGGTAAAGGAATGGAACAATGAACTCCTGTTCCTCCGGAAAATTGTTCCCGGGGCAGCGGACAAAAGCTACGGAATTCAGGTGGCAAAACTGGCAGGCATCCCCCGGCAGGTCATCAGCCGGGCATTTGAAGTACTGGCAAACATTGAGAAAAATGAATTTACCTTAAACGGAGAACCGAAGATTGCCGGGCCGGTTCTGAAAAAACCGGAAGAGCGCCCGCTTTTCAATCCGGATGAACACCCGGTACTGGTGGAATTGAAAAACACCGACGTGAACAGCCTGACCCCGCTGGAAGCACTGAATCTTCTGGCCCGGCTGAAACAGGGAATATAAATGGAAATTCATTTATCAAAACTGATGCCTTTTGCCGATCACCTGATTGTTTCGGTCAGCAAAACCACTTTGAACAAACAGGACTGTGCATTTCTGGAACAGCTCCGTCCTTTCGGTATTATTCTGTTTTCCGAAAATATTGACAATGAACAACAGCTTGCGGCATTGATTTCCGACATTAAAGCTTCCGCCGGAACCAACACCCGAATTGCAGTGGATTATGAAGGGGGGCAGGTAAACCGGTTCAGAAAAATTATCGGAGACGTTCCGGCAATGGGAGATCAGAACAATTTAAAGACCTTCGGCCGGGAATCCGGATTGATGCTGAAACGCTTCGGAGTGGACATCAATTTTGCTCCGGTTGTGGATCTGGACCGGGGAAACCGGCAAAACGGCCTTTTCGGCCGAACCCTTGGAAATAATCCGAATACGGTAATTTCCCGGGCTGAAAAATATCTTGACGGGCTGGAATCCACCGGAATCACTGCCTGCCTGAAACACTACCCCGGTCTTGGCCCCACCGTCCCGGACAGCCATTTCGGACTCCCTGCACTGCCGGAAATTCTGCCGGAAGACGAAGCGCCTTTCCGCGCCCTTGCCGCACCGAAACGCTGGATTATGGCTGCTCATATCAAAATCGAGGGGTTTCGGGAGATTTCAACGTATTCGAAAGCTTTTGTAAAACGATTAAAATCTTTTCACCCCGGCCCGGTTGTTTCCGATGATTTGAGCATGAAGGCACTCCCCCCCGCACCGCTCCATAAAAAAGTCCGCCAAGCCCTTGATGCCGGATTTGATTTTGCCCTGGTTCGGATTCGAAATCCATTCGTCTGAACCGCAACAAAACCGGATTCGGTTTTGAACCGTTCCGATCATGCTATTATCCTATTGAACAGAACAGACGGAGGAGAAAATGGGAGACGCAATCGCGCTATTGCTTTTACTGGTGGGGCTGGAACTGGTTCTCGGTGTGGACAATGTTCTGGTTATTTCAATTTTTGTCGGGAAATTACCGAAAAAACGCAGGAAAATTGCCCGGATTGCCGGGCTTTCCATTGCTATGATAGCCCGGATTCTGATGGTGCTTGCCGTACTGGCACTGGCATCACTGACCCGGAACATTATCGGCCATTTTTCCATACGGGATCTGGTCTTGATTGCCGGTGGTATGTTTCTGCTGTTCAAAGCGGTTCGGGAAATCCACAACACTGTGGAAATTAAAGACGAAAACACTGGTGAACTCCATCCCGACGACCACCGGGGATATGCCCTGATTGTGGCGCAAATCGTCCTTCTCGACATCGTGTTTTCCATTGATTCCGTCATTACAGCGGTCGGGCTGACCCGGCACATCTGGGTTATTATCGGGGCTGTCGTACTTTCTTTTCTTCTGATTATGGTCTATGCCGGGCCGGTGGGAGAATTCATCATCGGGCATCCCACCCTGAAAATTCTCGCACTGGCTTTCCTGATTACAATCGGAGTTACAATTTTTATGGAAGGTATGCACAAGGAAGTACCCAAAGCATACATTTATCTGCCTATGGGATTCGCGCTGGCGGTGGAACTGCTTCAAATGCGGTACGAACACAACCGCCGGGCCGCCGGGAAATAAGCGGTACAACCAATACCGGCACACCGTTCCCGCCACCTTTTTCTCCAACAACAAAACCGATGGGAAATCACCAGCCTTTTTACGAATTCCGGAAGATTGATTCTCCCATTTTCAGATGCTATGATATCGGTTAGAAAAAGTGCTTTCAGACAAAGGGAGAATACAGTGAAACTTGACCTGTTTATCCAAAAAGAACATATCCGGTTCCGCTTTGACGCCGCAGACAAAACCGATTTTTTCAAGAAAATGGTAAAAGATATTGTTTCCGTTTACCCGGACTTTGAAGAAGAACGGCTGCTGGAACTTTTTTATCTCCGGGAAGAAACCATGAGCACCGGCATCGGAAACGGTATTGCCATTCCCCATGTAATGTATGAAAAGTGCAAAAATCACGAAATTTTTGTTTACCGGCTTGCCAAAGCCATTGATTTCGCGGCCCTGGACAAAAAACCCGTGGAACTGGTGTTTGCGATGATTGGCGCGCCCTCCCCCAGCAATATTGTCAACCTTCAAATCCTTGCCAAACTGGCGCTGATGATGAAACACCCGGATTTTCTGGACACACTCCTGGCGGCGGAAAACCGGGACAGCCTTTATGAAGCCCTGATTCGATATGAGTAAAGCAAAACTTCTGGTTTGCATAATCGAAAAAGAAGATCGCCTTGAAGAGGTTCTGGAAGCGCTTCTGGAACAGGGAATCACCGGAGCAAGCATTCTCGATGCCAGGGGAATGTTTGAGTATATGGCAGATGAAATTCCGCTTTTTGCCGGATTCCGCGCCCTCGTGCAGGGCAGCAACCCCACCAACAAAATAATCCTGTCTGTTGTACCGGACAAAGATACGCTGCGCCTTGCCATGGATACCATTCAGTCGGTATACGGCGATTTTTCACTGCCCAACACCGGAATTATGTTTTCACTGGACATCGGGGATTCCCGCGGGCTGTCTTTCTGACATGTTCACCCGGCTTTTTGTCATTGTCGCGGTGGCGGCGGTTTATTTCAGTGTTTCCATTATTTTCAGAAAACGGAAAATTTCCACCTTTGTGGGAATGGAATATCTTATTCTGGGTTTTCTGCTGTCAAAGCTGCCGCTGGGCCAGGCGTTGCTGAAACCCTTACTGTTCCCGTTTCTGGGCTGGATCGGGCTATTAATCGGCCTGGAAGCAGACTTCCATTACCTGAAAGAATTTCCCCGGAATTTCCTGCTGAAAGCCGGATTGTGGGTAACCGGGCTTGTTTCCGTTCTTGCGCTGGCACTGGCGGGGTTTACCGGCCAACCGGCTGTGGCAATCTTTGCCCCCGCACTGGCACCGGTGAGTTTCCGTACTGTTTCTCACTTTATCCCGGCAAAGGGGGCGGAAAACCGGACAGTGCTTTTTTTTGTCAGCATTCTGCCGTTTTTCATTCTGCTGTTGTTAACAGGAGTTCAAACCCTGATTCTACCGTTGCATTCTCTGGTCTACCTGCTTTGCTTCAGTACCCTGTTTGCGATTTTCTCACGGGCGCTTCTTTCATTGAACCACAACCCGGAAGGGCTTCTTCTGGTTCTCATCGGAGTCATCATATTGTTGTCCGAAACCTGCGCAGTGTTCGGCATTTCTCCACTGGCTGTCTCCTTTTTTGCAGGGGTATACCTTGCCAACACCTGCAAAAAGTGTGACCCTGTTTATCACGACATTGCGGCTGATGAAAAACCCCTCTACATGCTTTTTCTGCTTCTTGTGGGCATGCTGGCCGGGATTCCCAACCGGCCTGAATTTTTTCTTTCCGCCTTGTTTATGGCACTGATTGCCGGTATTCTCCGGTTTGTTTTCATTCGAATCCCCTGGTTTCACCTCAAGGATTACACCTGGGCCTATTTTATGGCGCCGGGAGGGCTGGCTGTTGCCATCGGCACGGACATCTGGATTCAAAATGGGAACTCCCTCTCGGAAACATGGTTCCCGGCCTTTCTGGTGGCGGTTATGCTCCTTCAGGCAACCGGTGTCCTGTCCGGAAAATCGGGGAAGGCAGGTGATATGATATGAACCGGAAAACCATCGGCAGTGTGCTGTTGAACATCATCGGGGTATCCGTACTTTTTTTCCTGATCGTTGCCGGCAGCAGCACACTGCCTCACAGTACAGCTTTCGGCCCCTACCTTGCGCTGGGATTTCTCATTATTGTCGCCTATCTTTCCGGCATACTGGTAAAAGAGCTGGGATTTCCCGCCCTGACAGGGAACCTTCTTGCCGGAATTCTGTTCGGCCCTTCGGTGTTCAGCCTGATCTCCCGGACAGACATTCAGGCACTTAATTTCATCAATACAATTGCGCTGAGTTTCATTGCCCTGTCAGCCGGCGGAGAACTGAAACTGAAAAGCCTTCGGGAAAATTTCAAAACCATTTCCGGTATTACCCTATCTCACACCATTCTGATCCTGGGCGGCACACTTCTCGTCATGGTTCCCTTCCTCAGAACATCCGGGATTGAAGGATTGTCCGGGCCGAAAGTAGCATGGATGGCTGCCATTGTTCTGGCTGTTGTCGCAGTTGCCAAATCCCCTGCGTCCACCATCGCCGTAATCAACGAATATCGGGCCAAGGGGCCATTCACCGATGTTGTGCTGGGTGTAACCATGGTTAAAGACGTTGTGGTTCTGATTATCTTTGCCGTTTCCATGGCACTTATCCGGGGAATTGGCGGAGAAATTCCCTTTTCTCTGTCTTTCCTGCTGCACACATTCGGAGATATTTTTCTGTCCGCCGGTGCCGGACTGGTTTACGGCGGCCTCATGATTCTGTTTTACCGCTATGTTGCCCGTGAAGTCACTGTTTTCATTGTCATTGCAGCCTTTCTCGCCGATGAACTGGCCCACTTCGCCGGCCTGGAACAAATGCTCATGTGCATGATCGCCGGTTTTGTGGTCCAGAACTTTTCCCGCCAGGGCCCGCTGATGATTGAGGGAATCGAAAAAAGCCACCTTCCCATCTACGTTATTTTCTTTTCCATTGCCGGTGCCGGACTGGATTTTTCCTACTTCAGAACAGTTGCTGTTCTTGTCACTTTGTTTATATTGCTGCGAACCGGGCTGATTTTCCTTTCCACTTTTGCAGGGGCAAAATTAAGCGGCGCGTCCTCTGCGGTTGAGAAATATGCGTGGACCGGATTCCTGACCAATGCCGGGCTGACACTGAGCATTGCCATCCTTGTTGAAAAAGCCTTCCCCGACTGGGGCAAACCGCTAAAAGCCATCATTATCTCCGTAATTGCCATCAATCAGATTGCCGGCCCGGTACTCTTTAAAATCGGCCTTGTAAAAAGCGGCGAAATCAGCGGATAAACGACATTCGTATTCTATCGGTACAAAAAAACGGGGACGAGTGAAAGCCCGTCCCCGGGTGTAATTGCTTGATTTATTATTTTAAATTTTCCGGATTCAGGGGTTTCAGGTCTTCCACAATAAACTGGCCGTCTTTCCGAATCAGCTCTCCATCAAAGTAAATTTCCCCTCCGCCGTACGCCGGAGTCTGGATGCAGACCATATCCCAGTGCACCGCACTTCTATTGCCGTTGTCCGCTTCGTCGTAGGCATTTCCCGGCGTAAAATGGAAAGAACCCATAATCTTCTCATCAAAAAGAATATCCAGCATGGGCCGGGTAACATAGGGGTTAACACCGATGGCAAACTCACCCACATAACGGGCACCTTCATCGGTGTTCAGAATTTCGTTGAGCTTTTCCGTCTGGCCCCCGGCTCCCGCTTTCACAATACGGCCGTTTTCAAAAGTCAATTCAATTCCATCGAAAACAACACCCTGATAAAGGGTTTTGGCAGTGTAGCGGACCGTTCCGTTCACCGAGTCTTTCACCGGGGCGGTGAATACCTCACCGTCGGGGATATTCAGCTCCCCGGCACATTTAATGGCGGGAATATCTTTGATGGAAAAGGTCAGGTCCGTTCCCGGCCCGGTAATGTGAACCTTGTCGGTATTTTCCATCCGGGCCACCAGCGCGTCCATAGCACGGGACATTTTCGAATAATCCAGGTTGCATACCTGAAAATAGAAATCTTCAAACGCTTCGGTGGACATTCCGGCACTCTGGGCAAAAGAAGGAGACGGCCAGCGAAGCACCACCCATTTCTTCTTCGGCACCCGGATTTCCATGTGAACCGGCTGGAGCCATTCCATCTGGTAGTGCTTCATCGCCTCAGCCGGAACATCGGAAAGCTCGGTGACATTCTCATGGCCCCGGACAGCAATATAGGCATCCATCATCTCCATGAAGCGGGTATCCACTTCCGCGCGGGTTTTCCACATCTCAGCGCTTGGTTTCCAAAGCAGCTTCCGGAGAATTGTATTGTCCATAAAGTTGACAAACGGGATTGCCCCGGCCGCAAACGCTTCATCCACCAGAGCTTTGGCAAGTGAAATATCGGTTATAGTGGTATCAATCAGTACTTTCTCACCGGGTTTCAGCCGGGTGGAGTAGTGAACCAGGTTTTTTGCCAGTGTTTTTACACGTTCATCCATCATTTTTTCCTCCGCCGTAGCGCAGAAGCGGGTTCCGCGCCGCTTTCGTTTCGTCCAGACGCCGTACCGGGGTATCGTGGGGGGCTTCGTGGAGCAGTTTTGGTGACTCTTTTGCTTCCTCCGCAATTTTTTTCATAATTTGAATAAAATAGTCTATCTCCTCTTTACTCTCACTCTCCGTCGGCTCCACCATCAGCGCGCCGTGGACAATGAGGGGAAAATAGATGGTGGGAGGATGAATCCCGTAGTCAATGAGCCGCTTGGCAATATCGAGAGTGGACACCCCGAATTCTTCCTGCAATTTGTCATTGAAAATCACTTCGTGGAGAGTGGGGGCATCAAAGGGAATATGATACACACCTTTCAGAGATGCCCGGACATAGTTGGCAGCCAGAACAGCGTCTTCGCTTGCTTTTTCCAGCCCATCCCCGCCAAGGGACAAAATATAGGCGAGGGCTTTCAGGGTTACCAGAAAATTGCCGTAAAAACCGTGAATTTTCCCAATACTGTCCGGACGATTCCAGTCCAGTTTGTAAGAGCCGCCATCCCCGTCCACCACCGGAGCCGGCTGAAAAGGATCCATATGTTTCCGGAAACAGACCGGGCCGGAACCGGGGCCGCCGCCGCCGTGGGGGGTAGAAAATGTTTTGTGCAGGTTCAGGTGCATCACGTCCACACCCAGTTCACCGGGGCGGGCTTTGCCCATCATGGCATTCATATTGGCTCCGTCCATGTATAAAAGCGCACCCTTTTCGTGGAGCATATCCGCGATTTTACGGATATTTTTTTCAAAAATACCCAGAGTATTCGGGTTGGTCAGCATCATTCCCGCCACATTTTCATCCAGCACGTTTGCCAGTGCGTTCAAATCCACACAGCCGCTTTCATCCGATGCCACTTCCTTCACCTGATACCCGCTGAACGCGGAAGATGCCGGATTGGTCCCGTGGGCGGAATCGGGAATCAGAATAATACTCCGGGGATTGCCCTTCTTTTCCAGATAAGCCCGAATCATCATAACGCCGGTAAGCTCTCCGTGGGCACCGGCGGCGGGTTGAAGGGAACACCCGTCCATCCCGGTAATTTCATTCAATGCCTTTTCCAGCATTTTCATAGCCTTCAATGAACCCTGTACCATCCCGTAGGGCAGCATCGGGTGGGCCCACTTGAATCCGTCCAGTGATGCCACAACCTCGTTGATTTTCGGATTGTGTTTCATCGTACAGGAACCCAGGGGATAAAATCCGTCATCCACTCCATAGTTCAGCTTGGACAGCCTTGTGAAGTGACGAACCACCTCCACTTCCGACAAATCCGGAACATCCGGTGCTTCGGCCCGCGCAGCGGAACCCCGGATCGCTGCCGGGGCCAGCCCTTCCGGTTCTGGAAGATCAATTCCCCGTTTCCCTTCCCCGCCGAGCTCAAAAATTGACTTTTCTTTTATTCTCAGAGTTTTCATTTTACCGCCTCCATCAGGTCCACCAGGCGGTGAATATCCTCCACCGTATTCATTTCGGTCAGCGTAACCAGCATTTCATCCGGCGCGAGACCGAACTTGGAGAGCCGGACACCGGGGAATATGCCGTGAGTCACCGCATATTCCACAAAATCCTCAAGATTTACATCGGAACGAACGACAAATTCGTTAAATGTTGTTCCCGGTACCACTTCAAACTTTTTAGTTTTTGAAATGGCGGCTTTCGCGGTTTCCGCCAGCCGGTGATTCAGTTCCGCCAGCTCTCTCACGCCGGTTTTTCCGAGAAGCGCGAGATACATAACGGCACGGAGCATACACCAGCCCTGATTGGAACAGATATTGGATGTCGCCTTTTCCCGGCGGATATGCTGTTCCCGGGCAGACAGAGTCAGAACATAACCGGTTTTTCCGTCCTCATCCGTCGTCTGCCCCACCACCCGGCCCGGCATATTCCGGACCCGTTTCTGTTTCGTGGTTAAAAAACCCAGAAGCGGCCCGCCGAATCCCGGATAATTGCCGAAAGACTGGGCTTCCCCGCAGGCAATATCCACACCGAATTCCCCCGGCGGGGGCAACAGGCCAAAAGAAAGTGCTTCCGTCGTAACGGAAATCAACATCGCCTTTGCTGCCTTTTCCCGAACCGCCGCCGAAATTTCATCCAGCGGTTCCACAACTCCGAAAAAGTTCGGATACCCCGCTGCTACGGCAAAAATGTCTTCGTTTTCCAGTGCGGTATTCAACGCGTCCAGATCCATTTTGTAATTCCGCGTGGGGACATTGACAGTTTGAATCCCCAGGTTCTCCAGATACCGCTCTGCCACTTTCCGGTAATGGGGGTGAATCGCGTCTGAAATCAGAACCGTATTCTTCTTTTTTCCCACCCGTTTTGCCATCAGAATCGCTTCGGCAAAGGCGGTGGCGCCGTCGTACATGGAAGCGTTGGAAACCTCCATGCCAGTCAACGCGCACATGTATGTCTGATACTCAAAAATCGCCTGCAACGTGCCCTGAGAAATCTCTGGCTGATACGGTGTATACGCTGTCAGAAATTCCTGCCGGGATGACAGAGAATCCACAGCTGCCGGAACATAATGGGCATAGACCCCTGCACCGGCAAAAGAACGGGCCGGTGTGTTGCTATCCGCAAGTTCACGGAAAAACCGCAGCAGTTCCAGTTCACTGTAATGGGGAATATTCAGCGTCCCTGTAAATTGATCCCCTTCGGGAATGGATGAAAAAATAGATTGAATACTGTCGGCCCCGATCTTCCGCAACATTTCCCGCCGATCGCCATCGGACAGGGGAAAGAAGCGGGACATGGTTTATCCTTCCTCTTCTTCGAGATATTTCTCGTAAGAAGCCGCGTCCATCAAGCCTTCCAGCTCGGATTTATCTTCGAGGCGGAGTTTAAACAGCCAGCCTTCGCCCTGGGCGTCTTTGTTGACCAGTTCCGGTTCATCTTCCAATGCCTCATTGACTTCGGTCACGGTTCCGGAAACCGGGCTGAACACATCTGCCACCGCTTTTACGGATTCAATTGAACCGGCTTCGTCACCCTTTTCCAGTTCCGTATCCACTTCCGGAACCTCCACAAAAACAATATCACCCAGCTGCTTCTGGGCATGGTCGGTGATTCCGATTGTGCCGGTTTCACCCTCCACCTTAATCCACTCATGCTCTTTTGTGTAATAACGATCATTGGGAACCATTACATCCTCCTCCGGATTATTTCTGGCGCTTATAAAACGGGGTTTTCACCACCACCGCTTTTGCTGTTTTTTTACGGATACCGATAAAAATTTCCGTGCCGATTTTTGCCTTTTCAACAGGAAGGTAGGTCAGGCCGATATTCTTCTCCAGAAAAGGCGCGTAAGAACCGCTGGTCACTGTTCCCAGCTGTTCACCGCCCGGTTCCGAAAATACCGGGTAACCGTGGCGGGCAATACCTCTGTCCACCATTTCAAACCCCATCAGTTTCCGTTCCAGCCCTTCCTCCTTCTGCTGACGCAGAATATCCGCACCGATAAAATCCCCCTTGTCCAGTTTGCAGATCCAGCCCAGGCCGGCTTCCAGAACCGTCGTCGTGTGGTCAATATCGTTGCCGTAAAGGCACATTTTGGCTTCCAGCCGCAGTGTGTCCCGCGCCCCCAGCCCGCAGGGCAGAATCCCGAAGGGCTGTCCCAACTCCAGCATCTGCCGCCACAGCCTCACCGCAACCGAAGGCGGGCAGTACACTTCAAACCCGTCTTCCCCGGTATAACCGGTACGGGACAGAATGCAGGGGCTTCCTTCATACGTCACATAATCAAACCAGTAATAGCCCATTTGAGGCGCAACTTTCCCAAACAGGGTTTCAATAATCTTTACCGCCTCAGGCCCCTGAACCGCCAGCTGGGCATATGAATCCGAAACATTCTTCAGCTCCACGTTAAAACCGCCGCTCTGGCTGGTAATCCAGTCAAAATCCTTTTCAATATTCGCGGCATTCACAACAAGAAAAAATTCATTATCATCCTGCCGATACACCAGCAGATCATCAACAATCGTACCTTCCGGATAGGTAAAAGCCGAATAATGAATCTGCTTGTGGGCCAGTTTTGCCACATCATTACAGGTCACATGCTGGATAAAAGCCAGCGCGTCGGGCCCTTTAACCGTAAATTCACCCATATGAGACACATCAAAGAGCCCCACTTTTTTCCGTACTGCGAGATGTTCTTCCAGAACGCCTGAATATTGAACCGGCATATCCCAGCCGCCGAAATCCACCATTTTCGCACCGAGGTTTCTATGTTCTTCATTCAACGGTGTTTTTTTCACAACTGCCCCCTTCAAAGTCAATGCAACCCAAAGGTAGCACACGACATTTTCACTGTCAATAAAAGCTAAACACTTCAAAGGTTGTTTTCAGTTGTTCTCAGCTGCCAGAAGGGTCAGCAGGGCAACGACATTGCTTTTGATGTTGCCGGTTTCGGCAGGCCGGCTGCCGATGCAGGAGGGACAACCGGTTTCACAGTGGCAGGATTGCACCAGTTTCCGGGCAGCCTCGAAGATTTCGGAACGAATTCGGAACAATTCATTGCTCAATCCGATTCCGCCGGGATACCGGTCGTAGATGAAGAGCGAAAACCGCTGGGGAGCTGTGGTGTCGTCCACCTGCATGGCACTGCCCAGGTCCTGCACGTTGCTCATCAAGTGAATGGCGGAAACGGTTTTCAGGGCATAGAGAAGGCCGGAAAGGGTTTCGGTAAAGTCTGTCCGGCAGATTTCCAGTTGTTCCTGGAATGCTTCCGACAGGGTTACCCAGAAGGCGCTGGTGTGTATTTCCATGTCCGGCAGTTTTACTTCGCCGTAGCCTACGTTTTCATTGGTGTAGAACTTGATTTTCTTGTAGCCGGTAACCCGGGTCAGTACGTGGACATCTCCGAGGTTGACCTGGTGAAATCCTGCGTTCAGCGTTTTTTCCACCGTGAGGATGTTCAGGTGGGTATGGTCAATGGCATCGGTGTAGTAGTCGGATTGTACCTGTTTCACGTAGGCTTTCCGGTTTTCGTAGTCCAGTTCCTCCACCTGATAGAGTTTTCCCTGAAGCAGGTAAATTGCCTGTTGGTAGAGGGTGGTATGGGCAGCGGTGTAATCAACTTCCGCGATAACCCGGTTCGTTTTCCCGGTTTTATCAATAACTACAAAATTTTCGTTTGTCACCGAGCGCAGTGAAAATTCCGCCGCCGGGTAACTGTCTCCGATCCAGTGCCATTTATTTCCGAAGTGGTTTACCAGTTCCATGTCCGCCATCTGTTCCATCGCCGGGCCGGGGTTGAGGGTGCCCAGTTTTTCGCCATCCGCCACCGGGAGCTCAAAGGCGGCACAGGCAAGGTGGCTGAACAGGATTTCCGGGTTGTCCGGGTTAATTCTCCCGTGTTCCGCGGAACGCCCGAAGAGGTAATCCGGATGGCTGACAATAAACTGATCCACCGGCAGATTGGACGCAATGAGAACGGAAACGGCATCCCCTTCTTTTCGGCCGGCACGGCCGGACTGCTGCAAAGTGCTGGCAATGGTTCCCGGATATCCCGCCAGTACCGAACCCTGAAGGGTACCGATGTCAATTCCCAGTTCCAGGGCATTGGTGGACAGAATAAATTTCAGTTCACCGCTTCTCACCGCTTTCTCAATTTTCCGCCTCTCACCGGGGAGATAGCCGCCCCGGTAACCGGTAATACTGTTCTTTTTTGTGGCCGGTGCCCGGTCTTTCAGGTATTTTGTCAAAACTTCCACAGCCAGCCGGGTTCTGGCAAACCCGATTGCGGATACGTTATGCGTGATAAATTTCATCATGAATTGAACCGCTGTTTCAATGTAGCTTTTCCGAATACCCAGCTCCGCGTTGACAATGGGGGGGTTGATGAGAAAAAAATGTTTCGCGGAGGAGGGGGCACCGGTTTCGTCAATCAACGTGAATTTTTCTTCACAGAGTTCTTCCGCAAGCTCCAGGGGATTGGCAATGGTGGCGGAACAGCAGATAAAAACCGGATTCGCGCCGTAAAACCGGCAAATCCGTTTCAAGCGCCGGATTACGTTGGCAAAGTGGCTGCCGAAAACCCCGGTATAGGTGTGCATTTCGTCAATAACAATGTATTTTAACGATTCCAGTGCCTGTTTCCATTTCGGATGGTGGGGCAGAATCGCCTGGTGAATCATGTCCGGGTTTGTAATCAGAACCTGAGCGTTTTTACGGATTGCGCCCCTTGTATCGGAGGGGGTGTCGCCGTCGTACACATCACATTTCAGCGGTATTCCGGCTGCTTTCGACAAATCCAGCAGCCCGGCCATTTGATCCCGTGATAATGCTTTGGTGGGAAAAAGGTAAGCGGCACGGCTTTTCGGGTCTTCTGCAATCCGGTTCAATACCGGCAGGTTGTAGCAGAGGGTCTTGCCTGATGCCGTCGGCGTGACAATCACCACATTTTTACCCGATTCTGCCAGAGAAAAGGCTTTTGACTGGTGGGTGTAAAGGGAAGCGATACCTCCGGCTTTCAGCCCCTTTACGATTTCAGGATGCAGGTGTTCCGGCATTTCCGCCGTTTTGGCCGCACGTTCGGGAATTAACTGATAGTGAACCAGCCAGGGATGCTGTTTTAAATCATCTATCAGGCCGGAAAGCGCCGGGTCTGGCATCGTCTGCGCCGAATCAGAAGTTGACGCCGATTTTGTATCGGAAATGACAACTGGTACAGCTGTCTTTCAGTTTGTCAAAATGATATTTCGCCCGTTTCGGCTGATTGTCTTTGACACTTTCGTCAAGAAAGTCCAGGGTGTGTTGCATGTCCCGCAGGTGTTCCTGATATATTTCCGGATTTCTGGACGGAAGTTTATTCAGCAGAAAATCCGTCTCTGTCCGTATCCGGGCTACGGAATCGGTAACCGCTTCCGGGGTTCCGCCTTTTCCTTTCACCCATTGCCGGATAATTTCATAGTGCTTTTTCATCTTCAGCATGGAGAGTTTGATGTCATAGCGGGTGGGTTTGTCAAAATACATCCGGCCGCCCAGACATCCAACGAGAAAAAAAGTAAGCAAGAACAGTGAAACCGTTTTAACTGTCATAGCTGCCTCCCATTCAAGAACCGGACGGTGGTTCGGACCGTCTCCAACAGGTTTTGAAAATCAGCCAGCCCCTTTCCCGCGATATCAAAGGCTGTTCCGTGATTCACCGACGCACGGATAAAGGGCAGACCCAATGTAATGTTAACACATTTATCAGGATAAAGTGTCTTGATCGGAGCCAGCCCCTGATCATGGTACATGGCATACACCAGAACACTGCCATCCCGGGGAAGCCGGGCAAACAGGGTATCTGCGGGAAACGGGCCCCGGATATTCATTCCTTCGGCAGCCAGTTTAAGAACAGCATCCCGGATCTGAAAATCTTCCGTTCCCAGCCTTCCCTGTTCCCCGGCATGGGGATTGAGGCCGCAGACACGGGTTTCAAACGGTTTTTGAACCAGGTTTCCATAACTCCCGACAGCAAAACGCAGGGCTTCCGCCACCCTGTCTTCCGTTACAAAAGCGGGAACCGCCGCCAGCGGAATATGGATGGTGTGGAGAATAACGGAAAAAGCCGGGGCGTAAAACAGCATCATTGTCTTTTTAACGCCGGCAAGGTCCCGGAGCATTTCGGTATGGCCCGGATAATCGATTCCCGCCAGCTCCCACGCTTTTTTGGAAATCGGAGCGGTAACCAGCGCGTCGCAGCGGCCGTCCATGCAGCGGGAAACCGCAAGCCGGATCGCTTCGGCAGCATACCGGCCGTTCTCGGAAGAAAGTTTTCCGGGGCATTGGGCCCAAGCAAATTCAGGTTCGCAAAATTCCACATCTTCAAGTCCTGAAATTCGGCAGGTACCGGCCTGTTCCAACAGCTGCCGGGAGGAAAAGACAACGGGACGGCACCATTTTTTGATTTCAGGCAGTGCTTTTAAAACAATTTCCGGCCCGATACCGGAAGGGTCACCGGGGGTAATGGCAATAACAGGGCGAGTTCTCATCTCTTTCATTCAGCCGGAATTTTATTCGGTACCGGATTCGGAGGCCGCCGGTGTGTCTTCCGTTCCCGAACGCACCGGGCGGCGGCTCCGGCGGCGGGCAGAGCGGCTCTCTTCTTCCTGTTTGTACATATATTTAATTTTGGATTTCATAATCAGAAGATTGGGCTCTTTCAACCGATTGACTTTGAGGCAGTTTTTGTCATACCATTCAATAATTCCGCGGATTTCTTCCCCGTCTTCCATGATAATGACAATAACCGTCTTGCTGGTCATCTGTTTCAGATAATAAAAATTTTCCGCGTATGTCTGCTCCGGCGGGGCCTGTTTCCGCCGTGCGGTGGTCAGAAGCGGATGGGACAGAAGCGGCTGATCCCCGCCCCCGCTGGGGCTGCCCTGCCGTCCGTATTCAATCTGATGATGCGGCCGATTATCGGGAGCGCCCATCTTCGCTTTGATATCTTTCAGGTTCGGGCGAATTAATTTCCTGTTGGACATGGATATAACTCCTTATTGCTTGCGTTGAATCGCCTGTTTTTTCGGATTATACCGAAAATATAAAGAAAACACAAGGAATCTCACAAAAGAAAGGGAAATCTTTACTCGGAAGGCTTATTTTTCCGCTTTCGTTTTTTTCCGGCAGCATCCACCTTCCCGATTGATTTCAAAATTAATACAGCACATCAGGCGGCCACAGATTCCCGAAATTTTACTGGGATTCAAAATCAGATTCTGAGCTTTGGCCATTTTGATTGAAACCGGTTCAAATCGGTTTAAAAACTGAGAACAGCAAAGCGGCCGGCCGCAAACTCCAATACCACCCAGCATTTTCGCCTCATCCCGGACTCCGATCTGACGCATTTCAATCCGCAGATGAAATTCGTGAGCCAGGTCTTTAACCAGGTCCCTGAAATCAATTCTCCCGTCAGCGGTAAAATAAAAAATCGCTTTGGAACGGTCCAGTGTAAAATCCACCGCCACCAGTTTCATTTCCAGTTTCCGCTCTTCAATTTTAGAGCGGCAATAGGACATCGCATCCCTTTCCCGGACAGCCAGCTCTTCGAAAGTCTTCAGGTCTTCTTCGGTTGCAATTCGCAAAAGCCTTTTCGTTTTATCAGTTACCTTCTCGTCACTCACGGAATAAACCGGAATTACAACAATTCCCAGTTCCGTCCCGTGATCTGTTTCCACAACGCAACGATCCCCGGTTTTTACTTTTACCCCGTTTTCTTTAAAAAAAAGGAATTTTCCGGTCTTTTTAAACTTAACGCCGACCAAATCCGGCATAGTATCTCCAATGGGTGAAAAAATGGTGCTCAAGGGGGGACTCGAACCCCCATGGGATTAACTCCCACACGGACCTGAACCGTGCGTGTCTGCCAATTCCACCACTTGAGCCACCACTTGAGCAACCTCAAGAACCGCGTATAATCATAGGGATGAAGACAGCGGATGTCAAGGGGGAATCTGAAACGAAAACCGGGAAACACCGCAGACGAAAATAACGGGAAGAGATTCACAGAATCAAACAAAGCAGGAGGAGGGCCGCTTGCGCCTGATCAAAGACGAAATTTACAATTATCTTTCAAAACAGCAATCCCCCATCGGCTTGAAACGCCTGGAACAACACCTGAAGCTTCACCGCAGAGAACGGGGGTATCTGCGGATGATTCTGAAAGAAATGATCCGGGATGGAAAAGTCTGTAAAACAGACAAACAATGCTATCAGGCTGCCGAAAAAGCTGTGAGCGAAAAAGTCCGGAATCCGGTGCCGGAAATCCGGGCGTTTATCTCCGGCGTTCTGATCAACGGCAAAGGGGGGTTCCACGTGGAAACGCCGAAACGGCGCCGTGCCATCCGGGTTAAATGGCTTTCGGAAATGCAGGGAAAACCGGTGCAGGGAGACCGCGTATGGGTAGTGGAAACCGGCAAAAACACCGGAATTGTGGCCGGAATTGACTGCCCTGAAAAAAGCAGAAGCTGGGGACGGCTGTTCAAAACACATTTTGTCCCCGCAACGGGAAGAAGGGGGAAACGGATTTTACCCCATGAGGCCGGAAAGGGAGAAGTGGTGGAAATTCAAGCCGGCATCCGTCCCAGGGTACTTGCCCGTTTCCGTGAAAGCCCGGCTTCCGCTGTCTCCATTGCCGCTTACCGCCACAACCTGTTTCAGCCCTGGCCGGAACTGGAAATCTCCCCGGAATTTCAGTTCGATACTCCGGACCGGCGGACAGACCTGACACACCTTGCCGCCTTTACCATTGACGGGGAAGACGCAAAAGACTTTGACGATGCCATTTCACTTGAAAAACAGAAAAACAGATATATTCTCGGAATCCACATTGCGGATGTCTCCGCCTATGTGGAACAGAATTCCGCCGTTGACCGAAACGCAATGCTCCGGGGTGTATCAGCCTATCTGCCGAACCACACCGTTTCCATGCTGCCGGAAGAACTGTCCAATAACCGGTGCAGTCTGCTGCCGGGAAAAAGCCGTCTCTGTTTATCCCTTCTCTTTGTGCTGAACCGCCAATTTGAAATTGAAAATTTCAGCGTTGTTCCGTCCCGGATTCAAAGCCGTTTCAGGCTGCAATACAAACAAGTCAATCACTGGCTGAATTCCGAAGAAACCGTAAACAGAGATTGGGGTGTGAACATCAGTGAATCTCTGCGGATGCTGGTTCATTTTGCCGATTCCCGCAGAAAAAAACGAAAAGAACGGGGGGCTGTTTTTCTGAACATCCCAAAGGGAAAACTTCAATTTAATTCAAGGGGGCATGTGGACGACATTTTACCGGAAACAGAAGGGAAATCCCAACGGATTGTGGAAGAATGCATGCTGCTTGCCAATGAAAGTGTGGGAAACCTCTTTGTCAATCATCATATTCCGGGTATTTTCCGAATTCATCCGAAACCGGCGGCAGAAATCTATCAAGTTCTGGAACAGGTGAAAAGAGAGCTGAGGCTCACCGGTGACACAACATCAATCTCATCTTTTATCAATGAGACGAACGACCCGAAACTGCATTATATTTTCCTTCGAATGCTGGGCCGCGCCCGCTACGATTCCGAGCCTGGCTGCCATTTCGGCCTTGCCGCAGAAAATTATCTTCACTTTACTTCCCCCATACGGAGATACGCAGATCTTGTGGTCCACCGGATGCTGAAAGCATGGCTGAACCGTGTCCCCGCCCCCTACACAAAACCCCAACTCGCCGCGATTGCCGATTTGGTCAGTTTCCGGGAAACCGTTTCGTTCCACGGAGAACTGGATGCGGCCGAAAGCATGATTCTCAACCGAATCAAACAGGGAAAAGAACGGGAATTTAACGGAATTGTGTCTGCTGTCGGCAAAGCAGGTATTTTTGTGGAACTCTCCGGCTTTTTTGTGGATGGCTTTGTTCCTCTATCAACGCTGACGGGACAATACAGGCTCAGTCCATCCGGCTTTTCACTGGAAAACAGCCGGGGACATCAAATCACCATCGGGCTGGCTGTCCGGGTGCGTATAACCGAAATCGACCCTCTTCTCAGAATTCTTAAACTTCAGATTGTGGACAAAAGCCTATAGCTGTGATAGAAATAAATACGGAATTTATTGCTTCGGGAGGACGCATGCATAAGAAACTGTTCATTCTGATTATTGCCATCAGCCAGGCGATGGCAATGGCTAAAGGCCCGATCATGACTTTTAAAACAAAGGTTGTGGATCTGGGTAAAGTTGACCCCGGAAAAAAAGTTCAGGCCGTCTTCAAGTTTACCAACACCGGAGATGAAAAACTTATCATCAAATCGGTAAAACCCGGGTGAGGCTGCACCACCGCCGCTTTGGAAAAGACGGCATATCTTCCCGGAGAGTCGGGAACAATCAAGGCTTATTTCAACACTGCCCATTACAACGGCTCGGTTACAAAAACCATCCAGGTATATTCCAACACCAACGGCGGCGGAAACATTATCCGTTTGCATCTGAAAGCAACCGTTGTAACCGATTTAAGGCCGGCCCGCACATCCGTTTATTTTCGGAATGTCGTGCCCGGAAAATCCTATACCGAACGGATTTACATTGAGAATCACATGCATAAACCCCTCGAAATCAAAGGCTACCATATTGTCGGAAACGTTAGAAATTCCCGGGAATTTCCCCTGAACGTAAAACTTGTCCGGAACAAAGAGGGAAAAGAGTTTGTGGAAATAACATTAAAGGCACTGAAAAGCATGCCGGTACTGGAAAGAACCAGTTTCACCCTGTCCCTGGACACAAACTCTAAAAAAATGCCGAAAATGACCTTCTTTATTATCATCCGGATGCAGAAACCTGTTGAAATCAAACCGATTTCCCTGTTTATGTTCGGCAGCCACCGGAATGCGACAAGACTGCGGAGAATCAGTTTAACCTCCAACACGGGAAAACCGCTGAAAGTTGTCTCGGTAACGGAAACCGGCAAAAAAATATTTACCTTTGAAACCGTCCGGGAAGACAAAAGAACCATTGATGTCTGGGTTGGGATTAAAGACAACGCTCCGCTGGGGGTGTTCAGAAGCATTATTAAAATTACTGTAAAAGACGGTATCACAGAACACCACTTCTCTGTTCCGGCAAGAGGAACTGTAATCCAGTAAATTCGATTCCAAACACAAAAAAGGGAGGGTGTTACCCTCCCTTTTTTGTTTGCTTTCATCAACAAATCAGACAAAAATATCTTTTATATCAGTATGTTCCCACGAAAATTCCGTTTCATTGCGGCCAAAGTGCCCGTAGGATGCCGTCTGCAGATAGATGGGCCTGCGCAAATTCAGTTTTTCAATAATACCGGCAGGGCTCAAATCCACCTCTTTTCGAATTAAACCGGCTAGTTCCGCATCCGGGCGCTTTCCGGTACCATAACTGTTTACCATCAGTGACACCGGTTCCGCCACGCCGATGGCATAGGCAATCTGTACCTCCACCCGATCCGCAATTCCCGATGCCACAATGTTCTTGGCCAGATAGCGTGCCATATAAGAACCGGAACGGTCCACTTTGGAAGGGTCTTTTCCGGAAAAAGCCCCGCCGCCGTGGGCCCCGAATCCGCCATAGGTATCCACAATAATTTTCCGTCCCGTCAGCCCGCAATCCCCCTGCGGCCCTCCCACAACAAAGCGGCCGGTTGGGTTTACATGATAGGTTGTATCCGAATCCAGCAACTGTTCGGGAATCACCGGAAAAATGACATTTTCCAGTATTTCCCGGCGAATGGTTGCCGCATCAGCCGATTCCGCGTGTTGAGTGGAAATAACAACCGTATCCACACGTTTGGGTTTTCCGTTTTCATATTCAACCGTAACCTGTGATTTACCATCCGGCCGCAGAAACTTTAAAATCTTTTTCTTCCGTACTTCCGCCAGCCGCCGGGTAAGGCGGTGGGCCAGCATAATCGGCATCGGCATCAATTCGTCTGTCTCATTGACGGCAAAACCGAACATCATCCCCTGATCTCCGGCTCCACCGGGGTTTACCCCCATGGCAATATCCGGAGACTGCTCATCTATTGTGGAAATGACACCGCAGGTATCACTGTCAAAACCGAATTTTGCCCGGGTATATCCGATATCCCGAACTGTTTTTCTTGCCACATTTGGAAAATCCACATAGGTTTTGGTGGAAATTTCTCCGGCAATTAAAATCAACCCGGTTGTAACCAGGGTTTCACAGGCGACCCGCCCGTTTGGGTCGTCTTTCAGAACCGCGTCCAGTATCGCATCGGAAATCTGATCTGCTATTTTGTCGGGATGCCCTTCGGTAACCGATTCGGATGTAAAAAGATATTTTGTCATTTTGCCTCCAGTTGCTGCGGAACAAAGCCAAATTATTCATCTTGACTTTAAACGCGCAGAAATCATTTTTCCAGTGCATTATACCTTCGGAACCTGACAAACACAAGGAATCAAATAAAAAACGGCTCAATGGCACGAAACAAGAAAAAAGTCAAGATTCAGTGAACGGCCGAAGGCCCGGGCGGATTTTTCATCCGGGAAATGCCCCAGCAGCACCTTATAGTAATTTCCCCGTTCCACAACCCTCGCCGTTTCACCACTTATCCGTGTCAGTTTCAATGCAAACGCACGGGCATTGCCTGCCACCGAAAAAGCCCCCACCTGCACCGAAAAACAGTGTTCCGTAACCTGTTTATACAAATACAAGGTTACCGGAACAACCCCGTCCTCCACCGAACCCAGTTTCCGGGCAGCAGCATAGGAAAGATCAATGATTCTCCCGTGAACAAAGGGGCCCCGGTCGTTGATAACCACATCAAGGGTACGGCCGTTTTTTTCATTTTTGACCAGAACATGGGTTCCCAGAGGCAGGGTTTTGTGGGCGGCTGAAATTTTATACATGTCATAAATTTCACCGGACGCCGTCGGTTTGCCGTCAAAATCTTTTCCGTACCATGATGCCAGGCCGCTTTCATAGCGAATCAGTTTTCCCGTTGGCACCGAAGAAACAGCCGGGCCGGATTCCGGGCCACGGGGGGCCTGATAACAGGCTTCAAGCAGGGTCAGAATCAAAAATATCGCAATACGGTTCCATTTCAAGTAACACCTCCCGATATTGAGGTTTACCGGCAATACATTTCAGAAAATCACCGATCAGGTGGAGGGAACCGGTAACCACAACAGACGGATAACGGTTCAATTGTTCCGCAAATTCAGACAAATCAATATAAGGAGAATCAAAACAGGCAGAGGATTCAAACATGTTCCTGTCCATAAAACGATGATATACACCGGAAGTCAGAAAAACGGTTGAAAATTTGTCACGGAGCATCCGGTACATCTCTTCCCCCTGTTTATCCCGCATACATCCGAACAACACCGGCCCGTCCCGAAATTTCCCATCAAGGCTCTCCAGCATTTTCTCCATTGCGGCCGGGTTATGCGCGCCGTCCAGTAAAATCGGCGGATCCGAAGGCAGATACTCCATACGGCCGGGCCAGTGCACAGTGGACAAACGGCGGGTCAGGTCTCCGCTTTCCCCGGTTAACAGATGAAATGCCGCCAACGCCAGGGCAAGATTCTCACTTTGAAACACACCTTTCAATGGGGATGTTGCAGAAATCTCCTTTCCTCCGATGAAGATACGAACAAACGGAGCCTGTTCCCGCCCTGCTTTCACCAGCTCCGGAATTACAGGGACAACCGGGGCACTGCACTTTTTCGCCACATTACAGATAAAAGGGTACGCTTCTGTGTTTTCCCTTACAATCACCGGCACACCCGGCTTAATAATCCCGGCCTTTTCAAGGGCAATGGCCGAAACCGACTCGCCCAGCATACCGGTGTGATCCAGAGAGATTGAAGTTAACACAGTCAGATCCGGAACAAGGGTATTGGTGGCATCCAACCGCCCTCCGAGGCCGGTTTCCACAATAGCGGTATCCACTTTCATAAAACGGAAAACATAGAAAGCCAAAGCTGTAACTAACTCAAAATAAGAAGGTTTTATATTATTCTCATCCAGGACATCCCGAAGAAAAGACAAAGCGGCGGAAAACCATTGTCTGGTAACCGGACGCCCGTCAATGAGAATCCGTTCCCGGGGCGTAACAAGGTGAGGAGAGCAGAAACGGCCCACCAGGCGTCCTTCGGAAGCAAGGAGGCTATCCAGCATTGCGGCCACAGACCCCTTGCCGTTGGTCCCGGCAATATGAACGGAATTAAATTTCCGCTGGGGCTCCTCCAGCGCCTTCAAAAGACAGCGAATCCTGTCAAGGCCCAGCTTAATCGTGGATTGTTCAAAAGAAGAAAGGTAAGCCAGTGCTTCGGGATACAGAAAAGCGCTTTGATCAGCCATGTAACAAAGACAAAATTGTAATCAGCTCATCTTTCAGACGGTTTCGCGGTACCACCCGGTCAACCATTCCGTGGGCCAATAGAAATTCAGACCGCTGAAATCCTTTTGGGAGATCCGCTTTAATCGTCTGCTGAATGACCCGGGGCCCGGCAAACCCCACCAAAGCTCCCGGCTCGGCAATATTCATATCCCCCAGCATGGCAAAACTGGCTGTCACCCCCCCTGTGGTGGGATGGGTCAACACTGAAACATAAGGAATCCGCGCCTTATCCAGCCTGGCCAATGCCGCACTGACCTTTGCCATCTGCATTAAAGAAAGTGCCCCTTCCATCATCCGGGCACCGCCGGAGCAGGAGAAAATAATCAATGCTTTCTTTTTTTCCAGTGCTGTTTCCGCCGCAAGGGTCAGCTTTTCGCCCACAACGGAACCCATACTTCCCCCCAGAAAAGAAAAATCCATAATCGCAACAATTACATGTTGCTTTCCCAACTTTCCCTCCACCACCACAACTGCTTCATCCACTTTCTTTCTGTCTGCCTGCCGTTTCAGCTGATCCCGGTAAGATTTTGCAGCCGAAAACCCCAGCGGATCATCCGGCTGAATATCACGAAACAAAAATTTATACGGATTTCCATTGAAAAGCTGCTCCAGACGGTCCTGCGGCGGAATGGGAAAATGGTAGGAACACTTGGGACAAACCATCCCGAAAGCAGCAACCTCTTTCTGATAGATAATTTCACCGCACTGGTCGCATTTCAACCACAAACCGGCAGGTATTTTCCCCCTGTCCGATAGATCTGTTGTAATATTTTCATCTTTTCTCTTAAACCAGCTCATTTAGCCTTGTCTCCACCGGAGTTTTTCACTTTTTTCTCCTTCGGAGCCGCAGCAGCCATTTGAATCACCCCGTCAAATACCGCGCCATCCTGCACAGACAAAATCGGCGTATGCAGCTCACCGCTCAATTTCGCATGGCTGTTGATTTCAATTCGGCTCTTTGCTGTAATTTTCCCGTCAACCCGGCCGTTCACTGTAACGGAATCCACCACGATTTCTCCCTTTACTTCGGCACTCTCCCCGATGATCAGGGTACTGTCAGAGTGAATCGTTCCCTCGAACTTCCCGTCAATACGCAATAAATCTTCAAAAACCAGGTCACCTTTAAACACTGTGCCCCGATCCAGAAACCCGTTCATTTCCTTTTCTTTCATGCCTCACCTCTGCATCAGAGATTCAAAGAGCGAAATCAACTGCTCTTTGGAATGATACCGAATCACAATTGAGCCCCGGCTGGCATTTCCCTTGATTTTCACTGCTGTTCCCAGTTTCTTTGCCAACCGTTCTTCTCCGTCTTTCAAAAAAATATCGGCTTCTTTGTTTACAGCCGTTGCCTTTCCGGTTTTTTTCAACCTGGCTTCAAGGGCACGAACCGTCAGCCCCTTCTCCTGCACCATACGGGCAAGTTCCAGCTGGCGATCAACATCCGGAATACCGGAAAGAATCTTCGCATGGCCGAGGGAAACCCGCCCGTCTTCCACAGAAGCCAGAACCTCTTCGGGAAGTTTCAGAATCCGAAGCATGTTGGTAATACTGCTTCGTTTTTTTCCCAGCCGTTCCGACAGCTCCTCCTGGGTCAACTTGTAGCGTTCCAGTAAACTTTTATAGGCAAGCGCCTCTTCAACCGGATTCAAATCCTGACGCTGAATATTTTCAATCAAAGCATATTCAGCTTTCTTTTCTTCCGGCAAATCCCGGAACACAGCAGGAATCCGGGTCATCTTAGCCAACTGGGCAGCCCGCCACCGGCGTTCCCCTGCAATCAGCGTAAATGTGCCGTCTTCTTCCCTTGCCACCACAACAGGCTGAATAATTCCGGAATTCCGGATTGATGCCGCAAGTTCCTCCAGTTTTTCAGGGTCAAAACGGCGCCTCGGCTGGTACGGGGAGGGTTTGATACGGGAAATATCCACCTCCGCCAGTTTGTCCGACGGGGCGCCGGGGGGGATCAGTGACTGAATCCCTTTACCCAACGCTTTTCGTTTCATGATCTATCAGCTCCTTTGCAAGTTTCAAATAAGACTGGGCTCCCCGGGATTTAATTTCATACATCAAAACCGGCAGGCCGAAACTGGGGGCTTCCCCGAGGCGGACATTCCGCGGGATTACGGTTTCAAAAACCCTTTCGTTGAAATAAGTTCGAATCTCCTGGGTCACCTGCTGGGAAAGATTGGTTCGTTCGTCATACATGGTCAGCACAACACCTTCCAATTCCAGAGACGGGTTCACACTGTCCCGGATCATTGATATTGTGCGCATCAAATCCGTCACCCCTTCCAACGCAAAATATTCACATTGTATCGGTATCATTACGGATTCGGCTGCCACCAGGGCATTCACAGTCAACAAACCGAGAGAGGGGGGGCAATCAATCAGGATATAATCAAACTCTTCTTTCAGGGGAAGCAGAATATTCCGAAGGAAAAACTCCCGGCCGATCTGGGTTACCAGCTCAATTTCGGCTCCGGCAAGGTTTCGATGAGCCGGAATTATCTTCAGCCACTCCAGATCCGTATCTTTAATACACTCCCCAACCGGGACATCACCGGAAAGACAGGTATAAATATTGCGTGTTTCATCTTCCTTGTCGGCACCGATTCCGGAAGTTGTATTGGATTGAGGGTCAAAATCAACCAACAGCACCCTCTTCTCCGCCACCGCAAGGGAAGCCGCAAGGTTTATCGCCGTTGTCGTCTTCCCCACACCGCCTTTTTGGTTTGCAATTGCAATAATTCTACTCATAGCGTTCAATTTATCACACCTCACACAGAAAGAGAAGGCAAAGTTGCCCCCCTCGTTGAAAACGTAACCCCAATACCCCCAGGGTTTGTTCCACGTGGAACAATTGCTATTTTCCTTTTTTATTTGATAAATTTAAATACAAAACCGTAACAGCAGCAGGTGTCACACCAGGTATCCGGGAGGCCTGCCCCAGTGTCACAGGCCTCACTTTTTGGAGCTTCTCCACCACCTCACGGGATAATCCCGGAAGATGAAAGTCGAAATCCTCCGGAATTTTCATTTCCCCCATCCTGGCTGTCGTTTCCACCTTGACCCGTTCTCTCTCGACATATCCCCTGTAGCGAATCCTTGTGGCCACCTCACGGGGCCAAACGGGTATCCATTCCGGTTTCAGCCCATCCTTCACATCATCAAATCTGAATTCAGAGCGCCGGATCAGCTTTTCCAGAGTCGGGACACTGCGCCAGTCAATACCAAGGTTTTCCAGACATTCGGGGTTCTTAAAACTGTCCCGGATAGAAACAGCTTCAGCCCGGGAACAATACCGGTCGATGTCATCATATTTTCTTTCCATTTTTTCAAAAACCGAATCGGAAATCAGCCCCAGACTGTGGCCATAGGGCATCAGCCGACGATCTGCCGAAAGATGATCCAGCAACAGCCGGTGTTCAGCCCGGGAAGAAAACATCCGATACGGTTCATCCACTCCTTTTGTAACCAGGTCATCTATCATCACACCGATATACGCCTCTTCCCTGCCCAGCACAAGAGCGTCGCCTCCCCTCAGCCGCAGAACCGCATTAATTCCGGCAACCAGCCCCTGCCCTGCCGCCTCCTCATACCCGGAAGTTCCATTAATCTGACCGGCAAAAAACAAGCCTTCGATTCCCTTTGCCTCAAGGTTCGGTTTCAGTTCAAGAGAATCGATACTGTCATACTCGATAGCATAGCCGGGCCGGATGATTTCAGCACGCGCCAAACCGGGAATGGTACGAAGATATTGCTTTTGAATTTCAACAGGCAACGATGTGGAAACCCCGTTTACATAATACTCGGCGGTGAACCGTGATTCCGGTTCAAGAAACACCTGGTGCTGCTGCCGGTCCGGGAATTTATTCAGCTTATCCTCAATGGAGGGGCAATACCGTGGCCCCACCCCTTGAATTGCACCGGAAAAAAGAGCGGATCTACTCATGTTTTCTTCAATAATCCGATGGGTTTCCGCGTTTGTATGGGTTAAATAACAGGAAACCTGATCCACATTCAGGCACCGGGTCCTGAACGAAAACGGCTGCGGGTCCCGGTCACCGGGCTGGGGTTCCGTCAGATTGAAATCGATGGAATCCCGGTGTACCCGGGGAGGGGTTCCGGTCTTCATGCGAATCAAACGGAATCCGAGCTCCTCCAGTGAACTTCTCAACCGCAACGATGCAAGCTCATTGCTTCTCCCGGCAGGATAGCGCCTGGATCCAATGAAAATTTCACCTCCCAGAAACGTACCGGTGGCAATAATCACCGCCCGGCACTCCAATCTGTCCCCGGAAATCAGGGAAACAGCCGATACTGCTCCGTTTCGCACAGATATGGAAGTGGCAACATCCTGAACAACCCGAAGCCCGGGCGTATTTTCAAGGCGTCGGCGCATGGCCATCCGGTAAACGACTTTATCTTCCTGAGCCCTGGGTGCACGGACGGCGGGGCCGCGACTCCGGTTCAACATTCTGAACTGAATTCCCGCCTCGTCGGCAACCTCCCCCATTAATCCACCCAGAGCATCTATTTCCCGAACCATCTGGCCCTTTGCCAATCCCCCGATGGCAGGATTGCAGGACATCTGGCCGATCACATCAAGATTTACCGTCAAAAGACAGGTTTTCATTCCCATTCTTGCTGCGGCGGAACCGGCTTCACAACCGGCATGACCGGCACCGATCACAACAATATCAAAAGCTTCCATTTGTCACTTCCCGAGACAGAAGGAGGAAAAAACCCCGTCCAGAATTTCATCCGTCGTCACAATTCCGATTACCGTTTCCAAATGCCACCTGGCGTCCGCCAGATGCGCAGCCGCAAGATCAAATCCCTGCTCGTTTTTTAAAAATGAAATTGCTTTTTCCATATCGTCACAAGCGGACCGAACCGCCCTTTTCTGCCTTTCCGTAAATAAAAAGGCGGTTTCCAGGTCAACATTCTCAAAAAGAGAACGGATTTTCCGCAACAACTCTCCGATTCCCTCTCCGGTTCGGGCGGAAACAGGCAGAAACCTTCGGTCCCGCTCGACAGACAGATCACATTTGTTTTGAACCCGGATTAAAAAACGGTGATCCTCATGGGAAAGGGGGAGAATTGTATCATCCGGCTCTTCTGAGCCGTCCCGGACAAACAAAACAACATCCGCTTTTTCCACTTCATCCAGAGTCCGGGAAATGCCCCGGCTTTCCACTTCATCGCCAGCCTCACGAAGGCCGGCAGTATCCACAAGAACACAACGCAGCCCGTCCAGATCAAGGCCGACCTCAATCGTATCCCGGGTGGTACCGGGAATAGAGGTGACAATTGCCCGGCTGTATCCCGCCATCGCGTTCAGCAGAGAAGATTTTCCAACATTGGTCTCTCCGACAATCACAACACGGATTCCCTCTGTCCAGTAGGCAATACGGGAATAAGATTCAAGGAGCCTCCGCAGTTCGGCGGAGAGTCGGCCCATCTTTTCAACGAGGCCCGAAATGGCAGAAGTGGTTTCATCTTCATCAGGATACTCAATCGCAGCCTCAATCAGAGCAGACGCGGAAAGTATTTCCTCTCTGATCCGGGAAAGGGATCCGGAAAGTTTCCCCGCCTTCACTTCCCGGGCAACTTTCAACTGAAACATCGTCTCGGATTGAAGAAGCAAAGCAAGGCGCTCTGTCTCAAAAAGGGTCAATTTTCCATTCAAAAAAGCCCGGCGGGTAAACTCCCCGGGCTCAGCAAGACGAACCAAATGTGTCTCTAAAACTGCGTCCAAGACCTGACGCAGAATGAGAGGTGCTCCGTGAACCTGAAATTCCACGACATCTTCGCCGGTATAGGAGGCCGGACCCGGAAAAAAAAGTCCGATACCGGAATCCAGAATTTCCCCCGAAGAATTCAGAATTTTGCCAAAATAGGCATACCGCGGTTTAATATGGGTATTTTCCAATTGAAAGATACGCCGAAAAACTTTTCCTGCATTTATTCCGGACACACGGACAATTCCAACGCCCCCGGCCCCTGCCGGTGTGGCAATTGCCCCGATTGTATCCATTTTATCCCCGCTTTTTTATAAACACCTTCACCCGCTTATAATGTCCGTCTCCAAGACTTTCGGTTGAAATCATCTTGTCATCCTGCAATGCGAGGTGAATCTGTCTTCTTTCGGCCGGATTCATTGGGGAAAACAGATAAGGTTTTCCAAAATCCCGCACTTTTTCCGCCGCTTTAGCAGCCATATCCTGTAATTCCCGAACCCGGTTTCTTCTGAAACCTTCACACTCCAAAATCACCTTCATTTTGACATTTCTCGGGATCATCCGATTAATCAGATACTGAAAAGCATCGAGAAGTGTCCCGTTTTTATCCAGGAACAAATCCGTGTCTTTTCCGGAAACATCAAACTCAACAGACCCGTTGGTGTGGCGGTAGGAGGCTTTTACGTCCAAATTCGCCATCTTAAAAAGATCATTCAGCATGGTTTCAACATTCTTAATCTGCCCGGGAACCTTTCGCCTGGAACTCTTTTTTCCAATCCGTTCAATTTTTACCGTAACCTCACCTTTTAAAGGCGAAAACAGCGACTGGTCCCTGGCCACAACACGATATTGAAGAAGAGATTCGTTTACATTGTAATACTGACTTGCCTTGTCCAGAGCTTCTTCAACATCCCGACCTGAAAACAAACTTTTTTCCAACGCCATAATTTACTCCCCGACAGCTTCTTTCATGCTGCGATTAACAAGCATCTGCTGCACAATCTGAAAAATATTATTCGTCGTCCAATAAACAATTAACCCACTGGGCGCAGTTGCAAGAAGTACAGTAAACACAATCGGCAAAGCATACATCATCTTTTTATGTGTCTCGTCTCCGGTTGCAGGGGTAATCATCTGGGAAACCAACTGGCTTACCCCCATTAAAACAGGCAAAACATAATACGGGTCGTAGGTGGAAAGGTCTTTAATCCAGAAAATAAACGGGGCCTGTCTCAAGTCGATTACATTAAGCAACACACTCCAGAATATAAAGAAAATCGGAATTTGAAGTACCATCGGAAGACATCCACCAAGGGGGCTCACCCCTTCTTTTTTATACAGCTCCTTTATCTCCCGGTTCATCTCCTGTTTCTTGGTAAGATCCTTCCCGTACTTCTTATATTTTGCCTGAATTTCCTTCATCTTGGGTTGAACACGCTGCATATCCTTCATCGAACGGAGACCGGCCTGGCTGATGGGGAAAATAAGCAGACGAATAAAAATTGTCAGAAGGATAATGGTCCAGCCGTAGTTATGCACCCATCCGTTAATCCACCGGAGGGCAAAAAACAGCCATTTTGCAAAAAGCCCGAAGAACCCGAAATTCACAATTTTATCGTAATTGTGCCCCAGCTTCTTCAAGATTTCATAATCCTTCGGCCCAATAAATACAGTGCCGCTGAAGCTCTTTCCGACAATTACAAGATCAGAAAGAAGCAAATCCTTCTTTTCCCCTTTGTATGACTGATGAAGGCCGATGATCTGAATATCCTTTGAAGAAGGGGTAAAAATCTTTGCAAAATACTTATCCTCAATGGCAACCCATTGAAGCTTCGGCTTATTGATTTCCTTGTTATCCAGAGACTTCTTTTTGATTCGATCCACGCTGTCATCGGCAAAAACAACGACCGTATCTTCTGTACTGTACCGCCCGTGGCTCTTTTCAGCAGAATCAATTCCGGG
>JAADGL010000022.1 GCA_013152385.1 Acidobacteriota bacterium
CTTCCATCGGAACCCCCGGCTGAAAGCTCCGGTATGAAACCCGCAAAGAAAAAATAGCGCATTTATTCGGCCGAACATTGAGATAATCATCCGGTCGGAACGCCTGAGCCGGGCATTTGCCATCCCTGGCGGCAAAAAAGAAAAGTACACCGTACAAACGTGAATATCGTTCCTTGTAGAAAAAAAGCTGTTTATATTTTGACGGTTGAGCAAAAAACAGCACAAAAAGGGAAGTTGTTGCTTCTTTTCAATGCTGCTTTTTCTTAAAAAATGACTATTCTGATTCGGTTTGCCCTGTTTTTTTAATTGGATTGTAAAAAATAATGAACCTTGATACTTACCGGGTCGTTGTTAAGAGGAAGGTGATCAACCGGGAAACTGAGGTGTGATTTTAACGCTACGGGAGGAAGGTCGTGAAGCTCGGGGCAGATATGAATCTTATTATCAGGGAATTTATTAATTTTTACCGAATTGAGAATAGAGTGGAAAATATTTCATTCTTTTCCGGCCGGATATTCTTGATGTTTATATGAAGCGCCATTAAAACAGGGGGGAAGATGGCAAGAAAACAACTTAAATTATGGTTTTTCCTCGTGTGTCTGGTATTATGTTTTTACGTGATTCTGAATCAAAAAGGTGGATTTTCAATATGTTAAATGCCAAGAGTTTTGCGATGCTTCTGTTGGGCTCGACAGTGCTGGTTTTGTCTCTTTCCTGCAACAGTGTGGGAAAGGCGGAAACGATTTCCAAACCGGCAGCAGGGGAGAGCGGGGCGGAAAAACAGGAAGTTCCGGTGATTGTAAACGGAGCGGTGGTGAAGAGCGGTACGCTGGTGAAGGATATCCGGACCCAGGGCAGGGTGGTGTGCCGCCGGAAGCAGTCGGTGACCGCCCGGGTGGAAGGCCGGATTGTAGACGGAGTGTTTCGAAACGGCGTTTCGGTAAAGAAGGGCGGTGTGATTGTGCGGATTGATGACCGGCGTTACCGCCTGGCGGTGAATCAGGCGGAAGCGGAATTGTCCAAGGCAATTTCGGAACTGGTGGTGAATCAGTATGATTTGAAGGATTCGGGAGCGGATTCCGTAAGGAAAGTTCTGAATAATCTGGACAAACAGTATCGGGGCGGAAAAATTGATTTTGATACGTATATGGACCGTTCTTTTGAGGTACGGAAAAAAGCGGTTGCAGACGGGACACTCCGGAAAGAGGTGGCGTTCGGGATGAAAGGGGCCAGTTCCGCCCGGTATCAGTTGGAGCAGGCCAAGTTGAATCTTGAAAATTGTCGAATTACGGCTCCTTTTGACGGTGTTACCGCAGAGATGGAAGCATTCAAAGGGCGGTATGTGAATGTCGGTGACCATTTGTTTGATTTTCTCGACCCGGCGGCGTTGTATGTGAAAGCATCCATTATGGAGACGGAGCTGCCGTTTGTGGCGAAGGGGAAGGCGGTGGAGCTGCGGTTTCCGGCGTGGCCGGGCAGGGTGTTTAAGGGGACGGTGGATGAGATTAACCCGGTTGTGGACGGGAAAGACCGGACGGTGTCGGTGTTTATTCATGTGGAAAATAAGGGCGGGAAGGTATTTGAAGGCATGTATGCCGATGTGAAGGTGGATACGGTCCGGCTCAAAAGCCGGATGCTGGTGCCGTTGTCTGCGGTGGTGGTTCGGGAAGGCCGTCCGCTGGTATTTGTGGTGGGGGCGGATAGGCGTGCAAAGTGGATTTATGTAAAGGTTGTGGATAAAAATGACCGGGTTGCGGCCATTGTATCGGATTCCAGTTATGATTCGGTAAAAGTGGGAGACACTGTGGTGGCAACCAATAATTTCACTCTGGGCCACGGTTCACTGGTGGAAGTAAAGAAAATTATAGCGTTTTGATGGGGAACAGAGGCAGGGAAAGAAGATGAGAGAGGAATTGAAATAAAGAGGTATGTTTCTTGATAAACAGTAAATTATATGAAAATGAGACAGCTGAAAAAATTGTTGATGCAGCCATGGAAGTTCACCGTTTTGGTACTGCATTGGTGAAAAATGGGCTGTGCCGGATTATAAATGGAATATTTGAGAATCAGGAGGGATAGCTTGAGTTATTTCAATTTACTCAATGCCTTCGTTATTCGGATACCTTCCGCATTTAGTTTTCCGTTTTTCTCCAATGTTAAGCTATTTCATTTTGTGCCTTTGTGTTTATCCTTTGCAGGGGCGGTTCGATGATCAGGTTGGCGCTGCGGCGGCCGGTGTTGACGATTGTGGTATTTCTCGCGGTGGTGTTTACCGGGGTAATTGCGTTTCAGCAGTTGTCCCTGTCCCTTTTTCCGTCTTTCGACTATCCGGAATTAACGGTTGTGACCGAGTATCCCGGAGCGACTTCCGTTGAAGTGGAAGAGTATGTGACCCGTAATTTGGAGCAGGCGGTCAGCGGTGTGGCGGGGGTTCGGACGGTGCATGGAATTTCGCGGGAAAACCTGTCGGTGCTGCAACTTCAGTTTGACTGGGGAACGAATATGGAGTATGCCACGTTGAATACCCGGGAAAAACTGGATGCCGCCCGGATGATGCCGGGGTTTCCGGAAGATGCGGGGCGGCCTACGATTTTGAAGTGGAATCCTGCCAGTGCGCCTGTGATGGGTGTGTTTGTAACCGGCGGGGAAACGACAGCCCGGTTGACAGAATTTCTGGAAACGGTGATCCGGCAGCGGTTGGAAGGCTTGGACGGTGTGTCGGCGATTCAGCTGAAGGGCGGCCGGGACCGTGAGGTGGCGGTGTCGTTTGACCCCCGGAAACTGGCTTTTTACGGTTTGTCTCCGGATCGGATTAATGCGGCAATCCGGGATTATAATCTGAATCAGATCGGCGGATATATTCGAAAAGGGAATTACCGCTATTCCCTTCGGGTTGTATCCGGGTTAAAAACCCTGGAGGATATCCGGAATGTTCCGGTGGCGAAACGGGGCGCGGCTGTTGTCCGGATACGGGATGTGGCGGCGGTCCGCTGGGTGGGGGCGGATGTTACCGCCCTTGCCGGGATGAACGGCCGGCGGGGGGTGCTGCTTCTGGTTTACAAAACCGTGTCTGCCAATACCCTGGATACGATTTCGCAGGTTAAATCCGCCATCCGGGAGCTGGCGTCGGAATTTCCCGGCTATCGCTTTGACGTGGCGTTTGAAAACGGCCGGATCATCCGCCTGGCGATTCAGAATGTGGTGCAGACGATTCTGTGGGGCGGTTTCCTGGCTTTTCTGGTAATTGTTTTGTTTCTCGGTAATTTCCGGGCGCCGCTGGTCATTTCGGTTGCCATTCCGGTGTCAATTCTGGGAACTTTTGCCTGGATGTATTTTCTGAAAATTGATTTGAATATTATGTCACTTTCCGGCCTGGCGCTGGCGGTGGGAATGCTGGTGGATAACGGTATTGTGGTACTGGAGAGTATTGTGCGCCGTCATGATTCGGGAGACCCGAAAGCCCCTGAAACCGGTACGAGAGAGGTAGCCGGGGCGGTGCTGGCATCTACTTTGACTACGGTGGCGGTTTTTCTGCCGTTGATGTTTGTGCACGGTGTGGCCGGCCATCTGTTCCGGGACCAGTCTTTAACCGTTACGGTGTCGCTGTTATTTTCTTATTTTGTTTCCATTACCCTTCTGCCGGTAACGGCAAGATGGCTGTTTTCGACTGCCGGGCGTTCCAGCCGGGACTGGCGTCCCGCCCGGCCTGAAGCCCCTTCGTGGAAACGGGGTGCGCTTCTGTTTCCGTGGTATGCCGCAGGGTATCTCGGCTGGCTTTCCTTGTGGCTGGTGGCGTCAGTTTCCTGGTTTCTCGGCCGGGGCCTGGGGGGGCTGGCCCGCTTGTCGGGACGGATACTTCAGCCCCTGCTGGATGGGTTTGAAGCCGGGTATCAATGGGTTTTTTCAGTTTATCACCGGTTACTGAAGGTGGTTCTGGACAAAAAAGCACTGACGTTTTTGATTTCGGCCCTGTTGATTTCAGCGGGGATTTTCGGAGGGTTTCACCTGAGGCGGGAACTGTTCCCCAAAACCCGGTCGGAGTACCTTCGGTTTAAGGTAATGCTGCCGCGGAACGTGTCTGTTTTTGCGGCGGAAGGTTTTGCCGGTGAGTTGGAGGACTTTCTGAAACAGGATGCTTCGGTGGGAAATTTACTGACTGTAGTGGGTGTGGATCCCACAGACCTGACAGCCGTGACCGAGGATTCCGGCCCCAATACCATCAATATTACGCTGCGGTTGAAAGGAAATGAAGCCGCACTCCGGGGGCGCATTATTGCTTATTTTTCCCGCCAGCCGGCGGCAAGGCTGATGTTTGAGAAAGGGCGGGATGAGTTTTCCATGGTGATGCGAACCGGCGCGCTGAAGTTGAAGTTTCAGTCGGCAAAACGCAAAGATGCCATCGCATTGGCAAAGAAGGTACGAAAGGTTCTGGAAAAAGATTCCCGGGTGGCGGGGGTTACGGACAATGCGTCGCAAAACGGTGTCCAGGTTACCGAAATCCGTTTTCGTCAGGATCAGCTGTTGAGATACGGAATCAGTGCTGATTTTCTGGGAGATTTCCTGACCACTGCTATCCGGGGCAAGGTTGCTTCACTTCTCCGGCTGACAGACCGGAATTACGGTATTCGGGTACGGATGGATGAAAAAGACAGGGCACGGATGGATGAGATTCTGCAAACCCCGTTTCTGAAAGACGGAGTACATTTGAAGCTCGGAGAGCTTGTAACTGTGAAAACGGCGGTGATTCCGAATCTGCTGGAACGGGAACAGCAGAATCCGATGGTATCATTGACAATCGCATTGCGGCCCGGGGCGAATCCGGAAGGGGTGATGAAAGACGCACTGGCAACCGCTTTCCGCCTCAAGGGGAATTTGCCTGTGGCTGTAACCGAAGGGCGGGAAATGCGGGAGATGCACCGGTCTCTGCAATCACTGGCAGCCGCACTTCTCCTTTCGTTTATGCTGGTGTATCTGCTGTTGTCTGCTCAATTTGAGTCTTTCAAAATCCCGTTTATCATTATTTTTACCTATCCTATGGGGCTGGCCGGCGCATTCCTCGGATTGATTCTCACCGGTATGACGTTGAATGTACTCTCTGCGATCGGCCTGGTCATTTTAACCGGTATTGTGGTAAATGATGCCATTGTCAAAGTAGATTGTATCCACCGGAAAGTGGGCGCCGGCATACCGGTTCGGCAGGCGATTTTCGAAGCATCGGAGGAACGGTTCCGCCCCATCTGGATGACCACGATTACAACGGTTCTGGGGCTGGCCCCGGTTTTTGTAATTTCCGGTGCCGGCTCCGATTTGTTGAAACCCCTGGCAGTAACACTGATGTTCGGTATTACCGTTGCCACCGCATTGACCCTGTTTCTGATTCCGGCTATCTATGAGGTGATGAACGGGGGGAAAGAGGGAAGACAGGGGATTTTCACCGCAGAGGACGCCGGGGGAGAAGAGTAGAAGATGCGGAAAAGACGGGAAAAATGATTGTTAAAGAACCGGGCAGGGATTTAGAGGGATTAAAATGATTGTGGAAGAAATTAATCAATTGACAGGATTTTCAGGAGTGAATTATAAAAAACGCCTGTTTTATCTTTTATCCCATTTCCCCTCAGTGTCCTCTGCGATAAAAACACTCTTTCCCGGGGGCGGGGGCTTTCAATGACTGAATTTGCCCTTCGGCGGCCGGTATTGACCATTGTTATTTATCTTGTCGTGGTTGCCTTTGGTGTGTTTGCTGTGCGGCATATCCGGGTTGATCTTCAGCCTGAAATTGAATTGCCCCGGGTGAGTGTTACAACACACTGGATGAACAACGGCCCGGAAACCATTCAACGGGAGATTACCAGCCCCATTGAAGAAGTTGCCGGGCGGATTCGTTCGGTTAAGGATGTTACATCCGAATCTTCCTACGGTACATCCATTGTCCGGATTACCTTTGAAAAAGGAGCGAATGTTGAGTTCGCTGTTTTTCAGCTCAAGGAGGAGTTGGCTTCTCTTCGGCAGAAACTGCCCCGGACGATTCGGGGCCCTACGGTTCGAACGGTTTTGCCGAGGGAGATGCGGAGGGAACAGCGGACTTTTTTTCTGTTTGAGGTGTCGGCTCCGATACCGATTCAGGATGTGCGGCGTTTTGTTGTCCGGCAGGTGGTACCTGGAATTATGGCTTTGGACGGGGTGGCGGATGTCACGATTAACGGCGGCTCCGAGCGGGTGGTCCAGCTGACGCTGGATCGGGAAAAACTGGAACGTCTCGGCCTCAGTTTCAGCAGTATTCTTGCCCGTGTACGGAAAACCGGTGTCCGCTACCCTGCGGCGCCGCTTTTTGAGGGGGATCGCCGGGTGGTGATTCTGATTAACAATGCCCCTGCCGATTTGAAGCAGCTTCGTTCCCTTCCGGTGGCTGAAGTGGGTTCCCGGGTGGTGACGCTGTCGGAATTGGGATCGGTAACCTGGGGGTATGGCGAATTGTATACCCTTTCCCGGGTCAATGGAAAACCGACCATTACGGTGGATGTGGAAAAAGCCCGGGATGCGAACACGATTCGGACTGCTGCCAGAATCCGCGCTTTAATTAAAAAAATGGAGCGGCAATTTCCCGGAAAATCTTTTCGGGTACTGGAAGATGGCGGCAGGGATATTACGGCGGAATTGTTGTCACTGGCGAAACGGGGAGGCTGGATTTTCGTGCTGGTTTTTATTACCCTGGCCCTGTTTCTTTTTTCAGTCCGTACACCGCTGCTGATAATCCTGACCATTTTGTTGTCCGCAATGTTTACGGTGGATTTATTTTACCTTTTCGGCACGGCATTGAACTTTGTTTCCCTGTCGGGGCTGGCATTGGGGTTCGGAATGATGGTGGACAATGCCATTGTGGTGGCGGAAAGCATTATTGAGCACATTGATCTGGGGATTCGGCGGGAAGACGCGGTGCTTGTCGGTACGAGAAAGGTTTCCGGGAGCATTCTGGCATCTACCCTCACTACCTGCGGTGGATTTTTTTCTTTTGTTTTCCTGTCCGGGCGGATGGCCGGTTACTATATGCCGCTGGCGGAAGCAATTGTTTTTTCCCTGCTGGCATCCATGTTTGTTGCGTTTACATTGATTCCGCTGGTATTCCGGTACCGGCGGATGCGGACAGCGGTCTCCCGTTCTTTCCTGTCCCTGAACTGGTTGTACCGCCCCATTGACCGGCTTCGTAAAGGGGCTCTGCTGACGGTGATTCTCGTGGCGCTTCTGGGGTGGCACGCATGGCATACTTTTGACAAAGGTGTGACCCGGGGCGGTTTCTTTTTCCGTTCCCCGGCTCACACCGTGACGGTTTATATAAAATTGCCGGCGGAATCCGATGTGGAAACAGTCAATCGGGCGCTGATTCCCTTTGAGCGGCGCCTGGTGGGCCGGCCGGGCGTCCGGGATGTGGTATTGTCGGTTTACCGGACATCCGGTACAATCCGGATTACATTTACCCCGGCTGCGGAGAAAACGGCATTGCCTTTTCAGGTAAAACAGGAAATGATTGCCGTTGCTTCTCAGCTGGCCGGGATCAGGGTTGGGGTATATGGCCTGAATCAAGACAATTACGCTTCCTCACCGGGTGGAGGAATCCAATGGATGAACTCCAGCATTACCCTTACCGGCTACAGTTATGACAAGGTGAAAGAAGTGGCGGAAGCCTTAAAACGGAGGGTATTGAAAGAACGGAGGGTAAGAAAAGTAAATATAAGATTTAACAATCGGTTCTGGTCTTCGGATAATCGGGAAGAAATGGTCATCCGTTTCAAAACCGATGTGCTGGCACGCCGGGACATCTCCAAGTCAAGGCTGCTGGCATTTATTCAGCGTAATCTGGTGATAGAAGAACCGTTCCGATTTCAGATCAACGGGGAAGAAATGGGATTGGATGCCCGGTTCACCGGTTTTCAGGGGATGAGTAAGGACGATTTTCTCGGTTTGACTTACGTGACAAAAGACGGGAACCGCTATCGCCTTCGTCAATTGCTGGATTTTGATAAAGAAAAAGCTCAGGGTATCATTTCCAAGAAAAACCAGAAATATATGGCGGTGGTGGAATGGATTTACCGGGGGTCAACCCGCCGGGCACAACGATTTAACCGCCGGGTTTTCCGCCAGCTGGAGTTGCCGCCGGGATATACCAAAGAAATGAGTCGGCAATACATGACGGAAGCGGAACAGCATATGGTCTTTCGCACCTATGGAATTGCCCTGTTTATTATTTTTCTGATTCTGGCCGCGTACACGGAATCTCTGGTACTGCCGTTTGCGGTGCTGGCGGCGGTGCCTTTTTCTCTCATCGGTGTTGCCTATATCTTCGCGTACGGGGGCTACAGTTTTGACGCTTCGGCTTACATGGGCATGATTCTTCTGTTCGGCATTGTGGTCAACAACAGTATTCTGCTGGTGGACCACTGGCGTTTTGACCCGAAAAAAGATAAAACCGCGGCTGCTGTCCGCCGGGCACGGCCCATTCTGATGACAACACTGACCACCGTGGTGGGGATGCTGCCGCTGGTACTCGGCAGCCACCGGGGCGGAGGAGACCAGAGTATCTGGGTATCACTTGGAATTGCCACCATCGGAGGCCTTACCGCATCCGCGCTGTTGATTATTGTCGTCATGCCCGCGTTTCTGGAACTTTTTGAGACACTGCAGCGCTTTGGGAGCCGTCTCGCTCTGGCATTCCAATCCGGGTGGTCGGGAACAGGAAAATGTCGAAAAAAGGCATAGGAGACAGGAGGGTTGGGGAATGCGAAAATTCGGGCAACTACGGAATTATTTAATCGTGGTATTTATGATGCCGACGCTTGTGGCATGCGGCGGGAACCGCGGCACCGGAAATTCAAACCCCACCGGGGCGGCAGCGGTAAAGGCGGAAAAAAATCAATGGGACGAATATGTTCCGAAACGAAGGGAAATCTGCCGGATTTCCCAGAATCCGTCGTGGGGAAAGGATATAAGAATTCAATATATTGCCCCGGTGGACGGGAAGAAGATGTATCTGATGGATGCCCGGCTGGAGCGCATTCTGATTGTGGACCGGGCGGGAAAACTTCTTCGGGGCTTTCTCGGGAAAGGCCAGGGGCCGGGCGAGTTTCAATTTGTAGCGAAAATTCAGGAATTCAACAATGAACTGTGGATTTCCGAAGCCCATAAACTGGACAGGTTTTCCATGGATGGAGAGCTTCGGGATGAATTTCGCTTTCAACATTACTATTTCGGGCAGACAGTTGTGCCGGGCCAGCGCTTTACCGGGGTTCTGGAGGTTTTGGAGGGAAGAAACTTCGATGCAAAACGTGAAAAAGAAGCCGGCCTCTGGAATATGAAAGAAAAAAGGCTCCGTTTATATCGCAAAAGCAGCAAATTGGGTATGGTTGGAATTTATTTGACAAACGCCTATCTGGCCCTGCGTTTTGACGGGGGAATTGTACCGGATCTGCTTATGGCCGCCGACCCGGTTCGGAAACGGGTGTACATCTGCGAAAGCGACCGATACAGAATTGATGTGATAGCCCTGGACGGAAAGCCGATTCGGACCATCCGGCGTCACCCGGAACCGGTGCGGTTTACAACCCGGAATAAAGAAGAAACCGTAGAGAGTTTCTCTGTCTCCGGAGTGGACCGGAATGCTGTAAAGAGAAAATTGATGAAACAATTTCCCGATTTTTTCTATCCGATATCCGGAATCTTTGTAACTTCCGATGGATATCTGATGGTGAGGCGGAGAATCCGCCCGGGCCACAGCGGATTTGATATTTTCACCCCGAACGGCAATTATCTTGTTACCTGGGTAGATCCCGATGATTTGAGGCTTTCCGATGCTGTTTTCTTTACCCACGACCGCTTTGCCGTACTGGATGACAGCGGAGATCTGCCGGTTGCGGTGAAATATCAGGTGTTGCCGGGCAGGGGAAAGTGACGGGACAATCTGAATCCATACACTGTGTAATCATCTGAATCCTTCTTTTCCCCTCTATCCGGCATCCCGGCTTGTCCGGGCAGTGGCGGTGAGGGCGGTGAGTTCTTTCAGAGCAAGTGCCGGACGGCTGCCGGGGTGGCGCTGAAAAACCGGTTCATGATGAACCATGGATTCGCCGATGAGGGAAGATCGGGGAATGAGTGTGCCGCTGAATTCTACTTTTCGGTGACGCTTTTCCACGTATCGGCGCGCCTGCTCGGCAAGGGCCCGGGTTCGGGCTACCTGGTTGAATATCACCTGCACATCCACGTCAAAATCCTGAAAGTCCCGGAGCATCATCACAATATCCGCCCCGGTGGCGGGGCCGGGGATAAAGGGCATCAGCACAGCGTCACTGAAATTCCACGCGTTTACGGAAAAGAGGTTGTAGGCCGGCCCGGTATCAAGAATGATAAAATCGTGTTCACTTTTTGCCGGCAGCAGCTTTTTTTTCAGTTTCATGTATGAAAAGGGTTTGCTGAGCATATGATAATCCATTCCCGCCAATTCGTCCGTGGCCGGGATGAGATAGAGGTTCCGGCTTATAAACAGCGTACTTTTCCACCACGTAGTGCTTCGGGTAAGGATGTCCTTGACAGAATACGTGATAAGGTCTTCCCGCCGGCCCATTGCGCGGGTGAGGGAGGCTTTTGGGTCAATATCCACTGCGAGGACTTTATAGCCCAGCATGGCCAGCCCGTGGCTCAGGTGGAAAGCGATGGTTGTTTTTCCGGTTCCACCGAGCGGGTTGCTGATACTGATAACAGTTGCCTGCATAGTGTTCTCCTCTCTGGCGTTTCGCCGGATAAATTTCTCCCCTCTTCATAAGGTAGGCGAAAACGGGATGGAAACCGGTAATCTGTGTCACAAAAGCGGAAATATTTCAGTTTTTCGCTTTCAGGTGAGATTTACAGAATTTTTTAATGGGAATAAAGTATAAATCTACCTGATCCATGGTCCGTGCGATGGTTTTTGACGCGTTCCCGAATACGTGACGGCCCCATGCCGCCATTACAATGCAGCGTCCGTCCGGCGTGACGGCAAAGTTGCCGGCAGTCAGTGCCCCCCTGTTTCTCTGGACCGTTTTCCCGGTTTTTCTCTTTGAAAGGTCAATGGTTTTGAACAGGGAACCTTCATCGTCTTCAAATTGGCAGATAAGATAGTTATCGGCTGCCGGGCTGAATGCGAGGGTCATTTCTTTCAGGCCTGCGGAGAAGAGATAAACGCGTTTTTTCAGGAGAACACTGCCGGTTTTCATATCCAGAAGAAGCAGTGCCCCTTTTCCGTAGGTGGCGGCGAGAATTTGGCTGTTCCGGGAAAACGATAATGAGCAGAAGCGCTGTGTCAGTGTAGTTCTGGACTGGAATTGGTACAAAGGTGTCCAGCCCGGCAGTTTCCAGACTGAAATTCTGCCTTTGTCCGTGCTGATTGCCGCGATTTCTCCGGACAGGGATACAGCCACACTCACAACCCGCCGTTTACCGCATCCTTTTCGAATAAGTTCTCTGCCGGTATGGGTGTCAAAGATGACAATTCCGTTGCCTCCGTCCGGGGAGATGATGCGGTTTCCGTCCGGTGTCAGTGCGAATGCCTGGCTGGAAAAAAGAGGCCGGCTGCCGCGGATGTCTCCGGTACGGATTATTCTGCGGGTACCGTTCTCCATGTTATAAAGGGTGATGCTGCCGTCAATGGCTTTCCACACAATCCGGTTCCGGTCCGGAAAACCCAATGCGATAATGCCGGTGGCGGCGGGGTTTTTCAATTCGCCGGTGTACATGCTGCTCCAGTCTCCATCACTTTCTCCGGTGGCATAAAGTGCGATACGGCCGGTTTTTCCGATGCTGTCCAAAGGGATTCCTTTCCTGATTTTCCGAAGTTTGGATATTTTGTAGTTCTGCGGCGAAAATGCCACCGCTGTCAGGGTGCCGTCCGGAGACATGGCCAGCGCGGCGGGGATTTCCGGATTAAAGAAATTTCCCCCGAAAATCGAAACGGTAAAACAGAGGATCAACAGCGTGGAGACAAAAAATTTCATACATGTTCCCGAATGTGTTCATTTCCGGTGCCGGTTTATTGTACCACCGGGGCGGTTTTTTTGCCGAATGTTTGTGAATTTTCTTGTTTTTTCGTTTAATTTCGGTATTCTTGGGTAGGGATTGGTGTTTTTTCTTTTTTTATTGATTTTTATTTTCTCAGGGAGGTATTCATGGAACTGACCCGGAAGCAGTTGCAGTTGATGGATTGTATAAAAAAGCAGATGGCGGAAACCGGTGTATTCCCCACTTTGCGGGAGTTGGCGGATTGCATGGGAATCCGTTCCCTTTCCACAGTTCATGAGCATATCCGAAAACTGCGTGAAAAAGGAGTGGCGCTGATGCCGGTGGCGGAAGTATTGAATCCCCCCGCTTCTCCCGTTTCCATTCCCCTCTTCGGCTGGGTGGTGGCGGGTATTCCTTCCGATGTCTGTGAATTTCAGGAAAATATCGAGGTTCCCACCGGATTGGTACCCAATCCCGCCCGGACTTATGCGTTGCGGATTACCGGGGATTCCATGATTGACGAGCATATCTGTGAAGGGGATGTGGTGATTGTGGAAAAACGGGATACGGCCCGGGACGGCGACATTGTAATTGCGTTGGTAAATGGAAGGGAAACCACAGTGAAGCGTTTCCGAAAAGAGGGGGAGCTGGCGGTTCTGGCCCCGGCGAATCACAGCATGACACCGATTCGGGTACCGCTGGTGGATGTCGAAATTCAGGGTGTTGTCATTGGCGTTGTCCGGAAATATTAATCAGAACTAATGGATATTGGAAAAAGAGGGAATGGCCAATCTCCCTTTCTTGCGTGCATGCGCCTTCATTTACTCTTTTTCCTCTATTTCTCTGTTATTTTAGAAATCGGAAGTTTGAGGATAGACTCATTGTCTTTATCAAAAAGTATTAAAATATTATTGATTATACCCGCCAATGCTTTCACGCTGTCCTTGAATGCTACCTTTGTGATTTTCTTGTTTTCTATTCGATATAGAAATGTCGTGTTTTTATGGGTGGATGAATCTGTCTGCACATAGGTCAGGAATATGATATTTTGATGTGTTTTCATTGAATTGAAATATCCCAGGGTTTCAAGTGTAACAGTGTCGCCCTCTACGCTGATTTTTCCTTCATTTTTCACAGGGAGTCTTTGTCTGTCAATAATTTCCCCGTTCTCACGGATTATGGTAATTGTTCCCTTATCATTCAGCATAATGAAATCACCATTTTGTTTTATGCAATAAAGATTATTAGACCAAAACTTGGCCCCATTGATGGTTCGGACAAAAGATAACCGACGCGTTACAACTGTTGTTTTTATCACTTTTCTTGATTGTTCATCAATCTGCTGTGCAAATGTAATGGGTGGGAATCTACCGTTATTCTGGAAAAAAACAACGATTCCACCATTCTTTTTCTCTATTGTCGTAATGGGTTTTCTAAATTGAATTTCACCCTTGAAAACGCCGTTAAAATTGTAGAAATTTATTTTTCTTTTTCTTTTATCGCAAACAACAAGAGTGTCCTGAAAAAGTAAAATAGCTCCTGGATTGTTGAAAAAATTATTACTTAGTTCTCCAGGACCCTGGCCAATTGAGAGGGGAATGCTTCTGGTTACATTCTTGTAATTGGCAGATAGAATCTTCAGGCCGCGTTTTCCACCATCCAGAACCACTGTTGTGCCATCGCAACAGTAAACATAAAGAGGGTATGAAATTTCCCTGGGAAGCGCTATTTCGCTTTGACATTTCACTGTGACACTCATCAGCAATACGGTACAAAATATTAAATATTTCACTCTATTTACTCCTGATTGATATTCCTATCCCAAAGCACCGCAACAGGGGGGCACACAGCATTCTCCACAACTCATATTAACGGCACATCCACAAGCTTTCCATCCATTACAAGTTATACAACATTTCCCACCAACGCCAGTTGCCATATTTGTTTTTTCAAAACCCTTTATTCTGTTTGGTGTATTTTCTATTCCTAAAATTTCAATTACCTTTATGTCGGAAGTTGGTTGGGAATGACCGGTCCTAAGAATTCGTTTTGATTATCAAAATATTTTTTAATTCATGATCTCCATTCAAAATAGGAGTGATGCTCTATAAAAAAATGTGTGTGTTGATTTTTTTAATAATTAAAGCATGGCCTTTTGCTTTTCTTGTCCGCGGTCTCTGTCTTTCCAACGGCGTGTCTTTCTCTGTCTTGAACACTCTCTCTTCTGGCGAAAAAAAAGGAAATGTAGGATAATCGGAGAATCGGCATAAGGAGGGGATATGGGTTACACGATACCTGTGGATCGGAACTTTATGGGATGTGGGGATGGGCGTTGGAAAGAGAAGGAATGATTGATGTTATGATTTTTCTTTTCCCTGTTTCAACACCTGTGCCGATTGTTGGCAGGGGCCGGTTATGCTGAATGGAATTGATTCTGTTTTTGCCCATGTGGATATGGATTCGTTTTTTGTGTCGGTGGAGCTGGCCCGTCACCCTGAACTGGCGGGTAAACGGGTTGTGGTGGGAGGCGGCCGGGGCAGCCGGCCGGGGGTTGTTGCCGCAGCTTCCTATGAGGCAAGGGCTTTTGGTGTACGTTCCGGGATTTCCGTTCTTGAAGCAAAACGCCGCTGTCCCGGCCTGGTGATTATCCGGCCTGATCATCAGCTGTATGAGTCGGTTTCCCGGAATGTGATGGAGATTTTGAGAGGAATTACACCGGATATTCAGGTTTTGTCTGTGGATGAAGCGCTGCTGGATTTAAAGGGTGTATTGCGTCTGTGGGGCCCGCCCATGGCAATCGCAGGTCGAATTCACCGGGAAGTTCAGCGGAAAGCCGGCGTGCCGTGCTCCATCGGCCTTGCCCGGTTTCCCCTTGTGGCAAAGGTGGCATCCCGTTTGGCAAAACAAAACGGTATCTGTATGATTTTGCCCCGGGAAGAAGAGGCGTTTCTTTACGATCACCGGATTTCCATGATGCCGGGCGTGGGCCGGGCGACATCGGCATATTTGAAGTATTTTGATGTTGTTACAGTTGGGGATCTGGTGAATCGGGCACCGCTTTTCTGGGAGCGGTTGCTTTTGACCCGGCCGGTGGAAAATCCTTTTCCCAAATCAATTTCATCGGAATTGACGCTGGATAGAGATACGCAGGACAGAAAGGCGGTGCGGGCGGTACTTCGAAACCTCTGCCGGAAGGCGGCATACAGGATGAGAAACCGGGGGCTGAAAGCGGGCGGGATTTCAGTCCGGGTCCGGTACGGGGATTTTCAGTGTTTCGAGCGGCATCAGACAGGGACAGAGCTGCGTTATGATTTTGAAATAATAAAGCTGGCTGAAGTTTTGTTTAAAGCGGCGGATTGTTTTCCCCTGCCTGTCCGGCTGGTGGGGGTTCGCCTGGCCCCTCTTTCGGTTGACGGGGGAAGCAGGGCCCTTGCGGTGGCGCCCCGCAGCCGTGCTGCGGCTGCTTTGTACCGGACAATGGACAGGATTCAAAAGAGGTACGGACACGGAGCTCTGTTGCATGGGCGGTAATAATAAACCGGAATAGAATTGAGTTAAAAATCGGCAGGGCCAGGGAGTTGTTTCCATTTTCTTTTTCCGGCCCCGGTCTTAAAGTTGGTGTTGTCTTTTTTTATCTCCCTTCCCATTCTTTTTTGTGTTTGCTACAATGTTTTTATTAAGTCTTTTTGAGAGGGGAGTTGTATAAAAAAGTGACGCAGTTGAATGAGAGAGAAGAACGAATTCTTAAAATTTTAATTGAGCGGCACATCCAGACCCGGGAGGCATTGAGTTCCGGTGCCGTAGCTGTTCTTTATTCGGAGAACGGGCGTTCTCTTTCTTCCGCGACTGTGCGAAATGTTCTTCATCTCCTTGAAGAAAAGGGTTTTCTTCACAAATCGCATCTCTCGTCCGGCCGGGTGCCGACCCGAAAGGGTTTCCGTTTTTACGTCAATCAACTGGTGGAGCAATACTATCGCCTGGAACTGCCGCCGGATGCCGAAGCGCACCTTTCCGGTTATATCCGGGATATTTCGGATACCCGTTCACTGCTGGTGCAATATCTGGATTTTCTGAAAGATGAAACCGGATTTGTGTCTCTGCTGGTTTTTCCCAGTTTGTTCAATATGCGTTTGTCCCGGGTGGAGTTTGTCCGTTTGTCTCCCCGGCGCCTTCTGATGGTTGTGATTACCGGAAGCAAGATGTATCGGCAGATTCCGGTGGAGCTTGACCGGGATATTTCCTATGAAGAGCTGATTTCGGTAAACCGCTACTTGAACCGGGAGTTTCCGGGCAAGACTTTGTTCCAGATTCGTCAAAGCCTGATTCGGGGAATGAAAAAACGGGTGGAGCAGATTGATACCCTTGCAAGGAGTATTCTTTCCTCTTCTTTCCGGGAAATTGAACGGATGGATGCCGGAGAAGACAAGCTGGTGGTCCGCGGGATGGCTAATCTGGTTTCACGGGAGGATATGCGCAATCTCCGTCAGCTGCAGGATTTGGTTCTTTGCGTGGAAGAGAAGCATAACCTGGTGGAGCTGATCAATACCTGTATGGATAGAGATGTGACCGTGTTTCTCGGGGGTAAAATTGCGGACAATTATTCTATGGTGATTTCTCCGTACGGGATTGGCAGCGGGATTAAAGGGGCTTTCGGGCTGTTGGGGCCGGTTTGCATGGATTATCGCCGGGTTTTTTCAACAATGCGCCTGATGACCGGAACCCTGATGAACGCGATTATGCAGAAAAATATGCGAAATGAATAAAAATAGAAAGCGAGGAGTATGAGATGGGCAAAAAAAAGCAGAGCAAACCCCGTGAGGAAGACAGAGGGCCGGCAGAAGATACAGCAATGGAAGCGATGGATGCTCCTGAGGTAATTGTGGTGGATGCACCGGTTTCTGAAAAAGCGGAGAATTCTGTTTCAGCAGAAGCGGGTGTGGCCAAAGGAGTTGCCGGCAATGGTTCCGGTGAGGAAATGCTGTCCGATACGGCAGATATTACGGAGCAGATGACTCAGCTGGAGAGGGAAACCCACGAATTGAAGGAGACACTTCTGCGGAAAATGGCGGAATTTGAAAATCTGAAGAAAAGGACAGCGAGAGAAAAAGAAGAGGCTGTCCGCTATGGTACGGCAGCGGTTTTGACCCGGCTTCTTGAAGTATTGGATAATTTTGACCGTGCGCTGCTTCTGGATCCGGATTCGGAGGGGTTTGATATTCATTCTTTTTATGAGGGAATGAAGCTGATTTCCAAGCACCTTCTGGATATTCTGAGGGGGGAAGGGCTGATTGAAATTGATCCGAAAGGGGAGCCGTTTGACCCCTTTTTCCATGAGGCGATGATGCGGGAAGAGTCAGCGGATCTTCCGGATAATATGGTGATTGAGGTATTTCAGAAAGGGTATAAGTTGAAAGATCGCCTGTTGCGCCCGGCGAGGGTGAAGGTTTCTGTTCGCCCGAAAGCTGCTCCGGTGGAAGAGGATGCGGCTGATTCGGCCGAACCGGCCGGTGAGGAGAGTGAATCATGAATTATATACTTGGGATTGACCTGGGAACAACCAACAGTTGTGTCTCTATTTTTGAAAACCAGTCTCCGGTAATTGTTCCCAACAAGGAGGGCAGCCGGATTACGCCTTCGGTAATCGGGTTTACGGAGAAAAAAGAAATTCTGGTTGGGCATATTGCCAGGCGGCAGGCAATTACAAATCCCCGGAATACTGTTTTTGGTATCAAGCGGTTAATGGGCCGGAAGTTTGATTCTCCTGAAGTGAAAACAATGCTGAAGACCCTGCCGTATCACGTTGTCCGGGCTGAAAACGGGGATGCCTGGGTGGAGATTATGGACAAACGGTATTCCCCTCAGGAAATATCCGCTCTGATCCTCAAGGATTTGAAAGAAAATGCGGAACAGTATACCGGTACAGAGATTAAGCAGGCCATTATCACGGTTCCGGCTTATTTTAACGATGCCCAGCGCCAGGCGACAAAGGATGCCGGAACCATTGCCGGGCTGGAGGTTTTGCGCATTATCAATGAGCCCACGGCGGCGGCGCTCTCCTACGATATGGGGAATCTGAGGGGAAAGGTGGCGGTGTATGACCTGGGCGGCGGTACCTTTGATATTTCGGTTTTGAATATTGAGGAAGGGGTGTATGAAGTTTTGTCCACCAGCGGTGATACTTTCCTCGGCGGCGATGATTTTGACCGGCGGATTATCGAATGGATCGTGCAACGGTTTATGGATGAGACCAAAATTGACCTGACGGAAGACAAGATGGCATTGCAGCGGCTGAAAGAAGCGGCGGAAAAGGCGAAGTGCGAACTGTCTTCGGTAATGGAAACTGAAATCAATCTGCCGTTTATTGCTGCGGACAGCAGCGGGCCGAAGCACTTTATTCATACCCTTACCCGGGCGGAGTTCACTTCACTGGTTTCAGACCTTGTGGACCGGACGCTTCCGCCCTGTGAAGAAGCGATTCGGATGGCAGGCCTGGAGAAGGAGCAGATTGATCACGTGCTTCTGGTCGGCGGCCAGAGCCGGACACCGCTGGTGGTGGAAAAGGTCAGGGAGTTTTTCGGAAAAGAACCCCGTGATGATGTGAATCCCGATGAGGTCGTGGGTATCGGTGCCGTGATGCAGGGCAGCATTCTTTCCGGTGAAGTGAAAGATATTGTCCTTCTTGACATTACGCCCCTTTCTCTGGGTGTGGAAACAAAGGGCGGCCTGTTTGTGAAACTCATTGAGCGGAACAGTACGATTCCCACGAAAGCCAGCCAGATTTTTACAACGGTTGTGGACAATCAGAAAAAGGTTGAAGTCCATGTTCTTCAGGGAGAGAGTGAACTTTGTGAAAACAACTTTTCTCTTGCCAGATTTGAACTGATAGATATTCCTCCCGCTCCCAAAGGCGCTCCCCGGATTGAAGTGATTTTCGAAATTGATTCCAACGGAATTGTGAATGTCAGTGCGGTGGATCAGGACAGCGGAAAATCCCAGTCTATCCGTATCCGTCCCACCAGCGGATTGACCGAGAAAGAAATTCAGAGCATTATTGACCGGGCTGCGGCAAGAAAGGAAGAGGAACTCCGAATCCGTGCTCTGGTGGTGGCACGCAACAATCTCGAAGGCCTCCTCGCCACTACGGAACGTTCGTTTACGGAACATGGCAAAAAGATACCTTCGGATTTTACCGATGCCATGCGGAATGCCATTGAAAAAGGGAAAGAAGCGATGGATTCCAACGAAATAGAGATCCTGAAAGAAGCATATGACGAACTGCAGAAAGTTTCCAGAAAGCTGGGAGAAATTCTCCTTTACGGGACAACCATGGGTGATTAAGGCGGACAGGGATAAAAATTGACATTGATTGTTGAATACAGATAACTGAAAAAGGGCGGAATACGGTGATGAAACGGGATTATTATGAAGTTCTGGGGATAGCCCGGACAGCAACAAGTCAGGAAATTAAAACAGCGTACCGAAAACTTGCCATACAATATCATCCGGACCGGAATCCGGATAATCCTGATGCGGAAAATCAGTTTAAGGAAATTGCCGAAGCGTATGCGGTTTTAAGTGACAGTTCCAAACGGGAAAAATATGACCGCTATGGCCATGACGGGCTGTCACAGGGTGATATTTCATATGACTTTAATGACATCTTCGGCGGATTTACCGATATTTTCGATACACTCTTCGGCGGCGGTGGGAGGCATTCCCCACGCCAGGGGCGGCAGCAGCGGGGGAACGATCTTCAGTATTCACTCCGGATTTCCTTTGATGAGGCCTATACCGGAACTGAAAAAAAGATTCGAATTAAACGGCGCGAGCATTGTCCCGCGTGTGCCGGCAGCGGGGCGGAACCCGGAACGGGAAGAAAAACCTGTCCCACTTGCCGGGGCAGGGGAAATGTCCTGATTCGGCAGGGGTTTTTTACAATGTCCCGAACCTGTCCGGCTTGCGGGGGTCAGGGAGAAATCATTGAATCTCCCTGTAAAACCTGCGCCGGTGAGGGGACGGTGCTGAATGAACATGAAGTGGCCATCAGAATTCCTGCGGGGATTGAGGACGGTGATACTCTCCGTGTCCGGGACAGCGGAGAAGCCGGGCCGGGTGGTGGAATATACGGTGACCTTTATATTGTGGTGGGGGTCAAATCCCATCCGGTTTTCCGGCGCAGCGGGCCGGATGTGGGCTTTGATCTGCCTGTGACATTTTCCATGGCGGCTCTCGGCGGGGAAATGGAAGTGCCTACACCGGGAGGAAAGGCGAAATTGAAAATTCCCGCAGGTATTCAGGCCGGGACTGTGCTGGAATTGAAGGGAGAGGGGTTTCCGGACATGAATACCGGAAAGAAAGGCCGGCTTCTTGTCGAAGTACAAATCAAAACTCCGCATCACCTGAACGAGGAACAGCGGAAACTGTTTGAAAAGCTTCGTGAGATTGAAGATGAACCGGTATCGGTGTGGGACCGCCTGAAAAATATGTTTGCCGGCAAATCCGTATGAAAAAAGAAGACCGTAAGCTGTTTTCCCACCGATTTCATGAAGAATCCATTTTTGTCCATACCACGGACGAGGATTTGAACCCCTGGGATCGAACCCGTATTGTCGCGGTACTGGTAAATGAAACGGGAATTGATTATCAGCTTGCGGATAAAATCAGCGAAGAAATTCAGGCTACTGTTTTTTCTTCCGGAATCCGGGTGGTGACATCCGAGCTGGTTCGGGAACTGGTAAATGCGAAGCTGATTGAGTACCGGTTTGAGAAGGCAAGGGAACGGAATAAACGCCTGGGCCTTTCCCTCCACGATGTGGACGGGCTTCTCCGTTTTTCTGCTGTCCCCCGCCCCGGCCCGGTTCCTTCCCCTGCCGGGACAGGAGCTGTTATATCTGATGTTTTAAAGCGCCAGTTTGCTTTGTCTGAGATTTATCCGGCGCATCTGCACCGGATGCACCTTGAGGGAAGATTTCATATTCACGGGCTTTCCACTCCGGACAGGCCCTGGAAAGTTTATCTGAACGCCCTTGACCTGTTGCAATTTTCATATGCCGGCGAGGGATTGATTCTGGAAAAACCAACAGGGATTTCCCGTTTCCTTATAAATGTCAAGCGGCTGAATGCACTGTTGTCCGGATTTGTCGGCTATGGTGTCCACTGGACGGGACTGGAGGATGCCCTCCTGAAACTCGGGGCAGCTGAAGAGGAACTGCCTCATCTGTGTGCAGAGCTGGTTCAGGCGGTTCTGCTCAGTGGGCCGGGGGTTTACAATGGGGCATTCAGAGGATTTCATTTTTTACGTCCGGATGTCATTCATGCAGTGACTTTGAGAATGGCGGAAGAAAAATTATTGAATGCCTTTATTACCACGGATGGCGAGAACTGGTTTCCTTCACCGTTTCTGGTGTTGAATAACCGGGTTCCCAAGGAAACAACTTATGTGCTGGAAGCAATTTCCCTGAATCTGCCGGGCCTTGCCATTCGTTCTATCCTGGAAGATACGACACCGGAGGCGGAGTTAAAGCATTTGATGACAAAGGTGCTGGCTGTTTTTGCACGAAAGCGGCTATTTCTTGAAAAAGTTTCGGCTGTGCGTCCGGGCGGCCCGTTGGATCTTCTGAATCATCTCGGTTTCAATCCGACGCTTGCATCTTCAGTGGTAGCTGTCTGCGGTTTGAATGAATGGACCCGGGTGTTGTTAGACGGAGATATGGATGAAGGGCCGGACCGGTTCACAGGTGCCGATGCCTTTCTTTCCGGGATTCGGAACCGAATCTCCGAGGAGTCGAAACGGGGAAAAATTAAACTTCTTCTCGGTACGGCGGATCAGGGGGAAGCGGCTTATCGTTTTGCCAGATTGGATTTGAAGTTCCAACCTTTTTATGCGAGCCGGGTTCTCAATGGCGAAATTCGGGACGGAGCGGTTTATTACACGCATGATGCGGCATTGCCAAGTGATAAACCGCTGGATATAAAGAAAAAAGTTGAAATTGAGGGGACTTTTCAGAGAAAGTTTGATTTGCCTTTCCGGACAATAATAAAAACCCGGGATCCCGAACAGATGCCCCTTTCTCATTTTACGAAGACTTTACGACATTTGCTTTTGACACAGGATTTCTCAATTTGCTATAATTGCTTCACTATGGAATCTGGTGTTTACCAAACGTGCCCAAAATGTCACAGTACGGAAGTTTCAACCTACTCGTCCGGGGATGGCGGATACGAATGTGAACTGGGGCAAACAAAAACGAAGGGCATGGAAAACATTAGATTTTTCTTTTATTAAGGTTTGAGTATTAATCTCAAAGGAGGTCGTTTATGAAGAATCGGATCCTGATGTTTGTGTTCGGGTTCCTGCTTTGCGGTGTCACTGTCTTTGCGCAGATGAGCACGAAAGCAACTGTTAACGGTCTGGTGGTGGATGACCAGGGGACAGCACTTCCCGGTGTCACCGTCGTACTGACCAGCATGGAGCAGGGAACGAGACGTACCGTGGTCACAGATGCCAACGGTAAGTTTCGGGCACCTTTTCTCCCGTTGGGGACGTACAGTGTACAGGCCAGTCTCCCGGGTTTTTCCACCTACAAGGCGAAAGACCTTAAACTGGGCCTCGGCGATATTGTAAATTACAAAATTACAATGAAGCCGGAAAAACTTGCCGCATCCATTGTGGTTACGGCGGAAAAACCGCTCATTGAAACCCAGAAAGTGGATGTGACATCAACAATTGACAATGATTACATTGAAAACCTGCCGGTCCAGGGCCGGGATTTCAAGGACTTTGTTCTGTTGACCCCCGGTGTGACCGAAGCAGCCGGAAACCGCGTAACCGACATGGGAACCCGCGGTATCATGAACAACCTTCAGATTGACGGTGCCGGATACAACTCCACTTTCTTTGGCGAACAGCGCGGTTCCACAAGAATTCCTTTCACCTTTTCTCAGGAAACCATCAAGGAATTTAACGTGGTATCCAACGGTTATTCCGCCAAGTACGGAGATGCCAGCGGCCTGATCATCAACGCGGTTACCAAGTCCGGTGGAAACGAACTTCACGGAAGCGCCCACTGGTTCCGTCAGACCGACAATATGATGAATGCCGACGCTCCGTCTGATTATGACCCTCTGCCTCTTTCCATGCGGCAGCACAATTTCACAAAAGATCAGTTCGGATTTACCCTTTCCGGTCCCATCATTAAGGATAAATTGTTCTATTTTATTTCTTATGATGCGCAGCGCAGAGACTCCACTTTTTCCTGGAAGTTCCGGGAAACCAGCGGATACGATGCGTTTGCGGCAGCTTTCCCGGACATTATTGCGGCGAACGAAGGGCCTGCGCCGGAAACGGAAGACAACGACGTGTACTTCCTGAAACTGGATTGGCAGATCAATGACAACAACCGGATGTCTTTGCGTGTGAACCGTCAGGAATTCACGGCGAAAAACGGTACAAATCCCCACAAATACGTGACCGACGGTATTACTTCCAACGGCACGGAAGAGGATTTTTCCACATCCGTTGTGCTGGAACTGACATCGATTCTTTCGGATACCATGTTCAACGAAGCGAGAATTCAGTGGTCTCAGGAGCACCGTCCCCGGTATGCCAATACCACAGATATGATGGAAGTGAACATCGGCAGTTACTACGCCCTGTTTGGCCAGAACAACTTTCTGCCCAACTGGTTGAATGAAACCCTGAACGAATTTCAGGATGATTTCACCTGGATGGTAACGGACAATCACACCATCAAAGCCGGTATCCGGTATGCCACCTATGATTATGACGACATGTTCTTCCGCTATGGCGGCGGTTCCATGCGGTTCTACGGCGGGTATAACGATTTTCTGGCATGGATGGATGATGATCCGACAAATGACCCCGGCCGTTATGATATGAAATATACCCAGGCATTCAGCCCCATCAATGGTGTTGTGAAATACAGTGCCGATGAAGCCGATGCCTATATTGAAGACAGCTGGCAGTTTAATTCAAAGACTCTGGTGGAATATGGTGTTCGTTATTCCAGCCAGAAATATGACAAGATGATCAATCCGAATCCGGAACTGGCAAGCCTGGGCCTGGAAGAACTGCCCAATGAAAGTAACCTTGCCCCGCGTCTCGGTATTACCTATGATGTGACCGGCGACGGTACAAACCTGATTCGCTTCGGTGCCGGCCTGTTCTACAACCGGACGCCGTCCCTGTTGGCTGCCAACGCAATTCTGACCAACGGCGTCAACGTAATCCGCCTGGAGTTCCGTCCGGGAGACCCCCTGTTCCCGACCAACCTCAGCGACCGGATTCTGCCGTCAGAGCTGGATCCTCAGAACCCGTATCCGCCGGATGTATTTGTGTTCAGCCCGGATTTCCAGAACCCCTACGTGTTCAAAACCAGCCTGTCCTATGAAAAGGCACTGGACGATATCTGGAAAGTGGCTGTGGATTTGAAGTATACCCGCGGTTACCATTTCGAGCGGAAACTGGATACCAACCTCGGTATCAGAGACGACAACCACGACGGTGTGCAGGATGTTGATGAGTACGGCCGGCCTCTGTGGGATTCCCGTAATCGGCCGAACCCCAACTTCCGGAAAATCCTGACATTTATGTCTGACGGCGCATCCAAAGCGTCCTCCATCACCTTCCGGGTAACCAAGAAGTTTGCCAACCGGTGGAGCATGTTTGCGTCCTATACCCTGTCCAGTTCCTTTGACAATGATACCAACGAACGTTCGGTATCTTCCCGGAGCAACTACCCGACCAACCCGGCGAATCTGATGGACGACTGGGGCCGTTCCGACTATTTCAATAAATCCCAGTTTAAATTCACATGGACTGTGCTGTTGTGGTGGGATATCCGTTTTTCCGGTTATACCCGTTTCTATTCCGGCCGGCCGTACACGGTCACATCCGGACATGATGATAACGGCGATGGTTTCTACAATGACTATGCTGTAATTGATGGTGTACTCGGACACCGGAACACCTATCGGCAGCCCAATTTCTCTCAGACCGATATCCGGCTCTCCCGCCGTTTCGATTTCTACAAACGTCATTCCATTGAAATCATTTTTGAAATGTTCAATGTGTTTGATAACTCCAACCAGTATACGGATATGACCAATTACCGGTACTATGCGGATCACCTCGGCGCACTGGACCGGGCTTCTCTGAATCCCCGCCAGTATCAGCTGGGTATCAAATACCGGTTCTAACGCCTCTGAAATAACAGGCAAAACGAAGGCCCGCCATCAGGCGGGCCTTTTTTTATCTAGCAAAACGGGGACTGGCAACGCTCCGGTGCCTGTCCCCGTTTTGCGGGATTTTGCGGTTTTGCACTCAATTCTTTTTCTGACACTCACACCCACTTTTTCTTTGTCAACTTTCTCTCTTTAGAATAATCCCTTTCAGGTATTCCGTTTCCCGCATGGCAGGTAAAACAGGGTGATCGGCTGCCTGGTGAAGCCTGCCGATCACTTGTCCGCGGATTCCGGCTGACGACAGGGCTTTTGACAGAACCAGGTCAAAGCGGGCTGAATCCATAAGACGGGAACAGCTCATTGTAAACAGAACTCCGCCGGGATTCAGAAGATTCAATGCCATCCGGTTGAGCCTTGTATAAGCTTTTTCCGCTTTGGCAAGGGATTTTCTGTTTTTGACAAAAGCCGGCGGATCCAGTGAGATAAGGTCAAATTTCCGGTTTTCTTCCGCAAATTGCTGTAATGCCTTAAATCCGTCATTCTGAATATAGCTTCCTTTCCCAAGCCGGTTCAATTCCATGTTCTGCCGGCAGAATTCAAGCGCAGTTTCCGAGCTGTCCACAAAGGTGACATGCTCCGCTCCTGCCGCTGCGGCATTTAAGCCGAATCCTCCGACATAGGAAAAGCAATCCAATACATTTCCCCGGGCAAATCTTCTGAAAAGCCGTTTGTTTTCCCGCTGGTCAAAATAATAACCGGTTTTCTGGCCTGTTTTTGCGGGGACCAGTATTTTTAAACCGTTTTCCAGCAGTTCCACTTTTTCCGGGACAGATCCCAGTGCGATACTTTCTGTTTCCAATCCTTCCGCCTGACGGAAGATATTTTCGTTTTTCAGCATAATCGGCAGGTTTCCGAAAATTTCCCTTAAAGCGCACAGATAGGGTGTTTTCAGACGTTCCGCCCCTGCCGTGTTCAGCTGGATTGAAAGAACCTGTCCGCCGAGAATATCGGTGATAAATCCCGGGAGTCCGTCTGCTTCCGCGAAAACCAGCCGGCAATTGTTCAAGTCTACTAATTTCTCCCGAAACCGCATTGCCGATTGAATCCGTTTCAGAAAGAAAGCGGTATTCGGCGTGCTTCGTTGCCTGGACAGGATTCGTACCGCAATGAGGGAATGGGGATTGATGGTTCCGGCGGCAATGAACTCCCCTTTCGGAGTAAGCAGTTCCACCCATTCCCCGGGTTCGATTCCTTTCATGGAGGGAAGTTCGTTGGCATAAACCCATTGAAATCCGTTTGAAACACGGCGGAGTGCCCGTTTGTCCGACAGTATCAGTGCAGGTGTGCTTTTTGTTGAAATCCTGTTTCTGTTATCTGCGTTATCCATATACTTCCTCCTTTTTTCCGTTTACCGCGGATCCGCCGAAAAAAAGAAGGAGAGCGGCAATGAACGAAACCAGGATGTATGAAATTCCATTTGCTCCGGGAATGGCGAAACAGCCGTACTTTTCCAGTCCATAGAATAAAATTGTTAAGACCGGGGCAAAACCCAGCACTGCAAGAACGCCGGGTTTTCTGCCCACCGGCAGGTAGCAGGCCAGTACCGGAAGAAATAAAGTGGTGGACAGAATGCCGGATGACAGATAGAAGGCATCTTTCAGTGAATTGGAGTAGATGCCGAAAAGAAATGCCAGGCCGGCGGTAAGCCAGACAGCGGCAATATTTTTTCCAAGAGTCCGTTTTTCCGTAAGGTCATAACTCAGTGTCATGGCTGCGACATTGATACAGGTGTCAATGGTGGACATGGATGCGGCAATCAGTCCGATTGCCGCCAGTGCCACGAATACCGGGTGGTGAATCTGTGACAGAAGCCGGGCAACGCCTTTGGTTCCGCTGACCATTCCTGCGGGAAGAAATGCTGCGGCAAGAAGCGGCATCAGAAAAACGAATAAAACCGCGTTAACCAGTGAGATACCCATTGCCTTCCGGGCCTCCCGGCCGTTTCTGGTGATTTGCAGGCGAATCCAGATATCGGTTTCCGCCAGCCAGCCGGGAAGGTATGCGATAAATGTCAATACAATGAACAATGGCTGAATTCGATGGCTGTCAAGTTTGAAAACAGCGGGATTCACAGGGTGTGAGCTGTATCCTGCATAGAGAATAATAATGAAAAACAGGGCAACGAGGATGTACTGAATGACATCGGTGACAATAACGGCATTTGTGCCGCTGAAAGACATGTAGATGGCAATGACCAGGGCGATGATAAAAAGGAGCAGCGGCTGGCTCATTCCCATGGTTCCGGCGAGGAGGGAAGCTGCCACATCCATTTCCGCCCCGGCCCAGATAATGAAAACCAGAAGAATCGGGACAGCAGCCAGTTTTCCGGCTTTTTTGCCGAATTTTCCGGAAATCAATTCCGGCTGACTGAAAACGGGAATATCCCGGAGCCGGGGGGCAAGCCACAGAAACACGGCAAGGACAATAATCCAGGGGAGACTCAGAACAAAGAAGCCCCCCAGTCCATAGCGGAGAAAGACTTCAATTCCGTACACCACGCTCCAGCTGATGGACATGAATGTGGCGGAAAGGGAGATACCTGCCCTGAGCCCGGAGACAGAACGGTTTTCCGTCCAGAATCCATTGGGGTCGGCCAGACGTTTGGATAGAAAAGTAAATCCCAGAACAAGAACAATGTAAGCAACAAAAACAGTCAGATAGATGGTTGCGTGTCCGTTTCCGGAAGATATCATGACGGCAGAATCCATGTGGAAAACGCTTCCTGGTGAAGGGGGGCTTTGGTTTCATTCCGTTTTATCCATGCCAGAGAGGCGACCATTGCCCCGTTGTCTGTGGCGTAGCGCATGGAGGGGATGAATGCCTGTTCTCCGAACGCCTGCCGGAACCGTTTTCTGAGGTAAGAGTTGGCTGAAACACCTCCTGCGAGAATAACCGATTCAAAGGGGGACTCTTTTCCGAATTGTTTGATTCTGTCAATGAGAATGTCCCCGACAGTTTTCTGAAATGAGGCTGCCAGTCCCGGAACATCCAGGTTTTCTCCTTCTTTCTGAACCAGCCGGAACATGGCGCTTTTAATCCCGGAGAAGCTCATGTCCAGGGAGCGGTCGGACATTCGGGGTTTGGGCAGGGCATAGCGGGTTTCATCACCGGTTTTTGCCAGTTTTTCAATAATCGGCCCGCCGGGATATCCCAGCCCCAGCATTTTGGACAGTTTGTCGAATGCTTCTCCCACCGCGTCGTCCCGGGTTCTCGCGAGAAGGGTTAAATTCCGTTTTTCATCCACCCGGAAAAGATGGGTATGGCCTCCGGATGCCACAAATGCCGCGGCCGGAAAGCGGATCGCATCGCCGAATTCGATGAACGCGCTTTGAATATGGCTTTCAATATGATTCAGTGGAATCAGGGGAATTCCGGAAAAAAAAGAAAGTGCTTTGGCAAAAGAAAGCCCCACCAGAAGAGAACCCAGGAGCCCGGGCCCCACCGTCACCCCGATAAGGTCAATATCGTTGAGGCTTACACCGGCACTTTCCATGGCTTCCCGGTAGACGGTGCGGATGTTTTTCACGTGTTCTCTGGATGCCAGTTCCGGTACAACGCCTCCGTATTCGCTGTGGACGGGAATCTGGGAGGAAACGATTGATGAAAGTACATTCGTTCCGTTTTCCACCACAGCGATACAGGTATCATCACAGGAAGATTCAATTCCCAGGGTCCGGAAAGTTTCCGCCATTACCGGACTCCATAGTGCAGTGCGGTTTTCTGGTGAATTTTTCCGTTTTCTCCAATGACAATTTTAATATGGCCGACCCAGATCCCTGCCCAGCCGACCTGGTGAATCAGCGTGGTCCAGCCGGAAGGGGTGGAAACCATCATGGGGCTGTCCATGAAGGTGTGGGAATGCCCGCCGACAATTACGTCAATTCCGCTTACGTTTTCAGCAAGCTGAATGTCTCCCGGTTCACCGTCGGCACCGTCAATTCCGAGGTGGGACAGGCAGATTACCACATTGCATCTTTCTTTTTCCCGAAGGGCCCGGACTGTTTTTTCTGCGGTTGATACCGGATCGCTGTATTGGAGCCCCAGGTGATGATCCGGGGTTACGAGGCCTTTGAATGTGACACCCAGTCCGAAAACTCCGATTTTTGCGTTTCCCCGGTGAACAATGGTGTAGGGGGTTACCCGGTTTCTGAGCAGCGGGTTTGTGATGATGTAATTGGCGTTGACCATTTTGAAATTACATTTTTGCAGAGCGGCAAGTAATTTGTCGACACCGAGGTCGAAATCATGATTTCCCAGGGTGCCGATTTCATAGCCGAGTTTTGACATCAGTTCGTAATCCAGTTTCCCTTCGTAGTAGTTGAAATAAGGGGTTCCCTGGAACACATCCCCTGCGTCCACAAAGAGTGTGTTTTTGTAGTGCTGCCGCAATTGCTTAAACAGGGTGGCCCGGCGGGCATAGCCGCCCATGTCCGGGTACCGCCGGTCTGTTTTCGGGAACGGGTCAATATGGGAATGAATATCATTGGTGTGGATGATGTGCAGCGTATTTTCTTTTGGAAACAGCCAGTCCATGGGTCTTGCCAGTACGGTTGAACCCGCGAGGAGGCCCATTCCTTTGATAAAGTCTCTTCGTTTCATTGGATGATAATCCTCCCTTCGATCTGCGGGTGGATGACCCGGTGTTTTTTGACGTAGGCAATGAGGGCTTCCCGGAGAAGGACGTGGGTATCTTTGCTGATTTTGCCGTTCCACATGCTTTCAAGGTTCCCCCCGCCGTGCATCAGGTAGTCAATGGTCGCAACCGTGTAGCTTCGGTTGGGATCAAATTTTTCCTGTCCCACCGTGGCGTTTACAATTCCGCCGGTGGACACAATGGTGATACCTGAAACCGGTGTTCCGCCGCGTTTGACAATTTCTGTCAGCAGGGCTTCCAGTTGTTTCCCGGTAAATTGGGCCAGCACAATCCGGTTATCAAAAGGCATCAGCTCAAAAATATTTCTGATGGTAATGTTCCCTTTGTAGATGGGCGCACGCAGCCCGCCGTTGTTTGTGAGTGCGAAATCAACGTGGCCGAACCGGCGGGCGGTATCCAGGATAACGTCCGTGACAAAGTCTCCCAGCAGGCTTTCCGGATTGCCCCGGGTCATATTCACTTCACTTTTCCCGATAACCGTGTCCATTTCCTTTTTCAGTTGTTCCCGGTAGGGCCGGATAATTTTTTCTATCGCAGGGTCGGATGGAATTCTGGATGAAACGGGAATGTGAGTTGCCACAGCCATTGATGTTGCCGGCCGGGGTGTGGATACCGGGGGTGCCTGGCAGGAAAGCGAGGTAATCAGTACCGCAGTCAGGATAATTTTCAGTTTATTCATAAACGCTCCTTGGCTTGAATTTCATCAGGGTAGGGCAGGGGATCGGTAAGCCCCGCTTCCCGAAATCCCCGGAGGCGGAGTTTGCATGAGTCGCAGCGGCCGCATGGATTTCCGTTTTGGTCCGGATTGTAGCAGGTACTGGTCAGGGAATAGTCCACCCCCAGCTCGGTCCCTTTTCGAATAATTTCGGATTTTTTCATATTGGACAAAGGCGCATGGATGCTAAATTGCCTGCCCTCATCCGTGTACCGTGTTCCCAGGGTGATGGCGATTTCCATTGCTTTAATAAATTCCGGCCGGCAATCGGGGTATCCACTGTAATCCATTGCGTTTGTGCCGATGAAAATATCCTCAATTCCATTCACTTCGCAGTATCCGGCCGCAATGGCGAGAAAAATGGTATTTCTTGCCGGTACATAGGTGACGGGAACTTTTCCGCCGATTTCTTCCGCCGGAGTGTCCGGCACATCAATCTCGGAATCCGTCAACGCTGAACCGCCGATTGTGTTCAGGGGAACATGCATAACAACGTGGGGGACCTTGTATTTTTCTGCGAGAAGCCGGGATTTCCGCAGCTCCACCCGGTGGCGCTGTCCGTAGTCGAAACTCATGGCGACCGGTCGGAATCCTTCTTTCAGGGCGATGGCCAGAACGGTGGCCGAATCCAGTCCGCCGCTCAATAAAACAACTGATTTCTTCATATCCGAAAGCCTCCGTAACTGGCTGTTACTATACCGGAAAAGCCTTAACCTTGCAAATTCATCAGTGAGAGAATTTCCCGTTGAAGTGTTCGCCCCCGGTCTTTTGCGTACCAGAGCTGCACCTGTTTGACAAAATCTTCATGGCTTTCTTCCGGTTTTGTTTTGTGAATTATGAGAAGCTCCTGAGCCGGTGCGGGACGGGGCCCCCAATGCCAGGACACATTCAAAGTATTTTTTTCCAGACAAATTAATTTGGGAATGGCACGGCCCCCGTTTGTGAGAAAAGCATCAATAACCTCCGGGTTTTCATCCCGAAGGAGAATTTTTAATGCAATACGTGGAGACTGATCTGCCATTTTTGCCAGAATCGGCAAGTTTTGAGCGGCATCTCCGCACCATGCTTCACTGAGCACAAGCCAGATGAAGTCATCTCTCAGCATTTTCAATTTTTCTACAGTTTCATCTGCCAGTTTTGTTGTCCGGTCGATTCGGGACATTCTGTGAACATTGAGCCGACTGTATTCCAGCATCTTCTCCGAATGATCGTTTCCTGTGGTCCGGTTCTGTGCCAGAAGAGAATCAATCAGCTGACGGTATTCCTGATATCCGAATGCTTTTTCAATATGCCGTGGTGTAATGATTTTCATGGCGGTACTTCTCCGGGGTTCAATCTTCAGGGAGCATCACGGCTCCGTGTTTTTTCAGAAACGGGACAATCTTTTCAAGCCCTTCCGGGGCATTCTTCTCTTTTCTAAAACACGTAACCCGTGCGGAAGCATGTTGAAGTACGGAAATATAATCTTTGTCTTTCGCATTTACATCTGCCCCGGCTTTCACCAATTCTTTTATACAGGGAAAACTGGCGGATTCCACTGCGTGAATCAGAGGTGTCCATCCCTTTTTGTCCCTGAGGGTTACATCCGCCCCTTTTTTTAACAGGAGTTTCGTAAGCTCAACATTCCCGGTATCTGCTGCAATCATCAGGGGAGTCATTCGCTTTTTCTTTTCCCTGATGTCAACTTTTGCCCCTTTATTCAACAGCAATTCCACAATTCCCAACTCTCCTTTCTCAATTGCCAGTTGAATGGGGTGCCACCCGGCATATTCCCCTTTTTTCGGTGTCAGAGACAGTTTTGCGCCTTTTTGAATCAGAAACTTTGCGATTTCGATATGGCGGTTTTGAATCGCGTACATCAGTGCGGTCCAGCCTTTCTGTTTCCCTTTATCCCGGGTATTGATGTTACAGCCGGATTTCAGCAGAATCTTTATGGGACCGAGGTCCCCGTTTTTGGCGCAAAAAAGCAGGGCTTCTTTACCGGAACGGTTTTTGGAGACGTACAGATTTCCAAGTTTAACTATCCTTGCCACCTCTTTTTTGTTTCCCGCTTTTACGGCGGCAATCAAATCACTGTTAATGTCTCCGGCGCGGCTGTTTGGAGTTCCCGCGGCCAGAAGAATCATAAAAACAGGCACAAACCGGAAAGCTCTTGTGAGACGCATGGCTTTACTCCTTATCGATTGAGATTTAAGTCGGGATTTCCCCTGTGTTTATTTCGGCATTCACTGCAATAAAATGTTGAGCCGCTCCAGTCGGTTAATTCCTCGGCGCCGCAGGAAAGGCATTTTCTATAACGCTTTTCTTTTACCAGGCGGATTTCATCCAGGTGTTCGTCAAGGAGAAGATGGGGAAAATCAAATAAATCCGTACTGTTCAGTAATTTTTGAGAAGTGGGGTAAACATTTCCCAGTCTCCGGAGGGCAGCCAGCAGTGTTCGTTTGCCCAGTGCCCGAACCCGGCGTAATACCGGCATATAATCAAAATCGCCGGCCAGCAGCACGGCAACATCCAGCGCTCCGGGGATGGTCGCATAATGCATCATGGAAGTGGAAAGGGCAATGTCCACACACTTTTCCTGTGGCGACAACCCCTGCTGGTTTTTGAAATCAATTTGGTAAATTTCCGTTTCAAAGAGACATTCTTTTCTCAGATAATCGTAAAAGGCTTCCTGCGGAGCAGGATCAAAGTCCGGCTTGTTCACGGGGATGGACCCGAAAAAACAGGTTCGAACGATATCAATTTCTTTTTCACTGGTTGAAGCCAGATGCCGGGAGATAAGTTTGGGAATACTCTGATAATTAATTTTGAAGCCCGGATCATGCAGAGCATTTGCGATTTCTCCTTTGTTGTGAAAAATCCAGCTTCCATCTATAAAAATCATGGTTTTCAGTGCCATTATTCACCTCTTTTACAATAAAATCTTATTTCAGGCTTGTTTATAGCTCAATTGTCAAAGAACAGTTTCCTTTCATACTCTTCTTCTCATACTCTACTCATTTTTAACATATTCGGCAAGGCCTAATGGGAGATTTCGTTCTTGAATTCCGAAAGGAGGACAGTTAATTCAGCCTGGGAATGAATCCGGTTCAGGCCGGAGCGGAGTTTTTTTCCTCCGGGAATGGAACGGGAATACCAGCCGGAAAGAGTTTTCATTTTGTGGAGGGCGAGTTTTTCGGGATAAATTTCGGTAAGTTCCCGGAACTGTTTCTCCATAATGGAAATCAATTCTTTCGGAGAGAGCCGGAAACCGGAGAGCAGTTCGGCAAAAATCCAGGGTTTTTTGATGGCGGCCCGGGCAATCATAATGCCGTCGCAGCCGGTATCCATCATTTTCTCCAGTGTGTCCCGGTCTTTGATATCTCCGTTGCCGATTACCGGAATAGAACATTCTGATTTCAGCCGGGTAATATCTTCGTAATGAACTGTGTCCCGAAACATCTCCTTCCGGGTCCGTCCGTGAAAAAAGATGGCATTTACCCCGTTTTCTTCCGCCATTTTTCCGAATTCGGAAAATACGAGGGAATCCCGGTTCCAGCCGCTGCGAATTTTGACGGTCAGGGGAATTGAAATTTGTTTTCTCACCGCAGAAACAATGGATTCAGCCAGTTTCAGGTCTTTCAGCAGGGCGGAACCGCTGCCGTGCCGGGTAATGGTGCTGGAGGGACAACCCATGTTAATGTCCACCGCATCAGCTCCGGCAGTTTCAGCAAGTATTGCGGCCTGTGCCATTCTCGCGGGATCTTTTCCGACAATCTGAAAAAAAATCGGGTGTTCGTCTTCGGTGAACGCCGCCATGTGAAGGGTACGCTCACAGCTTCTTGTGTAGGCATCCGATGAAATCATTTCGGTAAAAACAGCCCCCACATCTCCGAATGAGCGGACAATTCTGCGAAACGGCCCGTCTGTGATATCCGCGATAGGTGCGAGAAAAGTGGCCGGTTTCACCGTCAGCGTACCGATTTTGACTGTACCGGGAACCTGTTTCTGTTTAGCCGTACCGGAAGTAGGGTTCATGTTTCCAATTCAGGGACGGTCTTTGTAAATGACCCGGCTGAACATGGGCAGAAAAGGGGTCCAGTCCGGGTGGTCCGACTGAATATCCGCTTCAATTGCATGGCGCATGGCGTTGAGTTTGGCATCCATATTATCCAGGCTGTTGACCATCAGTGCTTCCGGTGTTTTGGGCCGTTTCGGTGAGCCGAATTCCAGTTCTCCGTGATGGGAGAGAATGATGTGCAGCAGGTGGAGCCGGAGTTTGTCCGGGAAATCCGGAATTTCCCGAATTCGGGCTGCGATATAGTCATATTCAATGGCAATGTGGCCGAGGAGACGGCCTTCGGTGGAATAGCTGAATTCCCGCTGATAGGAGAGTTCCCACAGTTTTCCCAGGTCGTGGAACAGCAGCCCGGCCAGTACCACTTCCCGATTGATGAAAGGATAAACCGGCGTAACCTGAATTGCCAGTTTCAGCAGCGTCAGCAGGTGTTCCAGATATCCGCCCCGGTAGGCATGGTGCAGGCTCTTTGCCGCCGGAGCAATTTTTGACAGTTCAATGATTTCAGGGTCGTTATATACATGGTCTGCCAGTTCTTTCAGAAAAGGGTTTTTCAGTTCGGCTTCAATAATCTGATGAATTTCTTTCAGCATATCTTCCGGGGGCCGTTCACTGACCGGAAAGAAGATGGTCGGGTCTTCGATTTCATCGGGATTGGCTTTGCGGATTTTTGTGACCACCATTTGGAGCTGGTTATTGTATACCTGAATACGAAAGCGGATTTTTACGAAATCTCCCGGCTTTATGGAAGTGACTGCATCTTCAAAATTATCCCACATCATACCGATAAGTTCACCGCTGGAATCCCCGAATTTCATAAACAGGTAGTGGCCCCCGTTTTTCTTATCCCGGACTGCAAGCAGTTTCAACAGGTAAATTTCGTCGCCCTTCCAGTCCGGTTTTAAATCTTTTATAAATACATGTTCCATTTATACAATCTCCTCTTCCAGAATCTCATAATAATCAAGTTCCGTCCCTTTTTTTACCGGTCTTGCAGGAATGGCTTTGATTCTGATTTTCAACCGGCGGCGGTGGAGCGGCAATTGCAGAATATCATCCGGTTTCACCTCCCGCCCCGGCTTGGCAAGGGCACCGTTCAGCAGAACCCGCCCGGATCGGACCAGCTCATTGGCAATGGACCGGCGTTTTACAATCATTGTTTTCTTTAAAAACAGATCCAGTCTCACAGGTCTTCCGGTTTTACATCCACCCGAACGTAAAAACTGCCCTTCAGTTTTTCAATAAATTTGTTGATGGCCGCTGCAATCTGCGGCTGCCGGATTTTATTCCGAATTTCCTCTTTAACGTCTTTAAACGGCCGGGGTTCGGGTTTGTGAATTTCAGTGAGCCGGATCAGGTGAAAGGATCCCGGAATTTCAATGACTGAAGACAGTTCCCCCCGTTTTAAGGAAAGGGCGGCATCTTCCAGTTTTTTGTTTAAATCTCCTTTCTTGAGGTTTTGCAGTTCGCCGTTGTAGTCTTTGGAACCGGCTTCAGAGTATTTTTGAACCGCTTCGGCAAATCCCAGTTTGTGGGTAAGAATCTGATTCCGGCATTTTTCCATTGTTGTACGGACATCGGTTTTGTTCTGGTCATTGTAGAACATCACAATTTCCTGAAGGGAATAGGTGAACGGCGTTTCATAATCTTTCAGGTGCTGGGCATAATATGCCCGCACCTCGGCATCATCCACCTGGATTTTTCTGACAACCAGCTGGTTGATGACGGTTTTGGCTGTATTCTGAGTTTTTTGGCTCTTTTTGAACTCTGCCAGTGTCATACCGGCGGACTGCATCAATGCATTTTCAAGCTGGGCTTCTGTTTTGATGTTGTTTTCTTTCATCAGCTGATGGATGAAGGCATTGATCTGCTCATCTGTAATCTTAATCCCTTCCAGGTCGGCTTTTTCCAGCAGTAGCATTTCTTCCAGTTTTTCCTTAATCACGTTTTTTTTCAGCGATTCAATCTGCTTTTTCAGCTCTTCTCCACTGTACTTCTGAAACAGAACCGAGGATCTGGCATCGTAGATTTTTTTCAGTTCCAGAAGTGTCGTTGCCCGATTGTTGACAATAATCGCAATCTTTTCAACGATTTTTGACACGCCGATAGTTGCCGGTACCAATAAAATGAATAAAATGAAAATCAATGCGCGTTTTGTCATTCTTCCTCCCCATGAGAAACGGGAAATTTCCCGCTATAATTAAACAACAGAATTCGTTTCGGGTAAACAACAATCCGGGAATGTTGCAGGATTTCCCGTTTTTTCAGGGAAATGGCCTTATTCAGTTCTTTTTTCAGCAACTTTTTCCGAATACTGTCCTTCACATTGTCAAAAGGTAGTTTTCTCGGTGAGATTTTTTCTTTCAGTTTTAACATGTTGTACGATACAGATGCCCCCAGGTTCATCTTAATAATCCTGGAAATTCTGCCGGGTTTGAGTTTCTCCAGCGTTTTCAGGAACAAATCCGGAATCTCATTGATCTGATAACAGTTTTCTTCAATTTGAATATCCTGATACCGTTTGCGAAAAAAATCCAATCCTTTTTTTCGCCGGACAATCCAGTAACGGGCATCTTTCAGCAAATCTTCGTAGGGGGAGGAAAAACGGATAAAACAATAGGTTTCCCCTTTCAAAAACTCATTTACATTCTGATCATAGTAGTTTCGGAGTTTTGTGCTTTGAATCGGCGGGATGCTCTGTTCAATCAGATTTTCAAATTTTTCTTCCGCAAGAATGAGAGAGGTATTCAAGGCAAGGATCCGTTTTTCGTGCAAATCGTAAGTATTGAGTAATCGTGATTTCCCGGTCAATTCAAGATATTCCGAAATCTCCTTTTCACCGGGAAGCTGATGAAGAGTCTGAAGATAATTCAACAGCGCCCGTTGTTCCAGATAATTGTCGAAAATCCGGTTCAGAATTTCTTCGTCTTTTTTCTCAAGAATCGAGGCATAGTTTGCACGGAGGTAAAATGCGAATTCTTCCCGCAATACATCCTGATTATCAATGCACGCAATAACATTATCGGGAATCGGGGACGGATTTCCGCCCCCGCATGCGATCCCTGTGATTAAAAGAAAAAGAACCGGAAAAATACCTGATTTCCACACAGTTATAACTGAATCTTGATAGCTGCTTGTTTCTTCAGCTTTTCAACCTCGGCGGTCAGGATAGAACGATAATAATCGCCTTTCAGCTGCTGTTTTTCTTTTTGGGTGAGCTGATCAAAAGGCGGTCTCTGCCCGTTTGTTTTGTTTACCAGTTTCACCAGGTGATATCCGAACCGTGTTTTTACAATGCCGCTGATTTCACCGGGTTTCATTTTTGCCAGCGCCTGTTCAAACTCAGGGACCATTGTGCCCTTTTCAAATGTACCCAGATCTCCGCCCCGGGACGCGGAAGGGCCTTCCGAATATTTCTTTGCGAGTTCGCTGAAATCCGCCCCTTTCGCCAGCTTCTTCTGTATCATTTTAATTTCTTTCATTGCAGCGGCATCGGTGGTGGCATCGGTTCCGGTACTGTTGAACACCTTCATGTCTTTTTTCGGGGTGATAATGATATGTTTTGCGGTATATTTGATTTTTCCCGCCATAATATCCGGATGGGTTTGATAAAATTTCTTCAGTTCCGCATCCGTTGCGGGATTATTTTCCACAATATACTGATAGTAGCGGTTAAGTAAAATTTCATTGGACATCAGTTCGCGGCGAACCAGGAAGATCGGATCTTTATTCAGTTTCAGCCGTTTTGCTTCCTGTACCAGAAGGGTCTGAGTTGTCAACTGATCCAGCAGTTTTTTTTGGCCGTCTTTGGACTGGAACTGCTGCTGGCTCTGAGGGGGAAGGGACTGAATAAGAAGTTTCAGTTTATCTTCCGTGATTTTATTTCCGTTGAGATTGGCAATAACCTTGCCGCTTCCCTGATAAGTGGCACATGTTTCCCGGGATTGGCAGCCGGTCATGGTGAATGAAGCAGCCAGAAGGGCTGCGGCCAGAGTGAAACCAAAAAACTTTTTCATGAAATTCTCCTGTAATTTGTCTACCGGGTCATTATCCCAGATTCTTCCGCTCTTTTCCACCGTAAGAATCACGGTTGACAAGAATGATAGTTATTTAATTTTCCCCATCAAATCCGCCATTTCAATAGCGGAAAGGGCGGCGGACCAGCCTTTGTTTCCGGCCTTTGTCCCGGCACGGTCAATTGCCTGTTCCACCGTGTCCGCGGTGATAACACCGAATATTACCGGACTGTTGCTGGACAGGGAAACATTGGCAATCCCTTTGGTTACTTCCGCCGCCACATAGTCAAAATGCGGGGTTTCTCCGCGGATAACGGCTCCGAGACAGATGACAGCGTCATACCCGCCGCTTTCACACAGGCGTTTTGCCGCCAGCGGAATTTCAAAACTTCCCGGTACCCAAATCACAGCGATATTTTCGCTCTCACAGTGATGCCGGTTCAGGCAGTCCAGTGCACCGTCCAGAAGTTTTGAGGAGATAAAATCGTTGAACCGGCTGACAACGATGGCAAAAGAAAATCCTTTCGCGTTGAGTTTTCCTTCAATTGTTTTCATTTTTTAAATTCCTCCATAAGGATCTGGTGACCCATTTTATCGCGTTTTGTTTGCAGATAGTGAAGATTTGACGGGTTGGGCGGGATTTCAAGGGGAATTCGTTCTACAACAGAGAGTCCGTAGCCCTTTACCGCGATAATCTTTGTGGGATTGTTGGTCAGAAGCCGAATCTTTCGGATTCCCAGGTCAAGGAGAATCTGCGCACCCACGCCGTAATCTCTGAGGTCGGGCTTGAATCCCAGTTTACAGTTGGCTTCAACCGTATCGTGGCCCTGATCCTGAAGCTGATAAGCCAGAATTTTATTTTTCAGTCCGATCCCCCGCCCTTCATGGGGGAGATAAACAACCACCCCGCCCTCATTTCCGATTTTCTGTAAAGCGGCGGCAAGCTGGTCACCACAGTCGCAGCGCATGGAACCCAGAACATCACCGGTTTTACATTCCGAATGCATCCGCACCAGCACGGGGGAATCCTCGTTGAATTCACCCTTTACGATTGCCAGATAGTCTTTCTCATCCAGGTCACAGCTGTAATACATCAACTTGAAATGTCCGTAACGGGAGGGAAAATCAACAGTGGCAACCCGGTGGACCAGTTTTTCATACCGGCGGCGGTACGCAATGAGATCCGCAATGGTGACAATGGGAATATCCATTTTTTCCGCCAGTTTTCGCAGCTGCGGCAACCTTGCCATTGTGCCGTCTTCATTCATGATTTCACAGAGCACACCGGAGGGATTCAGTCCGCACAGCCGGGCGAGGTCAACAGACGCTTCGGTATGTCCCGCCCGTTTCAGAACGCCCCCCTTTTTCGCAATCAGCGGGAAGATGTGGCCGGGCCGGGCCAGATCTTCCGGACATGCGTCCGGATTCATCATAACTTCAATGGTTTTTGCCCGGTCTCCCGCCGAAATGCCGGTTGTGGTGCCGGCCACGGCGTCCACACTCTCAGTGAAAGCGGTTGAATGGCGGGCTGTATTTTTTTGAACCATGGGTTGAAGTGCCAATTTTTCCGCCCGTTCTGCAGTAATCGCGACGCAGATAAGGCCCCGGGCGTTTCGCGCCATGAAATTAATGGCTTCCGGGGTCACTTTATCCGATGCAATGATGAAATCACCTTCATTTTCACGGTCTTCATCATCCACAACAATCAGAAAACCGCCGTCCCGGAATCGGGCCAGGGCATCTTCAATGGGAATAATCATTTTGACTCCTTCTGGAATTCATAAAGATATTTACCGACAATATCGGTTTCAATATTTACGGAATCTCCCCTTTTCAGGAGATGCAGATTTGTGGCATTCAGTGTAAACGGAATAATGGACACTGTAATTGCCACCCCTGTTTTCCTGGCAATGGTAAGCGAAACGCCGTTTATGCAGACAGAACCGTGGAGAACCGCGAGATGTGCCCAGCTTTCCGGTAGCCTGATATCCAGAAGGCAGCTCTGCTGCTTTTGGACAATCCGGGTAACAGTGGCAACCGTATCCACATGTCCCTGAACCAGATGGCCGCCCAGTCTGTCTGTTGCCTGCAACGCGCGTTCCAGGTTGACGGCTCTTCCTGTCTTCCATCGTGCGGCGGTTGTTTTTGCGAGGGTCTCGGCAGCGGCAAAAACAGAAAACCCGGTGTCGGAACATGCGGTCACAGTCTGGCAGATCCCATCAATCGCCACACTGTTATCCACCGACAGGTCGTCAAGAATCCGCCGGCAGAAAACATGAATTTCCATTCCGTTTCCCCGTTTCCGGAGAGATTGAATTTTACCGATTTCTTCTATAATCCCCGTAAACATATCCTGGTATCCCGTCCTGAGAGGCGAATTGCCTCTGACATTGTTCCGGGGGGAAAATCAAACAACGGTTTTCCTCTTCCCAGAACAAGCGGTGCCACATAAATAAGAAACTCATTTACAAAGCCTTCTTTGACAAACGAGCTGAAAACGCCGGTGCCTCCCTCCACAAGAATAGACGCCATGCCCATTGTAGCAAATGATTTCAGCAGCGGGGAAAGTTCCGGCCCGCTTTGTTCCAGCAGCTCAACACCTTTCCGGATAAACCGGCTTTTCTTTTCCCTGCTCATGGCATCCGGGGCGGTCACTAAAATCGTACCGGCAGCGAAAACTTCCGATTCCGGCGGGAGACTGCCTGAACGGTTCAATACAATCCTTCGGGGATTTCTTCCTTCAACCAGCCGGACAGTCAGCTTCGGGTTATCACTTCGAACTGTTCCGGCCCCCACCAGAACCGCGTCCGTGCGGCTTCTGATCCGATGTACGTCTTCCCTTGATGCCTCATTTGAAATCCACTTGCTGTTTCCCCTCGTGTCCGCGATGAACCCATCCAGAGAAACAGCGGCTTTCAGAATAATGTACGGCATACCGGTGGAGATATAATGAATGAAAAAGCGGTTTATCTCCCTGGCCTCTTTTTCCATATACCCCACATGGACTTCAATGCCGGAAGCCTTTAACTGCCGAATCCCGTTCCCGCTGACCAGTGGGTTCGGGTCTTTTGCCGCAATGAAAACCTGTTTGACCTTTTCCCGGATAAGCCGCTCTGCGCAGGGGGGCGTTTTCCCGTGATGAGAACAGGGTTCCAGCGTTACATACACATCACTTCCCGATACCGGTTCGGATGCGGACTCAATTGCGTTGATTTCAGCGTGAGGGCCGCCGAAATAACCATGATATCCTTCTCCGATAATGCGCCCGTTCTTCACAATTACACAACCCACCGCCGGGTTTGGAGAAACCGAGCCCAGCCCGCGTTTTGCCAGATTCAGCGCGCGCTGCATAAATTCAATTCGAAACATGAATTCCTCCGCCGGGAAACATAAGGGCAGGGAGAAACAGCAGTTGATACAGTCCGCTTCTCCCCGCAGAACGAAAAGGAGCCGGGAATTTCCCCGGCTCCTTCAATTCAGATAATTTTCAGTACATCTATTTCACATTGAGAATCGAATCTTTAATTTCTGCCTTGTCCTCGTCTGTCAACAGAGTGCATTTCAAAGATCCGTCGGGTTCAATGCTGCGTACCCGGAAAATTTTGGGGTACTGAACCACATCACCGTAGCGGTCAAAAGTAATGTCTCCGGAAACACCTTTAAACTGCTTTACCTGCTGGAGACGCCGGAGAATATCATCCGGCCGGGAACTCTTGGAAAAAGATTTGGCCGCAATCGTAATGGCATCGTAACCGTGTGCCGCATAAACACCGGGCACCTTTCCGCAGATATCCACATAATCCTGAACAAACTTCCGGGTTTTCTCATCGGTAGCCTTCGGATTAAACGGGGCTTTTGCATAGATTACGCCCAGTGCGGCTTCGCCGGTTGATTTCAGTGAATCCTGTCTGGAGCCGGAAGAAGTCATAAAAATATAGCATTTGGCTTTCACTTCATGCAATGCTTTGAGAAGTTCTGCGGAATCTTCCGGATAACCTGCGATCAAAACAGCTTCCGGTGCCAGTGCTTTGACCTTTTCCGCGATGGCAAGAAAATCCTCATACGTAGAATCCGGAGAATAGCGGATAACTTCCGGGATATTCATGGCCTGCGTGCTGCGCGCGATTCGAATAACCTCATTCGAAATCCCGTATCCGTATTCGTTTTTAATGGCAATGGGGACAAACTTTCTGATAAAAAGCTGGGTAAACATGGTATCGGAAAGCCGTCTCGCCTCAATTGTGTCGGAGGGATAAACCCGAAAAGTATAATCATTTCCTTCTTTCGTTAGCTTCGGGCTTGAAGATGTTGGTGAAATAATCGGCACTTCGTATTTTTTTGCCAGCGGTGCCAGCGCAAGGGTAACCTCGCTTGAAACGGCGCCCACAATCACATGAACCCCTTTTTCCTTTACAAGGCGGATATACGCGGCCTTTCCCTTGTCCGGCAATCCCAAAGAATCTTCAAAAAAAACCTGAACCGGTTTGTTTCGGATACCCCCTTGGGCATTCAGGTGTTTAACACCGATTTTAATTGCGCACTGAATGTCTTTCCCGATGGATGCCAGTGGCCCGGACAACGGCAGAATCGCACCGATTTTAATGGTCTTTTCTCCGGAACACCCGGTCATCATCATCATTGAAACTGCGATAATTCCTATGAACACCAGAAGTTTTTTCATTGTGCCTCCCCCGATTAAAAATCTTTCTTCAACAGGAATGAACATAGCAAATTCACCTTAGAAAGTCAAAAAAAGACATTTGCGGCACTTCGCGTCGAAGTGCGAGTGAAAGTGTGGCGGGAATCGAGGGCAAAGCGGGGACTGGTAACATTCCCGGTACCAGTGGGGTTGTTGAATAACCCCATAAAAATTGGCAGATGGCTCTTGTTCCGTTTCCCCACCGCTTCTGAATTGTACATTCTATGAAATTTCCTGAATCGGCCCCAACGAGAATCTGGGGACAGTGGGGTTATTGAAAAAGCCTCCGGCAAAATGCAGCCCAGTTTCCTTTACAAAGTGATAGAATGATGCAAACTGAACATTTGGAGGCGTGTTGCAGACAACATCCGATTCCCTTTCTCTGATTAACAAGTCACTGATCCCTCGGTGTTTCCTGATTCTTTCAAATTCCTCCAGTTCTGCCCGTTCGTATCCCATTACGTTTCGGCCCTTACCAGATCCGTTTGATGAGGAGAATGCATCATGACCATAAGAACAAGAAGAATCATTGTTTGGACAGTCGCCGCAGTCTTTTTTTATATCCCCGTTGCATGGTTTACAGGGTCAATGTCGGATGGGAGCCCTTTTGTATCGCCTTACATTTCATATGAAGTGGCTGCAAGAGATTTTGCCGCAGGGGTAGGGGCGCATCCAAGTGTTGTTCGGGCCGTTTCATTAAGCAGTACAATTGCTTTCAAAGAAGTAAACAATGGCAATGAACCTGGCCGTCATTGGGAGTTGGAGTATGTAAGTCCAATCTATTTTGAAAGAGTTTCTTTAAACTTTTTGATTTTGAGAAAATATTGGATTTTCCATAATCGAGATCCATTTGAAATACTCCTTTTCAGGAACAAGAATAAAGTGGATTATCCGATAGACTATTGGTGTGAGCCATTTAAGACAATCTTTGGCGATACGGTTTTTTCCGTATCGTATAGATTCAAATCCGGGATTGTGCTGCAGGTTGTGAATGCTGATGAAATAGTATACGGGATGGCTCAATATCAACAAAAAGAAAATTGCAAGGTTGCAAGGATATATTTTGTGGGTGAGAAATTTCGTTCGGATTTTCCATTGGCGCGGATTTTAAACGAGTCAGATGTGAAGAAATTAAAAAAGCAAAATAATTGCAAGTGAATTGATGAAATCGTTGAGGAGAAAAAATATGTACATGATTCCATACAGAAATTGGGAAACAACCATTTCAGAAGATTTGGGACAATTAGAAGCAAGGGTCGAAAAATCAAACGTCTCCGGGGTTCGTGTTTCAAAACTCAAAGGAGAGAAAATCACATTCTTAATAAGAAAAAGAAGCCATCTCGGGCCATTGGGTCCAATTGCCAGAATGACCTTTTGCGGCAGGAACAATATGACTCAAGTCGAAGTTACAATCAGGCCTTATCACGTCGTAACAGTCGTAGTATCAGCTGGGATCCTGTATTCATTGCTAGGGACAATGATCCCTACTTTACTTGCTACGGGTAATTTTCTTTCCGTTTTGGTAAGTGTAATTTTTCTATTTCTGGGCTACAGTGTTTACTGGCTTTCATTTGATAAAGTTATGGATCAATTGGAAAATCGGATTACTGCGATATTAGAAACCGGTGACAGTGGGACTTTTTCAACAGCCCCACTGTCACCGGATTTTCTGGATTTTGGTCCCCGGATTTTGAAAGAATTTTTCTCTAAAGATTCGAGCGAAGATGAAGGAAGTGACAGTAAAAATGAGCGATAAACGACGTGTTTTAGATATGTTAGCACTTTTTGTTATAATTGGAAGTTGCCTAATATTATCTGTCTTATTTGTTCATTTTTATGGTGAATTTGTTCATAATCCGATGACGAATTTGGCACAATCATTTAGATTGGCTCCTGGAGTATTGGGTATTGTTTGTTTCGTCTTTTCAGGTGTTCGTCTTATTTTTGATTACTCTCCTGTTGATGAGAAAGTTCGTAAAATGTATTTATGGGTGCGATATCACCATCAATTCATACTTGGAAGCAGAGAAGATGCTTGGAGGGGAATTCTGTATGGATGTGTATTAATTGCTGTGCAAGTTGCTTTCGACCATTTTGTCCCATACGGAAAGTACTTTTGATCAAGAAACTTCCCCGGCTTCCCATCCCAAGCCCCGCCGCCTTCGGCGGGATGAACGGTTTTAGATGGTAGGTGCTCAATGGCAGAAAAACCGGATAGTGAACCATAGATCGGGGCCAATCAGCCCCGTTTCTTTTACAAAGTGATAGAATGATCCAAACTGAACACCGGAGGCATATTGCAAACTAAAACCGGCTCCCGTTCTTCAATCTGCCAATCACAAATCACCGGTCACGAATCACTGCGCCCCCGGCGCAACTATATGTTGGCTAGGTATTACGCGGCAGGTTCCGGAAGGTTTTTGCAGGTGGACCCGGGGTATGACTACAAGACGGATGATCCCGTGTCGTTTAATCTGTATTCGTATGTGCGGGAGAATCCGGTAGTCGGCGTGGATCCGGATGGCTTAAGGCTTTACGCTTTTGAGAATGGGCAAACAATAACAGTTGATGATGGCATTGACGAAGTTTATGCAGTTACCCAAGATGGTTGCACGCCTGTTACAGATACGGATGGAAATGCCATGACTCAGCATGATTTTCTTGATTTTGTGGCGACAGTGTATGCTGAGAGTGGTTCCACTGGGGATCAATCTGAAAACAACGCAATTGCTGACGTTGTGGTTAACAGGGCGAAATACAAAAACTCAAACATTTCTGACGTCATTCATAAAGGGAACAATAAAATAGGAGGCGGATTGAGCGATACTTATGACAAGGTACTTAATCGACTGGAAGGGAAAACAAAGGACTGGATTTCAGGAAAAAAACAAGGGCAGGCGTGAAAGGAGCGGTTGATGTGTTAACAGGCAATATTGATGATTCCAACGGGGCATATTGGGGGGAATCTACTCATTTTCTGGATCCAGATTCTAAAAATTATAAGCCAAAAGAAATGTTTGTTATCAATGTGTGGGGAACAACAAAAGGGACTGAGAAAAAAGGTGTTATTACTTTTCTTGAAGTTGCAAGATACCAGACCACAGTATTTATGAAGTACAATCCAAAGCTAGAAGGGAGTAAAATATGGCTATGATCGAAAAAGTTCCTAGGATTGTGATTTTGGCGTGTTTTTTCGTAGTGATTTCGGGATATGGTTTTGCTCAAGCTGTACCGCATAACAACTCTAAAGGCTTGAGTTGGGTGGAACTGGACAATCAATTTGTGTCTCTTGGAACCAAAATGAAGTACAAAGTTCTTTTTGACCGGTACAAATTAGACCAGAAAACGAGAAATTCATTCAACAATGTTGAGTGTGAATTAGGAGAGTGGAAGATTCGTATAGACTTGACCGATCCTTCAAGTGATCAAAACGCAATGTGCACAGTAAGTTCCATGAAATCGGGTAAAGTTGTTCTCAGGCATGAGCTGCCGTCAACTTTATGGAGGGGTACCATTGAGAACATTGTTACCCAGGATCTCAATGGTGATGGTTATCCCGATATCATCATAACGAATGCTGTAATGGGAACACAGTATTTGGCTTCACTGAGTTATATGACCTTACTTCTGTTCACTCAAAATGGAGTTCATCCTTTAGAGGTCAGTACATTTGGCCCTGATTTGAATGGCTGGCAGGATCTCAATGGCGACGGAAAGGCAGAGTTTATCTGTGAAGCTGTTGATCAATGGGATTTCAAGCCGTCAAAACCGGATCAATGTATTGACCGAAGAATATATGCTTTTTACAACATATTTGCTTTTCAAGAGAATTTTCATTTAATTAACGTAACATCTTCCTTTGATTTTAGTAATACCTGCTTTGAGTCCAGATTGGACAGATCGAACAAGGGCTTTTTCCCGATTAAATGCAATAAATTGCCAAAGAAACTGCAACATTTGGCAACCTTAACTAAGCCAATTGCCTATGATCGATAAGGAAAACCGGCGAGGGAAACCGGAGACAGTGGGGTTATTGGTTTTAATGGAACGCCGGTGCCGGCTGGGGAAGTGGTAGTCGCTGAGGGTTTCGTGCGCTCCGTCTCTGACTTTGCCCGCTGCACGTTTCAGTTTCATT
>JAADGL010000008.1 GCA_013152385.1 Acidobacteriota bacterium
CTGACGAAGAAAAACAGCGGCTGGCTGCGGAAGGTTACAATCTGGATACCATTATCCGGACCCTGATTAAAACCCGGGAAGTGGTCAAAATTGAAGACGAGGATGCTACCATCCGCATCTGGATTGAGTAGATAATAACAAGCCAATTGCAAGGAGGTCTGAAATGAAAAAACTGGTATTGGTACTGATCGTGATGCTGGGGATTGTTCCGGTGGTCCGGGGCGCCGCATCGGATGATTACAAAGTTATTAAAAAAGCGGTGAAACCGGGCACAACAGCTGTAACAACCATGGATGAAGTCAAGTGGTTTAAGGTGGAAGTGACGGATATGACCACCGGAAAGGTCAAGGTTCGGATTACCCTTCCCATCTCCCTTCTTGACGTGGTGTCCGGCTGGTGTCCGAACAATAGCATGGATTTTGGTAACGGTATGAAAATAAAGCTTAAACAATTACTTGTTGCGTTAAAAAAGGCCGGGCCGCTGGCGATTGTGGAGGCATGTGAAGACAACGAAAAAGTAAGAGTCTGGGTAGAGTAGTTCCGGGCTTACGGCCAAAGCTGTGCGAGTGAATGTGCGGGTGCAGGCAGGAAAGGGATAAGGATGGGATGGAATTTCCCATCCTTTTTCTCACGCACGTGCACATTCACTTGCACTTTTTTGCGCCTTGGCAAAAAAAATCAGTCATCTACCCCCTTCATTACATCAATGAATTCGGACCATTGCATTGCCGGCCAGCTTTCCGCCGTAACCGCGCCGTTTGCCCGGGTAATCATGGAGACTTTGGCCGCAGTTTCCACACTGTCCGCCTCGTAAATATCCATGAAATCGTAGGGGCCGAGTAAAGCCAGGTGAGAAATCCACTTTACATCCGGGCAGAGGGTGTCCACTTTCTTTTTCCACTCTTTTCCGATTGCTTCCCGGCGTTTGATGTCGCCGCATATCTCCGGTGTTAATTTGGTCATCAAAACAAATAAACCCATATTTCCCTCCTTTTTTTCTTTATGGATAATACAAAGAAAATATAGGGCTGTTCAGGCTTTTTGTCCACGGAGTGACGGATAAAGTCAGTCTTTTTCCGGGATGCAGCGTTTGATTACCACAAAGGTGATGTCGTCATCGGGTTTTGCGAACGAAAGAAGCTCTTTTTCCAGGATGCTTACGATTTTTAACGGCTTTTCATCTTTGGCTTCCCGGAGAACCGCTTCCAGCCGGACATCCTCAAACCGCTGTCCTGCCTTGTTTTCATGATCCACAAACCCGTCCGTGAAGAGCAGGAGGATATCACCGTGCCCCATCAAAGTCAGTTCATTGACAGTGTATCCGGCTTTTCTTCCCAGCGGGCTGTTGTGCTGGCGGTAATCCACGTCATCCCGGGACGGCATAGTGCCGATGGGCGGAAAGGTAACGGTGCTGTCGTTACCCACATGGACAATTCTGCTGTTCCGGTTGGAAAAAACAATGGGGAAAGGGTGGGCTGCGCTTAAAAACCGGAACAGGCCGTTTTCTGAGATTTCCCCGTAAATCATGGTGATGTATTTACGAAAACTGGAAGTCTGATAAAACCGGGTATTGAGGTTTTCAAACAGCCTTGTGGTTACTGTACCGAAACTGTCCAGCTCGTACAAAACGCCGAGGAGAAAGGCCTGGTGCAGCATGGCGGCCTGGGCCGCGTCCGTAAGCCGGTGTCCGGCTACATCCGCCACCAGTATTCCTGCACGGTTCCGGTTTCGCTCCAGCGCTTCTGCAACATCCATTCGTCCAGATGCGACAGCCTGCCGTATCCGGGCATCCAGATCATACCGCTTCTTGAAATCCAGATAGATCAGGTGGTCGCCCCCGACTTTTCCGATTAACGGAATACTGGTTCCCGCAATTCCGATGCCGTTCAGTTCCGGCAGGTCTCCGGCTTCCGGTTTGATGCGCAGGGCAATGTCTTCAAAATTATCCAGTTCGGATTTTAATTTATGCAGATGTTGTTTAATCCGGGACATCGGATCTTTCATATTTCACCTGTTTCGTTTACTTTCCCCTTCGGGGTACAGTCAAACTTTACTACTGAAAAAGAAAATCTTCAATAAAATTCAATTTTGCGGTTCTGTGCCGCTTTTCCTGACAAAAATACTTTAATTTGTTCCTTTGTTAGTGTAATGTTGACTCAGGCTGTTTCTGTACTCTGTTATCAACGGATTAACAACTTATTTTATAACTGTTGAAGAATGGCCTGTTTTTCCGATTCTGCGGGTTCTGCCGTTGTTGCGGGCTGCTCTTTTGCCGTATTGCAGGGGGGTGGCGTAGAAAATATTATGTTGGTGAAAAGGAATGAAAATATTACATATTCATAAATACTTTAATAAAATGCGAAGCGGCGGTTCAATCACCGCTTTTTTCGAGACAAAAAAGCTTCTCGAATCCCATGGCCATGATGTCATGGTTTTTTCAATGAAAAACATTGATAATGAATATTGTAAATATTCGGATTTTTTTGCCGAACATTTTGATGTTAATGATGCGGCAGGCGTATTAAAAAAGCTTAAATATTCGGCAAAGGTTATTTATAATTTTGAATCTCAAAAGAAACTGGAATCTCTGCTTGCCGTGGCGAGGCCGGATATTGCGCATATACACGATAGTTATCATTATTTGACCCCGTCAATTCTTTCTCCGTTAAAAAAGCATAAAATCCCTGTTGTAATGAAGCTTTCGGATTATAAGCTGATATGTCCCAACTATAAACTGTTTTCAAAAGGAGATGTCTGCACAAGATGCAGGGGGAAAAAATATTACCATGCGTTTTTTCAGGGATGCCATATGGGGTCTCATTTAAAAAGTTTAGTTGTTGCGGCGGAAGCTTATCTGCATTTATTTTTGAAGTCTTACGATAAGGTGGATTTATTTCTGGCTCCCAGTGAATTTATGAAAGAGATTTGCGTTTCTTTTGGGATTAAAGGGGATCGAATAAGAGTCTTACGCAATGTTTTGAATTTTGAAGACTATATTCCAACGACTGAAAAAGAAAACTACTTTCTTTATGCCGGCAGACTTTCCGAAGAAAAAGGAATCAGGACCATTTTGGATGCTTTAAACGTATTGAATCGAACAGGAAGGCTGGAAGGGTACAAAATGCTTATTATGGGGGAAGGCCCGGATGAAGCGGGTTTAAAAAAATATGTAGATCAGTTGTTGTTAAACGAAGTGGTTAATTTTGTCGGTTTTTTGAAGAAAGGAACAGAACAATGGGTAAAGATCATGCAGAATGCCACTTGTTCAATTTTACCTTCCAATTGGTACGACAATTCCCCTGTTGCAATTTCCGAATCCATGGCGTTTGGTACACCGGTTATTGTCTCTGACAGAGGCGGAACCGGAGAAATGATTGAAGAGAACAAGAGCGGCTATATTTTTAATGCAAAAAACCATATGGAACTTGCTGAAAAAATGAGGCAATTCATTAACAATCCTGAAAGATTAAACTCTTTTAGCGCAAACGCGGTGTCACGTGTAAAAGAGATTAATAATGAAGAATCCTATTACAGAAAACTGATGCAATACTACAATGAAGCAATTCATCTGAATCTACAGAGGAAATAGGTTTTGAATATTTCCGCTGGTACAAAAGTCTAAAATTATTCCCCCGTTTTCAGGAGGTTATTTCATCTCGATTTCCTGATTTTTCTTGTCACCCGGCATTCGGTGCGAAGCGCCGCGTTATCCCAGCGTATTTCCGGTAATCAGGATGTAGAGGAGCATGCCGCCGATGCTGATCGGGCAGATCAGGTGGATGGCAATGGCAAACCACCACCGGAAGGAGCGCAGTTCATGGACGGTTCCGCCGTGGGAGAGCCCTTCCATGAAGTCTTTCAGCCCCCAGCGGTAAGCGACAAACAGGCACATCAGGAAGCCGCCTAATGTCAATGAGATATTTCCGAAGAGGAAATCCATCCGGCTTAAAAATTTCAGTTTTGTGAACCAGGCGTTGGCTCCGAGGGAGAGGGCGGAGGGAATGCCCAGTATGGCGGTGATGATACCCAGTATCACCGCGGCTTTTTTGCGCCCCATTCCTTTTTCGTCAATGAAGTAGGCGGAGACGACTTCCAGCAGGGATACGGTGGAGGTCAGGGCAGCGATAATCATCAGGATAAAGAAGACTGCGCCGATGACCTGCCCCAGCGGGATTTTCTGGAAAACCTGAACCAGTACGATGAATATCAGAGATGGCCCGGATTTCGCCGGCGCGCCGCCCAGGGCCGGGAAGATTATCAATCCCGCCATAATAGCAATCAGGGTGTCAAAGAATGTAACGTACAGGGCGGATGTGAAGAGGTTGTCTTTTTTGCCGATATAGCTGCCGTAGGTGATCATGGCGCCCATTCCGAGGCTCAGGGAAAAGAATGCCTGCCCCATGGCCATCAGTACGGTGTGGGCCGTTATTTTTGAAAAGTCGGGGTAGAGGTAGAAGTGCAGCCCTTTCATTGCCTGAGGCAGGGTCATGACGTATACAATGAGGCAGAGCATGAGGATAAAGAGTATTGGCAGGAGGATTTTCGCCGCTTTTTCAATCCCGTCTTTTACCCCGCCCGCCACCACTGTTACGGTCAGCGCCATGAACAGGAAGAGGTAGAAAATCTGAGCGGTTCCATTGGCGGCAAAGGTTTTGAAAATGACGGCAGGATGGGTGGTGTGGGCCAGCGTTCCGGTGACGCCTTTGACTAAGTAGGCCAGTGTCCAGCCGGCAACAACGGTGTAGTAGGACAAAATGGCAAAACCGGTCAGTACGCCGAGGGCTCCGACAAGAATCCAGGGAGAACGGGGGGCTGACAGTTTGCTGAATGCGCCCACCGGGTCTTTTCTCGCGGTTCTGCCGATGACAAGTTCGGTAATCATGATGGGGAAGGCGACAATCAGTACGCTGAGGATGTATAGAAATACAAATGCACCACCGCCGTTTGCACCGGTGATGTAGGGGAAACGCCAGATGTTTCCCAGCCCGATTGCGGATCCGGATGCCGCAAGAATAAACCCCAGTTTTGAACTCCACTGCCCTCTGTCCTGCATGTGATTTCCTCCTGAAAGTTTTCAATAGTATAACACAGCCCCCGGGAAGCCTGAACGGCAAATGCGTGGACACAGGCGTGAGAATGAGGTATTTTTTTTCTCTTTTTCCTCCTTTCCGGCACCTGCATCCGCGCACAGTACCCGCTGTTTTGTGCTATTCTGATAAAAATGAAAACGGGGGTGGATACTATGTTTGAATTTGTTTTAACACCGGAACAGCAGAAGTTGCGGGATGAGGCCAGGGCGTTTTCCAACTGGGTGCCGAAAGAGATGATTCTGGATATGGACGCGGAGAAGATACAGTTCCCGAAGGAATATCTTATGGAAGCGGGGAAACGGAATCTGCTGGGAATCCGTTTGCCGAAAAAATACGGCGGCAGGGGCCTCGGATGGGTTGAAAATGCCATTGTGGCGGAAGAAATCGGTGTTCCCAGTTATTCACTTGCCTGTTTGTGGGGGGTCGGGGCGGATATTGTCTGTGATGCCATTGTGACGTTCGGGGCGGAAGAACTGAAGCGGGAGATTGTTGTGCCGCTGTTGAAGGGGGAAGTGTATGCGGCGGAGGGGCTGACCGAACCCCGGGGCGGATCAGACTTTTTCGGTGCCACTACAACCGCAAAGAAGGATGGCGGGGACTGGGTTATCAATGGGCAGAAGCGCTTCATTGTGGGGGCGGAAGGGGCGGACTGGTTCCTGATTTATGCGGTGACCAACCCCGACGGCCCGGATCACCAGCGTCTCACCGCGTTTATGGTCCCCCGGGGCGAAGGGGTGGAAACCCGGTATATTTACGGTTTGATGGGGGTACGGGGCGGCGGCGCAGGGCGGCTGATTCTCACCGATGTCCGGGTGCCGGAACGCTATATTGTGGGGACGTTGAATAACGGGGTTGAGGTGTTTATGCGGATGATGATTCCGGAACGTCTCGGAACCGCCGCAATGACGGTGGGTGCGGTTCGACCCGCAATTGAAATTGCCACAAATTATACGGCGCGGCGGAAAGCATTCGGCCGGTTTATCAACCGTTTTCAGGCTGTGGGGTTCAAGGTCGCGGACAGTGTGATGCGTCTTGACGCTGCCCGGGCGCTGGTGTATGCCACCTGCCTTGCCATTGACAGCCGGAAGGCGTCGCCGGGAAAGACCCGGAGGATGATTTCCGAAAGTAAAAAGTTTGTAACGGAAACAGCATGGGACATTGCCAATGACTGCATGCAGGTGATGGGGGGAATCGGCTATACAGATGTTTACCCCCTGGAACGGATAGTGCGGGATATCCGCTTGTCCATGATCTGGGTCGGAACCAATGAAGTGATGCAGCTGATTATCCAGACCGAATGGTATAAAGAGTTCCTGAAAAAGGTTACGGAAGGCCCGGTGTCCCGGAATGTGGAAGCTGATGCCAGAAACGCCGATGAAACCGAAGAGAAGGTGTTTGAATAAGCACCGCAGCCGGCGGAAAAAAAGAGAAGGGAATTATTGTTTTCTTTCTTTTACTTACACGCGCACTTTCACTTGATTTCTTATGGCCGTTGTTCTTTGATGATGCCGAGAAGCAGCGGGAGGAGCTGTTTTTTCCGGGAGATGATGCCGGCGGCACGATAAATTCCGGTGCTGATTTCCGGGAACCCTGTTTCGGCGATAATGGTTTTGTCGCCGGAAAACAGAATCAGTGAGTCTCCGGTGACAATGTTTGTAACCAGTAGTGCGGAAAAGAGGTAACCGTTTTCTTTTTGCATCTGTTCCAGGTTTTTTAAAAGCGGGGCGGAACGTTCACGGATTTCGTCGAATTCAACCACTTCAACCTGACTGACGGAGAAGCGTGCTTTCCCTTCCGAAAATTCTTTCATGTCGGTTCGAATCAAATCGCTGTCGTCGAGCCCGGCGACTGCGGAGGATGCTTTGAACATTTCCATACCGTATTGTTCCGGGTCAACTTTGGCAATTTGAGCCAGCCAGTCAGCCATTTCCCGATCTGTTTCGGTGCAGGTTGGGGAACGGAAAATAATGGTATCGCTGAGGATGCCGGAAAGGAGAATCAGCGCGATTTCTGCCTCCGGGGTTTGTCCGAAATCCCGGTACAGGCCGGCTACGATGGTGCAGGTGCTGCCGGTGGGTTTACACAGGTAGCTGATGGGGGTTTCGGTGGAGAAGCTGCCGATCCGGTGATGGTCCAGAACTTCAAGGATTTCCGCTTCGTGAAGCCCGGTAACCGATTGCCCGGCTTCGTTATGATCCACGAGGATGACTTTTTTTCGTACGTTTTTCAGCAGATCGCTGCGGGTGACAATTCCGATAACTTTGTTTTCTTTATCCACAACTGCCAGGCCACGGTGATGGGAGCTCAGGAGTTTGCGTTTTGCCTCACTTCTCAGCATTTTTTCCGGAATCTGAATATCTCCCCGTTCCGCGGCAAGGGCTGCGGGGATTGAGAGTTTGCCGAGGTTCAGCGCCTGGGTGATGTAAAAGTCCGTGGTAATCAGAATTACTCCGGCTTCTTTCGCGGCGGCGATTGCTTCTTTCCCCGGGTCATTCCCTCCGGTGACGATAATGGTTCGGACACCGGCTTCAATGGCAAGCCGGATGATATCGTTTCGATCGGCAGTGAAGAGCAGCACTTCCGCCGGTTTCCGCCGTTGAAGGTCTTTGGAGAAGGAAAATGAGCCCATAACCGCCACCATAAAGTCCATTTTCCACGCGGCGTTATCCGGTTTTCCCGCCAGAACCTTTCCGTGGAGGACACGGATCAGATTTTTCAGAGTAATGACTGCCTGGAGATGGGATTCCGGAGAGGTGACGTGGAGAAGATGGTCGCTTAATGAAAAAAAGGTGACCATCCCCTGGAAGGTTCCGTCGTTCCGGGTAACAGGGACAATGCGAATCCGTTCTTTCTGTATCAGTTCAATGGCTTTTGCCAATGGGGCCTGTCCGTCCACGGTTCGGACATCCTGTGTCATCAGGTCCTGCACCCGGACAAAGGTATCGCTCAGATAACGGGGCGCCGGCACACCGCTTTGGTCCAGTACCCATCGTGTCTGGGGATTGGGGGCGCCGAGGCGGCAGGGCAGGAAACGGGTTCCTTCTGACAGCCGGTTTTTCAGGTCAGCATATCCGATGGCGGAGCAGATGGAATCGGTATCCGGGTTTTTGTGGCCGAAAATATAAACAGTGTGATCCATATTTTTCTCCAGTCATTTTTATTTTCGTTTTATATTGTACCTGAATTCGGCTGTAAAAAAAGCGGGGCATTTTTGCCCCGCTTTTTCCGTTATGATGGATAAACTGGAAACCGGTTTATACCCAGCCTCTCAGTTTCATAGCTTCCGCAACCCGTCCCACCGCTACGACGTAAGCACCGGTACGGTTATTTACATTGTATTTTTCAGCTGTTTCCACAACAGACCAGAAAGCTTTCTTCATAATGTGGCCCAGGCGTTCGTCCACTTCTTCCGCCGGCCAGTAGAAATTCATATTCCCCTGAACCTGCTCAAAATAAGAAACCGTTACGCCGCCTGCGTTGCAGAGAAAATCGGGAATGACAAAGACGCCTTTTTCGGTAAGGACTTTGTCCGCTTCCGGGGTGGTGGGGCCGTTGGCGCATTCCGCCACCATTCTGGCTTTGATATTGTGCACATTTTTTTCCGTGATCTGGCCTTCCAGAGCTGCGGGAATCAGGATATCCACATCCAGTTCCAGCACCTTTTCAGCCGGAGTGAGTTCTTCACAGTCGGAAACGGTGTTGAAACCGGCCAGTGTGCCGTTTTCCGCCACATATTCAATCGCCTTTGCCACGTCAATGCCGTTTTCATTGTGGAAAGCACCGCCTACGTCGGAAATGCCGACCACTTTGCAGCCGTCTTCAGCCATCAGCCGTGCGGCATTGGAGCCGGCATTGCCGAACCCCTGCACCGCCACTGTCGCGCCGTTCAGGTCAAGGCCCAGATGCTTCGCAGCTTCCCGGATGGTGTAACGGGCACCTCTCGCGGTGGCATCGCCCCGGCCTTCAGAACCGCCGATTGCGATGGGTTTTCCGGTGATGACGCCGGGAGCGTAATAGCCGCGGATTTTCGCGAATTCATCCGCCATCCACGCCATAATCTGGGGGTTGGTGTACACGTCCGGTGCCGGAACGTCAATTTCCGGCCCGATGTACCGCCCGATTTTCTGAATGTAGCCGCGGCTCAGCCGTTCCAGCTCCGCCTGAGTCATGTCTTTGGGGTCGCAGATGACTCCGCCTTTGCCGCCGCCAAGGGGGATGTTCACCACTGCGCATTTCCAGGTCATCCAGGCAGCCAGTGCCCGGACCGTATCCACCGTTTCTCCGGGGTGGAATCGGATACCGCCCTTCGCCGGGCCTCTTGCGTCATTGTATTGTACACGGAAACCTTTGAAAACTTTCAGAGTTCCGTCATCCATTCGCACGGGGATCGAGACATGAAATTCCCGCATCGGCTCCCTCAGGACGGCATGAATATCCTCATCGAGGTTCATCAGCTCTGCCGCAGTGTTCAACTGCGCCTGTGCCATCTTGAAGGGATTCAGGGTTTCAGACATTTTGGGGTCCTCCTCGAAAAAAGTGACACCGCTTTCACGGCGCCACAATTATAGATGAAAATAATCAAATGCAAAGGAAAAAATCAGGATGCGGCAAAATTCAGCTCCACCGGATCCGTTTCGACCAGAATATCGTCCTTGTATTTCAGAAAAACTTCCACAACACCGGCAAAATCTCCCACAACCCGGCCGCTGGCACTGTATTCATAGGCGTGAGATGCGGTATAGACGCCGGATTCCCCGTCATGGTCTTTGTCTTCATACTCTTCTTCCTTGAATCCGTCCAGATATACCCCTTTTGGCAGGGCGTCGAGATAGGCCTGAAACGCCGCTGCTTCCTCTTTTTTGAAGAAATGGGCTCTGAAATCGAATCCGGCGGATTCAATCTGTTTCACGGATTTTACTTCCATTCCCAGTTTTTCATAGGTATGTTCAATGCCTGCGGCCAGTTTTCTGGAAAACTTTTCTTCCAGGCAGAGGTGTACGATGTTTTCAAAACCCAGCCATTCCTTGAAGGCGCTGCTGAGGGTTTCGGTCCGGATACCGGTCCGTTTGCTGAAAAAGTAAAGTGGGGTTTCCCCGCTTCCTTCAATCAGCCCCATGAGAAATCCTTTTACAAGGATAAAGGGTGCGCTGATCACCATTTCCACAAATTTTTTATTCATTTCAACCTCCCAATGCGGGTATTTTTGCCATATTCAACTTTGATAGTTTCATTACATATACATTCCGCCGGTGACGTTCATAACTTCTCCGGTGATATAGTCTGCCAGATCCGATGCCAGAAACAGCACCGCATTGGCCACGTCTTCGGTGGACCCGAAGCGGCCCAGCGCAATGGATGCGGCCATTTCTTTCTGCACATCTTCGGAAAGTTCCGCTGTCATATCGGTTTCGATAAACCCCGGTGCCACCGCGTTGACGGTAATGTTCCGGGAGCCGATTTCCTTTGCCAGGGATTTGGTGAACCCCATAATGCCGGCTTTGGACGCGGCATAATTGCTCTGGCCTGAATTCCCCGTGAGGCCGATAACGGAAGTAATGTTGATAATTCGCCCCCAGCGTTGTTTCATCATCGGTTTCAATACATTTTTTGAGGTAAAAAACATGGATTTCAGGTTAATATCCAGTACCTGCTGAATATCTTCTTCCTTTAACCGGAGCAGCAGATTGTCCCGGGTAATCCCCGCGTTGTTCACCAGAATGTCGATTTTCCCTTTTTCCCGGATAATATTTTTGAACCCTGTTTGCACCTCATCTGCGGCGGAAACGTCCATGGGAACCGCCATAGCATTTCCCAGCTCTTCGGCCGCTTCATTCAGCCGTTGAGGGTTTCGGGCCACCAGCACCACCTCTGCGCCGGCGCTGTGCAGTTTTGCTGCAATTGCCCGGCCGATGCCCCGGGATGCCCCGGTGACCACCGCCACCTTACCGGTTAAATCAATCATTTTCCGCCTCCGTTTCTGACAAGGACTGTAAGAACGATGATAACGTTTCCGAATCCGAAATATTCTGAACCGTTACACTCCGGTCAATCTTGCGTACCAGCCCGGATAATACCCGTCCGGCGCCCACCTCCACAAACCGCGTAATACCATCGGCAATCATATTGCGGATCAATTCTTCCCAGCGTACCGGATGCGTAATCTGTTCTTTCAGTTTTTCCCTGATATCTTCCGGGTCTGTCAGCACTCCTGCGGTTACATTGCTGTAAAACCGCAGCGTGGGAATATCAAATTCAATGGCGTCAATTTCGGGAGACAGGCGCTCCCGGGCCGGCTGCATCAGGGCAGAGTGGAACGGCGCGCTGACCGGCAGCATCACCACCCGTCTGGCACCGGCATCTTTCAACGGGGCCAGGGCGGCATTTACCGCTTCTGTGTGGCCGGCAATCACAACCTGCCCCGGGCAGTTCAGGTTGGCAACGGACAGCACCCGGCCTTCCGGCCGTACACTGTCCAATGTTTTGGCCACCGATTCGCTGTCCAGCCCCATAACGGCGGCCATGGCTCCGATACCGACGGGAACCGCGTCCTGCATATACTCTCCCCTGTGCCGGACCAGTGTTACCGCGTCTTCAAACGAAATAACATCCGCCGCCACCAGTGCGCTGTACTCTCCCAGTGAATGGCCGGCACAGGCTTTTGGCCGGACATCTTCCTCCCGCAGTAATTCCCACAGCGCGGTGCTCAGGGTGAGAAGCGCGGGCTGCGTGTTTGCCGTTAACTTCAACTCCTCTTCCGGGCCGTGGAAACAGATCCGGGAAAGGGGGAAATCCAATGTTTTATCCGCGGTATAAAAAATTTCCCGGGCAATCTCAAATTTGTCACAAATATCCATGCCCATACCGGCATATTGAGACCCCTGTCCCGGAAAAATAAATGCCGTATTTTTCAGAACCTTCATTTTCTCCTCCGAATCATTCTTTTTATGTTCTCCTTCGTTGGCCGTCTTGAGCAGAAAGAATTGTAACATGGAGAGAATTCTCCATAAAGGAAAAGATTTTTTGCAGCTTCCGCTTGCCCATTTGCAAACAGTAGACTATAATACCTTCTGCTTTGCGTGCCTGTAGCTCAGCTGGATAGAGCGTTGGCCTCCGGAGCCAAAGGCCGTGGGTTCGAATCCCGCCAGGCACGCCATTTCTTTTCCGGTTCCCCCCGCATTGACAGTTCCGCCGCGCTGACACCGAAGCGCTTCTTATGAGCAAGCTCAACGGCGCACTCCGGAGCCAGCAGCCTATTTCCCCCCAAACTGCGTTTTTGTGAATCGCGGCTTTCTGGAAAGCGGGCAATTTGTGAAGAATCCCATCCCCTCCTTTCTCCGGACCCATATCCCGTTCCCCTGTTTGGTGCGCGGCCACCAAAGCTATCTGCTCCCGCCCGGGAACGGAATGAGGAAGTGTATACCTTTAACCGGAAAGTTCAGCCCCGGCTGCTTCGCAGGCCGGGAGAAAGAAGAGACAAAGCGGGGGCCGACAACGTCTCCGGTGCCTGTTCTCGTTTTCCATTCCGGGAAATAGCTTGCAACTTTGTAAATTGCAAGCTATACTTGCAATATGAAAAGTTATTTGAGCCGTCAGATTGAAAATGAAATTAAAGAAAGTTTAAACAACTTTCCCGTTGTCGCGATTTTAGGCCCCCGGCAGTGCGGCAAATCAACCCTTGCCAAAAAACTTATTTCCGATTTTACCCCGAAAATTTACCTGGACCTTGAAAAGCCATCAGACATTCAAAAACTTGAAGACCCTGAATTCTTTCTGGGATTGCATTCCGGCAAACTTGTCTGTCTGGACGAAATACAATTGAAGCCTGATATTTTCCCTGTATTGAGAGCCTTAATTGATGAGGACAGGAAAAACGGGAGGTTTTTGATTCTTGGTTCAGCGTCAAGAGACTTGATCAAACAGAGTTCGGAATCACTTGCCGGAAGAATCTGTTACATTGAATTAACCCCGTTCTTTTATAAAGAACTGCTGGAAAATAACTTTCAGCAGGCAGATTTAATAACGGATTTCTGGAACAGAGGGGGATTCCCCGACAGTTTGACCGCAAACTCTGACAAAAGCAGTTTTGTATGGAGAGAAAATTTTATCAGAACATTTCTTGAAAGAGACATTCCCCAACTGGGGTTTCACATTCCGGCAAGAACCTTGCGGAGACTGTGGACAATGCTGGCGCACAATCAGGGACAATTGCTCAACAGTTCAAAACTCGGTGAATCATTGGGTGTCAGCCATACAACAATCAGAAAATATATCGATCTTCTGGCTCAAACTTTTATGGTAAGAATACTGGAGCCTTATGAAGCAAACATAAAAAAAAGACTTGTAAAATCCCCCAAAGTTTATATCCGTGACAGCGGCATATTGCATGCCCTGCTGTCCATAGAAACGATGGAAGATTTATTTGGCCATCCTGTGTTCGGCAGTTCATGGGAAGGATTTGCACTTGAAAATATACTGTCTTATTACAGGCAGTATTCTCCTTACTTTTACAGAACTTCCTCGAAAACCGAAATTGATTTAATTTTGACAAAAGGGGCAAAAAGAATTGCAGTTGAATTTAAAGCATCAAAATCTCCGTCATTATCCAAAGGTTTTTATCAGGCATTGAAGGATCTTGAGATAGAAGAGGCATGGGTAATCGCACCTGTTGAAGAAAGCTATCAACTGCGGGAAAATATCAAAATATCGAATCTCCGGGACTTTTTGGAATGCCCCGGGTTGGGGCTTCCGCCGCGTTGACGGCTGCGCCGTCAGTACCGCTGCTGACACCGAAACGCTTCTTATGAGCAAGCTCAACGGCGCACTCCGGCGGCAGCAGCCGATCCCCCAAAACTGCGTTTTTGTGGATCGCAGCTTTCTGGCAAGTGGGTGGTTTGTGAAGAACCCACCCCTCCTTCTCCCGGACGCTCAAGTCCCGGGCCATCTGCGCACGTTCACTCCCTCCGCTCCTCGTCACGTACGCATGTACTGTTCCTCGTTTGCTTCACTCCTGAACCCGCGCATCCTGCCCAATTCAGGGGTCCAGTCCGGGGATGAGAATCCTCTCCCTCCCCGGAATGATTTTAAGGAAATATATTCCTTTTATCTATGATGCCCCGGCTGCTTCGCAGGCCGGGAAAACGGGGACTGGCAACGTCTCCGGTCCCTGTCCCCGCTTTGTGGCCACTGGAATGCAAGATGTGACAAATCAAAGAATTGGCTTCGTTTTTTTCTGTCTTTTTTCACATAAAAACCAGATGACTGCCATTTTATGCTTTCAGATTTTTGAGCAATGCAGAATCAAGCCTTTCCAATACACCTTCCACCCGTTGAGACCAGCCTGCCGGCATTGTGTTACAGGTGTGGACCGCAAGGGCCCATTCACGGGGCACTTTTTTGCAGAATTGCAATAACGACAAAGCGCTTTCCTCATCCCTTTTCCGTTTTTCGGGTACCTTTCGGTAGGTTGATACAATAAGTTTGTGGATAGCGAATACGGAAGGCCGCGGCACCCGCAATTCAATGCCACTAAATCTGGCAACCATAATGTTCTCCACCAGAAGAGACATGTACCGCAATGGTTGTGCTTTAACTCCAAGCTTCCTTACAAATTGAAATTTCTCTACAGCTTTTCCTCTCGCAGGCACCATGAATTCCAATTCCAGCTCAGGATGCACATATTTTTCCACTCCATCCGGATAGGAAATAGCCAGATCAAATCCAAGGTTCGACAAAACAGCGGGTAAGTCCGCAGTATGACTTCTTTTCACAGGAGTAGGAATGAGAAAATCAATATCAAGTGTCCTGAGAACAGGTATCAGATGTGAATTGTCGAAATGTTCACGGTAAATGATGAAACACCAGCCGCCAATCAAGATCAGATCGTTGAGGATATTATGTTGGCTCAATGAAAACAGTGTTTGTTCAAACAGGTTTTTTGGCCGCATGGAGCATCCTGTCAATCTGTTTAAGGTTTCGTAACGCTTCACGACGCTTCATTTCCAGTTCCCGGCGCCGTTTAATTTTCCGTGCAATTGTTTCCGGTTTTTCAGCTCCCTTTTTACCAAGGTAGTCAAATTTTACAGAATCGGCCACTCGGTACGCAAGATAACCGTACTCGCCGCTTTTACGTTTTTTCCAGGAAATACTTCCCCTGGGCAAACCGGAAATCTGTTCGTCATATTCTTGAATAAGCGTTTCCAGTCTTCTTTTTTCTTCCATTAAAATATCTATCATCATTGACATCAGCCGCTCCTGCCTAACGTGTATATGTTTATTATAGCCTGTTAGGCAAATTTTTCAACCCGTTTTTGCCTAACTTAATATAAATTCTTTGTGTCTGTTGGGTAAACATGGACAGATACCGCAGATGTTGCCTGCATTGACGGGTTCCGCCGCGTTCATTCCCGGGGATGAGAATCCTCTCCTTCCCCGGAATGATTTTAAGGAAATGTATTCCGTTTATCTATGGCGCCCCGGCTGCTTCGCAGGCCGTGAGAAAAATCAGGGGAAGGGACAAAACGGGGACAGGCAAGGCCTCCGGTGCCTGTCCCATTCTGTTCTCACCCGGTCAGCCGTCTCAGCGAA
>JAADGL010000052.1 GCA_013152385.1 Acidobacteriota bacterium
GCTCCAGTGCCAGCCTCCCATCGACCAGCCTCCGAAAATAATCCCTTCCGGAAGCATTATTCTTCCTTCCCCCGGCGGTTCCATACCAGCAGGCCGCAGAAAACCAGGATGCCGAAGAAGGGAATCCAGCCATAAATCTCCTGAAACAAGGTAGCTCCGCTGAAAAGCGGAACATTCAATACCAGGTACCCGGGGGTACCCTCCGGCAGTGCCTTCACAACCTGCCCCCGTTGATTCAACACAACCGTGTAACCGGTATTGGTTGCCCGAATCAGATAGCAGCAGTTCTCCACCGCTTTCAGCCGAACCTGGGCAAAGTGGAGCCGGGTGGCACGGGTAGTGCCGAACCACTCGTCATCGACAGGATTTACAATCAGATTTGCCCCTTTGACAAGCCCCGCCACGTATCCCGGATAAATGCATTCCAGACAAATCGGCGTCGCGATACCAATGGCGCCATCTTTCAACACCCCTTTTTCCGGGCCGGGGCTGAAATTGGCAAACTGCGCCGCGTAGATGGGCAGACGCCTGAACAGTGAATAAAAGGGAAACCGTTCCCCGAACCACATTAAATGCTGCTTGTCATAACGGGAAACCGTTCCATCCTTTCCGATAAGAAACTCAGAATTGGTCAACAGACCGTTTCTGAAAACCACTCCGTTGAACAACAGGCTGTCCGCATCCAGCCTCCGGCGTATTTCCCGCATCACGTCCATAAAATCAGGCCGTGACACAATCCCGTCCGGCAACGCCGATTCCGGAAAAATTACCAGTTTCCCCGCCGCAGTCCCGGAAATTTCATGAATTGCCGAAAAGAATTTATGTTCTTTCAACTGTTCACTGTCTCCGTCCCGGATACAGGGCTGAATCACAACAACAGAAAGTTCAGGACAATTCTTTGCCACCTCCCTGCCGGAGCGGGGCAAAATCACAAACGCCCCCTGCGCAGCCATCAACAGGACCACCCCAACCGCAAAGACAATGTGACGCCGGCTCTTTTGCCGCCATCCTGTAAACAAAAGGACATTAACCAGCACAATCAGAAAATCCAGCCCCCATTCGCCCCACCACGAAGCTGTCTGCACCAGCACCGGCATTCCGGACAGGGCGGAAGACAGAGAGTAAGGAAAAATCAGCGGCAAAAGTCCGGTGAGAAAAGGAAAAACAAGCGCCGGTAATAACAGGTTGCGCCGGTACAGGAACGGGAAAAAGAAAAACCAGAGGGTAAACGGCAGCATTTCGTACACCATCAATGGAAAAAACAGGAGAACAGAAAGGGGATAACTCATCTTTCCGTAGTAATGGATGGGAATCACTGTCCAGTAGAAATTCATAAGAAAAATCAATGCGCCCCATAAAACACCCATCCAAAAGCGTCGTTTTCGGCTTTTGACTTCCATTGCTACAAAGATGGCCGGCACAAAGAAAAAAAACATGGGCAATGCTGCCGTAACCGGCAGAAAAGCCAGCGTAATCATTGCTGCCGACACAGCCAGTAACAGATATTGTTTCATTCAATCACCATCACGTGGAGGAGGTTTGTTGTCCCTGCCTTGGCAAAAGGGAGCCCCATGGTCACTGCGACCCGTTCACCAGCCTTTGCCGCGCCGATTTCTTTCAACCGGGTTCCCACCAGCCGAAACAGCTCATCGGTATTGTCCACCGCCGGAACCGGTACCGGAATCACGCCGCGGTACATGGAAAGGCGACGTACACAGTCGGAATGAGAAGTCAGGCCAAACACCGGAACCGTGGGCTTCTGCTTGGAAATCATCAGTGCCGTATGGCCGGATTCGGTAAAAGCGGCAATCCCCACCACATCGGACAGCTCGGAAATCACAGTGGCGGAAATGGCAATGGCCCGGTCTACCTGGCCGTCCCTTGTGGCACTTTTCAGCTCATCCATCACCACCGGGTCCACCAGTTTTTCCGCAGCCCGGGCTACCTTTGCCATCGTTTCCACAGCCTGCACCGGATACTGCCCCACAGCTGTTTCGCCGGACAGCATAATGGCATCGGACCCATCCAGAATTGCCGTGGAAATATCCGTCACCTCCGCCCGGGTCGGGGATGGCGAATGGATCATTGATTCCAGCATCTGGGTAGCGGTAATCACAAATCTTCCCCTGTCATTGGCAAGGGCAATAATGCGCTTCTGCTGATACGGCACATCTTCCAGAGGGATTTCAATGCCGAGATCGCCCCTTGCCACCATTACTCCGTCCGCAGCATCCACAATCTTTTCAATATGTTCCAACGCTTCCGGGCGTTCAATCTTCGCAATCAGCGGAACCTTCCTTTCCCCCATCGCATCCCTTGCCGCCTGCACATCCCCCGGGCGGCGGACAAAGGAAATTGCAACAAAATCCACCTGCTGTTCCAGAGCGAAAGCCAGATCCGACCGGTCCTTTTCGGTAAAGGACGGCGTGGACAGTGCCACACCGGGAAGATTGATACCTTTGTGAGGCTTCAATTCTCCGTCATTCAGCGCAACACAGGTCACGGTATCTTCCGCTTTGGATTTCACCTGAAGCCGTAGCTTTCCGTCATCAATCAACACTATATCTCCCGGAGAAACATCCGAAACAAAAGCCGGATACCCGGTTGAAACGATTGTTCCGTCTCCGAGCAGTTCCCTTGTGGTAATCCGCAGCTGCTGTCCTGTTTTCACCGGATAAGCCGGCGCTTTCAATCCGCCGATTCGAATTTTCGGCCCCTGAAGATCTGCCAGAATCCCCACCGGGCGGCCCGCCTTTCCGGCAGCCTCTCGAACCGCTTCAATCCTTTGCTCCTTGTGGGTGCCGTGCGAAAAATTCATCCGTGCCACGCTCATCCCGGCATCAATCATTGATGCCAGCATATCCGCGCTGTCACAGCCAGGCCCAATCGTGCAAACTATCTTTGTCCGTGGAAATCCCCGCATCCTGTCCTCCCGGTCATTCGAACCTTTCCCACCCAGAATACATTTCCATTCCGTCCGGCGCAAGCCCCCCACCACCAATGCCAGACGCCAAAACGCTTTTTTTCAGGATATTGCCGGAGTTTGTGGCGTTACAAATCGTTACAAAGAGGAAACTGTTGAGAAATACTCCAGTTGTATTTTGTTAATGTGGCAGCAGGGCAAATGCAGAGGCGGAGGGAAAAATGAATC
>JAADGL010000036.1 GCA_013152385.1 Acidobacteriota bacterium
CCGGTTAACGCCGTCATGAACGTGCGGTTCAGATCACCGCTTGATTCCAGTGCCACCACCGGTGCGGTGGAAGAATAGCGGACCGTATCTCCCGCTTCAAGAGTGACACCGGCAAACAGATCGGTTAACACCGCCTTGAACCGGTGCATCGCGGCAATGGATTCGGTTTGTTCCGCCTTCACCGTACCGTCCGCACCCATCAGCCGGATGGTTACCGTGGCGTCCGAATCACTGATGTTGGTAATGGCAATACCGGTCCAGTTGTTTTCTCCGGTCATCCGGCAGAACGCCCCAGGTGTGGGCCGCCGCAGGCAGTGCCATGCCGCAGATACCGGCATTATACGTCCCGTAAATCTCAATCCCGGTAATCACCTGATCCGACTCCATCACGCCCCAGCGGGCTTTCCCCGCCTCACTGGGGAACAGATCCGTCATCAAACCCTTAATCTTACTGTTGGCGGGAATTGTCAGAGACTCACTTCCCACCGCATTGCCGTTGTCATCATAAAAAGTAGCCGTAACCATCGCCGGGCTGCTTCCGGTATTCAAAAGCGCGAACCCGGTCCTCCAGAAAATATCTGTCTCCTCCGGTACATGGGGAATAAACAGCGTCGTGCTTCCCCTGCCTGTCAATTCACAGGCGGCACCGTCGCCGCCGTCCTTCACAAACATCTCAAACCCGGACAGAGAATTAATATTGCTGAACGGGTCTGTGGCATACGCGGTCAGTTTCCCCCAGGCATTTGCCGTATCCGCATCCTGCGGGAGCAGGGCATTCAAATCAATGGACTCTGCCGGAACCGCTGTTTTGGACTCTGTCTGCCCCGCCACCGTCACATCCAGCATCAGTGGATTGCTGTCCGAGAGATAGGCAAAACTGCTCCAGTAATCCGTCTCCTCCGCAATATGAGAGATAAAAAGCGGGCTTTCCGGCAGGGTGGAAAGATACGCCGTCATCTTCGCCGTATCGGAACCGACCCTGGAAAACAGCAGCAGATGCCGGTCCGCGGTGGCCTCAATCCTGTCGTAGGAAAGATTATTGAAACTGTCGGAAGCAAGTATCGCCGAGCCCTTTGCCGGAACCGTCACGGTGGCGGTGCCCAGTGTATTGCCCTCGGCATCCTTCGCATTCAGTGTAACATTCGCATTCTCATCAAACTCATTCACCGCAGTGGTCTGAATCGCTGCGGAACCGTCCTTCAACGCCTGACTGATCTGAATCAGGCGCAGCGGAATCGTCATGGGTTCTGACAACGCCACATTGATGGCACTCCCGCTGCCGTTGTCCGGAAGAAAAGCCGTAGCCGTCTCTCCCTCATCGTCTGTCACCGTAACCGAAACCTGATAATCTCCGGGAATGATGAAGCGGTAGGCAAGGGTGCCGGCGGATGTCACCATAGTATCCGCCCGCCGTCCGGTGATATTCCAGATATAGCGGACAATGCCCCCGCCGTCCGGGTCGTGTGCCATGCAGGTAAAATTCACCATTAACGGCGCGTTACCGGATGTCCCGTCTGCGGTAAAACTGTCAATCACCGGGGGAATGTTGGCAGAAAAGGACACGGACAGAGTATGAGTTGCACTGATATTGGAGAAGGTGTAGTGCCCGGCTGCTCCCACAGATGTTCCGTCCACAATTACATCGGATACGTGGTATCCGGCATCGGGGGTGAAGATAAAAGCCCTTGTTTCACCATAGTTTACGTTGATTGTTCCGGCGGGATTCACCTGGCCGTGCGCGCCGGCGGATGCGGTGATGGTGAAGGTTTGAATGGTAAAGTTGGCAGTGATGTCCATATCTGTTGTAACATTTGTCAATACCAGCGGGTTGTCTGTTCCGATATAGTCACCGGTCCACCCGGTAAAGGTTTTTCCGGTGTTCGGTACGGCGGTGACCGCAATGCTGTTGTGGCCATAGAGAACCTGCTGGTTGGCATTTCCGCTGATTGTGCCACCGGTTGCCGCCGTGAAGTTGACGGCGAGATGCACAGCGTTCAAATCCCGGACAAATAATACCAGCCCGTCATGGTCGGAGTAGGTTTCCGGAGTGCTCGGATCATTGTCATATATGGCTGCGCCGTCACAGTTGGCCCGGGCCGGGACAATTGCATCAACGAAGCCGTTCATCTGCTGAGAGGTCAGGATGTGGTCAATGTCCTGGGCGATGCCGTCATGAACATAGGAATAGCGGTTGCTTGCCGCCACATTCAGCATTTGATCGGTGAGGTCCGGATTCACATAGTCAATGCCGGGAAGTTCTGCTCCGAGGGTGTCAAGATTTCCTTTAATGATGCCGACACAATCCACATATCCGTCGGTGAATTCATAAGCATTGAAATCACCCATAACAACAAGGCGGATGTTGGGGTCGCTGTTCTGCAGGCTTTGTATGTATTGTGCAATGTGTTCGGCCTGCTGCCAGCGTTTTTCTTTAACGAAGCCGGCGTGAGAACCGTCAATTCCGAGGAGTGAGCGATTGTGGACCACCAGCACTTTGATGGGAAAATTTTCCCCGTAACCGGTATATACGGCATCAAGAAGCAGGGGCGGTCTGTCGTGGAGGGTGTAGTCATGATTGTTATAGTTGAATGTGGCGTTGGGTTCCACCTGGGTGACGCTGTTTACCTGAATATCATCCCGAACCATGATTCCGATGTCAATGCCGCCGATATCATTCCCTTCAATCAGGTAGGGGGTGTAGTTAACGGAGGGGTCATCGCTGTGAATCTGTGCCGCAAGATCCTGCAGGACGCCGATGGTTTCCACTTCCTGCATTCCGAGGATGTCCGGTGATTTTAATATTTCCCGAATCAGACGGGATGCTTTGGTGAGACGGTCCGCATATTCCTGCGGGCTTAAAATCGGTTCTCCGTATGCGGTATGGCCGTCATCCTGATCATTGAACAGGCGGTACATATTCTGGGTTGCAATTGTGAATTCTCCAATCTGCCGGTCGGGAACCGGAGCCGGGTAGTTGGAAGGGGTGGTCGTCAGGGCCGTGGGCTGGAGCTGGTATTCTCCATAGCTGTATCCGATGATTCCGGTTGCCGTGAACGGGGTGCCACCGTGGAAGATTTGATCCGGCAGTCCCAGGGCATCCGGGTCCATTTCAAAGATTTCCGGGTCGCCGTCCCAGACCGGCAGGCCGCTTTCTCCCGGGTACAGGATGCCGGGTTCTCTGAATGAACGGGTTGAAGCCGCGGTGATGAGCACGTTTCCGTAATTATCGGTACCTGAATCAATGGTTCCGCTGGCAATGTGTACCCGCATTCCCTCATAGCGCTCCAGCTCAAGACCGGTTTGCGGCTGGTCGGGTGATGGATTTGTGGCGTCCAGTTCCACCGCTGTGGGAAGCGGATTTCCGGAAGATGTGACGGTTACATCCGGGTGTCCGGAGATTTCGGTGAAATCAAAGTATTCCTGGAGTGTTCCGTTCACATCCACCATGTCTCCCACTGCCACGGTGGGGCTACCGCCGGTGTAGACGTAGATGCCTTCGGAAGTGTCCGGGTCACTATCAGCGTCGGCATCCGGTGCCTGCATATAAAATCCATGGGCGCCAACGGCGGTGACGATATTGTGCTGCGTGTATACCCCGCTGCCGTCATAAGGAGAGTGAAGGCCGTTGCCCTGCAGGTCATGGATGGGTTTGGGAGAGATGACACTGACCGTGAGGTAACAGCGTCCGGCATGAACAGGGATGTCATCATTTGCTGCCATGACACTGACTGTGTATATGCCTTCCGGTACATCTGATGAGACCACAACATCTGCTGTTGCGTCGTCTCCGATACCGGCGGATGCGGCAAAGTTTTCCAGTGTGATGCTTCCTGAAGCCGGTGCCGGTGTGACGGAAATTGTCATAGATATAACTTTGTTGTCCGCATCGGACGCGCTGACGGCATGTGTGCCCCCAATTCCGACAAAAGCATTCATGTTTCCGTTGCAATCCACAATGACCGGTGCGCCGCTTGCGGTGCAGAAGGGGGTGCCATCAACCATGGTGCCGGGGGAATCAACCGCACCGTTGGAGCCGGCTGCGGTATCGTGATCTACATAAGAAGCCCCGTTGATATCCGGGCTGAGCGTTGCGCTGACGCCGTCGGTAGAACTGCTGTATGTGACGGAAGCCATCACGGAGTTTCCGGCTTCTAAGATAATACTGTCTCCGCTGTTGTTAAGGCTCAGGGTACCGGTGGATGCGGTCTGTACAGTGGCACCGCCGAAACTGCCGACGGGAGAGCCGCCGCCGAAAATTACAATGGCGCATCCGTTCGCGATGACGGTTCCGGCCGGGAAGGTGTGGCGGACCTGGTTGCCGTCGGACAGTGTCCAGCCGGAAATATCGGTATCAAAACCGGTTGCATTGACAATTTCAACAAATTCATCCTGGGAGTAGCTGACGGTACCGTCGTTGTTGGCATCCGCCCCCGGTGTGGGGTCGGCAAGAAATTCGTTGATGATCCAGCCGGTGCCCACATTAACTGTAAGCGTACAGGTCCCGGTCTGGGGTGTGGAATCATTGTTTGTTCCGGTGATTTCCACCGAATACTGGCCTGCGGGCACATCGGTACTGACGGTTACGTCTGCGGTGGCCGGGTCTCCTGCCGTGAAGTTTCCGATGGTGATGGTGCCGGCGGTGAGTGCCGGAGAGATGTCGGTAATGGTGATACTTGCGATGGTGCCGTCGGCATCCGATGCACTGACCTGATGGGTTCCGCCGACGCCTTCCAGTGTGTTGAAGGGGCTGTCGCAATTTACAATTACCGGTGCATTGCCGCTGCAGTTTGCGGTATGGCTGCCGAGGCCGTCAAAGGTGTCTTTGGGATAGCCGTTCCATTCAATTGAGGGATCAAACGCGTCACCTGTATTTGTGTCTCCGGTGCAAACTGTACTTTTCCGGCGGATGGTATTGTCCTTCGTTGAACAGTCCCCGCTTCCCCATTCGCTACCCGGATCATAGCCAACCTGCCCGATGCAATCCGCGACGATGCCGTTTACTTTCAGTACGACTGCATCGTCACCATTGAAATTCAATGATCCGCTGGTCTGGTCCGCCGCGGCGAGGACGGTGGTGCCGGCGTTGCTGTTGGCCAGGACAAATACACCTTTGTCCGCCACTGTGCCGCTGAGGGAAATTGTGGAACCAACGTAAGTATGGCCGTTTGAATATATTTCCACGGTAACATTGCTGGCAGCCAAATCAACAGTGGCACCGGTGTTGTTGTATATTTCCACGGCTTTGTTGTTAGAGCTGCCTTCCACGTATTCCGAGAAGAATAACCCTTGTCCCTGTACAGGGAGCGAAGCCAGGAAAATAGTACTGACAGTAACAAGCAATAATAAACTGAATATTTTTTTCATCAAAACCCCTCCTTCTGGGTATCAAAATACAAAATGAATGTAATAAGGTGAGCGTATGGCCTCAAAATTCTGTTTGGAATGTTAGAATTAAAAAAATGAGTAAAAGGCATGCCAAGCTGAGGTTCATAATTCATAAATGCATTTTAGTCTCGAAGGGCCGGACTTTCAAGGATTATTCGGAACTTTTTTCAACTGTTGTGTGTGTGGATGGGCGGTTTCTCTCTTGTTTCCCGGCATGGCCAGCCAGATATTGGCCCCAAGGCGGCCGATGAGAAAGGCCGATGCTGCGGCAACTGCCCCCATAATGTTCAGATATCGGATTGAAACAATCAGTGTCAGGACAATTCCGCTGATTTCAATTACCGTTGCCCAGGTGATGGGGCCGGTTCGGCGGATATGAACCAGGTTTGCCCGCTGCCACGAAATTAAAACGGAAAGTGCCGGCATCAAGACCAGTATCCGGGTGGGAAGAACAGCGAATGCTGCCAATTGTGCGGAGAGTCCGGATATCTGCCGAAACCAGACGTGGGCCGCAGGTGTAAACGCAATCAGCCCCAGAAGCATGGAGGTTATGGTTCCGAGAATAATGGTGAAGCGTTTCAGGGAGGCATATCCTTCCCGCTTTTCTCCCATCAGCGCGATGACCACTTCCTGGAATGACAGCCCCATGCTTCGGAAGACAAAAACAAGGGAGGTGACAACCGGAAGCACAGCCAGCGATTCAACGGGAAAACGGCTGTGACCCATGAAAAAAGTTACCAGCGGCTGAACCCCGAGAGCGAGGATGGATGTAATGGCCAGGGGATAGTAAAAAACAGAGATAAACCGGTAATTCAAGGGATGATTTCCGGTAGCAGGCGAAGTGTTCCGGAGTTTCCGGATATAGGGGCCGGACATGATTCGAATTACAATGGATTCCAGTACAACCCCGGTTGACAGGGCAATGGCACCCACCGCTGCACCGCTTAACCGGTGTTCTTCAAACAGCAGCATGGCGGTTGCGGCCATGGAAATGAGGCGGAAAATCGTAGCAAAGGCAATCCTCCGGGTTTTATTATGGGTAATAAGGATGCCCTGATAAAATCTCCTGAACCCGATGGCCGCAGGCCAGGGAAGCAGCAGAATTGCGGCGGAACGGGTTAATGTTGAGATGTCCGGGGGAAGGCCGATCAGTGTTTCCGTTACAAAGTTGAAAATACCCGGTGTCAGCGAAATCAGCATAAGGAGAGTGATAGCGGTGTTGAGAAAGAGTGTGTAGCGGAACAGTTTTTTCAGGGAATGGCTGTCTTTTACCAGTGCGGTAGAGGCGGTCATCATCATGATAATGGGGGATTCCACAATTAACGCGAAAGAAAATGCGACTCCATAAGCAGCAAGATTAAACTTGGGTTCCGGGAGCCGTGCGATAATTGCGGCGATAAAAGGCCCTTCGGTAGCCATCATCAGCCATGTGGCGGCCAGTGGTGCCCAGAATTTTGCGATTTTTCTCATTGTCAGTAATTTTGTCGAACTTTTTTTCATGGCAATTCAGTATCGCATTTCTAAGTTTGGGAGCAAAGAAAAAGCTCGGGACGAAAGGGAATTTTAAACAAATGTTACTCGTTAAGCCGGACGGATGTTACGTGGATGGTGCCGGACCAGGGAGAGGTATGGGCAACAATACCGGTTGCCGTGACAATTTTTCCCCGGAGTTTTCTGAATTCGGCCGCGAGGGGGCCAATGACGGTATAGCTTGTCCGGCATTTGCATGTCCAGTTGGTGGTAATCACAAATCCGTTTGCCCCCTTTTCCACCAATCCGGTTATGGATTTTTGATATGCCTGTTTTCCGGCCTGGTGCCGGGATGCGGTTGCAGCCGGTTTTTTGACCCCTGCGGCGCAGCAGCTGGAAATGACAGTTAGAATTGTAACCAAAAATGTTGATAAATACTGTTTGTTTCTCACCTGTTCCACCTTCTTTATGATTACCGGATTCCGGGGGAATTAATGATGAAATAGGGACATGACATCCCACATCGGGAGAAAAATTGCCAGTGCAAAGAAAAGGACGACAATTGCAAGCCCCAGCAGGAGCAGGGGTTCAAGCAGTGCTGCGAGGTGTTCAATGGTGTAGTCAATTTCCCGGTCATAGTATTCAGCTGTTTTTTCCAGCAGTTCATCCAGCTGCCCGGTCTGTTCTCCGACCGCGACCATCTGGACCACCATGTCCGGAAAATAACGGCTGACCGTCATGGGTTCGGCAAGGGATTTCCCTTCGATAATTGCCTCTTCAATAAGTTTAACCGTACTTTCCAATACTACATTTTCCATTGTGGCACCGACGTTCTGCAATGCCTGTACAATGGGGACTCCGGAACGAATCATCATGGCAAGGATTCGGCTGAACCGTGACATGGAAATTTTCAAAAACAGCGGCCCGAAAATATAGACTCGCAATTTGAACCCATCCCATTTTCTCCTTCCTTCGGGTGTGGAAAGGATGTAACGTGTGCCGAGAAAGGTTAAAAGTGCGGCTAAGATGAGTGCCCACCAGAAATGCTGGAAAATATAGTTCATTCGAATCATTATCCGGGTGGGCAGGGGAAGCGCGACGTTAAATTTTGAGTAGACGGAAGCAAATCTCGGAACCACAAATGACATCAGGATGATAAATGCGACGCCCAGGCCGAGAATGACGATTTTCGGGTAGCGCGTGGCTGTTTTTACCCGGTCTTTTGTGTCTTGTTCATGTTCGACAATGAGTGCCAGCCGGTCTAAAATCGTGCCCAGCAGTCCGGCTTCCTCTGCAACTTTTATCATCTGAATGTGCAGACGGGTGAAAATGTCCGGAAAATCGGCAAGTGCTTCGGATAGGGACGCTCCGGCTTCAATCCGGTAGCGAACATGGCCCAGAGCTTCTTTCAGACGAAGGTTTGCCGTTTGTTTCGCAACAATGGAGAGTGTTGCAATGATAGGTAGGCCGGCATTGACCATGGTAGCCATTTGGCGGAACATCAGTGCCAGGTCGGTGAGTTTGACTTTCTTTTTGAGTAACGGAACTCTTTTTTTTCGGTCTTTCAACTCATTAATTTCGATGGGGATGTATTCAAGGTGGCGGAGTTTATCTTCTACTTCCAGGACAGATGCGGCTTCCATTTGTTCTTCTATGAGCCTTCCCTGGCCGTCTCTGGCCCTGTATGCGAATTTCCCCATAATTTTTTCCTTTAATTCCGGGTAACCCGGAGCACTTCTTCAAGGGAGGTGATTCCTTTTAGTACCTTCCGGATTCCCTGTTTCCTCATGGAAATGAAGCCGGATGTTAATGCGGCGTCTTCCAGTTCGTCCATCGGCCTCCGGTTCATAATCAAATTGCGGATTTTACGGTCGGGACGCAGAATTTCATAGAGGCCGGTTCGGCCCTTGTATCCGGTTTTATTGCAGAAGTTGCATCCTTTTCCATGGTAAAGGGTAATTTCTCCCGGGTGGCGGGTCCCCAGCATGGCCCGTTCCGCGTCTGCAGCCGGATAGGCTTCAATACAGTGGGGGCAGATTTTTCGAACCAGACGCTGGGCAATGATTGCTCGGACGGATGAAGCGAGCAAAAAGGGTTCCACTTTCATGTCCAGCAGTCTGGAAATAGTGGATACCGCGTTATTGGTGTGAAGGGTTGATAAAACCAGATGGCCGGTCAGGGCGGCCTGAACCGCGATTTCAGCCGTCTCAGCATCCCGAATTTCGCCGACCATGATAATATCCGGGTCCTGTCGGAGGATGGAGCGCAACCCGGAAGCGAAGGTGATGCCTGCCTGGGGGTTAACCTGAACCTGGTTCACGTGTTTTAACTGGTATTCCACCGGATCTTCCACCGTGATAATGTTTTTGTCTTCCGAATTGAGCATTTGGAGAGCTGAGTACAGAGTAGTGGTTTTCCCGCTGCCGGTGGGTCCGGTAACGAGGATAATTCCATTGACGGTTTTTAATGCATCCAGAACGGAGTTGTAGTCAATTTCATCAATTCCCAGGGAGTCAAGCCCCACAAGGATATTGGATTTATCCAGGAGCCGGAGAACAATTTTTTCTCCGAAAATCGTGGGCAGGGTGGAGACCCGGACATCCAGCTTTTTCCCGGAAATGTCCAGGGGAAACCGCCCGTCCTGCGGGGACCGTTTTTCTGCGATATCCAGGTCACCCATGATTTTGATTCGGGAAATGACGGCGGCATTGAGATAAGTGGGGATTTGAACCTTGTGTGTGTGAAGTACCCCGTCTACCCGAAAGCGGATCCGGAGTTTTGTTTTTCCCGGTTCGACGTGAATATCACTGGCTTCTTCTTTGACTGCGGAAATCAGGATGTTGTTGACCAGTTTAATCACCGGTTTTTCATTTGCGCCGGTTTCCTGAAATTCGAGCCCCTCAATTCCGAGGCTGTCGGACAGGCTGCTTCCGCCTGCATAAAAATTTTTCAGGGCATTCTCAATATCGGTTTCCGTACTGATCACCACATTGATTTTTTTCCCGACAATGTTTGCCAGATCATCAATAATGTAGACATTCAGAGGGTCTGAAATGGCGACAGTGAGAGTATCATCTACGAGAAACAGCGGGATTACCTTGTTTTTTCTTGCGAATGCTTCCGGAATAAGGGTGACGATTTCCGGGTCAAACAGGATATTTCCTACATCAACATAGGGGATATTAAGCTGCTTACTGATGGTTTTGATAATATCTTCTTCTTCAAGGATATTCATTCGAATCAAGGCTTTTCCAAGGCGGGTTCCGTTTTTCCTGGAATATTCCAGTGCCTTGTTCACCTGTTCTTTTGTGACGAGTCCGGCATCCACCAGCATTTCTCCAAGTCTTTTTCGCTGTTTTGTTTTTGCCATATTCCCTCTTTGCATGATTTTTTTAATCTGGTACAATCTTACCTGAACTAAGGGCGTGAGTCAATCTATTGTGTTGTTGATGAAGGAGAAGCCAATGATAAACCTTGATAAACAGGAGATTCCGGAAAAAAGAGGTGTCATTATCAGTGTCGATGGAAAAATTGACACCAACGGAACCGAAGCACTCCGGGAGAAAATCCGGGAGAGTCTGGACGACGTAGAACTGCGTTATGTGGTGATTAATTTGGCAAAATGTGATTTTATTACATCTGTCGGGCTGGGTATGCTGGTTGGTGCACACAAAAAAGCAAACGCAATCGGGAAGAAGCTGGCTTTTGTTGAACTGCACAAGAATATTGAGAGCATATTCAGAATTACCAACCTCTATACATTTTTTCATGTCAGTTCCGGGCCGGATCAGGTTTGGGGAGAATGATTCGAACAGCAGTGATTCCGGTGGCGGGCCTCGGTACCCGTTTTCTTCCGGCTACAAAAGCGATTCCCAAGGAAATGATTCCCATCATTGACAAGCCGACGATTCAATACATTGTGGAAGAGGCGGTGGATTCCGGGATTGAGCATATTATTTTCATCACGGGGCGGAATAAATCCGCCATTGCCAACCATTTTGATTATCATCCGGAACTGGAATCTCACCTCAGGGAAAAAAACAAACTGGATGAACTGGCGGGTATCCGGGAACTGGTTTCCCGTGCCCGTTTTTCATTTGTCCGTCAGAATGAGCCCAAGGGGTTGGGACACGCCGTACTCTGTGCCCGGCACCTGATCGGGAAAGATGAGAGTTTCGCAGTATTACTTGGAGATGACATTATTAATTCAGAAGTTCCGGCGTTAAAACAGATGATGATGGTGCACGATGACAAAAAGGCACCGGTACTGGCGCTTCAGGAAGTGTCGCCGGAGGATGTTTCCAAATACGGTGTGGTGGCGGGTGAATATGTTTCGGATACCATCCTGAAATTAAGCGGACTTGTTGAAAAGCCCGAACCCAAGGCCGCGCCTTCCAATCTGGCGATTATCGGCCGGTATATTCTTTCATATGACATATTCGGATTCATCAAAGAAACCAATATGGACACAACGGGAGAAATTCAATTGACCAATGCCCTGCGCCGGTACAAAGAGATTTACGGCCTGCTTTTTCAAGGCAAACGGTACGATGCCGGTAACAAATTGGATTATCTCCGGGCCACTGTTGAGTTGGCATTGGAGCGTCCGGAATTCCGCGAACCCTTTTCGGCTTACCTGAAGAATTTGTGCAAGTAAAAGGGCGAGGGCAAGTGAAGGCGGCAGTGGGTGTTAGAAAAGGCAGGGATTCGGTTTTCCGTGTCTTTGTCACTCTTGTCACCCATCACTGCCCGAAGGGCAAAAACTTAAACTTAAACTTTTTCTCTGGTAGAATGGATTTGGATCGGGAAATGAAATAGAAAGAAAAGAGAGGAACATCGAATAAATGCAGCTGTTCAAAAAAAGTGTTTTCAGGGATTATTTCGAGACGATTTTGATTGGCCTTCTGGCGTTGACATTCGCAAAAACATTTGTTTTCCAGCAATTTAAGATACCAACATCCTCAATGGAAGATTCACTGCTGATTGGGGATCATCTCGCGGTGAATAAGTTTATGTTCGGGCCGGTTTCATTTCCGTGGGAGAAAAAAATCTTTCCGCAACGGGATGTGAAACGGGGGGATGTGATTGTGTTCCGCTTTCCCAAAAACCCCGAAATTGATTTCATCAAACGGGCAATCGGTTTGCCCGGCGACACGGTTGAGATTATTGATAAGCAGGTTTATATAAACGGAAAGGCACTGAAAGAACCTTACAAAGTCCATAAAGACCCCTTCACAATATACCGGGACGGAGTAATGAAACGGCGGGATAATTTCGGGCCGGTTAAAGTGCCGAAAGGGTGTTATTTTGCAATGGGAGACAATCGGGACAACAGTGATGACAGCCGGTTCTGGGGGTTTGTTCCCCGTGAATATATCCGCGGCAGAGCCTGTGTGGTGTGGTGGTCGTATCCGGATGCGCCGGGTGCGTATAAAAAGACCGGCCTTGTTAATTTCGTGTCCGATGTTTTCAAAAAGATTGTAACGTTTGTCAGCAAAACCAGATGGAACCGGGTTTTTCTCATTATCAGATAGAGCGAAATTCAGGGAATTCTCCTTTGGAAGAAAATAAGGCAATTTGTTTATCCGTAGAATATTTTCTGTACACAAGATAATTTTATCTCTATAATTCTATTGAACAAAATGAAGGTATGCAGGGAGGGCCGGCTGTGACCCGTACTACCCGGAAAGCGGTAATTATTGATGATGAGTCCCGAATTCTGGACATTGTACGCCTGCTTTTGTCCAAGCTGGGATTTGAGGTTCATTGTGCCGGCGACGGGGAATCCGGGCTTGCGCTGACGTTACGGGAAAAACCCGATCTTCTTGTTACCGATATGCTTCTGCCGAAACTTCACGGCCTGGAAATCTGTAAAACGGTTCGAAGCACGCCATTTCTCTCTCACACCCGGATTGTTGCCATGACAGCGATTTATAAGCGTCTGAAGTTTCGTTTGGAGGCAAAGGATGTCCGGGTGGATGCATATGTAGAAAAACCCTTTGACGTGATGGAGTTTACGAAAGTAATTCGGGAACTGTTTTCCCCGGAGCTGACGGATGCCGATCTTGAGTTACATGTGGCCGGTGTTCAGGAAAAAATTGATAAAGAAGCGGAGTCTTTCGTTGAGAATTTACCGGAAACACTGGAGAAAATTCTTTCTTTGTGGCGTCTCTATCAACTGGATCAGGAGAATCCGGGAGATCTGGAGGAATTGCATAAACTGGTGCATCGCGTGACCGGTGCCGCCGCGTTGTACCGATTTCATGAAGTCAGCAGGATTTGTCGTAAGGTGGAACGGGTCCTTAGTGATATTAAAGAAAATGGCGGTGCAATTATTGGGAGCCAGCAGGTGGAAATCAGCCGTTTGCTTGATGCCCTTCCCGGCGCAGCCGGGCAACAGCAAAAAGAAAGTTTTTCGGAACTTCAGGAGCATTCACAACAGGACCCGAAACCCGGAATTTCTCCGATGAGTGCGGAAATCCCACTGACAATCATCAGTATGGCCCCGGAGAAGCTTGAAGAATGGGTGAAGGGGCTTCGATATTACGGATACCATGGGATTCCGATTCGTTTCGGAGATCTTGGACGCAGAGCTTTTTCCCTGGAAAGCAGAGGGGTCCTGGTGGATCTTCGGAAAAAGCCATCCGGAAGCAGCTGGGTAAGAAAACTGGATGTGTGCATGGAAGATGCCCCTTTGAATGTGGTGGCTGTGGGGGATGAACCCGAAGGAGGCGGAACGGAAAGCTGCTGGAAATGGTTGAAACCGCCTGCCGATGTCTATTCCGTTGTACGGAGCCTGGAGGGAGAAGGTATTCCCGGGGCAACGGGGGTTCCCCTTCGCCTGCTTATTGTTATGAAAGAATTGGCCATGGCGGAGCATTATCAGATTCTTTTACGTCAGAAGGGATTTCTCGCCGCTTCGGGAGAGAGTCCCCATCTTTTTTCATTGATCCGGGAGTTTCAGCCGGATCTGGTGTTGTTGGAATCCCTGAAGCCGATACAGGAAACTCTCCGTCATGTTCGGACAGTTTTCGCATGGAACCGGGATGTTCCGGTGGTGGTTAAGGGGGAATCTTTTTCGTCAGATGAAATGGATGATCTTGAAAAAGCAGGTGTTTGCGATGTGGTTTCCGAGGGGGAATCTTTCGGACGCCTTGTTTTCGGATTGAGGAGCCACGGAAGCTGTCGGCGCCGTGTCAGAGAATGCGGGATACGTGAATTTTCCACAGGTGTGTTTCGTTATGCTTCTTTTATGGAGGCGATGGGGACAGAATTGAAATGGGCTTCCAAGTCCGGGAACCCGATGTCAGTGGCGGTTTTCGGGATTGATAATATTTCAGAACTGAACCGGAAGATCGGAGAATGGGAGGTCGACCGTCTTTCGGCAGCTTTGTGCAGGTTGATTGGTGGGCATATGGCAGACCGGGATCGTATCGGCGGAGTCGGAGGCGCAATTTACGCAGGATTTTTCACAAGCTGTGACGGGCAGGCCTTGCAGCATCTGCTGTCCGCTCTGCAGCGCAGTTTTGCATCATTGCCTTTTTACTGTGACGGGATGAATGTCACAGTTACTTTCAGTGCGGGGATTTCACGTTTCCCGAATCTTTCCGACAGATCGTATCTTCTCCAGGCGGCTCTGGATGCCCTGCTGAGGGGGCAGAAAGGCGGGACGAACAGGATTATTTCGACTTTCTGAAATGGAAGTGTCCAATTTCGAGAAAAAAACCCCGAGCTGTCCCCCGGTTGACGGACTTGCTGAAATCCTTTGCGTTTAATTGTAATGTTTGATAGTTTTTTTGAAGCTTTTTAAATCCACCGGTGGGCCAGTGGGCGGTTTTTGTAGAAAAAATATTGTATAACTATAACAAAAAAATATTAGATTGACTTGTGAATCGCTGTTCTTCCCCGAAAACAAGGCCGGTGTCATTTTTTTGTTTGCGGGGTGTCAAATATTTGTGATATACTTATTCCAATCACATTGAAGCAGGTGGGAGGTGAAAAAATCTCGAGTCTATTGAGGGTGTTTATTTGTCATTCTAAATCTTTAAGTTGCAGGAGGTGACATGAAAAGAGTACTTTTAACCGGGGTTATGGCTGTTCTGCTCGCAGGTTTGTGGGCATGTGCACCGGCTGTTCATACGGAGGCGGATGAATCACAGCCCCTGCCGCCAGTCACAACAGCATTGTTTGATCCGGCTGCGGGGATTATTCCGTTCCCCAATGATCTGTTAATTAATCCGGCAACCGGGCTTGTAAATATTCCGAACCCGGACGGGCTGGATGCCATTGCATCTGTAAATTCACTGGATGGATTTTCCACAACGTCGGCCATAACATTTTATCTGGACGGTGCTCCGAAGGCCGATACGGTAAACAGTGATACGGTTAAGCTGATTGACCTGATCACAGGGCAGCCTGTTTCGGTTGTTTTTATGCCTTTTGATTCCACAACCGGGGCGATTTCCATGGTGCCGGTTACGCCGCTTAAATCCCGGCATAAGTATGCCATGGTGGTGACAACCGGTGTTCTGGATTCCAACAATACTCCGATTGAGCCCTCTCAGGTATTTTATTTGATGAGAAGTGCCAATTCTCTTGTTGACGAGAATGGACATTCGGTTTCCAGTCTGCTGGATGACCAGACCGCGGCTATGCTGGAACCGGCACGGCTGGCGATGAAACCGATGTTTGATTTTATGGCCTCCATCGGGATTCCGAGAACCAGCATTGCGGTTGCTTCTGTTTTTACAACAGAGAGTATTTATCAGGATTATCAGACCCTCCGTGCTCAGCTTGCGGGGATGGCGCCTCCGGCACCGGTATTTGCCGGTCAGTATCTCGGTGATGCCATGGTGGGTGCTTTTTATCAGGGTGTGATGGCACAAACCGGGATTGATTTCCCCCACGATGCCGTTGGCGGTGTGTTAACAGGCGCTTTCGGTTCCCCTAACTACATCTCCAATCCGCTGGTCGGCTATTTCATGAAAGATGCACAGGGAAATTTTGTGGAGCAGAATGTGGCCATGGTACCGTTCATTCTTGTGGTACCGAAGGGACCCGGCCCGTTTCCCGTGGTGATTTTCCAGCACGGATTTACCCGGACCAAAATGGACGCATTGGCGATTGCCAATACTTTTGCATCTGCCGGAATGGCGACAATTTCAATGGACCTTGTCCTTCATGGCGACCGTGCCGGGGATTATATGAACAATTCCACCGGCGAAATGGTTCCGGACGGACAGTTGGATCCTTCCGGTGCGTTGTTCCTGAACCTGAAATCTCTGAGAACGTCACGGGATAATATTCGTCAGTCCAACGTGGATCAGATGATGATGGTGAAGATGCTGCAGGCAGGTGTGGATTATACCGGTGACGGGAATCCCGACCTGGTGCCGATGAACTTTGTATATTGCGGGCAGTCTCTCGGTGCTATGACAGGTACCAACCTGATGGCAATTGAGCCTGCTATCAAAACAGCTGTTCTCAATGTGCCGGGCGGCATAATCACTCAGCTGCTGATCAACTCCCCGACTTTCGGGCCGGTAATCAATGCCGGACTGGCGGCGGAAGGGTTGACTCCGGGATCTCCCGAGTATAACCAGTTTTTCCTTATGACTCAGACGGTTATAGATTCCGCAGACCCGGTTAACTATGCCCCCCATGTTTTGAATGGAGATATTTGCGGTGTGGATAAGTATGTATTGATGCAGGAAGCGATTGGGGATACGGTGGTTCCCAATGTAGCCGGTGACGCGGAAGCCAGGGCTTTCGGCCCGGATTTCCCCCAGGTGAAACCGATTGTTCATGCCATTTCCGGTATGACAACGGCAGATCCGGGTGTGGCAAGCGGACTTTTCCAGTTTGATACACCCAACCACGGTTTCCTGCTTGCTCCGGATCCGAGTAACCCGCAATTCACGTACTATGGCCAGTTGCAGACGGTAAATTATCTCGGTTCGTATCTGATGACCGGAACACCGATGATTCTGGATCCTGCGGCGACCAAAGGCGTTGGCGCTGCTGCCGATACTGCATCCGAATGGGCGCTTAGAACATTCAACTACAGCATTAATGCCAAAGCGGCTGTGTTAGTCAGATGAGAGGGGTGGTGATAATGAAAAAATTAACTGTAGTATTTGTGGGACTGCTGGCAACGGCGCTGGCTTTCTCATCCGGTTTTCAGGTAAATGAAAACAATGCCCAGGGCGCGGCAATGGGAAATGCCTATGTGGCAAGCGTAGATAACGCGTCCGCCATGTTTTACAATCCGGGCGCCCTTGCCTTTGTTAAAGGGATTGATGTGAACTTTGGTGCTTCCGTCTATTATCCGACCAGCAGCTGGACTTCCCTGGACGGGACGATTTCCACAGATCAGAAAACCAAAATTAACTGGTTGCCTGCTGTGTATGTTTCCTATCAGTTGTCCGACCGGGTTGTGGTTGGTATTTCAGAGTTTACCCAGTACGGCCTGGAAACAGACTGGCCGACGGAGTGGCCGGGCAGCCAGCTTTCGGACCGGACCAAAATCCGGACCTTTAATGTGGCACCGACCATTGCTTTTCAGCTTACCGATAATTTTTCTCTCGGGTTTCAGTTGAACTGGGTGGGTTCCGATGTTTTGATTCAGAAAACAATCAATTTTATTGATCAGACCGCCTGGGTGGACATGTCCGGAGATGGTGACGGCTGGGGTGCTTCCGCAGGTTTTCTGTGGAAGCTGAATAATAAAGTAAATGTCGGCGGTTTCTGGCGCAGTGCGGTGAATATCAAGTACGACGGAAAAGTTGACTTTGATAATGTGCCCAGGCCTTTTCTGCCGGTTCTGTATGATGGCGGAATTAAATCCGAGGTGAAACTGCCCCAGACCTGGGGATTGGATGTTTCCTATCAGCTGGCTGACAGATGGATGGTGGAAGTCGGTTTTATGAATACCGAATGGTCTGATTACGGTGTACTGAAAGTGACCCGGAAAGATACCGGCGGTATTCTCAGTTCGGTTCCCAAGAACTGGGAGAATGTCACCATGTACAAGATGGGGTTGAAGTATGATTACAGCGAAAAACTGACACTTCGGGCCGGTTACATCTACGATGAAGCCGGAAACCCGGATACGACTTTGGACCCCTCGCTGCCTGACAGTAACCGGAATGATTTCTCGGTCGGGTTCGACTGGAAATATAAGACCTTTACATTGAGCGGTTTTGCTATGTATGTTCGGTTTAATGACAGAACAACCACAACCCAGATGGACAACTTCAACGGTTCTTATTCTACCGATGCCCTTGTTGTTGGCGCGACGCTGGATTATCGGTTTTAATTGAGTTTCCTGTGCCGGGGATTTGTCCCCGGCACAGGTTTTTTGAAAGGTTGGGGTATGACGAAAAACAGGATTCTTGTAGTTGATGACAATAAAAATGTGCTGGAAGGGCTGAACCTGCTTCTTGGAGAAAAGTATGATACTTTTCTTGCTTTCGACGGAGAGTCGGCCCTGGAAATCATCCGAAATAAAGATATTGATCTGGTCATTACGGACATGGTAATGCCGGGAATCAGCGGGATTGAACTTCTGGAGAAAATCAAGGAGTTGAAACCCGATGTTACAGTGGTCATTCTGACCGGACACGGGACGATTGAACTGGCGGTTGAAGCCATCAAAAAGGGTGCGGCAGATCTCATTGAAAAGCCGTTTCAGGTGGATAAAATTCTGATTGATGTGGAAAATCTGCTCAAAATGCGTCATCTTGAACGGCAGAACCGCGTTTTTCAGCGGAAGCTGGTTTTAGAAGAACGAAAGCTTAAATTTGTGGCAGAGAACGAAGGTATGAAAAAAGTGATGAAGCGCGTAAAAGCACTTCGTCAGAATGATGCAAATGTTTTAATTACCGGTGAACCCGGAACCGGCAAGGAATTATTGGCCCGAATTATTCATAAGTACAGTACCAGACGGGAGTATCCGTTTGTGAAAGTAAACTGCGGCCTGATAACTACTGCGACTTTTCATGAGATTTTATGTGGCAAAAAAGGAGAGTCTCTTGAGAAGCCGGGTATTTTTGCAATGGCGGAAGGCGGGACGATCTTTTTTGATCACATAGAAAAGATGGATGAAAGTTCCCAGTCCATGCTGGCTGAAATTCTAAAGAGCGGCCAATATCCGTTGGCTGTTGGGAATGCAACCGGACGGATGGATGCCCGTGTGATTTCGTCTTCACGGGAAACAATCAGTGAATTGGTGGATAGAAACAAATTCAATGAAGAATTATTCTATCTCGTTAATATTATGGACTTCTCACTTCCCCCGTTGAGAAAGCGGCGGGAGGATATTATGCCCATTGCCGAACATTTTCTTGAAAAATTCAGCAAAGAGACCAATAAGCGTTTCAAAGGTTTTACAATGGAGGTTGCGAACATTTTTAACCGATATGACTGGCCGGGGAATGTTCGTGAACTGGAAAATGTGGTGGAACGGGCCGTATTTTCTGCAAACCGTATCAATGTCGGAGCGAAGTTTCTTCCCGTGGGGATGAAGTACAACAAACGTTCCCCGGAAATTGTACTGAAGCTGTTTACTGAAAAAATGGAGGAAGCCGAGGAGGCGTTGATTCGGTACACGCTGGAAAAATACAGGGGAAACATCATGAAAGCTTCAAAGGCGATGGGAATTACACGGGCGACACTTTACAATAAAATAAAACGCTATAAGCTTGATAAATAGAAGTAGAATTGAGAGTTCTTCTGATTGATGATGACCCTGAAATTTTGGATTTGCTGTCTTCGTTTCTCGCAATGAAGGGCTATGAGGTTGATCTTGCCGAGACGGGGAGAGCCGGGCTGGAAATGTTCCGAAAGGATCGTTATTCATTGGTTATCAGTGACTATATGCTTCCGGACATTGATGGATTGGAGGCTGGCAGGCAGATTCTTTCCATGGATCGGAATGCACTGATCATTCTTATTACAGGGCACGGCTCCATTGAAAGTGCGGTTTCGGCGATTAAAGCCGGTGTGTTTGATTATATTCTGAAGCCCTTTAATCTGGAGCAGATTGAAGTTGCGATTCATAAAGCCGAGAAGGTTATTGCCCTCAGGGCGGAAAATATAAAACTTCGGGAAGTGATTGCCCGTTCCGAAGGGGCAGACAATCTGATCGGCAGAAGCCGTGCAATGAAAACCCTGAAAGGATTGATCCGCAGGGTAGCTGTGACCCAGGCAACGGTTCTCATTACCGGGGAAAGCGGAACAGGGAAAGAGTTGGTGGCGAAGGCGATTCATCGGGCTTCACACCGGGCGAAAGGCCCGTTTATTCCGGTGAATTGTGGCGCAATACCTGATAATCTTTTGGAAGATGAGTTGTTCGGCCACAAGAAGGGGGCATTTACAGATGCGGTTTCGGATCGGGCCGGACGGTTTGAGCAGGCTGAAGGCGGAACTATTTTCCTTGATGAAATCGGGAATATGAGTTTGTCTCTGCAGGCGAAACTTCTCAGGGTCCTTCAGGAGCGGACGGTTTCTCCCCTGGGGAGCGGTGAGCTGAAGCCGGTGGATGTCCGTGTGATTGCAGCTACAAACCTGTCATTGGCGGATGAAATCAAAGGCGGGCGTTTTCGGGAGGATTTGTTTTATCGTTTGAACGTAATTCCCATTCATATTCCACCGTTACGGGAGCGGACGGATGATATTCCCCAATTGATTGATTTCTTCAATCGCCGCTTTTCAGGCTTAATGGGATTTCCTGAAATCCGCTTTTCCAGGAAGGCAATGAAATATATTTTTGAGTATCACTGGCCGGGGAATATTCGGCAATTGGAGAATTTTGTGGAACGAATGATTGTGTTACAGCCGGAAGGACATGTGGTTCAGCCGGAAGATCTTCCTTCCGAAATTTACCTTGGAGCCGGCGGGAATTATGATGTTCATGGGTTTGAGGGGCGAATGGATTTAAAAGCGAAGCTGCAGGAAATGGAACGGGCATATATTGAGCAGGCACTTGAGCTTTCCCGTGGAAAGCGTTCCGAGGCTGCCCGGCGTCTTGGTCTGAAACGCACCACCTTGATTCAAAAAATGAAGAAACTTGATATCGGTGAAAAAGTACCGAAAGAAGAGTGAGATGTCATGGTAGTTACACTTCCTTATAGTGAAGAGGCGGAGAAAGCGGTTCTCGGCGTTCTGTTGCTGGATCATGAGAATATTTATGAGGTCATGGAGCTGATCGGGCCGGATGATTTTTATCTCTCTGCCCACCGGATGATTTATCAGGCGATTCTGGATGTGTTTGAAGAAGGAAAAGCATTTGATATTCTTACAATTAAAGAATACATAAGAACAAATGGGAAGCTGGATGCCGTTGGGGGTGAGGTTGGAATCAGTTCCCTTGTTGACGATATCCCGATGCTGAGAAATGTGAAAGATTACGCTCGTATTGTTGTGGACAAGGCAAATTTGCGCAGATTGATGCAAATGGCCAGTGACATTCTTGAACAGGGGAGTGATGCAGCGGTTTCCAGTGATGAGCTGCTTCAGAAAGCGGAAAAGGAAATTTTTTCCATGGTCACCCGGGAACATAAGCGCGCACTTGTTCCGGTAACTCAGGAGTTAAAAAATGTAATTCATGGGATTGCGGACAGAATGACGCGTTTTCGGAGCAGCAAAGAACTGCCCGGAGTGGCATCCGGTTTCAAAGATCTGGAACAGTTTGTTCCCGGCTTTCAGCCGGGTGAACTGATTATTCTCGCGGCTCGTCCTTCTGTCGGGAAGACCAGTTTTGCTTTGTCTCTGGCTGAGAAAATGGCCTATAAAGATAAAATAGTTGCAATATTTTCTCTGGAAATGCCACATGAACAGATCGTATTGCGACTTTTGTGTTCCGATGCCCAGGTGAATGTAAAACGGGTACGGGAAGGTTCAATTCATGAGTCCGAGTATGTGAAATTGACACAATCCATGGATCGTCTCGCGGAAACAAGGATTTTTGTAGATGACAGCCCTATTTTAACGGTGGTGGACCTGAAAGCCAAGTTAATGAAATTGAAGATGGAAGTAGGATTGGATGTCGTCATTATTGATTATCTTCAGCTGATGCAGGGACGGGGAGAAACAAATCGGGTTCAGGAGATTTCGGGGATTTCAAGGGGACTTAAGATTCTGGCAAAGGAATTAAATGTTCCGTTTATTGTTTTGAGTCAGTTGAACCGGGCAATTGAAAAACGGAGTGAGGGCCGCCCGCAGCTTTCCGACCTCAGGGAATCCGGTGCCATTGAACAGGATGCGGATATTGTATCTTTTTTGCACCGCAAGTCCATGAATCGGGGCGTTTCGGTTAACAGTGCTTTTACGGAAATTGAGTTGATTATCGCGAAGAACCGGAATGGCCCCATTGGGACCGTGATGTTGGCTTTTCTGAATGAATACGCAAAATTTGAAAATTTTCTCCCGGTGGATCAGAGGTAAAAATGGCACTTTTCGTTTGCAGGGTCGGGACTCCGGACGGCGAGGTCCTGGATAAGGAAATTCAGGCGAATTCGCTGAAAGAGGCGGAAACAAAGCTGAAAGATTCCGGTTATCACATCTTTTCAATAAATAAGAAAATCGGCCTTTCGTTGAAAAGAAGAAAGGTTCCGATGAAATATTTTCTGGTGTTTAATCAGGAATTTTTAGCATTGGTCAGGGCGGGAATTCCCATTTACAATGGACTGACACTGCTGTCGAAACGAATCAAACACCCTGTTTTTCAGAAAATACTTCAGGATGTTCTCCGGATGGTGAAAGAAGGGGATTCCCTTTCCGATGCATTTCTGGCACACAAAGACCGGTTCCCGGCTGTGTATCCTTCTGTCCTTGCCGCGGGGGAACGCAGCGGTTCTCTCGAATCGGTGCTGGAAAGCTATATCGAACATGAGCATTTGCTTTTTACAACAAAGAAGAAGCTCCGTTCCGCTTTCATGTATCCGGCATTCCTTGTTCTGGTTGCGGCAATGTCTATCGGCGTTATTATTAATTTCGTGCTCCCCTCGTTTGCAGATTTTTACAAAGGGTTTGACCGTCAGCTTCCGGCAATGACCCGGGCGATTGTCTCGCTTTCTCTTTTTGTTAAAAATCATCTTATTATGGAGGCCGGTGTTCTTCTGGGGATTATTCTCGGAATACAATGGATGCTGCGGACAGATATCGGAAAACATTGGCTGGAACGGGGAATGCTGAAAACACCCCTGTTAAAGAGTATTTGGCGGGAATATGTGCTTTCTCAGTTCTGCAGAACCTTTGCGATTTTACTGGAAGGGGGCATTCCTGCATTGGATGCACTGGAAACACTGGCATATACCAACCCCAGTGTTCATTTCAGTTCGGAAATACAGAAAGCCTCGGAAGTGGTATCATCAGGAGGGAAGATTTCGTCCGCTTTTGAGGAGAGTATGATTGTGGACGAATTAACCCTGGATATGATCCGGATTGGAGAGGAATCCGGTTCTGTCCCCGGTATGCTGAAGAGTGCGGCAGATTATCATGATGAGGATTTGTCAAATCTGCTTGGCGGTGTCATTTCTCTGGTGGCACCGGTGGTTTTGCTGGCAATGGGTATATTGATTGCGGGATTGTTGATTGCCATGTATCTGCCGTTGTTTGACATAACGGATATTATGTCGTGAGGTGATGATGGACGCATTTATTGACCTGGATAGAGAATCACTTGATTTTTCATTATTTAAATCAATTCCTGTTGATTTGATGTTCCGCTACGGCTTTATCCCTGTCAGGGAAGAGGATGAGTTGCTGCATATTGCCGTCGGGCCGTCTTTTACGCTGAAAGAGCTGGATGAACTGGAACTGCGGCTGAATAGACGGATTCTTCATCAGGTGGCGGATGAAGACAAAATCATGGACATCCTGAAAAAGAGCGAGTCCTCACAACGGGCGCTGGAAGAGGCAACTTCCGATTTGAGAATTCAGGTGGTGAAGGAAAGAGAAGACGGTGAAGACGTTCTTTCCCTTGATGCGGCGGCGAAGGAAAAAAGCCCCATTGTAAAGCTGATTGATACGATGATTTTTAACGCAATTCAGAAGCGTGCCAGTGATATTCATGTGGAGACCGGGGATGATGCGGTGGATATCAAATACCGTATTGATGGTGTTTTGTATCAGGCTATGGACAAAATTGACAAGAAACACCATTCGGCCATCATTTCCAGAATCAAAGTTATGACAGAACTGGATATTGCGGAGAAACGTGTGCCTCAGGACGGCCGGTTTCGGGTTCGCCTGAAAGGGCGGAATGTGGATTTTCGTGTTTCAATTATGCCGACCATTCACGGAGAGGATGCTGTAATCAGAATTCTGGATAAGGAATCAACAGATGATAAATTTACCCATTTGAATCTGGATATTCTGGGGTTTTCCAAGGAGAATGAAAAAAAACTGAGGAAATTTATCCGGGAGCCTTATGGAATGATTCTGGTTACCGGCCCCACCGGAAGCGGGAAAACGACAACCCTTTATGCCTGTCTGTCAGAGATTCAATCGGTGGAGGATAAAATTATTACCATTGAGGATCCGGTGGAATACCAGCTTCCCGGCATTACACAGATTCCGGTGAATGAGAAAAAGGGATTGACCTTCGCCCGGGGCCTGCGTTCAATCCTCCGTCATGATCCGGATAAAATCATGGTCGGTGAAATCCGGGATACGGAAACGGCAACAATCGCGATTCAGTCGGCTTTGACCGGTCATCTCGTATTCACAACCGTTCATGCGAACAATGTTGTGGATGTGATCGGACGGTTTGTCCACATGGGCGTGGACAATTATTCTTTTGTTTCGGCACTGAACTGTATTCTGGCACAGCGTCTGGTCCGGAAAATCTGCCCCCACTGCCGGACAAAAGTTGAGATGACAGATGAGCTGTTGCTGGAATCCGGGCTGGATCCGGATGTGTTTCGGAAATATGAATTTTTTGACGGGAAAGGCTGTATCGAATGCAATGGAACCGGATATGTGGGACGGACAGTTATTACCGAGCTGCTGGATTTGTCCGATGAAGTTCGGGAGATGATACTGCTGCGCCGCCCCGCCCGGGAAATTCGGGCAAAGGCTCAGGCGGATGGGATGGAAACCCTCCGCCAGTCGGCGATTCGGAAGGTTGTGGCGGGAATTACATCGCTGAGGGAAATTAACAAAGTCACATTTATTGAATAAATAACTGTGACGGATAAGCGGAAAGGACGGGATGGAACAGACAATTTTAGTCACTGAATCGGAATTACAATTATTTGGTATGTCCGGAACGGTATTCAGTGTGCCTCTCGGAGGTGCCCTGGACCCTCTGGCCGTGGATCACCCGGTACGGGACGGGGAAGTTTTCCGCGACGCACTGGCTTCGGTGGGAAAGAGGCTGAACAGACGGAAAGGATGCCGGGTTCTGCTGCCGGATTCACTGGTTTTCGCAAAGGTGCTGTCTTTTGACCATGTTCCTTTTTCATTGAAAAGAAGGGATGAAATGATTAAATGGAAGATGGATGCTTTTCTCCCCGGCAGGGTGGACCTGTTCCATATTCAGTATGATGTCTGGGGTGATTCGGTTCTCGTTGCCGCGATGGCGAAAACGGCATTGGCGGAATTGGTAAAAGGATTGAGTCAATTGAATGCACATTGCTTTTCAATGCTGCCGGAATCTTTTTTCTATGCAAATATTTTTCTGGAACAGGAAAAGTTCGGAAGCGCGCTTTTGCTGGTGAACCGGAATCGGCATTTTTCCGGCCTTGTTCTGGAGGCAGGCCGTGTGGCCTTTGTCCGGTTTCGAAAGAAAATAAAAGATGTGGGGATGGCCAGGGAGTTGGAAATGTTGAGTGAAATGACAGCCAGCGATCTGCCGGATCGGCGTCTTCTTTTCGGTGAGCCGATGGAGATTGAGGGGGAAGTTATCGGGAACAGGTGGCTGCAATGATTCGGATTGATTTTTCACCGGAACCCTGCAACCGGAAACGTGAAAATCTGTACGGAATCTGGATTCCCGTTATTGTTGTGGTTCTGGTTTCGATACTCAATATCTCGGTTTTTTTTGTGTACCGGTTTCGGAATTCGGACATACATGAAAAAATTGCTTCAATGGAGAGCGAGATTTCAACTCTTCATGAAAAAACTTCCGCCTCCGGGACTTTGCTGGGGCGGGAAAAGTACCGGGTCTTTATTCAGAAATACAATTTTCTGAACCATATTACCCGAAAAAAAATGCTCAGCTGGTCATCTTTGCTGAACAGTCTGGGAGAGGCGCTCCCGCCGTCTGTCAAGATTACCGTTATTTCGCCTACCGTGAAGCACGGAATGGTCAGTTTGTCTATCAGCGGCGAGGCCCTGACGAAGAAGGACGAGCTGTTGTTTGTGGACAACCTCCAGAAAAGCAAGGTTTTCAGGGATGCTTTTATTGATTTTGAAGCGATTGACCCGGCAACCCGAAACTTGAAATTTTCATTAAGTCTGCTGTACAGGGGGACGCCATGAACCGGATTCTCGAATTTATCCAGCGGAACCGGAAATTTTACATGATTTTGGCGCTTATTGTTATTCTCAATCTTCTGTTTTTTGTATTTGCCGGTTCCAGAGAACTGGCACTTTACAATGATTCGGCCCAGGTTTTGCAGGATACCGCTGTTCAAGTGAGAAATGCCCGGCGCCATTATCAGGATGCCAGAAGAATCACATCAAACGTTCTGGACGCACAAAAACGGATTCGCCGATTCTTCGGCAGTGAGTTAAGCAGAGGGGGCTCGGTTCTTCTGGAATTGACCGGTAAGATTTATGATATTTTGAATGAAAACCACATGGATTTTCAACATGTGTCCTATGACAGGAGAGCGGAGTTGAAGGGAATGGTAAACCGGATTGTGATTCATGTTCCGGTGAAAGCCGGTTACAGGGATTTTGAAAAACTGATACGGGATCTGGAGCAGCTTCCTTTTCCGGTTTTTATTGACAGGGTCAGTATTTCGTCGGTAACCGGAGGCAAGATCAGTGCCACGGTTGACATTGTCACGTTTTACAAGGAAAAGACATCATGAAAATCAGTAAAAGGGAAAAGATACTGTCCATTGCTTTTGTTGTTACCGCCATTCTTGTCTGGATGACAGGAGGCGAAGGCAATGGCGCGCTTCCGGGGGAAATCGAGACACCTTTGATTTCTTCCGGGCGAATTTTTGACCAATACCGGAGGATTCGCCCGTTGCCGGAATTGAAATCGCCCAAGAAGTCACCGCCGCTGGAATCCAATCGGAATATTTTTCAGTTTGGGAGCCGGACAGTGCCGGATTCTGCCGTGAACAGCGGATTGAGCAGTGTGTCTGGGAAAGACGTTTCCGGGAGCCTGTTGGCGGGGCAGGGTGCCGCCGGAAAAAAGTTGTCATCCGAACCGGCAAAACCGCGGCCTCCGGAAGTGGATTTTAAGCTTGCGGGAATCATTCTGGCCGGTCCGGTTCGGGCAGCGGTGATTACAAGGTCTCCGGAGCTGTTCGTTGTGAGGGAATCCCGGAAGTTCCTGAATCATTTCATTCTGAAAAGTGTGAAACGGAAGGGAATTGTTATTGGATATACTGATTTTAAGGATGAATTGTTCATCCCACTTAAAAAGGACGGGGGGTTGCAGTGAAGAAGCTAATTCTGATTGTTTCCACGTTGATGCTGGTCGCGTGCTTCAAGCCGAAAGGATATGACGAGGCTGTATCCGCATTTCAGCACAAAAACTGGGATGGCGCGGCGGCAAAATTTGCAAAGCTGGTCATTGCCTATCCCGATAATGTTGAGTTTAAGGTCAAATGGGAGATGGCCAAAAACAATGCGGCCAAATACCATGCCCGGCTCGGCCGGAAAGAAGAGATGAAGGGGAATCTGGAGCAGGCGGTAAAAGAGTACAACAAATCTCTTTTCTATGATTCCACCAATCATTATGTTCAGGACCAGTTGGACCGTATCATGAATAAACTGGTTCAATTGGAGCGGGCAAAGGAAAAGAAAGGAACAACACTCCAGCAAATGGAAGAGAAAACCGTTGAGAAAACAGGTGTTCCCATTCTGAATCCGGGCTCTGACCGTCCCATTGATTTGTATTTCCCGGCGAAAAAAAGTCTTCGGGATATTTTTCATGCGTTGGGTACATCATCCGGCATTAACATTCTTTTTGACACCTCTTTTCAGGATACTCAGATTGCCATTGATTTGAGGGGAATGACGTTTTACAACGCCCTGAAGTCGCTGATGCTGGCTACCGGCCATTTTTATAAAGTCATTGATAATAAAACCATCATTGTTTTAAAGGACACAAAGCAGAATCATGACAAATATGACGACAAAATCATTAAAGTGTATTATCTGTCGTATGCCAAGCCCATTGATATGAAAAATAATCTACGCCTCCTGACCGGAATAAAGGAAATATTTGATAATAAAGATTTAAATTGTGTTGTTGTGATGGGGACACCCCAGCAGATTGCCATTGCCAACCGGATTGTTTCATTGAATGACAAACCGAAAGCCGAAGTGCTGGTGGATTTTGAGTTGATGGAGGTGAACCGCTCGAATCTGGATCAATTGGGGATCAGTCCTACGGACGGCTCAAATCCCACCTATAAAGTCGGTGCCGGACTTTTTGCGGACAGTTCGGATACCGGTTCCACTACCCCCGGTTTTGTAGACCGGAACAATGCGGTATGGCGTTTCGGTATCCCTCTGCTGCAGCTTGATTTTCTGAAATCCATCGGAGAGGCAAAAGAAGTTTCCAACCCCACCATTCGGGTATCGGAGGGAGAAAAAGGTAAAATTCTTATCGGCCAGTCGGTCCCCATTGCCACAACGTCTTTTACGCCTTTTACCGGTGCGACAGGAACCGGTGCGAACAACACGCCGTATTCCGGGATCGGCGGTCAGCCGTTGACGTCTTTTAACTATCAGGAAGTGGGGATTAAAATCGAAGTGACTCCCCGGGTTCATCATAATGGGGACATTTCATTGAAGCTGAAACTTGAAGTTAGTTCTATTGTTGACAATAAAACGGGATTTCAGCCGGTAATCGGAAAACGGACGGTGGAAACGGTTCTCCGTGTGAGAAACGGGGAGAGCGTGATGCTGGCGGGACTGCTGAAAGACAGTGAACGCACCTCATTGAATGGGATAAAAGGGCTGGCGGATATTCCTGTGCTGGGACGATTGTTCTCCAGTACCAAAAAAGAGCTGGAGCAGACAGATGTAATGATGACCATTACACCGCATATTGTCCGGGGCCCCAACATCAAAGAAGAGGATATGATGCCGTATGCTGTGGGCAGCAAAGCCGAAAGTAATTTTTCACCGGATGACCCCTTCGGATATTCCTCCAATAAAAGAGGAATGCTGAAAGAGAAAGAAAACTCATCCATAAAAAACACAGTTCGTCCGGTTGACAATCGTTCAGGAAAGACAATGTCACATCCTTCCTCCGTCAAAGAGAGCAGCCGGGTGGAACCGAAGCTGCAAGTGCCGGTTGCTGGAACCAAAGCGGCGAGGGACCTGGCTGCCTCCAGTATGATTCCGGCCATGATTTCGCTCACACCCCGAAAAGCGAAGGTCGAAATCGGAAAAACGGTAATGCAGTCCCTGTTCGCAACAAATTTCAGGGATGTGGACATGGTAGATCTGGTTATTACCTATGATCCTTCAAAAATCAATGTGGTGAACGTGGTTCAGGGAGGATTTATGGGGGGAGACGGTACAGGCGTTTCTTTTGTGCCGGTCTGGGACAATAAAAACGGCCGCCTTGCGCTGACCATTGACCGGAGAGGTGGCGCCGCCGGCCGGAGCGGCACCGGAATGCTGGCAAACATTATTATTAAAGGTGTCGGGAAGGGTACGTCTCCCGTCGGTGTCATGTCGTCTTCAAAAGTCGTGGCAAAAGACGGAAGCGCTGTGGGATACAAATTTATCAATGGAGAGGTGACGGTTCATTGAAGTCAAAGGGCTTCACATATATCGAATTGCTTGTGGCTGCCATGATGCTGGCAATCCTGGCATCAGCGGCATTGCCGATGATTAAAGTTTCGGTGAAACGCAAAAAGGAAATTCGTCTTCGCCGGGCCCTGCGTGAGATGCGGAGAGCGATTGACCGCTATAAAGACATGACAGACCGCGGGATTATTCCCAGAGGTGCGCCGGAAGCCATGGGCTATCCTCCGGATCTGGAAACACTGGTAACCGGGGTGCGCCTGTTGGGGACATTGACGCAGAAGATGAAATTTCTCCGGAGAATTCCGGTGGACCCCATGACCGGCAAAGCGGAATGGGGCTTACGTTCTGTTCAGGATGATCCGGACTCCACCAGCTGGGGGGGAGAAAATGTTTATGATGTTTACTCCGAAAGTTCCGGAACCGCTTTGGACGGAACCAAATACAGCACATGGTAAAAACTGATAAATCGGGAGTTGTTATGGACAAACAGCATGGCGGAAAAACTGGGAATTCGGGATTTACCGTTATTGAACTGATGGTCGTTTTGACCATAATTGGTATTCTCTCTGCCATCGGTGTAAATTATCATCGGAAAGCGATTATTCAGACGAAGGAAGCGGTATTGAAGGAAGATTTGTTCCAGATGAGAGACGCGATTGAACAGTACTATGCGGATAAATCCAAGTATCCACAGGATCTTCAAACCCTGGTTGACGAAGGGTATCTGCGGAAAATCCCGGTGGATCCCATTACGAAAAGTGCGGACACATGGGAATTGGTTTATGAACAACCGGTTGACAATGACCCGGATTATGAAGTCGGAGTGGATGACGTACGGAGCGGATCGGAAAAACGGGCACTGGACGGTACGACTTACAATGAGTGGTAATTGGAAAAGTCAGAAAGGCTACATGTTTATTACTGTTCTGGTTGCTGTTGTTATTCTTTCCATTTCCATGGCGGTTTTAATGAAAAGCTGGAGCTACCGGACAAAAAGAATGAAAGAAAACGAACTCTTATTCCGTGGAGAGCAGTATGCAAGAGCAATTCAGCACTATTATCAGATACATTTGCGATATCCATATAAATTGAAAGAACTGGTGGATTCAAAGCCGAGGATGATTCGGAAACTTTATAAAGATCCAATGACAAAGAGCGGAAAATGGGGTTTAATTTACCTTTCTGATGTTCAGTCCGGGCGACTTGCGGCGGAAAAAGCTCGAAAACTTCTACCGACACTGCGGGTTGTGGGAAGAGATGAAGACATACTGCCTCAACCGGAGCAGCAGGTAGGTGAAACAGCGGAACAGAATCGAAAAATCAGGGGCCAGATTGTTGGTGTGTATTCAAAAAGTAAAGATATCCCTTTTCTTAACTATCAAAAAGGAAAGATGTATTCAGATTGGAAGTTTCTCGGTATAATAAACAGAGGTCGTGGGTTCAGAAAATTAAGAATGGGTACATATACCCCCGTTCGCTGAAGGAGGCCGGATGCCGGAAAAAGAAAAAAGAGAATTGTTTTCAGATGAAGAACATCTGGATAATGCAATCCAGTGTTTGAAAGTGCTTGCGCATCCGTTGCGCTTGAAAATTCTTGTATTGTTGATGGATGGCCCGACAAATGTATCTGCTTTGGAACGGGTTCTGGGGTCTTCCCAGCCGAATATTTCCCAACATCTTGCCATTATGCGGTATCGCGGGATGCTGAAACAGGACAAGAGGGGAAATGAGGTGTACTACAGTATTAAGAATCAGCGCCTGCGCCAAATGCTGATGAGTATTGCCGGGTTATTTTGCGAACAATTCGAAGATTGAAAGCGGGGTTTCCCGAAGAAAGGGAGTTGAGCGGTTTTTAATTCCTTTGGGTTTCACAAATCAAATAAATCAACACAGGCAGCCGTTGTTCGCCTGAGTCGGGACACAGGAATATTTTTTAGAAAAGGAATTCATGGAAACAGTATATTTCGGTGAGAGATCGTTCCGGTTATCCGGAGCAGTGGTTACAATCGGAAATTTCGACGGAATACATGTGGGTCATCAGAGAATCTTGAAGCGGGGCCGTCAGGTTGCCACAGGGATGGGGGTTCCCCTGGTTGTAATCAGTTTCAAACCGCATCCGGGGAAAATTTTAAACCCGCAACATGGGCCGGAAATTATCAAAACCGATCGGCAGAAACGCGAATTACTTCGTCAGCAGGGAGTGGATTATTATTTTGTCATTCGATTCACTCCGGAATTTTCCAGGATGGAACCTGAAAAATTTCTGAACATCCTTCTGGTGGAAACACTGGGGGCGAGATATGTCCTGGTGGGGGCGGGATTTGCCTTTGGGCGGAAAAGAAGCGGTGATGTCAAGCTGATCAGCCGGTTCGGTAAAAACCACGGGATAGAAGTCGAACCTGTTCCACACGTGATGCTGGATGGGGAAGTGGTATCCAGCAGCAGTATCCGGAGTTTTTTAAAAAATGGTAAAGTAAGGAAGGCCAACCGCTTTCTCGGACGATATTATTATATGGAAGGAATTGTGATTCATGGAGAGCAACTGGGTAGAAAATTGGGTTTCCCCACTGCAAACATTATCAGTGAAAACGAATTAACGCCGCTTCTCGGGGTCTATGCTTCTGTTACCGGTGTTGAGGGGAAACAGTATGAGAGTATTACAAATATTGGTCTAAAACCTACATTTGGCGGCAAAAAAGTTATTGTTGAAACCCATTTGTTTGATTTTGACATGGATATATACGGTGAGGAAATCTTTGTCGCCTTTGTCGAATTTATTCGGCCGGAAATGAAATTTGATTCAGTTCAAAATTTGATTCAGGCAATTGAACGTGATTGTATGCTGGCGAAAGAAATTCTGGGTAAAGAGAGGGACTCCGGCAGTCTTTGCGAAATGTCGGTGGCTCCTATAAAATCTAACCCGCATGGAGCTAAAAATTAAAAAATATTTTAAGTTCTTGACATATAGAAGGGATTGTATAGAATATGTTTAAAAGAGCTTATAGGAGCAAAAGATGGCAAAGCATTTCACAAAGACTGTTTTTTGTTTTGTAATGGCGGTGTCTATTTCATGTGCGGCAATGGCTCAGGTTGTTGTCAAGAAACACTGGACACCCTACGAACCACCAACTACCTATCCTGCGGGTACCAATGTGTACACGATTCAAAAAGGTGATACCTTATGGGACCTGTCAGCGAAATTTCTCAAGGATCCGTATTTGTGGCCTCAGATCTGGAAAGAGAACCACTATATTAAAGATCCGCATTGGATATACCCCGGTGATCCGCTTGCAATCGGGAAGATCACTGTGGTGGCGCCGAAACCGGTGGAGCCGGCGACCGAACCGGTTAAGAAGGCAATTAAAGAATTTTCGGAACCGGCGGCACCAACCCGGAAACCCCGGAAGAAAACTGCCATCTCCACTCAGAAAGAAGCGAAACTTCATGATCTGGCATACAAAACAGACATCGAATGTGCACCTTTTGTTATGGAAACATCAAACAAAGATGCCCGGATTGCACATCTTGCCGTTGTTAAACGTGCGGAAGAGGATATTCAGGAACTGAGTACCGATGATGTCCTGTACCTGTCCGGCGGAACTGCCAATGGCTTGAAAGCGGGGAAAGAATATCTTGTGGTACACCGCTTCGGTGTGGTTAAAAATCCGGTAACCCATGAAACTGTCGGGATTGGCTATGTCCGATCCGGCAGAGTGAAAATACTGCTTTGTCATGAAAATACGTCCACCGCATTGATACTGGGAGTCTGCAGGCCCATTCATATGGGAGACGTTGTGATTGATCATCAACTTGAGCCGATTCCGGTTACAATCGGCTATAAACCGTATCCGCGCTACGGGGAAGCGGTCAAAGGGGACAAAGCATATTTCCTGATGGTTTCCGACCAGCAGTTTACCCTTGGAGAAGATGCCAGTTCAGTTATTTCCATGGGGTCTGCGGATGGCGTTGCCCCCGGTGATATCTTTGTGATTTATGACCGGAACTTAAGGGAAGGGTTCCCTGTGTATGAAGGAGAGGCGGTTGTTCTGTTCGCTGCTGAACATACCGCTTCGGTACGGATTATTCATTCGGCCAAACCGATTGTATGGACCCAGTCTTACCTGGTTAAGCGGCCTGAATAAGTCAGTAGAAATATGTCGATTCTTTTAAAAACAACAATTGGAATAGCAGCCGTTCTGGCTGCTATTTTTCTTGTGCTGAACCTGCTTCGAATCTGGATGATTCGAAAAGCGGGGAAACTGAAAGGAAAGAATTTAAAAGAGCTTTATCCGGCCGCAAAATTGAAAACAGGCTTTATCTATTTCTTTTCTCCATCGTGTGCCCCCTGCCGACAGATGACCCCCATGCTCAGAAAAATAGAAAAGGAAGGCGTTCCCGGCCGTTTTGTGGATATTTCCGTGGATATGGCGCCGGCCCGGTCGCTGGGTGTTTTCGGGACGCCGGCGGTTGTGTTGGTGAAAGAGGATATTGTCTCGGATGTGATTTTCGGAATGCAATCGGAATCAATGCTAAGGGAGCGTCTCAGTCGGCTGAATATCAGGGGCCGATGATACGATGTTTGTCATCACTTCTCATGTGAATCTTGATTTTGATGGCTTTGCGGCAGCGGAATTGTTGACGTTGTATTATCGGGATAGTGTCCTGGTGTTCCCCGGTTCAAAGGAAAAAAAGTTACGGGAATTTCTGGAAAATACAAAGCTGGATTTGAAACGGGATATTTCCCTGTCGGAACTTGCGGAAATTCCGGCTATTTCCGGTATGGTAATTGCGGACACCTCAAGCAAGCGCAGAATTGGCCGCCTTTCATCATTATTCTCTCAGTTGCCGCTTGAATCCACAATCGTATTTGATCATCATGCTTTCCCCACTGACAAGCTGGACGCAGGACAGTATTTTCACCGGGAGATTGGTGCAACAACGAGTATTATCGTACACTTTCTAAAAGAAAAAAAGGTCAGTATTCCGCCGGACTATGCCACCATCGGGTTGATGGGAATTTATGAGGATACGGATTTTCTTTCCTTTCCTGCCACAACACCTGCGGATGCGGATGCCGTTAGCTGGTTGCTGCACTGCGGGGCGAATCTGAATACCGTGACACTGGCTTTGAAGCATCCGCTGTCCGAACGTCAGATCAGATTGTTCAATCGGCTTGTGCCGCTGATTGAACGCAGCCATCTGAAAGGCAGGACCTTTGCAATCGTTCAACTGATTACAGACCGGTTTGAGCCTGATATTTCAGCAGTGACTCACCGTTTGATGGAACTGGAAGATTTGCGCCTTTTCTTTTGTGTGCTTCAAATGGAAAACAAAACATATCTGATTGCCCGGAATTTGTATGAGGATGTAAACCTGAAAGAACTCTTTGCCCGTTTTGAAGGGGGCGGGCATAAAAACATCTTTACGGCAATTTTTAAAAACAAAACCGTTCTGGAGGTTCGGCTGGAACTGGATAAGGTGTTGGAATCTCTTCCCCCCTTTGTTCGTGCCAAAGACATTGCCCGGCCGCCGGTGGCAGTTGCAGCATGGGATGATCCCCTCGGGTCTGTCCTCAGAACCATGAACCAGCTCCGCGTAAATTCACTTCCGGTACGGGATGAAAAAGGAGAAATAACCGGGGTAGTGACCCGGCAGGATGTAGACTACGCACTTTTGCATGAATTTGAGCAACTGCCGGTTTCCCATGTGACGCAGTTTGATGTGGCGGTGGTTAATCCGGATGATGACATTGAACTGGTTCGGGACATGCTGATAGAAAAAAATGCAAAAATGGCATTTCTGAAAGAGAATGGGAAAGTGACGGGGATTATTACCCGGACAGCCGCTTTCAGGAATGCGGTTCAGCTGAATGAGACAAGAGCCAGGCAGGTGAGTTATGCAGAACGTCTTCGCCGAATTCTCCCGGAGAAAATTCTTTCAATTTTAAGCAAAGCAGGGGAAATAGCTGACGATCGGGGCATTCGGTTGTACATTGTGGGAGGATTTGTCCGGGATTTGCTCCTGAGAAAGCCCAATGAAGACCTTGACTTTGTGGTGAATGCAGAGGGAATTGAATTTGCGAAGAGCCTGGCATCCGAACTGGGGGCAAGGGTGGTGCCTCACGAGAAATTTCATACGGCGGTTCTCATCGCAGATAACGGATCCCGTATTGATGTGGCAACCAGTCGTTTTGAGGTTTATAGCCGGCCCGGGGCATTGCCGGATGTGACAAGTGCCAATATCTTTCATGACCTGTATCGACGGGATTTCACAATCAATGCTATGGCTATTCGTCTGAACCGGGACAGCTTCGGAGAGCTGGTAGACTACTTCGGTGGGCGCAGAGACCTTAAAGAAGGAATTATCCGGGTGCTTCATTCTCTCAGTTTTATTGATGATCCTACCCGGATGATCCGTGCGGTCCGATTCAAACACCGGTTAAAATTTAAAATAGGAAAAGGGACCTTAAGTCTAATGAAATCTGCCGCATCAATGGATATTGTGGAAAAGGTGTCCGGGCATCGATTTCTGAAAGAAATCCGGTCTCTGTTTACAACCCGGAACGCCTCCCTTGTGCTGGAAGACCTTGAGAAAATCGGGGGGCTCCGCTTTTTTCATAAAGATTTAAAACTGGATCCTTTTGTTAGAAATCTGGCGGCAAACGTGGATTCTGTGGTGGCATGGCACCGTCTGTTATTCCGGGAACAGATTGAAGACTGGTTACTTTATCTGTTTGCTTTGCTGATTCGCGCCACTTCGGAACAAAAACAAAAAATCAGCCAGAGGCTTTCCCTTGGAAAACGTCGAACTCGACAAATTCTCCGTTTTAAAGGATGTGTCAGGGGTCTGGAAATCTTTTTTGCCCGTAAAGGAACTCACCTGCCTTCGGAAATGGTGGAAGTACTTGGTAGTCTGGAACCGGAGATTTTACTATTTGCACTGGCATATTTTGAAGACGAGATGATTAAACGAAGCATCAGTCATTTCATCACCTCACTGAAAGATTTTCCCTTTCATGTAAGTGGAAAAGATCTTATTTCAAGGGGAATGGCACCTGGCCCTGAAATTAAAGAGATGTTGGACAGCGTGTACAAAATGGCGATTAACCGGGATATTCGGGAGCGTTCCGGTCAACTGGAACTCCTTGAAAAAATTTTAAACTCAAAACCGCGTTAACCATAACAGCCGGATTTTCGAGTCCGCGGCGGATTTTCAGGATTCCGGTTTTCCCGTTTTTTTTGCCCCCGGCACTTCCTGCAGAAGGGAGATGATTTTTCCGCCGATGGCATCAATGGGAAGCTGCTGGTGGACAAAACCGGTGGCCAATGCCGCTTTCGGCATACCGTACACGACGCAGGAGTCCGGGGATTCTGCAAGAATTATTCCGCCGGCAGCGTGTATGGCCCGGATTCCCGTACTGCCGTCCGTTCCCATGCCGGTTAAAATGACGGCAATTGTTTTTTCTGCAAAAGCGTTGGCAACCGTTTCCATAAGCCGGTCAACCGATGGGATATAACGGTCATTTAACCCGGGCTGAACCAGTTTAAAACACCGGTTCCGAAGCTCAAGGTGCATATCTCCCGGTGCGATATAAACCGTCTTTTTCTCGGGGCATTCTCCGTCTTCCGCCTCTTTTACAGTCAAATCCAGAAGCATGTTCAGGCGGTTGGCAAAAACCCCGGTAAAGGTTCGGGGCATATGCTGGCATACGACAATGGGAAGGGAGATGCTGTATTGAATGTCCTCAAGAATGTGTTGAATTGCGGTAGGGCCGCCGGTGGAGGCCCCCATTACAACAATTTCAAAATTATGTTCTTCTGCTCCCGGTATCCGGGAGCCGGATTCTGCAGGGGCGGGACTCTGACGATTTTGTCCGTTTTTCAGGGGCAGGGTAGCTTCCATTACCGCGGATAGTTTCTCATTGAAATGGTTGGCGAATTCTCCGGTAATGTAATTTTCCGGTTTCTGGATAAAATCCACTGCCCCGATTTCCATTGCTTTGAAAATATTTTCATCGGTTCCAATGGAACTGAATACCATAACCGGTACGGGATGATTGGCCATGAGCCAGCGGAGGAAAGTGAATCCGTCCATTCGCGGCATCTGTAAATCCAGGATAATTACATCCGGTTTGTTCAACATTGTCTGGCGAATGCCTTCTTCTCCATCGTGGGCTTTGAGAATTTTCGAAAATTTACCTGTCTGGTTCAAAAGCAGGGACAATTCACTTAAAATCAATTCGGAATCGTCAATTAGAAGGATTTTCATTGGCATTTCCCTGTTTTTCTATAAAAAAAAGCATTTCCGAAATGGAGCTTCCGGAACGTGGGTGGTGGATTGAAAAATGCCTCCGTTGTTCCGAAAAAGAAAGCGCCTCCGGCTTTCAGCGCGGCTTCAAAATTTAATTTCAACCTTTCCCTCGCTTCGTTTGTCAGATACATCATTACATTCCTGCAAAAAATTATATCATAACTATCTTTCACGGGTGTCTCTTTCAGCAAATCGGCCTGAACGAAATCAACATTTTCCCGAACAGCTTCAACCGGGGAAAAAAAACCGTTTTTGAGTGGTTTCAAATATTTTTGCTTCAGTTCTGCCGGCAATTCCCGTAAGGCGTGGTTGGAGTAGCAGGCTTTTTCTGCCGCTTCAATTATTTTTTTGGAACGGTCCATTCCCGTAATTCTGATTTCTCCGGATAATGCGGGCAGTTCTTCCAGAAGAGAAATCCGAATGGAATAAACTTCTTCCCCCGCTGCGCATCCTGCGCTGAGGATTGTGATGGGCCGGGATTTGCATTTTGCAAGTTCTGGTAAAACGGAGCGTGTGAGGGCAAAAAAGTGGTGAGGTTCTCTGTAAAAATAACTTTCATGGACAATGAGTTTTTCGGTAAGAGCACGTCTCAGGGCGGCCTCTTCTTTCAGCCGGAAAGGGAGTTGTTCCAGCGGGATTCTTCTTTTTGTTGCAAAATGATGAAGCTGCAATTCAAACACTTCTTCGGCGGTTTCAGGAATTGCGAGCCCTTCTGTGGACAGAATCTGCCGGAACAGATTAAGTTGGAATGAATTCAAAATCCGGTCTGTCATTTAGAATTGCCTGAATGTCCAGGATTGGAATAATCCGGTTACGGAACTGAACCACTTCTCTGATGAAAGAAGTCGCATGTTCCGTTTTGTTTTCCTGACGGGATAGTTGTTCCGGGGAGATGGTCCGGACAGCTTCATCCGCTGAGATCGCCATCTGTCCGATAAGGAGAATCAAACGTTCTCTGTTTTTGTGTTCAATCCGGAGGTAGTATTCATTGTCCAGAACGGCATATGGGGTTCCCCGCAGAATTGTCAGGTGAGAAATATTCCGGAATTTCGCAGGAAGGGGAAAAATCGGAAAATCGGAGACAATTTCCCTGACATAACGAAGCTCAATTCCAAACAGGCTTTGACCGGATTTTACCAGAAGAATGGGCTCAAGCGGGTTCATGGCTGCCTCTCAGAAGGGAAATCAGTTCGGGAACATCCAGAATGTATCCTACGGAATTTGCCGAAAAGTTGCAGATGGCGGAAAACAGGGGAAGTTGGGACAATTTCCCGGTGAGGGGAGTGATGGTCACTTCTTTTTCTTCAATGACGTCTTCCACAAGAAATGCGAATACCCTGTCAAAATGCCGAATTTGAACCACAATTCCGATTTCGGTATCCAGGTCGTCTACTTTCAAAAGCCGGGGGAGGTGAATTGCACGGGAAGCTTCTCCGTTGAGGCGATAGTACAGGCATTCCCGGACATAGGTGCAGCGTGCGGCTTCGTACGGATGAATGGCTTCGACAAAAAGGGACGGGAGTCCCAGCACAGTCTCACCCGAACGGATGAAAAAGACCGGAAGAATTGCCTGGGTTACCGGGATTTGAATATAAAAATGTGTTCCTTCTCCGACACGGGTTCGGATACGAATGGTGCCGCCGAGTTTGCTCAATTCGGTTTTCACCACATCCATCCCAACTCCCCGTCCGGAGATGTCCGAAACATTTTCCGAAGTCGAAAATCCCGGCCGGAAAATAAAATCGAAAATCTCATTATCCGAATAATCCTGTTTTTCTTCCGCCATTCCGAGTGCCCGGGCCTTTTCCAGAATTGTGTGAGGGTTGATGCCCTGCCCGTCATCATAGATTTCAATGAAAACAGAACTTCCCTGCTGATATGCGGAAAGTTTTATGGAGCCGGTTTCCGGTTTTCCGGCCTGTTTTCTGGCCTTTTGTGTTTCAATTCCGTGATCCGCCGCGTTTCTCAGCAGATGAATAAGGGGCTCTACCAACATGTCAGTGATTTGTTTATCTACACGGGTATTACCGCCGTCAAAGGAAAGTTTGACTTTTTTCCCAAGCTGCCCGGCAGTTCGGATGGTCGCACTCTCAAGGCGTCTGAAAATAGAAGCCAGTGGTACCATTCGGTAATGAATGATCCGTTTCTGAAAAGAGGCGATGCGTCGGTCCAGCATTTCCATTTGAAATTTTGCCTGTTGAATCGTATGTCCGATTTTATCGGAACCTCCCAACGGATCCAGAATAGCTGCAATTCGATTTTTGACCAATGCCATTTCTTCCATATCCTGTAAAAGCAGGTCCAGTTCTTTCAATTCCACTTTAACAGTCCGGCCTCCTGTTGCGGGTGTGAGGGGAGCAGCCGGGAGAGTGGCTGGTTGTCCGGGCCCTTCTTCGGTGGCGCCGGTGACGATGGATTTTTCCGGCCGGCCTTCATGAATTCGGGTTAAAACAGCTGTCCGGGGTGCCAGTGCGCGTATCTCCTCCGGACTCATCGGGGAGGCAAGGAGCAGTTTGAAAGTGATGTGTGTTTCTGTCGCGGTGTCTTCGCCGGGAAGGGTTGCGATGATCTCCCCATCCCGATTGATTCCGTCTTGAATCTTTCTGAGTCCGGTATCGAAACTTTCAAAGGGGAAAGAAACATCCAGAAAATAAACATTCTGCCGGGTCCTGACATTCTCTTTCAGCCGGGCCAGTTCCATTTCGTTGAGTTGTCGAATCAGTTGCGGAGACAGAAAATCCAGTTCGGCGGTGTCTATCCTCGTTTGGGCGGCAGTTTCCAACTCTCTGGAAAGTTGGCGGTGGAAGGAATCCAGAACAGTGTTTTCCACCGCATCCGTTCCGATCGCCCGGATGGAATCAATGAAAATATCAATAATTTCAGTGGAAAGAATCAGGAGGTTTACGGTCTCCATGGTGCAGGGGTGTTCCGCTTTCCGAATCCGATCCAGAAGGTTTTCCACCGAATGTGAAAACTTTGCAAGAGTACCGAATCCGCTCATTCCCCCCAATCCTTTAATGGTGTGGAAGGCGCGAAACAATTCCCCGGTGATGTGGACAGTATTGTTGCCCGCTTCAATAGCTGTTTTCAGCTGTTTTGCGCTATTGTAAATGTTTTCATTCAATTCTGTCAATTCCGACAGAAGGGTGTCAAGATTTTCTCCCATCTTTTCTCCTCAATTGAAACGGAACAGATTGACCCGTCCGGGAATTCCGGACCTGTCCTTCGTAATCACAGGGCGGAGAGGTTTCGGTTCTTTCACACATTTCAAGGTAAGGCCAAAATAATTCGATGCCGAAGCATCATGAAGCAGCACATAAGTTGCAGGAATAAAATGATGGGATGCCAGCGGGTCGGAAAACAGCCATCCGGTACCGGGATAATAAATTTCAACGAAAGAATGAAGTGCTTTACCGGAGAGCACGCGCTGTTTTCCGTTGACTACCACTCCCGTAGCTTTTCGTGCCGGAATCCCGGCAAGGGACAGAAGCTGAACCGTCAGTACCGCGGCGGCCGTACAGTCTCCCGTCAACGGGGTCCGGCCTTTTAGCCGATAGCTGAAATGTCTGCTCACCCAATTCAAAAGTGCCGTTACCGCCTGAAAATAACCGTGGCAGGGCCGGACAATTCGCCGGGCGATTTCCGGGAGTGAGGGGGGGAATGGTTGAACCCGGTTGGATCTCAGCACATCTCTGGCGCTTTTGTTTTGAATTTGAACCGGATAAAGGGTGTTGTTTTTCAGCGGTCCGGCATTCACTGCAACCCGGATAAGCCCATTTCCGGATTGGGAAATCTCATACCCCGCATTCTTATATGATGGCAGGGAGGTTGCGGGGGCAAATCGGTATGTCGCGCTTTGAAGCCCGATGACCCCTCCTGCTGTACCGGGGAACGAATAAAAAAAGACTGTGAAAAAAATTAAAATAAGCATTACAATCCTGCAGGGGTAACGGTTATTCCGGCACATTCTCTTTCTGCAGTGACTTTCGGATGGCATCCAGAACACCGTTGACAAACTGGCCGGATTCCCCGTCTCCGTAGCGTTTCGCAATCTCAATGGCTTCATTGATAATTACAACCGGCGGAGAATCTTCATACAGGAACTCATACACGGCAATGCGGAGGATATTCCTGTCCACGTATGACATGCGGGATATTTTCCAGTTTCTGGAGTTTGCTTCAACCAATAAATCAATGGAACCGAGATGTTCTGTCACTCCGCTGACAATCTGTTCCGTGTAGCTTCTTGTGTCGGTTGAGGCTGGCCTGTCTTCCCAGAAAAGCGATAGAATTTCATCCGTTTTCCATCCGGTTACTTCTCTGGCGTATAAAAGCTGAAGCGCAAACTCACGAGATTTTCTTCTGTTTCCCATCCGGTATCCTCCAAGGGCATTTTAGCACAAAGCGGGCAGGAAATGGACGCAATCCCTGCAAGTGCCGGTGGAAGTAAAAAGACCGGAGAAACGGGAATTTTCTGTCTGTTCCAATCTTTTCCCGGCCCGGTTTTAACCTCGTCTTCGGTTCAAACTTATCTCCTCTTTGTAGTATCATGGTCTTATGACAGGGAAAGCGGATTCGGAACGATATTTTCATGTGATTACACCGGCGGACTGGAATACCCCCTATACCTACACATCGGTGGAACAAAGTGTCCGGCCCGGTTGCATTGTCCGGGTTCAGCTGGGGCGCCGGTGGGTGAAGGGGGTTGTGGTTGCGGAGCTTGACTCGCCGCCTGCCGGCATCCGGTTAAAACCCCTCCAGTTTCTCTCGGACGAAATTCCGCCGCTTCCGGAAAACCTGATGAAAATGATAAACATGGCGGCGGCGTACTGCTTTGTATCACCGGGGAGCCTGCTGAAAGCCGCCTTGCCGTCGGGACTGCTGAGAAACCAGGGCTATCGTTACCGGATGAAAACAAAACGAGTTCCTTTATTTCTTACAGAACAGGAGCTTGAAGTTATCTCCTGTATCGGTGAAAAGGGAAAGACAGAACGGTTTATCAGGCGGAATTTTCCCGAAAAACAAATCGGAAGGATTCTCAGCCGGCTGGTAAAACTGGAAATCCTGGTAAAGGAATCGGAAGACGAAACATCCGGGATTCAGTCTGTGAAACGCCGGGCCCTTGCACTGGTGGATTCGCCAACAGCCGGGGAACTGGAAAAATTGCGCAAAAAGGCACCGAAACAGGCCGCTGTAATTGAAAAAATGCTGGCTGCAAAGGCAGAACCCTTTCGACTCTGTGCTGAGTTGGCCCAGGAAACCGGATGCAGCTATGAAGCCTTTTCCGCACTGGAAAAAAAAGGCTGGGTTCGGCTGTTCCACGATTTCCGTTCCCTTGTTCAGGGAGACCGTCATTTTCTCAAAATTCATAAACTCACCGATGAGCAGGAGAACTTTCTGGCTGAATTCAGGCGTTACCCGCATGACGTTCACCTGCTGTACGGGGTAACCGGTTCTGGGAAAACCGAATGTTATCTCCGGGCGGCTGATGAAGTGATGGAGAAGGGGAAAAGCGTTCTGTACATGGTGCCGGAAATCGGGTTGACCCCTGCGGCAATTTCGAGGTTGAAAGTCCGGTTTGGAAATGACATTGCCATCCTGCACTCCGGCCTCAGCCGGGGGGAGCGGTTATCAGAATGGCTGAGAATTTTGAAATCCAGGGTGCGGATGGTGGTGGGAACCCGTTCGGCAGTATTTGCCCCACTGTCAAATCCCGGCCTGATTATAGTGGATGAAGAAAACGACCATTCCTACAAACAATCTTCCCATCCCCGGTACAATGGGGTTCACCTGGCACTTTTCCGCGCAAAAACAGAGGGGGCCGGGGTAATACTGGGTTCTGCCACCCCCACGGTTGAAAGCTATGCCCACGGCTTGGCGGGGAAATACCGCTTATCCCACTTGACATCCCGGGTGGAACAGAAAGTAATGCCGGAAATGCGGCTTATTGACATGAAAACGGAATTTAAGAAAAACAAAGGGAAAAAGCTTATGCTGAGCGCGCCCCTTGCCACGGAAATGGAACAAACGCTTGCTGCCGGTGAACAGATAATTCTTTTTCTCAATAGAAGAGGTTACGCGCCCTTCCTGCTGTGCCGGAAATGCGGATTTGTGGTGCAGTGCCCCCGGTGCAGTGTCACTTTGACAGTTCATTCCGGCTACGAGGGGAAGCCCCTTCGCTGCCACTACTGCGGAATTGAGCAGGAACTGCCCCACGTCTGCCCGTCCTGCGGGGACTCCTTCATTCAGATGATGGGGTTTGGGACGCAGAAAGTTGAGCAGCACTTGAAGCGGCTTTTCCCCGGAAAGGAAATTTTCCGTGCGGACAGGGACACCATGCGCGGCAAAAAATCCTTTCAGAAACTTCACGACCGGATGCTGGCCGGAGAAATTGACATCCTTGTGGGAACTCAGATGATTGCCCGGGGCCATCACTTCCCCGGGGTTTCCCTTGTCGGGGTTCTGGATGCGGATGCCAGCCTGAAATTTCCTGATTTTCGTTCTGCTGAACGAACCTTCTCTTTGATTCTGCAGGCTGCGGGGCGTGCAGGCCGCGGTGAGACTGCCGGCCGGGTGTTAATCCAAACCTATCTCCCGGACAACAAAATATTCGAATACCTGAAAAGCGGAAATTTTTCGGATTTCGCGGAAAATGAACTGAAATTTCGCAAAAAAGCCGGTTATCCGCCCTTTGCACATCTGATTTCCCTGGAAATAAAGGGAGAAAATGAAGATGAAGTGAGAGAACGTGCCGAAACCCTGGCAGAAAGTCTCCGCCGGGCGGTTGAAAAAGGCGTCACTATCTTTGGCCCCTTCAAAGCCGGAATCTACCGGATTAAAAACCGCTATCGCCGGGTACTCCTTCTTCGGGGTACTTCCCGGCCGGCGGTCCGAAGAACCTTTGCCAAAGGCGCACTCCCGATTCTTCGGGCCGGCACCCGGAATGACTCAGTTCAAATCACCCCCGACGTTGACCCTCTGTTCATTGATTGAGGGGAACGAGGAGTGCGGGTGAAAGTGATTGAAAAGGCAGGGAGACCCCAAGTTTCCAGTCAAGTCCTGATTAAACATTGACACATTCGTCTCCCTTAACCCAATCCTGTTGAACCTTGTAAGGCGTTTTCGTAACAATATTTTTCTTCCGTCATTGGTATCTGAATGTGATGTTTCTTCAGAAATCCGGAGTGTGAGCAGGAACAGTAAAGAAACCCCGTGTTCCAGTTCGACACCGCCCCTGCCGTAGGCACCACCTGTGAAGGCACCCTCATCACCAACAAAACCGCCACCATCCCCGGGAAAAACCTCACCGGCACAGGAGAACGCTGGATCGAAATTAAGCAGGGTGATACAATCAGAAAAGCAAAGTACAAAATCAACGGAGTAGCCGTGACCGAACAACCCCGGGCAAGAAAAACCATCCTGAAAGTAAGCGATGACTTCAGCGGATACGAGAAAGGCACCCCTGTCGAAATCAACGTCTACCTGACGGAAACGGCAACCAAGCCCGTTGCGACAGCAACCGTCAAGGTCATTGACATGCCGTTCAAGCTGGTCTTCTTTAAGACGGATCATCTGGGAACGCCGAGAGTCATCACCGATCAAGATGGCAAGGTACTGTCAACGCATGATTATCTGGCGTACGGAGAAGAATTAACTGATCTGGAGTTCCAGACGAACCGGATGAAATTCACGGGTCATGAGCGGGACCCGGAAACAGGACTGGATTATATGTTAGCGAGATACTACACGGCGGGTTCCGGAAGGTTCCTGCAGGTGGATCCGGGGTATGACTACAAGTTAACTGATCCGATGAGCTTCAACCTGTATGGGTATGTGAGAGAAAATCCGGTAAGATACTTGGATTCGACGGGGCAAGACCTTGAGGAATTTGAAAGGATCGTGTTAAGTAACTATAGCGAATTGAAGAGAAGATATGAAAAAGCATGTTATGAAAATATTGAACACGGAGCATTTCTATATCAAGATTCTGGAAAATATTTAATTGGTAATGACTTTACAAGCAGGAGGAAAAGGAAGGGGGCCATTAGCGTTTCTTTTTCTTTCCCTGTTCCTAAATATGATTATCCTGCAACCGGAGCCAAACCAATCTCGACTTTCCATACACATCAAAATGAGAAAGACACCGTATTTTCTCCTCCGGATTTAAACTTGTTGCTGGTATCAAATAGAGAAACGAATGGACAGATAAAATATGCTTTGGTAATGGATGATAATCATGTTTTTGGATTAGAAGTTGACACGTCTGTTAAAGATGATTTATCAAAAGCAGTTTCTGAATTTAAAAGAGCATTTAAATTGCAGTTTAAAAAAACAGGCGGAGATGTTAACAAAGCCATTAGAGCAGCGTTAACAACGGTTTTAAAAAAACATAAATCATTGCATTTTTATGTTTTCAATAGAAAATCTAAAAAAACTGAGGAAGAAGGAAGTAAATAATGTCAAAACTGGCAAAATATTCATTGATCGTCTTAGTGACAATATGCATTTTCGGTGGTAGCTTACTTTTGGGAAATCCCAAAAATCTAAAAGTGAAAAACTTCTGTGTGAAGTCTTCTGAATGGGCACTATTGCATAATTTTTTTCTATATGAATTAAGCAAGGAAAATATAAAGTTAAAACCTTCATACAATGGACAGGATATTTTGTTTTTCCTGACGAGATTCAATTTCCATCAATTTGTTATTTATCCAATTTTAACATCCGTACTTGGGCAACGGGAAATGATTTTAGGCGGATTGAAATTTGTAAACCTGAAAACACAGGAGGTATTGGCACTATATGTTGTCAATCCCTCTGGACTTACTTTGCAAGCATTAAGAAATAAAAGAATTTATCCAGAAG
>JAADGL010000021.1 GCA_013152385.1 Acidobacteriota bacterium
GCTCCCGTTCTTCAATCTGCCATTCACAAATCACCGGCCACAAATCACTGCGCCCCCGGCGCACCCTGCAGGTGGATCCGGGGTATGATTACAAGACGGATGATCCGATGAGCTTTAATTTATATAGTTACGTCAGAGGGAATCCGGTGATGGGGACGGACCCGAGTGGGGCGGATATACGCATGATATATCGTGAACCTCACCTTGATGCGGGACACATAATTGTCCAAGTGGTGGACCACGAATCTGGAAAAGTTGAGGCAACTTGGAGCTTTGGGCCGAAAAGCACATTGGCAGCATTGTTCCATCTGCCCGTGGCTTCGCATCAGACTAAGGATGTGAATGCTTATCTTTCAGACAAAAAATACCAGTCCGCAACCCTCAAGACCGATAAGAAAACTGATGCGAAGACTGTGAATCTTATTAATAACAGGAAAAAGAAAAACGAAAAGTATGACTTGGATACCAACAATTGTGCGACCACGGCAACAGAGATTGTGGAGTCGGCAACGGGAATGGAGGTTTCAAATAGCATGTACCCGAAGAAGGTTTTCCAGGATTTTCAAAAAGTAACCAATCCACCCCAAACAGTACCAACAACACCTAAACCGAAACAACCAGCAACCACAAATCCCAATCCGACTACGCTACCCCCGTTGCCGACTCTTCCAGATGCTCCAAGCTCAACTAGACATCAGTATCAATAGGAGGACAGGTTATGAAATATTTGGCAGAATTTGCGGCGGGTACAATTGGGACTGTTTTTTACAAGTTTGCTATGATGATTGAAGATGTACTTTTGTTTTTGGGATTAGATGGGAGTTGGAGTTTGATAATAGCTGAGATGTGTTTTGGCATTGTTGTATTGGGAGAGATTATCTTTGCGGTCCACTACTACCGGAAGAAACGCTACTACATCGGAACATTGTTCTTAATCATTGCCTTTTACATTATTTTTGGAGTCATTTCATTTGGATATTTTTCGATGAACAAGTGAGAAACTTCCCCGGCCACCCCGTCTTCGGCGGGATGAAAGATTTTAGATGGTAGATGTTCAAAAAAAGGGCGGTGGAATCGCAACGATATGATTTTTTTCCTTATTTCTTCACCTGACACCTTCCATCCAATCCTGACACCTTCCATCCAATGTCCGACGCATTTCCCCACGCCATACGCGTCACGCATATTCACATTTTCTTCCGTGTGCGTGGAAAATGGTTGACGAGGGGGTTAATACTTTGATATTTGTAGAAATGTCGAAACGGGAGGTGGCGATGAAGCAGCTTATCAATATGATGAAGGCATTGGGGGAGGAAAATCGTTTCAGGATTGTGATGATGCTTCGGGAGCGGCCCCTTTGTGTGTGCGAGATTTGTTCGGTGCTGGATATTTCGCTTTCTACTGTGTCCACGCATTTGAAGCAGCTTTCCCATGCCGGGCTGGTTCAGCGGCAAAAGGACGGCAGATGGGTGATGTACCGGCTGGCGGATGATGATTTTGTGCCGGAATTGCTGAAATTGCTTCAAAATCGGTTCAGTGATACAAAACAACTGGAAACGGACCGGCAGCTTGTTTTGAAGGCCAGTCCTGAAAAGTGTTCCGCTTTGCTGCGGGTTAGCGGCGCATAGCGCTGCCGTGATTTGTGATCTGTAATTTGTGATTTGCAAGAAAAATCAGGGAGTGGAGTAATGCGATGCTGATTGAGATTCCGGTTATTTTCTTTTTCATTGCTTTTGTTTTTTCCATGCTGGGAATGGGAGGCTCTCAGGTTTATATTCCGGTGCTGTTCTGGTTCGGGCTGGATTTTAAGACGGCGGCTATTCCGTTGGGTATGCTGCTGAATGTGGTGAACAGTTCTTCCGCTGCTGTGACATACGCGAGGAAGCGGCTGATTGACTGGCGAATCGGCCTTCTTTTCGGTATTACGATGCTGATTGCGGCCCCCATTGGCACGTTGGCGAATCATTTTCTTTCCACAAAGCTTTTAATTCTGTTTTTCGCGCTTTTTACGGCAGTTTCCGGTGTGTTGATGTGGATTGGCTGGCAGCCGAAGCAGCCTTTAACCACGAAACGGCGGACGGTTCTGGGCCTTGCCGGGGGCAGCGGGCTGGGGTTTCTCGCGGGGCTGATCGGCCGGGGCGGCGGTTCTTTTGTTGTTCCGCTTTTGTATATGGCGGGAATCAGCGCGAAAACGGCTGCGGCAACGTCCGCCCTTGCGATTACATTTTCAGGGGTTTCCAGTTTCCTTTCCCATCTCGCGACGGCGGCGAAACCGGACTGGCCGTTGTGGGGCGGTTGTGTCGTTGCGGTTTTTCTGGGAAGTCAGCTGGGCTCCCATGTGATGGCGGCGAAACTGAAATCCGGTGCGGTAAAAAAGATTTTTGCGATTGTGCTGCTGGCAATTGCGACGATATTAATTGTAAAGGATATTATTCTGGCTTAATAGCCGGCAAGAAGGGAGAACAATGTGTTTGATGCGAATCGTACCCTTGTGAACAGTATTGAGAATTTGAATGATGAGCAGAAAGAATATCTCTATTCGGCTTTAAATATTCACGGCCATGCCTGCGGCGGAATGCCTATGGGCTATGTGGCGGGGCTTGCGGCAATGAAGGCGTTGGGAATGGATAGCCGGGAACGGAACATGGATACCATTGCCGTGGTTTATGCCGGAAACGGCCACGCGGCGGGATGTTTTGTGGATGGGGTTCAGTTTTCCACCGGCTGCACTTTCGGAAAAGGGATTATGAAAAAGGAAGCGAAAGGAAAATGGCAGTTTATGCTGATTCAAAAGAAAACCGGGAAGGCGGTGAAGGCCAGGATTCGGAATGAAATTCTGGACAAGGCATTTTCCGCCCCCTTTATCACTGAATATCGTGCCAGAGGGGTGAATCCGGCGGATATTCCGGAAGAAATCGCCGGGCCCGGCTTTACCCGCCTCTTCGGTTTGCCGCCGGAAGATGTGGTGGAAATTGAGGGCCCGTTCACGGTTGACGTTCCCGGGGCAAGGCCATGCTTTAACCGGGTGAGCTGTTCGGTCTGTGGCGCCACAGTGGCGGAGAATTACATTTGCCTGGAGGACGGAAAGCCGGTTTGCCGGGACTGTACCCACTATGCCGGTTAAGGTGTTTGCGGTTTAACCGGCAGGTGCCGGGTTCGCTGCTTTTTCAGAAGTTTTTTCAGATAACCCTTGACAGATGAAGTGGCAGGGAATAAGTTAGTGAGTGATAACTAACGCCCGGGAGGTGGGGATGACGAAAAGACAGGAAGAAATTCTGGACAATGCAATGAAATTGATGGTCAATGAAGGGATTACCGGTCTGACAATGAAAAAAGTGGCAGACCGGATGAAATTTTCCGAGCCGGCATTGTACCGGCATTTTCTGGGAAAGCAGGATATGGTGGTGGCGCTGATTTCCCGGATCCGAAGGCGCTACGAGGAGATGATTCCCGAAGTGGACAGTACGCTGCCTCCCCGGGAATATTTTCGGGAGCTTTTGTGCCCGCTTCTTTCTTACCTTGAACAGGTGAAGGGAATACCCATTCTTTTTCTTTCGGAATCAACATTCAATCGGGATGACGTTGTGCGGCAGGCGCTGTTTGACCTCTATTCCGGAATGGTCAAGCGGATTTCAAATTATCTTGAGGATGCGGCAGAGAAAGGATTGATTCGGAAGGATGTGGATCCGGAGGCCGGTGCGGTGATGCTGGTCGGCATGGTCCAATCTCTGACGATCCGTTTTCTCCTCAGTGCAGGTGAACTGAAACTTACGGAGAAATGTGATGATATTCTGAACATTTTTCTCGGAGGCATTCTGGCATGAGAAGATTGTTAGTTTTTTTATTGTTTTTTCTTACCATTGCGGCTGTGGCACAGAATTTAACCCTGAAAGGCGCGATTCGTCAGGCCTATGATGCCAATCCTTCTGTCCGGGCGCTGATGGAATCCGTCCAGTCCCAGAAGGAAAACGCAGCGGCGGTGAAACGTTTGAAGTTCGGCGAGCTGATGTTAAACGGCGGCGTGACCAAGTCCAGTGATGCGACGCTGATTCGGCCCATGACAAAGGAGTTGATTTCAGCCGGGTTTACGACAATGCCTTTTGACGATGAACTGACATACTGGAATCTGGATTACCGGGTACCGCTTTTTACCAGCGGCCAGTTGAAAGCGTCGGAGCGGATTGCGAAAAGCGGCAGTTCTGCGCAGATGTACCGTTTGAATTCCCTGAAATGGTCGATTCGCTATCGGGTGACTTCCTCGTATACCAATTTGCTGGCGGTGAACCGGGAACTCGGCGCATGGCAGGATTATCTGAATGCTCTGAACTCTCTGAGCAATCATATTGAAATCGGTATAAAGAACGGTAAGTATGCCCGTCTGGATTTATTGAAGGTTCGTTATGAAATTGAAACCGCACGATTAAAAATTGCCGGTCTGAATCAGAGAAAGAAAGCATTGACAACATCCCTGGCGTCTTTAATCGGAGTGAATCCGGATAAAACATCCGATTTTCATCTGGCAGAAGTGAATCTTGAAAATGTTCCGGAAAAGATTCCCGGTATAAGTGAATTGACGGAAAAAGCGGTAAAAAACCGGAGTGACCTGAAACGGATGAAAGAACTGGAAAGCATCAGCCGTCAACATTTGAAAATCGCAAAGGCGGCAAGGCTTCCGAAAGTGTCTTTCGACGCAAAACTGAATTCCGTGAACGGTGGAAATATTGATTATAATGACCGTTTCTGGTCTGCCACCGTGAATGTATCTATTCCGATATTCGACATGGGGCGCCGGCGCAGAGAAGTCCGTAAGGCGCTGCACGGAATAAAATCGGCGGCTCATCAGGTGGATGAAGCCCGGCTGCAGGTGCAAAGCGAGGTCATTGACGCAATTGCCGGAGTGAACCGGGCTTCCCGGGATGTGGATGCTGCAAAAGCCTCCCTTTCCTTTGCAAAAGAAGTTGCCCGGCTGGAACAGTTGAAATATGACAACGGCAGAGGCGATATTGATGATTTACTCCGTGCGAAGTCCAGAAAGAAACTTGCGGAAACCGATTTGATTCAGGCAAAAACAGATTATTTTGTTGCGGTTGAAAATCTCAGAAAAACAGTTGAAGGAGAAATAATATGAAGCGTTGGATTATTCTGATTGTTATTGCGGTGGTACTGGTGGTGGCAGCGGTTGCTCTGCTCAGATACCGGCAACAGCAGCTGGATGCGATTCGCATTGCCCCGGTGAAGGCGATTCCGGTAAAAATGGCCCGGGTTCAAAAGGGCGTTTTTTTAAGTGAGCGGACATACTTCGGCACCATTGACTCCAACCGGGAAGCGGTTGTCCGTGCCCGGATAAACGGGCAGGTGAGCCGGATTCTGAAAAGGGAAGGGGACCATGTTCGCCGGGGAGAAGCGCTGGTCGAGCTTGACGGTGTTCCGGGAGACAGCACAGGCAGCCGGGCGGCACTGGAAACGACGCTTGTGAACCTGAAAAAATCTGTACGGGATTTGAAGAAAAATGCCGATAATATGAAAATTATTTATCAACGTGACAGAATGCTTTTTGAAAAGCAGGCGATTCCGCGGCAGGCGATGGAGTTGTCCGAGAACCGGTGGAAAGAAGCGGAGGTTCAGCTGCAGAATGTGAAGAGCCAGATGGCTGATATTCAAAGCCGGCTTTCTTTCTTCACGGTAAAAGCGCCCTTTGACGGAGTGGTTTCTGCGGTTACGGTAAAAATCGGAGATGTGGTAATGCCTTCTGTCCCGCTTTTGCGGGTGGAGAATTCCAGTCCCTGTAAAGTTGTGGTTTCTGTTTCTTCCGATGATTTGCTTCGTTTCCATCCCGGTACGGCGGCGCGTATTCTGTATGAGGGCCGTGAGCTGAAAACAAAAGTTTCCCGGGTGTATCCCTCCGCTGTTCCGGAAGGAACGGGCACGGTGGAACTTCGCCTGGACAAAGTTCCCTTTGGGCTGCCCCTCGGCGCTTCCGTTGAAGTCCGTCTGGAAACCACGCATCTTCCCGATGTGCTGTCGGTTCCGGCGAATGCGGTTTTGCAGGGAACCTCCCGTTCTGTTGTTTTTTCCGTGAAAAACGGCGTCATTCATACGGTTCCGGTACGGATTACAGCTGAATCCGAGTCAAAAATGGCGGTTGAAGGCAAACTTGTACCCGGTGAATCGGTGGTGGTGGGAAGTGATTCTCTCCTCATGCGTCTTTCCGACGGTTTGTCTGTTGTTTCAATGGGGAACCGCCAATGAAAGAAAAATTAACCCTGATTGATAAAATTTTGAATCACCCCCATCTTGTGGCGGTTCTGGCGCTTCTGTCCCTCGGGCTGGGCATATACGGGACATTTGCCATCAAAACAGACCTTTTCCCCGCCGTTCAGCGCCCCACCGTTGCAGTGCTGGTGATGGAGCCCGGAGCTTCTTCCGGTGACATTGCGGCCTACGTGGTGCGCCCCATTGAGCGTGCCTGCCATGTGGCCAGCAATGTCCGGCGGGTTTCTTCCGTCAGTAAGGATGAAGTCGGTGTAATCACTGTTGAATTCAACTACGGAAAGCCGCTGCAGGAAGCGGTAACCGATATCATGGCGGCTCTGGACCGGGTAAAAGCGAAATTACCCGGGGACATTCTGCCGCCGCAGGTCTTTAAAATCGGCGACTTTACCGTTCCGGTGATGACGCTGGCGGTACAGGCCGCGCCGAAAAGCGGCTATGATCTGGCTTTGGTGCGGCAGCTGGCTTCAAACGGGCTGAAAGATGCCCTGCTGAACATACCGGAAGTTGCGGACGCGGAGGTCTTCGGAGGAGATATCCGCGAACTGTCCATTCAGGTGGACCCGGTGAAAATGGCATCTCTCCATTTGCCTTTTTCCGTGTTGATCCACGCCATCAAAGGCGACAACATGGATGTCCCGGAGGGGTTTATCATCAACCGGGACTCAAAAATCATCATTAAAACCCGTGGTGAACTTTCCCGGATTCATGAACTTCAGGAACTTCCGATTCCTTATCACGGCAAAGTAATACATCTGCGGGACGTGGCGACAGTCAAAAATACCATCAGCGACAAAACCGCGGAATTTCATTTTGACGGGAAACCGGCGGTTGCGGTCAATCTCCTGCGGCACGAAAACGCCAACACCGTATCCACCATCAAAGCGGTACGTTCTCACCTGAAAGACCTGTCCGCCCGTTTTCCCCAATTGAAAATTCAGGTGGCGGACAGTCAGGAGCGGATTATCAATCAGTCCATATCCAACCTGAAAGAATCGCTTCGGGATGCCATCATCTTTACAATGCTGGTAATATTTCTGTTGATTGCGGATGTCCGTTCCGCCGTCATCACCGGAATTTCAATTCCCTTTACCTACTTCCTGACCTTTACCGTCATGCTGCTTTCGGGGATGGAGTTTAACATTGTAACCATGACGGCGGTGATTCTCGCGGTGGGAATGCTGGTGGACGATGCCATTGTCGTACTGGAAAACATTGAGCGGCACTACCGGGAAGAAGGTGGTGACCTGAAAAAAATCGCCCGGTCCGCCACAAAAGAAATTCTTCTGGCGGATTTTTCCGGAACCTTCTCCACTGTCATCGTACTGGTTCCCATCATGGTCCTTGGTGGATACGTGGAAAAAGTCATGCGGCCGCTGACCACCGTTCTGGCCATTGCGCTGCTTTCCTCCTTTGCCGTATCCGTGACCATCATTCCCATGATTGCCCCGTGGATTATCAAAAACACCAAAAAAGACGAATATCTCATACTGAAACTCCTCAACCGCTTCGGCAGAAGGGTTCAAATAATTGTTGTGGACAAAAGCCGGGACTTCTTTGTGGGAGCTTTTGAATTTGTCAACCGCCACAAAGTGATTTTCCTTCTCCTGCTGGTCATACTGCTTCCTCTTTCCCTTCGGCAGATGGAACTTGTGGGACGGGATCTGATGCCGCCCATGGACACCGGAATCATGAAAATTCATCTGGAAACAGAATCCGACTTTTCCATTGAAAAAACCGGAAAACTGCTGAAACAGGTGGAAAACATCATTGCAAAACAAAAAGGCGTACTGTCCACTCTGGCATGGGTCGGGTCGGAACCCGGCCTGATATCCTTCGGAACCGGACGCACAGTGCAGCAGATTGACATGACTGTCAACCTCATTGACCGGTTTCACCGTGACAAAACCATCTGGCAGATTGAAGACAAAATCCGCGGCGAAATCCGGAAACTTCCCGGCATCAAATATGCCGACGTAACCGAATTCGGCGCCACGCCGCTGTCCAGCATCGCTTCCACAGTGGATGTGGAGCTTGCCGGCAACAACTTCCGTGAACTGGACCGTGCCGGGGAAAAAGTGGCGGAAAAACTTGCAACCCGGCCCGGTTTCAAATCTGTAAGCCGGACGTGGAAAATGGACCGTGTGGAATATCATCTGGCCTTTGACAGGCAGAAATGTGCCAGGTTCGGCATGACCCCGGTGGATGTCAGCTATCAGCTTGCCACCGCCGTAAAAGGTGTGCCTGCCGGAACATTCAGAATTTTCAATCAGGACGGGATACGGATACGCTTCCGTCTCTCCGACAGCTACCGGGACACAATCTGGAAACTCATGACCACCGGAATCAGAACCCCCTCCGGGAAAGTTATTCCCCTCAATGAAATTGCCTCGGTGAAAAAAGCCCTTGTGCCTTCCGTTATTACAAGGGACAACCTTGCCTACACAACCAACATCCACGGCTACCGGGCAACCGCGCCGGTAACCTTCCTCTACAAACAGCGGAACATCGCGGTGAAGCAGGCGGCTGTGCCGGCAACCCTCCGGGTGTCCGAACAGGGGGAAATGAAACAGATGAACGAATCCTTCGGAAGGCTGGGGAAGGCACTGATACTGTCACTCTTTTTCCTTTACCTTACCTTTGTGGTAATTTTTCATTCCTTCACCGAGCCCATCGTCATTATGCTGACCATTCCCTTTGCCTTCATCGGGGCGGTCTGGGGGCTTCTGATTATGGGTCAGCATGGCTGTATGCCTGCTTTTATGGGATTCATTCTCCTTACCGGGGTCATCGTCAACAACGGAATTCTGCTCATTGACTTTATCCGAATCTACCGGGAGCAGGGGCACCCGCTGGAAGACGCCGTGAAAATGGCAATCCGGGTGCGGACACGGCCTATCCTCATGACCGCCATCACAACCATTGTCGGTATGATTCCCATTGCTGCGGAATGGGCAATCGGGCTGGAACGGCTCTCACCGCTGGCCACCGTTGCCATCGGCGGCCTGCTGGTGGGCACATTCCTGACCCTCGTGTACATCCCGACCCTGTATATCATCAAAGAGAAACTGCAATCGAAGTTCAGCCGGAAAAAACCGGAAGAATCACCGGCACCGGCAAAATAGAACCGGCAACAGGGCGTATCAACCGAAAGGGGGGCATTTCGCCCCCCCTTTTTTTCTGGAGAAGTGAGAGAAAGTAAGAGTAGAACGGGGACTGGTACCGGCTGCGATGCACCCCGTCGGGGCGGTTATTTCCGCCAGCGGAGAATGCCGTAGAAGAGTACGGCGGTGATGGCGCCGAGGCCGTCGGAGAGCATGTCTTTCTGGGCGTCCCAGATATCTCCCTGACTGCCGAGGAAGGCGATTCCGGCTTTGGGGTCGGCTGCGGCGGCAAAAATCCATTCAATAATTTCATACACAGCCGCCACGGTGAAAATCATGAAAATACCGAAAAGGGCGGTCAGAATCCGGGATTGGCTCCACTTTTTTCGCTCTACCAATTCACAGGCGGCAAAGGCGTAAAATCCCACGGAGAAGTGGGCAATCCGGTCAAAATTGTTCCGGGTGAAGCCGAAGAAATTCGTAATCCACTGAAACGGCACCCGTTCAAAGGTGTAGTAGCCTCCGATGGTGTGGAGGAAAATCAGCACCGCCATCAGCGCGTAGGCGGTGTTGGAAAAGCGGTAATAGCGGTAGGTGACGGCAAGGGTGAATACAATCAAAACAATGGGAATGTTTTCCGCAATCCAGACTTCCCGTGAAAAGGGATGAATTGCCAGAACCGTGAATTCAATGAGGTAAAGAATCAGCAGCACCTGCGGCAGCCGGAATTCCCTTTTGTTTTCCATTTTCCCTCCACGGTATTATTTTATACTGAATACTCTATCAGATAAAAGTGGATAGTGGCAAGGGAAGAGTGGAGAATGGATGGTGGAGAGTGGATGGTGGATGGTGGATGGTGGATGGCGGATAGGGAAGATTGTGGGGCGTTGGATAAGAAGAATCAGGGAGTTGCCCATTCCCTGCCTTTTCTCACAAATTACAAGTCACTTCCCTCCCCCTTTCTTCTGATGGGGATGGGCGTTGCGGTAGATTTTCAGCAGTTTGTCGTGGCTGATGTGGGTGTAGCGTTCTGTGGTGGCAAGGGAAGAATGCCCCAGCAGTTCCTGAATGGCACGCAAATCGGCACCGCTGTCCAGCAGATGGGTGGCAAATGTGTGGCGCAGCGCGTGAGGGGATAGGCCGTGGCGGTCTGCGGCAAGGTAGAGGAAGCGGTCCACAATGCCCCGGATGCCCCGGGCGGAGATGCCGGTGCCGTCTTTGTTGATAAAGAGGTGTTCTTCCGCAAGGTTTCCTTTTTCCATAAGGAAGTCCCGGCGCTCTGCAATGTATTTTCGAAGCCATTTCCCTGCGGGGGTGCCGAATGGGACAATCCGTTCTTTTTTTCCTTTGCCGAGAACCCGGATAATCTGGTTGTCAATGTCCAGCTGTTTCATTTTAATGGAAACCAGTTCGGAGATTCTCATTCCTGTGGCGTAAAATAATTCCACCACCGTGCGGTTCCGGATTCCGAGGATGGTATCTGTTTCAATAAGTTCAAAGAGTTTGTCCATTTCAACAATGGTCAGGAATTTCGGAAGCGGTTTGTCGGGTTTCGGGGACGAAATCAGTGCCGCCGGGTTTTTGTCTGTGATGTGGTTTTGTTTCAAAAAACGGTAAAATGATTTCAACGCGGCGAGTTTCCGGGCGATACTGGTTTTTTTCAAATGCCGCTGCTTCAATTCACCGAGGAACATCCGGATATCCCCCCGTTCCGGTTTCAGGAAATCAAGCTCGAAAGCCGCGATAAATTCCGCGTACTGTTCCAAATCAATTCGGTAATTCCGGATGGTGTGGGGGGAATAATTTTTCTGTTCTTTCAAATATTGAAGAAAACGTTCGATTTGCTCATTCATTGTGCTTTCTCCGGGCAAATCGGAAGATTGCCGTTAAACAGAATTTTTCCGGCTGCTGTATCTGTTTTTATGCGGAATCCATGATATTGAACCCCGGATCCCAGCGCTTTTTGAAAGGTAGCGGCAAAAGCGGGGTCCATTTCCCGGTTGGGTACGAAACAGGGGCAGTTTCGAAGGCCGAGAATCAGAATCATGGCGTCTTTTCCCTCTTTTTTCAGTTGAATCAACTCTTCCAGGTGCCGCCGCCCCCTTGTGGTCGGTGCGTCGGGAAAGCGGCATTGGGAATTCAGTACCAGATTGGTGCCTTTCAGTTCGATATACAGGCGGTTGTTCACAAGAAAGTCCAGTCGGCTGTTTCCGGCTTTTATTTCCGGCCGGAGCGTTTCCGGGATAAATCCCAGCACGCCGTTTCGAATTGCTGTCCGGGCAATATGAGTATGAATTGAGGTGTTGATCAGCACCCATTCACCTGTTTCCGGCATTTCGCAGGCAATGAGGCGGTAGTCGGTTTTCAGCCGGGGCGGGTTTTCGGCCACCATGATGCGCCGTCCTTCCGTCAAAATCTCTTTCAGCCGTCCGGTATCCGCAATATGGCAGCTGGCAAAATGTCCGTCAATACCAATCTTTCCGACAAAGCGGTTGGGGCGGGAAATGAACTCTCCGAAAACAAGTTTTCCAAGTTTTTTAAGATCAAATAATTCCATATTGTTTTCCATGTCTTTATTATGGGGTAGAGTGGGGCGGTTTTCAAGAAATAAAGCAAAACGGAATGAAAAGGCCCCGGCTGCGGGATAATTAATTATTAAAAACAAAAAAAACCTTGACATTAAAATTATAATACTATAGGATAAATTAACTTATCCTTTTGGAGGTGCGTGAATGAAACGACTCGTGGTTTTTGTTGTTTCCATTATGGTGGCTTTTTCTTTTGCACAGGCAAAAGACATACTGAATCCCCAGGGCAGTCAAACCCTGATGGAGCGGTTCAATCAATTGGAACCGCAGCAGCGGGAAACGGTTTTCCACCAGCGGGGCTGGGTACAGGTTCAATTGCCGTATGTGCATTCGTATCAGGACATGATTCCTGCTTATGTCCGGGAGAATATGCCCCCTGAAATGCTGGACAAAGTGATTCAGGCAGCTATGGAAAAAGAAATGGAACAGCCCTTCGCGGAAATGGCGAAGATCAATCGGTGGATTCCTTCAGAAAAGGATTTGTCAGAAGTTTTCCGTGAACAGGCACAATCCAAGTTCGGCAGCGGAGACGGCCACAACGCCTGTAATTTTTCATCCGCAAGAAAGGGTGACGTGCTTCTGGTTCACAACGGCTTTACCGTCTGGGGCTTTTATGCACATGCGGGAATCTGGTACGGCGGAACCGGCCGGTATGCCACCATTGAATCTAACGCCAACGAGTCGTATTTCGGCGACCCCAATCCCGGCGTTCACTACGAGCCGGCATCCCACTGGAATGACGACTACGACTACTGCCGCCTGATGCGGGTCAACACCTGGCCGCTTTCCACAAGTTATCGGGCAAAAGCCGCCGACTATGCCAGAAGCCAGCTGGGCAAGCCCTATAACTTTAACTGGCTGTGGAAATGGTCCACCAGCAAATTTTACTGCTCCCAGCTGGTGTGGGCAGGCTACTACCGGACATCCAAATGGTATGCCCGGATCAACATTGATGCCAACCCCGCGGATACCTGGGTTGCCCCGGATGAACTGTTTTACTCCTGGCGCACCTCAACGGTTGCCAGCAGCTGGTAATTTGTCAGCATAAATGAACAGAATGAAACAAAGGGTTGCGGCGGTTGCCGCAGCCCTGATTTTTTTTGCTTCCCTTGCCACAGCAGGGGGAATACTTGCGCTCCTGAACCCGGCGAAAGACAGAATCGTGTTGTGGAACCCGGACACGCATAAAATTGTCCGGGTGTTGAAAGCCTGCAAGCAGGAAGCCTCCGTTTCCGATATCTGCGCTGTCTCCGGAAAAAAACTGGCACTGGTTTTTCACCGGGCGGGATTCAACCGGGATGCCACATGGCTGGAAATTATGAACGAAAACGGCGAAAAAACCGCCACCATCCGGGTTTCCCAGTCTCCCCTTCTGGCGATTCCCTACGGAAAAAACACCGTGCTGGTGAACCACACTTTTCTGTCCACCCGGGACGGATTTTTTCATGCCGAGGTTGTGAACCTGAAAACCGGAAAACAGATTCGGGAATTTCAACTTCCCGGTATCCCCACCAACGTTGTCCGCTGGAAAAAACGCCGCTACATCGTCTGTGAAGATGTAACCGGGCACCAGGGGGGGGTGTTGTTGAAAGCCACCGGTTCGTATCCTGATATTCTGTTGAAAAACAAAGCTGTTACATCAAACATTGTTTCGGCAAAGGGACGGCTGTTCTGTGCTGTCAACCACAATGGGACACCAAAATACCGGGATTCCGTCTATGAAATATTTCCGGAAAAAGACAAAGTAAAATTGCTGGCAAAAACAGCAAAATGGCCCTTTGCCGTGGGAAACATTGGAAACAGCATCCTGATTCTTCACACCAACCATATGATTCGGGGCAACAGCTCCGGTGTATCCCTTGTCTCTGTCAAAACCGGCAAAATCCGCACATATTCCACCGCTCCCGGCCCGGAATCGGCAGTTGTGGTGCGTAAGAAAATTTACGCAGCCTGTGTCTGCGGAGAAAATATCACGGAAATTAACCTGAAAACCGGTAAAAGCCGGAACTTCAAACTCTCCGACAGTGATATCGGTTTCCGTAAAATTATCCGGATTCACTGACAAATTCAGAAAATATTATTGTTGAAGCCCCAATCGCTGCGCGACATCCTCAAAATCCGGGGCTTCTGCGTACAGCTTTTCCAACTCGGTGCGGGTGCGGGACGTTTGCCCCAGCTTTTCATAAACCAGTGCCCGTTCATAACGTAACGCGTGGAGAAGTTCTTCGGAACGCCCCTTCTTTCGGCGAAGCGCCGTTGTCAGCGTATCCCTTGCGCCCTGAAAAAGCCCCAATCCGTATAGTGCCTTTGCCTTATACAAAAGCAGTGCGGCATGGGCTGCCGTCTCATTCTCCACCCCCTCTGCGAGGCGGACGATTCTCCGGAAAATGTTTGCATCATCGGGAAATGCCTCCATCAGCAATTCCGCCAGTGACAGCTTAATCACCACATCATCGGGTTCAAGTTTCAGCAGGGCTTCCAGGCTCTTAATTGCGTCTTTTCGGCGGTTCTGGCGCTGATACACCTCCACCAGCCCGAGAAACACACCCCGGACATCCGGGCCGGCCTCTGCGGAAAGTTCATCGGTAATCGGCAGGCTCATCGTTGCGGAAATCCCGTATTTGCCAAAAACCTGTCCCAGTTCATTCGGCTTCTCTGCCGCCGAAACCAGAAACCGCTCCGCTTCCGCCAGCTGTTTTCGTTTCAGCGCGAGAAAACCGGCCAGATACGCCCCGTCCGCGAGGTGCCCCGCGTTTTTCAGAGTCTGAAACGCCTTCTCTTCGTCTCCGAGAGCCAGCTCCCGACAGCCGTCCACCAGCGCTTCCTCGTCATTCGGCGTTATCAGCCGCTTGAAAAATCCCAAATTCAGGCCGCTGTCTTTCCCTTTCTTCCCCCCCAGCTTTTTCGTGTAAAACAGCCCGGTTCCCGGAATCCCCACCGTTGCCCGCCTGCCGCCGGGCCCCACTGTAAACTTCGCCCCCCGGGGCCCGAACGAAAGCGAGCCCCCCGACCGGCTCAAATTCAGCGTCACCCCCGGCGCAATCTTCATCCTCCGCCAAAACCGAAATCCCATAACATTACTCCTTAAAACCCGGAATGTCCCCGGCATAATGTCTTTCCCTTCTTACCCCAAAAGGGTAGGGAATCCTCCGACTATTATTCTAAATTTTTATTATACGCCATATGAAAGAAAGTATCTGCCAGGGTATGAAAAAACGGTATTCGTTGGTGCGTGCGCAGATTGCGGGGGCGATTTGCCATTCAGCTGCCACAGTGAGTCCCTCTATAGAGAACCGAAACAGCTTTGCTTTCAGGAAGAAACATCATCAGCCTTCCCCGAAGTCTGAGCACTGCTTTCCGCAGAACGTATGGAATTGAAGATTTCCCGCGCGAGAATCGGAAATGCTGAACCCCGAAACTCAGGATCCGCCATATATCTTGTTACAATTTTGTCGTTGTCAGCCATACGTTCGATCATGAGTCCTTCAACGAGCTTACGAATTCCCAACTCGAACTTGTCAAGTGGGTTTGCCATTGCCGTCCGGACAATTTGTTCGCTTCTGCAGGCCTTTTCCTTGATCTGCTGAAAGAAAAGTCTGTCCTCCTCCGTGAAGTTGGTGCCGAATCGCTCGTTGAGAACTTCAATGATTTCGGACAGGGGGGCCTTCTCATCCTGTGCCTTGCCTGTTCCCACATCCGACGGGCTCTTGATGTACTGGGCCTCTCCTTCTTTCACCATGATCGCGCCCGAAAAAACCCGCTCCAAC
>JAADGL010000024.1 GCA_013152385.1 Acidobacteriota bacterium
AATTCCGGTTCGAATTCAGGAAGGCCCTCCGGTTACGGCGATGGCGGATGCCGATATGCTGGAACAGATTCTTCTCAACCTTCTTTCCAATGTGGTTTCCCATTGTCCCCCTGAAACGCCGGTTGTGTCCGGGTGGCGCTTGGTTCCGGGTTTTGTGGAAATCCGTTTTTCCGATGACGGCCCCGGAATGGATGCCGAAACTCTGTCCCGCGCGTTTGAACCGTTTTACCGGAAGGGAAACAGGGATAAAGCCGGAGGCAGGGGAACAGGGCTTGGCCTCACGCTGATAAAGTCCATGGTTGACGCCCAGGGCGGAAGTGTTCAGATTGAGAGTTCACAGGAGGAAGGCACAACCGTCTTTTTCACTCTGCCGCTATAATGTTTTTTTGAATCTTCATTTTTTCTTAATGATCCGTACAGAATTTCTTCATTTTTCCGTTCTATCTTATGGGAGAGATAAGGAGGTTTTCTATGAATAAACCGGTTACATTTTTTTCCCGGGCAGGCCTGTTTTTTTTGATTTTTTCTTCTGAAGCCTGCGCACCCGGCCCGCCGCCGCCGTTATTTCCCGGCTTTGAGTGGATTATTCTCGGTTTTTTCGCGCTGGCGGGGATTTTGATCTGGAAGAAAACGACTGCCGACGAAGCACCGAAGCCCCATGCCCTTGAGGAAACGCTGAATGCCCTCAATGAGCAGCTGAAAAAACTGGAAGAAAAAATCGACCGGCTGGAAAAATCCCGGAACGAAAAAGATTCACATTAAATGGAGGTTGCCATGAAAAAACAGTTTTTGTTTTCCGTTGTTGTTATGGTTTTCTGCTGTGTTTTAACGGCGCAGTCTGCGTCAGCGCAGACCCCGCCGCCTTTGCTGCTTCAGCAGCCGGCGCCGGTACCTTTGCCCCCGGGAAATGTAGCTGCTCCCGCCGTTCCCGGCCTGATACCGGCACCGCCCGCCCCCGCCGGTTCCGGCATTCCCGTTGTCCGCGCGGTTCCCGCTGCGGCTCTGCTGCAGAATTTGCAGCAGGCAATTGCCACTGCCCGGAAACTGAACCGGCTGCTGCGGCCGGGAAAAGTATGGATTTCACGGGGGCCGTCCGGTGAAATCGAAATGAAGGCCGGTATTTTATATCAGGGAATTGCTGTAGGAGTTCTGCGGATTAACCCTGAAAACGGCAGCATTCTCCCGCTGGGAATTATACCGTGCCGGTCTGAAACCGCAGTGGGGGTGCAATCGGTGAAGGGTGCTTTGCAATCGGCGTTCAACCGCTTAAAAATTCTCCCGTATGCGGAGTTTATCGAACCGGAATCCTGCTGGTCTTTTCCCCTGGTACTGGACGGCTCTATTGTGGCCCGTGTGAAGATTTATTTTGACGGTGTTCATGTGATGCAGGATGCTGCCACAAACCGGGAAATGCTGTTTTACGGGAGATAAGGGTAACTGATAATAACATAAATATAATGTAATCAATCATACCGGTTTTAATTCGCTTTTCCCTGTGTCTTCGGCCCGGTGGTTTTTACCGGGCTTTTTTTCGCGGCAAAATGCCTTTTTACGCTTTGTTTCAGATTCGGGAATACCGTTTCACAAATTAGTGGTATACTTCGGTCAATAAACAGCTTGAGTGCGGTGAAAGGCACCGCAAACATTTGTCAATTAACCGGAATGGTTCGGTGAGGCGGCGATGATGGAAAAATTGTCCCGATATAACCACTTTTTCCAGATGGTGGATACATTTCGGGTTGTGTACAACGCATTGAGTGGTGCTGTTGTTCGCATGACACCGCAGCACTTTGATCCGCTGATAGAACAAGGTCGGAGTGGGGAATGGCAAAAACTTCCGGGTAGCGTTCTTGGGATGCTGCGGGAAGGCGGCATGCTGGTCCCTGGCGACATGGATGAACTGCAGAAAGTCCGGGACCGATATCGGGAAAAGCGGAGGGCGACAAATACGTTGAGCCTGACAATCGCGCCGACACTGGATTGCAATTTTGCCTGCCCCTACTGCTACGAATCCCGGAAGCCGGGAAAAATGGACAGGAAAACCAGAAATCAACTCCTTGATTTTACCCGCGACAAATTGGAAACAGGGGGTAAACTTTCCGTAACATGGTATGGCGGCGAGCCCCTGTTGGTGCCAGATGTGGTCATAACTCTGACGAATGAAATGAGAAAACTTGCGAGCAAAAAGGCTGCAACCACGGATTTTTCTATGGTTACCAACGGGTATCTGCTGGCAAGGCCCATCGCGGAGAAGTTATCGGCAGCGGGGGTCAGAGAAGTTCAGGTTACACTGGACGGTCCCCCGGAAATTCACGATACGCGCCGAAAATTGCGGGACGGCGGGGCCACATTCACAGTGATTCTGGAAAATTTGAAGAATGCGGTGGATTTATTTGAAACAGTTCGGGTTCGGGTGAACCTGGATTTAGAAAATCGGCATGCGTGGAAGCGGGTAAAGGAAATATTGAAGGAGGCAAAATTGCTTCAGCACGTGAAACTATCACCTGGGATGGTGGAGGTGGTTTCAGATACCGATGCTTCCTACCGGGATGCCTGCATGGATGCGGGGCGTTTTTCAGATGTGTTGGTGAACTGGATGCTGGAGAGCTACCATGAAGGAAGAAGAGATGCTCTGAAACTCCCGAGGATGCCCGTTTGCGGGGCGGTCTCGGAAAATGCTTTTGTCGTGTCGCCGGACGGCGCATTGACAAAATGCTGGAACGACGTGGGAAATCCAGGAAAAGCTATCGGCCACGTGTCGAATCCCCATGGATTCAATGGAAATTCAGAGAAATGGAAAAACTTTAATCCGGTTGACTGGCCGGAATGCCGGGACTGCGATATGTTGCCCATCTGTATGGGCGACTGTCCGGACCGGCTGATGCGGCTGGGCCCGGGCCCGGCTTGTACAAGGTGGAAACACTGCCTGAGGGAGGCGGTGATACTGCATACACTTTCCAGAATAAAGGAGGAAAAACATGGAAAAACAGGATGAAAAACTGAAGGTGCTGGAAGCCGAACTGGCTGGAATGAAAGCCACAGATATGGTAGTAACGGCCGTGGATTCTGAAGGAGAAAAGCCAGGGAAACAGTGCAATGATAAACTTCACTGACAGAAATATTTGAGAGGCAAATTTATCTGAATGTGTAAGGTGAGATTCAGGAGGCGTTGGGACAAGTTCTTATTGTTCATATTGTTGTGGGGGGGGGCTCTACAGCCCATCTTTGCCCTGTCACCGAAAATCCCGTTGAAATGGACCACACTGGAACAGTGGGAGGACCTTAACGGTTATCCCGGGGGCACAACT
>JAADGL010000015.1 GCA_013152385.1 Acidobacteriota bacterium
TACCATGGAAGACACCAAGCAATTTCATAGCATTCCCGGTGACACGACGAGGCTCTACCATAATCCGGACGGTTTCTTTAATGTTGGATTTATACTGGGCCATACGGCACAAGTGGCACTGGATTTTTTCGGTGCAGGCAAATTCAAGACGAGAACACCGATTGTTGAGGTTGAGAATGTGTCTGAACTTTCTCTTCGCCCTTCAGCTTACGTCAATACGGATGCCCCTGTCCTGAACGATCTGTTGACAGATGAACGGGGCTTTGTGAGAATTGAAGGAGAATTTGCCTCAAAGAGTGAATCGAACATTGTTTATCGAGCACTTAATTCAAAAGATGCAATTCGATTCGAAGCAAGACTCGGGTTGGAGGCTAAAAATCTTGCGGAAAAATGGAATGTCGGTGAGCATGTAGCTCTTGGGTCCAGGGTCCAGTAAATCTTCTTGGGCTAATGACCCTTGGATTGCAACAACTAAGGAGTTTGATGTGGCACGCGTCTTTGATAGTGGGAAAGGTATCGTAATCATTGATCTTAATAAAGTGTCTTCAACGCAACTTAAAGCTTGGGAACTTTATCCAAGAGTAAGCGGTGAGGCTGGATTCCCATATGACTATTCAATATGGCAACAAGAAATATCTGTATATCAAAACATACCAAAAGAAGCAATTGTGGGGATTATAAAATGATAAAAACGATCGAACAAATCACTGCTGAAATTGACTCTTTGATGCTTGACTTATTGGGACCACTTAGGGCATCAAAAACCATTAACCAAGCGGCTTTCACAAAGCTAAAGGAGAAGATGGACAATCTCCTTCCTTTAATGGAAACACAACAGCAAGTGCCAAAGGAATTGGTTGGGAAACTTTGGTTTATTTTTACAAGTATGTTATCCGAGGCCGAACATGCCAAAACGAATCGAGAGGAAATTGAAATTTTAGCATGGGATATTCAAGAGCGGCTTAGATGTCTTTTTGGCCCCAAATTTTAAGTTTCAAAGAGTGGAATAAAATTCTGGAACAAGAGTATAGATTCAGAAACATCGGTGTCCGATTTTCCTTCTCAAAGCCTTATCGAATCGGTAATAAAACGCACAACACTATCACCGTACGCCAAGACCCGTATCCGGATCATTTGAAAACATCTCCGATAGCAGTACCTTTCAAAACGCGGAAATTCCGGAAACCCATTACCAAAAAACTCTGCCAAGGGGGAGATATTCGATTAAGTGGCGAATCGCATTCCCCGCTGGCAATTCTCTGCATCAGAAGATATAATAATCTCCATGAAAATAAATGGAATTCCGTCAAAAAGAAGGATGACAGGACGCCCTTGCACATACAAATCTGCTTTGGCGTTATCAACTGTGGTACTCTCATGGATACTGGTACAGAAAATGGGGTAAGGTCACTACCAAACCGGATGAGAATCCAATAATGGTGGAAAAGCCGGGGGATTTCCGTTGATTCCCTCTATCTCAAATGAAAATTTTGGAGAGGGCGTCTTTCAGTGTGGGGTAGTGAAACGTAAATCCTTCCTGCAGTGCGCGTTCCGGTAGGACAATCTGGCCGGAGGTGAGAACTCTGGCGCCTTTTCCAAAGAGCAGTTTCAGTGCGAATTCGGGAACCGGCAGAATTGCCGGCCGGTGAAGAACCCGGGCAAGGGTGCGGGTAAAACAGATGTTGTCTGTCGGGTTCGGACTGACCGCATTATACACGCCGCTGCCGCCTTTTTCAGCCACAAACAGAATTAACCGGCACAGGTCTTCAATGTGAATCCAGGAAAAACCCTGTTTGCCGCTTGCAATCCGGCCGCCGAGGCCCAGAAAGAACGGGATGCGAATTTTTTTTATCATGCCGCCACCTTTGCCCAGCACAGCCCCGAACCGCAGAATGACGGTTCGGATTCGCAGAGATTCCGCTTCCCTCGCGGCTGTTTCCCATTCTTCGCAGAGAGCGGCAAGGAAGTCGTGTTTGACGGTAAAACTGTTCTCGGTTTGCCGGCGAAAATCCGGGTATAACCCCACGGCAGAGGCGGAAACAAGCACTGCCGGCTTTGGAAGTGCATGTTCCAGTGCCGATACCAGTTTCCGGGCCGTTTGGATCCGGCTTTCTTTTAATGTTTTCATATGGTTTTGAGTCCAGCGGGCAACAATGGGCGCACCGGCAAGGTTAACCACAGCATCGGCCCCGGCGAGTTTTGCGGCAAGTTGTTCGGTGTCGGCAAAATCTCCCCGCAGTACAGGTACTGTGCCATGTCCGTTTTTCTCCAGAAAAGAAATCAGATTGGAACCTACAAAACCTGTGGCTCCGGTAATGGCAAATTTCATATTCACAGTATAACCCCGAAAGGGCGTCTTCGCAATCCGCAGAGAAACAGAGGGAATTTTTGCTGAGCCGGGACAAGCTTCAGAAGGAATCAGGAACCGGCACATGAAGTTTTTCTTTCCCCCCGGTTTCTCCCAGAACACACACGCACTTTCACTCGCACTGCCGCTGTACGGCTGGTATAATCAGAAAAGATTTTGAGAGAACGGGAGGAATATATGGATTTTGAAACCATTATATTTGAGAAACGGGAAAATATTGCGATTGTGACAATCAACCGGCCCAAGGTACTCAATGCCTTGAACCGCACAGTTCTGGATGAACTGGAGATGGTGATTGATGCCATCGCTTCAGACCCGTCTGTTCAGGGGGCGGTGGTTACCGGCGCCGGAGAGAAGGCTTTTGTCGCCGGAGCGGATATTTCGGAATTCAGGGGAATTTCGGTGGAAGAAGCGAGAAAGATGTCCCGCCGGGGCCAGATGATTTTTGCCCGGCTGGAATCCCTGCCCATTCCTGTAATTGCGGCGGTGAACGGATTTGCTTTGGGCGGCGGCCTGGAACTGGCAATGTCCTGCACTTTCCGTTATGCGTTGCCCCATGCGAAAGTGGGCCAGCCGGAAGTGAAACTGGGGTTGATTCCGGGTTACGGCGGTACCCAGCGGCTGGCGCGGCTTGCCGGCCGGTCCAAAGCAATGGAAATTTGTATGACAGCCCGGATGGTAGGAGCGGAAGAGGCATTGAAAATCGGTATTATTGACCGGATTATTGAAGATGGAAACCTTGTGGATGCGGCGGTGGAATCCATTCAGGCGATTCTTGCCAACGCGCCTCTGGCGGTTGCCTACTGCAAGCAGGCGGTACTGGATGGCCTGGAACTGCCCTTTGATGCCGCGGAAAAGTTGGAAAGCCGTTTGTTCGGCCTCTGTTTTGCCACGGAAGACAAGGACGAGGGAGTTTCGGCTTTTCTGGAAAAACGTGCCGCAGAATTCAAAGGAAAATAATCGGCCCGGCGGCGCTTTACACCGGACGATAGATATTCAGTATCAAATAACAGGCGAGCGGGGCCGGACAGTCCTCTGATTTTTCCGGCACCTGCGCCCGACTCATAACGCGCACTCTTGCAAAGGAGATTGAATGAATAATCAGGCCGGTAATGGCAAAGGGATTTCAAAGCACTCGATAGCGGCATTGTCACTGGCTGCCCTCGGGGTGGTATTCGGGGATATCGGAACAAGCCCGCTTTATGCCGTACGGGAATGTTTTTACGGCGATTACGCGGTGGCGGTGAGCCGGGCCAATATTTTCGGGGTATTGTCGCTGATGTTCTGGGCCTTGATTCTTGTGGTAACCCTGAAGTATCTTACCTTTGTGATGCGTGCGGATAACAACGGCGAAGGCGGCGTGATGGCGCTGACTTCGCTGGTCAACCGCCTGAAAGGGACAGCACGGCCCCTGTATCTTGTGGCGCTGGGCCTTTTTGCCGCGGCGCTTCTCTACGGAGATGGTATGGTGACTCCTGCTATTTCGGTTTTGAGCGCGCTGGAAGGCCTGGATGTGCTGACGCCTGCTTTTCAGCCTTATGTCATTCCCGCCACAATCCTGATTCTCACCGGCCTTTTTCTTATCCAGAGCCGGGGAACAGCCAAAGTGGGCGGGCTGTTCGGGCCGGTTGTCCTTCTGTGGTTTACAACACTGGCGGTGCTGGGGATTGATCAGGTGCTGCGCTATCCGGCAATTCTGGCCGCCCTTTCCCCCCACTGGGGTGTCCATTTTCTCTTTCACAACGGCAGTCACGGATTCCTTGTTCTCGGCTCCGTTTTTCTCGTGGTTACCGGTGCGGAAGCCCTGTATGCGGACATGGGGCACTTCGGCGCCTTTCCCATCCGGCTGGTCTGGTACGGGCTGGTGCTTCCGGCACTGGTATTGAACTATCTCGGGCAGGGGGCGCTTCTGTTAACTCACCCGGAACACGCCCATCAGATTTTCTTTTCCATGGTGCCGGTATGGGCGAGAATTCCTATCCTCATTCTTGCGACACTGGCTACGATCATTGCCTCCCAGGCAGTAATAACCGGTGCGTTCTCGTTGACATATCAGGCGATTCAACTGGGATACCTGCCCCGGTTAAAAGTGGTGCACACTTCAGCGAAACAGATGGGCCAGATTTATGTGCCGGTGGTCAACTGGATTCTGATGATTGCCACCATCGGCCTGGTCATCGGTTTCAAAACATCCAGCCGCCTGGCCGCCGCCTACGGTGTGGCGGTCACCTCCACCATGCTGGTCACCACTATGCTCTTTTACGTGGTGGCACGGAACCGCTGGCACTGGAAAAGATGGCAGGCATTGAGCCTGTCCGGCCTGTTTTTCACCGCCGATCTGGCATTTTTCGGTGCCAACGTGGTGAAAATTTTTCATGGCGCGTGGTTCCCGCTGGCAGTGGGACTGATTGTTTACCTTATGCTCATTACCTGGAAAAAGGGCCGTAAACTGCTTGGTGCCGAGCTCAAAGAAACCGCGGTGCCGCTGGAGCAGTTCAGAAAGAGTGAAGCGGCGGTTTCCGCTGTGCGGGTCCGTGGGCAGGCACTGTTTCTTGCCGGAACACCGGGCATTGTCCCCCATTCACTGGTTCACAATGTCGAACATAACCATGTTCTCCACAACCAGATTGTACTACTGCATTTCCGCACCCTGAACGTTCCCCGGGTTCCCAACGACGAAAAAATTAAACTGGAACGCCTGGGCGGCGGGTTTTCGCAGGCTATGGTTCATTATGGATTTGTTGAACGTCCCAACTTTGACAACCTGCTGTCCCTTCTCCGGGGCCAGGGGCTGGAGCTGGACGAAGAAGATGTCAGTGTATTCATCGGCCGCCAGAAAATCATTATCACAGACCGGCCCGGCATGTCCCGCTGGCGCAAACATCTTTTTGTTAAACTGGCTGAAAGTGCCCAGGACGCCGCCCTGTTTTTCAACATTCCCACAGATAAAATCATCGAAGTCGGCGTTCCGCTGGAGCTGTAACCGGCCTGTCGGGCCGCGTGACGGGCGGAAAAGAAGCATCGGGCTCCCTGATTTTTCCTGCGGGGTACAGGTTTGCCGGAAGCATCCTTTTACGGCGGAAATCAACGGGGGTTTTGGGGCATACCAATGTTATGGTAAAAGTTTATTCCTGAATAGCGGCCAGGATTTTTGTCAGGAAGGTGGTTTCGTCCCACTGGTCGTTGGTGGAGTAGGGGTCGTTGCCGAAACGCAGTACCAGCAGATGCTGGTCCGGCATGACGAAAATCTGCTGGGTGTATTTACCCCAGGCAATCATCAGGTTGTCAGGGACCACGGAGTTTTCCCAATTTTCAAGGGAAGGTTTCAGCCACCACATGAAACCGTACCAGTTAACTGCTGCCGAAACCGGCTGGCGTGAGAGGGCAACATAGTTTTGGGAAACCACCTGGTTCCCGTCCCAGTTCCCGTTGTTCAGGTAGAGGTATCCGAATTTGGCAAATTGCCGTACGGTGGTGTAGATTCCCCAGGCGGTGGTGCTGTGCCCGGCTCTGTCGGATTCCCAATAATCGTATTGAAACCCGATTTCGGGGAAAAGGACTTTGTTGGCATATTCTTCTGCGGTTTTTCCCGTTGCCGATTGAATGATGCCGGAAAAGAGAGCGGCACCCCCGTTGCTGTATTGCCAGTAGGTGCCGGGTTCGTGGATGACCGGCTTGTTTAAGACGTATGAAACGTAGTCGCCGCTTAATATCATCATGTCCAGATCGTAGTCCGGGGCATCCTGGTTCCACGAAATGCCGGATGTCATGGTCAGGAGCTGGCGCAGGGTGATGCGTTTTTTTATTGCCGGGGTATCCGGCTGCTGCCATTGGGGGAAGAAGGTGTAAACGGGGGTATCCAGGCCGGCAATCCTGCCTTTGTCCAGGGCGATTCCGGTGAGGCAACTGGTAAAGCTTTTGGCAATGGAGAAGCTGTGCCGGATGGTGTTTTCAGTGTTGCCCTGAAAGTATTGCTCCGCCACGATGTAGCCATTGCGAATGACCAACAGGCCCTGGGTGTTGATGGCGGGGTTGGCGGCGTAGTCCCGTGCTTCCCGGAGTTTTCCGCTGTCCATCCCGGCTTCTTCGGGCCGGCATTCCCGCCAGCCGCCGGTGGGCCAGTAAACGCCGAAGGCGGGCCCGTTTTTAACAAATACGTCCGGTGAATCCACCGGGATTCCCTGTAAAAAGACGTGGCGGTCCTGGGCGTTGTTCCCTGCAATGAGGATGGGTGCCGGGAGTTGAATGTCGCTTTCAATCCGGAAATAAACCACTTCCGACAGATCCGGCGCGTCTTTTTTGTTTTCTGAAAACCATTCCCGGGCCAGCCCGACCCATTTTCCACCGGTTTCCACGGTTCGGGTGGCGTTTGCCGCCGGGCCGTCGGCATTGTATGCGGTGACGGAGACTTCAACCGGTGTTGACAACGGGTTTCCAATGGCAATGCCGTGCCAGTCGAGCCAGTTTTCTTCCGTATCCGGGAGAATCCATTTCCGGCTCCAGCGGTTGTGGAGAAAGAAACTGCAAATTGACGGGGAATTCTTGTAGCGGTATTGAAGCCGGGCTGCAACGGGAGTTCGGGAGTTGATGATCAATGGCCCCGGATTTCCGCTACCGGCAAGGTCAACGGAGGCGGTTTCAAAGGGGCGCAACCCGGTATCGGACAGGGCCTGGCCGGAAGGGAGAAAGGCAGCGGCATTCCGGCTGGCAGTGTCGTCGGGGTTGATCAGCTCCACCGTGCTTTCCCAGTTGCTTTCCGCGATGTGGGAAACAATGTATCTTGCCTGGTCTTCGCCGCCGGGGACGAGGGGTTCCGCAGAAAAGAAGAGGTGGCGGTCCTGACTGTTGTTCCCGGCAATGCCGATGGGGGCGGGAATGGCGGTGGTGGCTGTCAGCAGGAGCCAGTCCGGCCGCCGGTAGTTCAGTTCCCGGAAAAGGTGAGAGAGCGTATCCACGGTTTTCTGCCCTTTGTCCACGGAAATTGTTACCTGCTCAATGAGTTCACTGTTCAGAATGCCGCTAACTGTCAGCTGGACTGTTTCATCCCCGAAATTGGCTGCAGCAATGCCGTACCAGTCCTGCGGCCCCTCCGTCGGAAGGGGCAGCAGCCATTTTGTTCCGGTTTTATCCGGGGACAGGGTAAAACGGCAGACGGATTCACTGTCACCGTACTCATAACTCAGAACGACAGCGGGGGCGGTGTCTCCGGTGCATTCCAGCCAGCCGTTTCCGCCGCTGCCGATTTTTTCCGGTGTCTGTTCGGCGGATTGGCCCGGTAAAAGAACAATTGTCTCACCGACCGTTTCGCTGCCGTTTTCTGAGATATGGTGAAACTGCGCGGTTATGTTTCCGGTTCCCGGATTCACAATGAGCAGTTTTGTCTGCCACGGATTGTCCGGAATGTGGCAGAGCCGAAAAGTAAAATCGGTTCCTTTCAACGGGAAACAGAAAAAGATGGCGAGCAGAAACAGCAGAATACTCTTTTTCATGGTTTTGCCGCAGCCTCCGGTTTTTTTGCAGTGATCAGCGAGGTGCGGGCCCCGGTATCCCGGTACACGATACCGCTGAATCCCGTTTCTTCCAGCCAGCTTTGGGTTTCCGATTGGCTGAAAGTGTCGCCGCCCTCGGTATGGACCAGCATGTTCAGCGCAAAAATTACCGCTTCCCGGGGGCCGGTACGATCGTCATTAACGATGAAGTCGTGAATAACAGCCTGCCCGCCGGGTGCCAGTGACTGAAACGCGTGGCGAAACAGGGTTTTGACTCCTTCCGGGGCGTTGGAGTGAATTACGTGGGACATGAATACCATGTCGAAGTTTTCTTTCGGGAGAAAGTCAAGAAAATCACCTTCTTTGTACCGGATATTGGAGACGCCGGCTTTATTCACAAAACGCCGGGTCAGGGGAATCACATCCGGCCGGTCAAAGATGCAGATGTCCATGGCGGGAAACCGCTTTGCCAGTTCCACGCTGAAGGCGCCGGAACCGCCGCCCACATCAAGGAAGCTGTTGATTCCGGAAAGGTCCAGCATGTCCATCACCGCAGCGGCCCGGTTTGAACCATGCTGCTGCATGGCGGAAATGAAAGCATCCAGCCAGTTCTCTATCAACGGAGGGTTGGGAAGCGCCCGGGCGGGTTTCCCTTCCCGTATGATTTCGGTCAGCCGGCTCCAGTTTTGCCACATGTGGTTTGTATGGCCCAGCCCCATCCGGTAGCCGGGTTTTCCCGGAACAAGCTGAGCAGACGCAAGCGCTGTGTTTTGAAACAATTCATTTTCCTTTTTAACCAGTCCCAGCACTGCCAGCGCATTTAAGAGGCGGTCTACGAAACGGGGTGTGCCGCCGATGGCTTTTGCCACAGCAGCGGATGAAACCGGGGCTTCCATGTGTTCAAACAGGTTCAGCTCCGCCGCAGTGAGTATGATTCTGGATGCCTGCCAGCTCCAAAGTGTTTGATCCAGTTTTTCCTCTGTCATGGTCTGTTTTTTTTCCGACATGTTTCCTCCGGTGTTCTCTGCGGTTTTTTCAGAAATTTATTTCTGGCACATTTTATTATACCGCATTGGAAAACAGCTGATCTGCCGCGGCTTTGTTTTTACGGATGGGGTTTTTTCTCTTTCGCCCTTCCGGTTGATTCATTGGAAATTGGCATCGGAATCTGGGATAATGAACGGGAAAATGAAAAGACGGGGGAGTTATTATGAAACGAATCTGGTTAATCGGATGTTTTCTTGTTCTGGTGTGGCCGGGGTTTCCGAAAACACTGGAATTGAAACCGGTGTTGACGGCAACACTGGCCCCCGGTATAACGCTGCTCACTGGGATTTCCCCCAAAGCGGGAGATAAATTAACGGAATTTTCTTCCGATGTGCCGTTTCGGAAATCTCAGAATTTGATTTTACCGGAAACCGGAAGCCTGGCAGCTGTCTGTTATCTGGAAGTTCCGCGGTTCCAAACCGCCTCTGTTCAGGTGGCAAAAGGGGTGGAAGCAAAGCTGTTTCTGGATGACAAACCGGTGAAGGCCGGCGCACAGCTTGTTTTTGAAACCGGCGGGCACAAACTGGCGATGCTTCTGAAAGGAAAGACGGCAGATGCCGGGGCCGAAGCAGTGAAGATTGACGGACTGGATGCCACAGTGAGTCTGCTGCCGGGCCGTCCGCTTTCTCATCTGGATTACACAAAACTGGTGAATCCCGCTTATTTTACCGCCAGCCGGGACGGGCGGTTTGCTGCTGTAGTCCTGTCAAAACGGGATGAGAATGGAAAACGGAAAAGAAGCCTGGAATTGCTCCGGCTGGCGGGGAAGAAGGTGCGGCGCCATGAGATTGAAAATGCGGGCCAGCCGGTTTTTTCTGCTGACGGCAGATGGCTTTATTATACGCAAGGGAAGAAAATCATGGCGTTGAATCCGGAAACGATGAAACGCCGGATGGTGCGTTCAATGGCAAAGCGGATTTCGGGACTTACGGTGTCCAAAGACGGGAGATTTCTTTATTTTCTGGTCACCGATACGTTTAAACCGAAAAAGAAGGGTGATTATTCCCTCTGGACCCGGATTGAGCAGAAGCGGCCGGAATGGCTGAGCAAGTCTTTTTTCTTTTCCCTTTCCACTGACGGGGTTGTGCTCCGGAAACTTTACGGGCCAGCCGGGATTGCCGCTTATGATGTCAGAGGGAAACACGCGGTGCTTTCCCTTTATAATGATATCGAACGGTACCCCTGGTCTTCATTCAAGGTGATGGACCTGAACCTGGAAACCCTCGCCGCCCAGCAGGTGGGGGCATACAGCCGAAGTTTTGACGAGGTAAAATATCTGGATGACAAAACCGTTCTTTTTGTTTCCCAGCGCCGGCCGTACCGGGAGGGCCAGCAGGTCAACTATTATGACAAAGCATTGTTCACACTGGATATGTCAAGCGGTGAAATTCACTGTGTGTCTTCGGATGCCGTGTTCAGTCCCGGGATTGACATTATTTATACCCGCCAGACATCCGATACGCTTTTGGCATCGGGGCCGGGAGAAATTATGTTTATTGCCACCATGGACGGCAGGGGAGTGGTGCTCCGGTATAAAGACGGTGAAGTTTCCCGGGTGAAGCTGCCCGGCGGGGTGGTAAACGGTTTCTGCCCCACCGCAGCGGGAACGCTGTTCATGTCTTCTGCCATTGACCGGTATCCCTCTCTTTTTCTCGGGCGGAAAGAGGTGGCAGGTTTCCAGACAAATGCCATAAAAAATGTGCACCTGTCTCCTTTCAAGGCATTCACGTTTAAGTCGAAAAGCGGGTATAAGATTCACAATTTTCTCGTGTATCCCGCCGGTTTTGAGCCGGGGAAAACCTATCCCCTCGTTATGTTTTATTACGGCGGTGTTGTGCCCTGCGGGCCGGTGTTTCATCCGACTTTTCAGTGGCTTGCCGGAAACGGCTATTTTGTGCTGTTGACCACCCCCCGGGGAGCGGTGGGGCGGGGAGCGAAATTTGCCGCCGAACACTGCAATGAGTGGGGCGAAAAATCCGCTGCCGACCTGATTGAAGCGGCCGCGTACACGGCAAAACACGAACCATCGGTTGACGGAGGCCGCATGGGGGCTTACAGCGGCAGTTACGGTGGGTTCCTTGCTATGTCCCTGGCAACAAAGACCACATTGTTCAAAGCACTGATTTCAGAGTACGGAATCAGTAATATTACTTCCTACTGGGGTGCCGGTTATTGGGGATATCTCTACGGAATGACGGCACTGGCCGGTTCCTATCCCTGGAACGCGCGGAATGTTTATGTGGATAAATCTCCGGTTTTCCACGCGGACAGGGTTAAGACACCGCTTCTGCTGATGCACGGAGACGCGGATACAAATGTACCGGTTGTGGAATCGGATCAGATGTTCACCGCACTGAAGGTACTGGGGAAAAAGACGGCGTTTGTCCGGTTTTTCGGTGAAAACCACGGAATGAAGGGAAAATTCTCCAACTGGATTGCCCAGGAGGAGTTTGTAATGGCATGGTTTGACAATTATCTGAAAAACGAACCGGGCCACTGGAATTATCTTGTGAAAAAAACAGAATTAAAGCCCGAACATCAACCATTCAAGGACTATTTTTTCTATGGAGAGAAAGCCCATGACAAAAATTAAAACAGCTGTTATCGGAACCGGCCACCTCGGCGGCTTCCATGCGCGTGTTCTCAGTGTGCTGAAAAATTGCGAATTTGTCTGCGTGGTGGATGTAAACGAAGACCGGGGCAGGGAAATTGCGGCCAAATACAATGTGCCTTTTGTACAGGATTTCCGCCGTATCGTAAATGATGTGGATGCGGTTACCATTGCCACTCCCACTGTTTATCATTTTGATATTGCCCGGTTTTTTATTGAAAATGGAATTCATGTGCTGGTGGAAAAGCCGATTACGGTTCAAGTGGACGAAGCGGAGCGACTCATTGAAATGGCGGCACAGCGAAAGGTAAAACTCCAGGTGGGGCAGATAGAGCGTTTCAACCGGGCATTTACCGTTTTGAAAGAACGTGTCAAAACCCCCTGGATGATCCGGGCCAACCGCTACTCTCCCTTCACCGGGAGGAGTGTTGATATTGATGTGGTTCTGGATTTGATGATTCATGATATGGACCTTGTATTTGCCCTGGACAGGTCTCCGGTGAAACGGATTACGGTGAAAGGGAAGAAGGTGGTGACGGATAAGACAGACATTGCCTTTGCCATGGTGGAACTTGAATCCGGATGTATCGCGGAATTAAATGTCAGCCGGGTCGCTTCGGAACGGGAACGCAGCCTCCGGGTTTTTGACGGGGAAGAAAATACTTATTTCAGTGCCGACCTGAACAACCGGAAGCTTAAAAAGATGTTTTTTCGGGACAAATCAATGGTGAATCACCCGATTCCGGTGGAAGACCGGGATCAGCTCGAAGCGGAAATCGGATCATTCCTGGACAGTATTCTCACCGGCCGTTCCGTTGAAGTTTCCGGAGAAGACGGACTCAAAGCGCTTTTGTATACCAGGATTGTTTCGGAAATGGCTGAATCCGGAAAATGCTTCACCGAGTTCTAAGGGGGCTTGTTGAAAATGCATTGACACCGGCGTTTGACTGCCGGATATTCCGGGACGGGAAAGTTGTGTTCCGGGAACGGTTCCCGGATAAAGGGCCGGAGCTGTTTTTTGACACCGCATCGCTGACAAAACCCCTTATTACCTTTCTTCTGGTTTACCAGCATTTTACTAAAGTGGATTTTCCTCTGACAACGGTATTGCCGGAGGCCGGAATTCAGGCGTCCCTGCTTGAACTCCTCTCCCATAGAGCGGGGCTGAAACCCTGGCTGCCTCTCTATCTGTTCGGAGAAAGTTATCTGGAATCCATCCGTTTACGGGGCCAGAATCCCGCGGGCAGAACAGACAACCCGGTTTACTCCTGTCTCGGATACATTCTGCTTTCCCGTGCCATTGCAAAAGCGGCAGGAACCTCTTTCCGGCAAATCGCAAAGGCGTTTCTCGCGGGTTTTCCCGGTTGCGAAATCAACCCCGGCCCGAGGCCGGATGTGGCACCCACCGAATTCGGCAATGAATACGAACGGAAATTGGCAGAAAAATTTGTGGAAGACCCGGATCCTTCCCGATTCCGTCCCGGCCTGGAAATTCACGGGGAAACCCATGACCTCAACGCATTTTACGACGGCGGTATTTCCGGAAATGCGGGATTGTTTGCCACAGCGGCAGGCACAATGGAACTGCTGCAGGCCCTGATTCAGATGGAAAATGCTTCTTTGCCGTTGATGAAGGGTGACGGTTATTTTTATCATCTTGGATTTACCGGAACCGGGATTGCGGTTTCGGAGGACCGCCGGATTGCGGTGGCCTTTTTAAGCAATCGGGTACATCCGGTAGTTCTTCCGGGGGATTTCAGTGCGGTACGTCATCGGATTTTCCGTGCCGCAATGGAGATGTTCTCATGAAACGGGAACTTTCACTGACAGAGGCTTTTTT
>JAADGL010000046.1 GCA_013152385.1 Acidobacteriota bacterium
AGGCTTTTTATTTACAACACAACAAAATAGCCGCCAAAACGCCATCTTCGCTGCTTCGAGGCCTGCGCAAGCGGGACGGCAGCGGAAACGGGCAGCGGTTATGCTTGCATAAAAGAGCTGTCCGGTTCTGATGCCGGCAAGTGGCACACCGTGCCACGTCTCGAAGCAACTCCCCTGCCTTTTTACATTTGCTTTAATTTAACCCTTTGATTCTTAACTGTCTTGCTTCTGAGAATCTGTCATCTGCCATCTAACATCCAACATCCGGCGCGTTGCGCCGCCGGTTTGTCGGCTTTTCTGGTACAATAAACGGTTGAAAAACAGGTGCGGGTGAGAAGCCGGTTTTGCGGCGGAAGCATCCGAGATTATTTCTGGGGGATTTATGGCAATCAAGGCAGTGAAGGGGACAAGGGATATTCTGGCTCCGGAAATCCGCAATTGGACTGAGTATGAAGATATGGCACGGAAGCTGTTTCGGCGCTACGGGTTTGAAGAGATTCGTACGCCGATTTTTGAGTATACGGAGGTGTTTTCCAGAGGTATCGGGGAGGACACGGATATTGTTCATAAGGAGATGTATACGTTTTCCGACCGGAAGGGCCGGAGTATTACCCTGCGGCCGGAGAATACGGCGTCGGTGGTTCGAAGCTATATTGAGCACCGGATGGATTTGCAGGCGAAGGTAACGCGTTTGTTTTATATCGGCCCGATGTTCCGCTATGAACGGCCCCAGAAGGGCCGGTACCGGCAGTTTTATCAGACCGGGGCCGAGGTGTTCGGCAGTTCCCATCCTTTTGTGGACGCGGACACTATTGAGATGGTGGTGCGGCTTTTACGGGATTTGGGATTGAGCGGCCTGCGGGTGGATATCAATTCGGTGGGGTGCCGGGAGTGCCGGCCGGGTTACCGGGAAGCGCTTCAGGATTATCTTTCCGGCCACCGGGATTCGCTGTGTGAGGATTGCCGCCGCCGGATGGAGTCGAATCCGCTCCGTGTGCTGGATTGCAAGGTTCCGGGGTGCAGGGCGGTGGTGGAGGATGCGCCGTCTATTCAGGATCATCTCTGCGACGGGTGCCGGGAGCATCAGGAGCAGGTGTTCCGGTTTCTGGATTTGCTGGGGGTGGATTACCGTCCGGAGCCGGGGCTGGTCCGGGGCTTGGATTATTATACCCGCACGGTTTTTGAGGTGATTTCAGAGGGCCTCGGGGCGCAGAATGCGATTCTCGGCGGCGGACGCTACGATAATCTGGTGAAGGAGCTGGGCGGCCCGGATGTGCCGGCTTTCGGCTGGGCGCTGGGGATGGACCGCTTGATGATGGTGCTGGGGGACCGGAAGTTGTACGAGGAATCGCCCTCTTTTTATGTTCTTCCGGTTGGAAAGGATCTGGAATACGCAGTTCAGACGGCTCTGGCATTGAAAGATAACGGTTACCGTGCCGTTGTGCTGGCGGAGGCGGCGTCATTGAAGTCCGGCCTGAAACAGGTAAACCGGGCGGGGGGCCGTTTTGTGCTTCTGGCCGGTGAGTCTGAGAAGGAAAAGAATGTTTTGATTCTCCGGGATATGGAGAACAGCAGTCAGCGGGAGATTCCGGCAGCGGATCTGCTGAAGGAGATTGAAAATGAAATTAAAAAATAGAACCCACACCTGCGGGGAGTTGACCCGGCATCAGGTGGATGAGACGGTTGTGCTGGACGGCTGGATTAACAGTCACCGGGATCTCGGTTCGCTGGTGTTTCTGGATTTACGGGACCGCTGGGGCATTACCCAGGTTACATTCAATGAGGATGATACGGCGCCGGATGTGTTTCAGCACGCCAAGGCGCTCCGGGACTGGGATGTGATCCGGGTAACGGGAACGGTTCGCCCCCGGCCTTCCAATATGGTGAATAAGAATATGGAAACCGGTGAGATTGAGGTGGCGGCATCGGAATTGACTTTGCTGAATAAGACGGAGCCTCTTCCCATCAATATTGACGAGGCGGCGACGGTTTCCGAGGATCTGCGGTTGAAGTACCGGTATCTGGATTTGCGGCGGCGTTCTCTTCAGGACGCGCTGATGCTCCGGCACCGTCTGGCAATGGCGACCCGGAATTATCTTGATAAGCTGGGGTTTATGGAGGTGGAAACACCGTTTCTGACCCGTTCCACGCCGGAAGGGGCGCGGGATTATGTGGTGCCGTCACGGGTTCAGAAGGGCCGGTTTTTTGCCCTTCCCCAGTCGCCGCAGCTGTTTAAGCAGCTTTTGATGGTGGCGGGGTTTGACCGCTATTTTCAGTTTGTTAAGTGTTTCCGGGACGAAGACCTCCGGGCGGACCGCCAGCCGGAGTTTACCCAGATTGATATGGAGCTGTCTTTTGTTACCGAGGAGGATATTTTTTCCATTGTGGAAGGAATGATGGTGGAGATGGGAAAGGTGGGCGGAATTCCCGTTAAAACACCTTTTCCCCGGATGAGTTACCGGGAGGCGATGCGCCGCTTCGGTTCGGATAAGCCGGATATCCGGTTTGAGATGGAGCTTCAGGATGTCAAGAGCCTGGTTTCCGGTGCCGGATTCAAGGTGTTTGACGGGGTGGCGGATACAGGCGGCGAGATCCGCGCGATTCTGGTCAGTGACGGCGCGGGGTATTCCCGGAAACAGATTTCCGATCTGGAATCTATTGCCAAATCGTATGGGGCCAAGGGGCTGGCGTGGATTAAGAAAACAGTGGACGGCTTTGCTTCCCCGATTCTGAAGTTTATCGGTGAAGACCGTGCCGCCGCGGTGTTTGACGCGCTGGAAGGGGGAACCGGCGACCTTGTGCTCATTGTGGCGGATAATTTTGAAGTGACCTGTACCGCGCTGGGCGCTCTCCGGAGCCATCTGGGCAGGGAGCTGGGGCTGATTCCGGAAAAGACTTTTTCTTTTGTTTGGGTAACGGATTTTCCCATGTTTGAATGGGATGAAGAGGAGAAGCGCTATGTTGCGGTTCATCATCCGTTTACCGCGCCGAAGGAGGATCAGCTGGGGCTTCTTGACGAAAATCCGGCAAAGATGGAGGCCCGGGCATACGATATTGCCCTCAATGGGTTTGAAATCGGCGGCGGCAGTATCCGTACCCACAATATGGAGATTCAGAAAAAGGTGTTTGAAACCATCGGAATTTCCGAAGAAGAGGCGGAGGCGAAGTTCGGTTTTCTGCTGAACGCCCTGAAACTCGGGGCACCTCCCCACGGCGGAATTGCTTTCGGGTTTGACCGGATTGCCATGATTTTTTCCCGGGCGGATTCGATCCGTGAAGTAATCGCGTTTCCCAAAACTACCAGTGCCGGCTGTCTGTTGACCGGATCTCCTTCCGCCATTGATGAGAGGCAGTTGAAGGAGCTGGGGTTAAAGGTGGAGGAATAGATGAAATGGCGGCAGATGGTTTCGGCAGTGTTTTTCTTTTTTTTCCTGCCGGCGGCGGTGGTTCCGGCACTGGCCGGGCAGGTTGAGATGCCGCCGGCAGTACAGGCCGCTGTTTTAAAACTGGAAACCCGTTTTCATTTGAAACCGGATGCCCCTGCCATTGTTGTGGATACCGGGACGCAGCAGCTTTTTTTGATTCAAAACGGCAAAGTTCTCGCCATTTATCCGGTGTCCACCGCGAAAAACGGGGTTGGAAACCGAAACGGAAGCAATCAAACCCCCACCGGTACCCACCGGATTTGTGAGAAGTACGGAAAGGGTGCCCCGGTGGGAACGATTTTCCGGGCAAGGAGAAATACCGGCAAAATCGCGAAAATTTATACCGATCAAACAAATACGCCGAACGATTATGTCACAACCCGGATTTTGCGCCTGGAAGGGATGGAACCCGGTGTGAACCGGGGAAAGGGCGTGGATTCCTACCGCCGGTATATTTACATTCACGGAACCCCGGAGGAGGGGCTCATCGGCACTCCGGAATCCCACGGCTGTATCCGGATGAAGAATGCCGATGTGATTGCCCTGTTCAACGCGGTTCCGGTGGGGACGCTGGTGGAGATTCTGCCGCCTTCTGCCGATTCCCGATGAACGGCAGCTGGAAGCGGGAAAAGTTCGGAAATTTAACGTAAATTGCGCTAAAATGGTCTGGATATGAAATTTCATTTGAGTTTGCGAAAACAAAAAAGGGCTTTATTGTGGAATGACTAAGACAGGGAGTGCCGCCGCGGTTGCGGGAGCGAATTTCGCGCTGGTGAAGTATTGGGGGAAACGGGATGACAGGCTGAATCTCCCGGCGGCGGGTTCAATTTCAATTACTGTGGATTCGTTGACAACCAGAACTTCGGTAACTTTTAAAGATACAAAGGAAAGAGATTCTCTTTTAATGAACGGGAAAGCTGTCAGCGGAAAAATGCTGGATAAGGTCAGCGGGTTTTTGAATCTGGTCCGAAATCGTGCCGGAATCAGACAGCCCGCCTCTGTGGAAACGGTAAATTCTTTTCCCACCGGTGCGGGTCTGGCTTCGTCCGCGTCGGGGTTCGCGGCGCTGGCACTTGCGGCATCAAATGCGGCGGGGCTGAATCTTTCCCGGCATGAGCTTTCCGTTCTGGCACGGCAGGGTTCCGGTTCCGCGGCCCGTTCGGTGTTCGGCGGTTTTGTGGAGATGAACCGGGGAAGCCGTGATGACGGAGAAGATGCCGCCGCAACCGAACTGGCGGCGGCAGCGCACTGGCCGCTGACTGTTACTGTGGCGGTGACGGATTTGAATCCAAAAGATACAGGTTCCCGTGACGGTATGGCTTTGTCCAGGGAGACTTCTCCTTTTTATCCCAATTGGGTGGCAGGCGCGGATGCGGATCTGGCGGAATGCCGAAAGGCGGTTTTGAACCGTGATTTCGGGAAACTGGCGGATGTGTCGGAATTCAATTGTCTGAAGATGCACGGGGTGGCAATGAGTTCCCGGCCGGGGCTGATTTACTGGAATGATACGACGGTTCGCCTGATTCACGAGGCACGGCGGATGCGAAATGATGGAATTCCGGTTTTTTTCACAGTGGATGCCGGGCCTCAGGTAAAGTTTATCTCTCTTCCGGAAGCCGCGTTGACGGTAAAAACCCGGCTGGATGGGATGCCGGGGATAAAAGAGCTGTTTTCATGCAGTCTCGGCGAAGGTGTCTGTGAAGCGAAAGGCGGTGCCGGATGATTTGGACTGCAACGGCACCGGGAAAGTTGATTCTGCTGGGTGAATACGCGGTTTTGGAGGGCGCGCCCGCGCTGGTGGGGGCGGTTGCCAGACGGGCACGGGTGTCGGTTTCCAACCGGGACGAGGGATTCAGGCTGAAGTCCGCACTGCTTGGCGCCGGTGAAATTGATTTTTTTGTGGAATCGGATGGAAAAGTCCGGTTTCCGGCTGATTTGTCCCCGGAGGAAAAGGCAAAGCTTCAATTGTTCCGGGTCTGCGTGGAGGAGTGCCGGGCAGCGGTACACGCCGCGGGTATGGAGCTGTCTCCGGTGCGAATTTCACTGGATACCGAGGCTTTTTTTCTGGAAGATTCAAGGCAGAAGCTGGGGCTTGGTTCCAGCGCGGCGTTGACGGTTTCCCTGATTGCGGTATTGATGGCGCGGTTCGGCCTGCTGGACAGCCGGCTGCCGGACAAACCGATGCTGCTGGAACGCGCCATGTCGGCTCACCGGAAGGCACAGAGCAATACCGGCAGCGGGGTGGATGTGGCAGCCAGTGTGTACGGCGGCGTGTTTCAGTACCGGCTGAACGGGAAAGCCGGGCAGCCCGGCATTGCCACCCGGCCTTTTCATCTGCCGCCGGACCTGCTCACTGTGGCGGTGTGGAGCGGAAAATCCGCGTCCACTCCGAAACTGGTGGGGACGGTGAACCGTTTGAAGGATGTAAATCCTGAAAAATACAGCCGGATAATGACAAGAATGAAAAAACTTTCCCAAACCGGTATCGGGGCAATCCGAAATTCGGACACTTCCCTGTTTTTGAAGACGGTATCGGAATATTTTGACGCGATGGCGGATTTGGGAGAGGCGGCAAACGCGCCGATTATCTCCGCCCCTCACCGGGAAATTTCCGCCATCTGCCGGAAGTCCGGGGTGCAGTACAAACCTTCCGGAGCCGGCGGCGGCGATCTGGGGATTTTGTTTTCCCGGGAACCGGAACGAATCCGTGCCGCGGTGAAGATGCTGGAACAGGCCGGTTTTCCGGCTTTTGATCTACAGATCGGCACCCACGGAATCCAGATACAGGCGACAAAAAAGGAGCAGTAGTTAAGAATGCGGCTACCGAAGTTTTATAATTTGTCCGTACAGGACCGCTTGATGTTACTGAAAGACAGGGGAATCCTTTCCGATGCCGATTATCAGCTGATGCTGTCGGAAAAACAGCGGCTGACAGCGGCGGAAGTGGACCGGATGGTGGAAAATGTAATTGGGGCGTTTACCCTACCCATCGGGCTGGGGCTGAATTTCCTTGTGAACGGAAGGGAATATACGGTTCCGATGGTGGTGGAGGAACCTTCCATTGTGGCGGCGGTCAGTTCCGCTGCCAAAACCGTAAGCCGGGCGGGGGGATTCCGGGTAAGCAGTGACGAGCCGATGCTGATGGGCCAGATTCAGGTTGTGGACCTGCCCCATTCCGACCGGGCGCGCCAGGCGGTTTTGCAGAATAAACCGGAGATTCTGGAACAGGCCAACAGCCTGCATCCCCGGATGGTGGACAGAGGCGGCGGCGCGAAAGACCTTGAAGTGGTGATTCATGCCGGATCTTCCCAACGGGGGGATATGCTGGTGGTGAATCTTCTGGTGGATACACGGGACGCAATGGGCGCCAACATGGTCAACAGTATGTGTGAAGGGGTGGCGCCTTTAATTGAAAAAATGACCGGCGGAATGGTGTTTCTTCGGATTCTGTCCAACCTCACAGACCGCGCAATGGTAAAAGCGGAAGCGGTTATTCCGGTTCGTTTACTGAAAAACAATCAAAATTCCGGTGAAAGAGTCCGGGACGGCATTATCCTTGCCAATGAATTTGCCGAAACCGACCCGTACCGGGCGGCAACCCACAACAAGGGAATTATGAACGGGATTGACGCGGTGGCGATTGCGACGGGAAATGACTGGCGGGCTATTGAAGCTGCGGCCCATGCCTATGCCGGCCGGGGAAATTCCTATACGTCCCTGACCCGCTGGACACAAAACAAAAACGGCGACCTTGTGGGTTCTCTTACACTCCCCCTGAAAGTGGGAACCGTGGGGGGAAACCTCCGTTCCAACAAGGCGGTTCAGGTTTTACAGCGGATTCTGGACGTGAAATCCGCCCGGGAACTGGCGGAAGTGATGGGGGCGGTGGGGCTGGCTCAGAATTTTTCCGCGCTCCGGGCACTGTCAACAGAGGGAATTCAGCGGGGGCACATGTCCCTTCACGCGAGGAGTGTTGCGGTCTCCGCCGGGGCAACCCCGGATATTTTTGAAATTGTGGTGGAGCGGCTGGTGGAAAGCGGTGAAATCAAAGAGTGGAAGGCAAAAGAGATTATCCACAGCCTTGAAACACAGGGGCCGAACGGTGCCGGCCGTGCCGATGCCGGGGAAGAAATGGCAACCGGTTTCGGAAAGGTGATTCTACTGGGTGAACACGCCGTTGTGTACGGCAGCCACGCCATTGCGGCACCCCTTCGCAGGGGAATCCGGGCGCGGGTTTTTGAAGGGGGGACCGGAATTCGCATGCTGATTCCACGGTGGGGAATTGAAGCCACCCTGTTTGACGGAATCGCGAACAGCCATTCCATGTACAACGCGCTGGAACAGGTGATTGACGGGCTGGGGCTTTCAAAGCAGTCTTTTGCCGTTGAAGTGTTTCCGGATTTGCCCCGTTCCATGGGGCTTGGGGGGTCTGCCGCCCTGGCGGTTGCGGTAATCCGGGCGCTGTCCGGGCATTTCCGCCTGGGGCTGGACGATGAAACAGTGAATCACTGGGCGTTCAAGTCTGAGGAAGTGGTGCACGGAACCCCTTCCGGAATTGACAACACGGTTTCCACATTCGGGCGCTTTATCCTTTACCATAAACCGGACATCCGCCCGCTTCACGTGGCAAATCCCATTCCGATTGTTGTCGGCCTTACCGGGAAAAGCGGCCATACCCTCCAGATGGTAACCGCTGTCCGGAAGGCGAGGGAAAAGGCGCCGGACATTTATGAGAATATTTTCAAACAGATAGATGAGTTGACGCTGGCCTCGCTCCCGGCAATTGAAACAGGAGACCTGGAAACCCTGGGACGGCTGATGAATGTGGCACACGGACTGCTGAACAGCATCGGCGTTTCCTGCTGGGAGCTGGAAGAATTGATTCAGATTGCCAGAAAAAACGGTTCCCCCGGAGCAAAACTCACCGGCTCCGGCGGCGGGGGCGCCATGATTGCCCTGGCTCCCGAACATCCGGAAAAACTGACAGCGGCAATGAAGGAGGCGGGCTATCAATCCTTTGTGACGGAAATCGGATTTCCGCCGGCGGGGGATTCCCGTGAATAACCGTCAGCAGGTATCTTTCGATTCCGAACAATTGATACTGGTGGATGAAAAGGATAATGAGCTTGGCTTTATGCCAAAAGCAGACTGTCACCGGGGAAACGGTATTTTGCACCGGGCATTTTCCATCTTCATTTTCAATACCGGCGGGAAACTTCTCCTTCAGAAACGCAGTGCCGAAAAACCGCTCTGGGGCGGTTACTGGTCCAACAGCGTCTGCAGCCATCCCCGGAAGGGGGAAAGCTATGAGGTTGCCACCGCCCGCCGTTTACAGGATGAGCTGGGTATTTCCGCAAAACTGAAATTCCGGTTCCGGTTTCAATATCAGGCAAAATTCCGGGATATCGGCTCGGAAAATGAGCTTTGTTCGGTGTTTACCGGGATTCACAACGGCCCTTTCCACGTTAACCCCACGGAAATATCGGAAATTTCCTTTGTCGCGCCGGGAAAACTGGACGAAGAAATTGCCCGGTTTCCTGAAAAATTTACCCCCTGGTTCAAACTGGAATGGGAGAAACTGCGGAAAATGCAGTTTTGAGCCAAAGTAGGGCCGGTTTTTGTAATACTCCGGAAACTTTATCAGAATAAATTTGCGTATAAGCAAAAATACTCGCGAGGTTTTTTGCTTATACGCAAAAAAACTTGACAAGCAATGCGGCATTGCCTACATTGTTACTATGGTAAAATCAAGGTATTTAAAACAGGCAGTTGTGGATGATTTAAAGGAAAAGATGGTTTTTGTCGGTGGCCCCCGGCAAGTCGGTAAAACAACCTTTGCTACCGAAATCGTCGGAACTTCTTTTCGCAAAGCAGCATACTATAACTGGGACAACAGAGCTGACCGCCAGCGAATTTTACGGCCGGATTGGGTTGCCGATGCCGATTTGATTATTCTGGATGAAATTCACAAATATTCCGGATGGAAAAACCTGATCAAAGGTGAATATGACAAACTGAAGAACGTTTTTCACTTTCTTGTAACCGGAAGTTCCAGACTGGATGTGTATCGCAGAGGAGGAGATTCGCTCCAGGGCCGGTACCACTATTACCGGCTTCATCCCTTTTCACTTTCTGAAATGCTGAACAGAATGCCTGAAATCGAACCGTTTCAACACCTTGATTTTGATGAAAGATTTTATCCGGATGAAACCGCAGCGCTGCTTGATTTCGGGGGCTTTCCTGAGCCGTTGCTTCGTCAGAACCGCCGGACACTTCGACGCTGGCAAAATGAAAAACTGGATCGGATGTTCAGGGAAGATATACGCGATATGGCACAGGTTCGGGATCTTCAGAACATGATTCTGCTTAGTGATTTTCTTCCGGAAAGAGTGGGTTCTCCCCTGTCTGTCAACAGTCTTCGTCAGGATATCAATGTAAGCCACCGGGCTGTTTCCGCCTGGCTGGATATCCTGGAATCGTTTTATTATCTATTTAGAATTCGGCCCTTTACCGCAAACCGGATACGTTCTGTCCGCAAAGAGCCTAAAGCCTATCTCTGGGATTGGCCGGAGGTCAAGAAAGTTTCTCTCCGACTTGAAAATATGATTGCCTCTCATTTGTTGAAATTCTGTCATTTTATCCGAGATATGGAAGGGTTTCGGACTGAGCTCCACTATCTCAGAAATGTGGACAAACGGGAGATCGATTTTCTCGTTTCGGTAGATACCAAGCCCTGGTTTGCTGTTGAGGTTAAGGCTAAAACCTCGGACTTAAGTCCTAATTTCCATTATTTTAAAGAACGGATGGATGTACCGTTCTGGTTTCAGGTTGTCGGGGCCGACGGAGTGGACCGGCTGATTGATGGTGTGCGGGTGATTTCAGCTTCGAAGTTCCTTACCGGACTGGTTTAGTTTCTGGAATATTGAATGGAGAACGGATTGGCTTCCCGGTTAAATGAAGTGTCTGTTCCGGGCAATACCGTCTTTTCTCTATTTTCCTTCTCTGTTTTTCAGCATGTCACGGACGCCCCTTTCCCATTGCTGGTGATAACTTGAATTTTCCCTTGACAGGTTTGGTAGAATAAATGAAGAAGAGATAGTGAGGTGAGGTGGAAGATGAGGGGTTTATGCCTGTTGTTTGCGGTTTTTTTGTCGGTTTCGGGAATTTCAAAGCCGGTTTCAATTGCGGTTTCGGTGTATCCTGTGGCGGATATTGTGACACAGATTGCCGGGCCGGCAGCATCGGTAAAAACGGTGATTCCCCCTTTTGCCAATCCCCATCATTTTACCCCGCTGCCGTCCACAGCGGTTGAGTTACAGAATACCGCGGTTTTTTTCGGTGTTACGCCGGAACTTGACGGCTGGATTCGGAAATTCCTTCCGAAAACAGCCCGGGTATTTTTTTTGAAAGGGAAAAATCAGCCAAATGAGCATATCTGGCTTTACCCGGAGGGGGGAAAACGGATTGCAGAAGCGGTTGCCGATACGCTGTCGAAACTTTATCCGGCTCAATCCGCTTTGTTTCAGCAGAATTTGAAAAATTTTCTGCTGAAAATGGACGAAACAGACCGGAAGCTGGCCCGGATTCTGGCTCCTGTCCGCGGTGCGGTGTTTATTCAATACCATCCGGCATGGAACGCGTTCGCGGCCGCATACGGCCTGAAAATTATGGCAACAATTTCAAACGGCCACGGGAAAGAAATCTCTCCCCGTGAGTTAATGCGGCTGATTCAAAAGGCCCGGGCGGCGCATGTACGGGTGGTGGTGATGGGGCTTCATAAAAACAGCCGGACTGCGGAAACGTTGATCCGGGAAATTCACGGCCGGGAACTCCGGCTGGATGCGCTGGGTAATCCGAAAGACCCGGAACGGAACACGTACACGAAACTGCTTCTTTTTAATGCTGAAAAACTGGCGGAGGCGCTTCATGAATGAGCCCTGGATTCATGTCCGTGACCTCACGGTCCGGTACGGCAGTAAGACGGTTCTGGAAAAGGTAACACTGGACGTGATGCCGGGGGAGATGGTGTCAATCGTTGGCCCCAACGGCGGCGGAAAAACCACTTTGCTGAAAGTGATTCTCGGGATGAAAGATTTCAGTGAAGGCGAGGTACGGGTGCTGGGGGAGAAACCGGGCCATGTAAAAGCGGGAGAAGTCGGTTATCTTCCCCAGATTAACCGTCACCTCCGGGATTTTCCCATCCGTGCCCGGGATGTGGTGCTGATGGGCCGCTTTCCCCGGCTGGGCCTCTTGAAACGGCCCGGCCCGGCAGACCGGAAACTGGCGGAGGAATGCCTGGAGATTGTCGGCATGTCGGATTCCGCGGATGTGCCGGTTCAGTCGCTGTCCGGCGGGCAGGTGCAGCGGGTTTTCATTGCCCGGGCCCTTGCGATGGAGCCGAAGCTGCTGATTCTGGATGAGCCTTCAACCGGTTTGGACGCGGTTTCTCAGGAGGATTTTTACGGAACTCTCCGCCGTTTGCGGGATAACCGGGGAATTTCCATTTTGATGGTTTCCCATGATATCGGTGTGGTGTCCAATTATGTGGATAAAATTGCCTGTTTGAACCGGCACATCCATTACCACGGCCCTGCCGGAAACGAAATTCCCGAAAAAATCATTCAGGAAGTGTTCGGCCGGAATATTCAGATTCTGGTGCACAATAAAAACTGCGTTACCTGCAGAGAGGGGCATTCAAATGGCTGAAATGTTAAGTTTTGCTTTTATTCGGCATGCTTTGATCGGAGGGGTGATTATTTCGGTTGTTTTCGGATTTGTGTCTTTTTTTATTGTGGAGCAGCGTCTTTCGTTTCTTACGGTTGGAATTGCCCATGCCGCTTTCGGAGGGGTAGCGCTGGGCATTCTGCTGGGCTTGTCCCCTTACCTGACCACGGTGGTTTTCTGTCTTGCGGTGGCACTGCTGATTCTAAGGCAGGTACGAAAAAACCGTGCGGATTATGACATGATTACAGGTATTTTCTTTGCCGCCACCATGGCGTTGGGGATTATTTTTCTGTCCCTCAGCAAAGACTACACCTTTGACATCATCGGTTATCTTTTCGGCAGTATCCTTGGAATCGGAAGCTCTGACCTGCTTATCATCGCAATTACCGCGCCGCTGGTGGCACTGTTTTTTTTCCTTTTTTTCAAGGAACTGGTGGCATTGACCTTTGACCGTGAAGTGGCAGTCAGCGCCGGAATTCCGGTGAACATGCTGGAAACCTGGATGATTGTGGCAATTGCGCTGCTCATCGTAATCAGCATCAAAATTATCGGAATTATTCTGGTAACGGCTTTTCTGGTGCTGCCTGCCAGCTTTGCCCTGAAATACTGCCAGAGCTACCGCAGCGTTATCGGTTTGGGAATTCTCTTCAGTTTCGTGATTTTTCTTGTCGGTTTCTTTCTTTCTTACCACTTTGACCTGCCTGCCGGAGCCACCATTGTGGCACTGGGCACCGTACTGTATCTTCTGCCGCTGCGGCGCTTCGCGGCGAAGTGAATGTGCATAAGTGCGTGTAGCGGCAGACAGGAGAAAATCAGAGAATCAGCCGTTTCCTGTCTTTTGCTCAACCCTGCGGTTTCGGCCGCATTGGGGGTTCCGCCGTACTGACGGCTGGCGCCGTCAGTACGGCTGCTGACACCGAAGCGCTTCTTATGAGCAAGCTCAACGGCGCACTTCGGCGGCAGCAGCCTATCCCCAAAAACTGCG
>JAADGL010000029.1:0-78343 GCA_013152385.1 Acidobacteriota bacterium
AAATGCCGGTTTTTTCCCGTTCTTTCTGTTCCAGCTCTCCCATTGCCGTCCGAACATTCCGGGCAAGCCCCCTGAGCCGGTCCAGTTCTTCTGAAACTCCGGAGCGGATCATTCCCGGCCCTTTCAGCCTCGGTGCGTTTTCTTCCAGTACCGAATCCAGTTTCAGGAAAACCGGTTCCAGGTTATGAAGCCTGTTTGTGAAAGTCGAAAACGGCGCATCTTTCAAAGAGTTCCGGAGAAGGGGAATTGCCGCCAGTCCCTGTTTTAAAATGACCAGTTCCGGTGGAGAGACGGTTCCCAGTGTGGCCCGGGTGACAATCCGTTCCATATCTCCGATCATTGACAGGGTATTTTGAATTTCAGTCAGCTTTCTCGGAGTGTCCAGCAGCCATTCCACAATGGAAAGCCGGGTTTCAATTTCACGGATATCTTTCAGGGGAAACTGAATCCAGTCTGCCAGTTTGCGTTGTCCCATCGGGGTGAGGGTTGAATCCAGTGCCCACAGAAGGCTGCCTTTCCGTTTTCCGGTTGCGGCAGATGCCAGGAGTTCGAGATTCTTCCGGGTTACCGGGTCTACGGTTAACTGGCGGCTCTCTTCACTGTACACCAGGCTTTTTACCGCGAAATTCCGGGTTTTGTAATTGTCTTCGAGATAATGGAAATATCCCCCGAGGGCCTGCAATGCGTGTTTTCTGCCTTTAATACCGAACCCTGCCACTGTACCCACTTCAAACAGTTCCTGAATCCGTTCCACCGCAAATCGGCTGTCAAACGCGGTTTCTTCCAGCTCATTCAGGAGTGGGGAGAAATTCCGGAAATCTGCCATCATTGAAGATGAAATTCTGCCGACAGGTGCCACGATTTCCCGGGGAGACAGAAGCTGAATTTTTCTGGAAAGTGCCGCAGCGGGAATTTCCATCAGGCGGCATTCCCCTGTTGTGGGGTCGCCAAACACCAGCCCCGCCTTTTTGCCATCCGGGGAAACCGATAAGAGCCCGTGTCCGGAAGAATCTTCATCTGAATTTAAATGTGAGGTTGCCGGGGTCAGCACGGTGACCACTGCCCGTTTTACCACTCCTTTGGCCTTTTTCGGGTCTTCCACCTGTTCGCAGATTGCTACCTTAAATCCGGCTTTCAAGAGTTTTGCCGCGTAATTTTCATACGCGTGCCAGGGTACCCCGCACATGGGCGCTTCGCCGAAAGTCCCCTTTCCGCGCTTTGTCAGCGCGATTTCCAGCACTTTTGACGCCTGTACCGCGTCTTCAAAAAACATCTCGTAAAAATCACCCATCCTGAAAAAGAGGATGTGGTCCGGATACTGTTCTTTTGCTTCCACAAACTGCCGCAGTGCCGGGGTGAGTCTGGTTTTGTCAATGGTCAATTCCCTGCTCCCCATGGTGTAATTCCAACTCAAACGGTGACGCAATTGTACCACAGAAGGCGGTGTTTCCCCCTGTTGAAATGAGAGGGGCACTGTGCCCGCACCACACCGGTTCCGGTTCTCCGGCCATGACGAAAATCTGGTATACTTATTGCATTAAAAACCTGTGAGATAAATGAACGGAGGAAAAGATGCGAAAAATTTTCATACTATTTCTGTTTTTGCCGGTGTTTCTGCCTGTGATGGCGGGGCAGCGGGAAACTCCCCCTGTTGACAAAACATTGTCCCCTTATTTTTTTGTGAAATCGGATAATCCGTCTGTGGACAGCCTGCCGTTGAAATCCACTTCCGCGAAAGTGGATATTGCCGGTGTAATTGCCGATGTGACGGTTACACAGGAATACCGGAATGTGGGGAAAGTGCCTCTGGAAGCTACGTACATTTTCCCGGCCTCCACCCGGGCGGCAGTGTATGGAATGAAAATGACGATAGGGAAACGGACACTGACGGCAAAAATTGAAGAACGCCGGAAAGCCCGGCAGGACTACGAACAGGCCAGAAACGAGGGGCGGAGCGCATCTCTTCTGGAACAGCAGCGGCCCAACGTTTTTCAGATGAGTGTCGCCAACATCATGCCCGGAGACACGGTCAAAGTTGAATTGAAATATACCGAACTGCTGGTTCCCACCGACGGGGTGTATCGTTTTGTTTATCCTACGGTTGTGGGGCCCCGGTATTCGGAAACACCGGACACGCCGGGGCAGAAAGACCAATGGGTCAAAAACCCCTACCTTCATCAGGGGGAGGCGCCTCCCTACACCTTCGGGATTTCCGTGAATATTTCCTCTCCGATACCGGTTCAAGACGTGTTCAGCCCCAGCCACAAAGTTAATGTGGCATTTGACGGGCCGAAAACAGCAGCCATTCGTCTGGATAAAAGTGAAAAAAACGGCGGAAATCGTGATTTTATCCTCAACTATCGTTTGTCCGGGAAAAAAATCCAATCCGGGCTGATGCTGTACAGGGGAAAAGGTGAAAACTTTTTTCTTTTGATGGCGGAACCGCCGAAGCGGGTGAAACCGAAAATAATTCCCCCCCGGGATTATATATTTGTTATGGATGTATCCGGGTCCATGCGGGGATTTCCCCTGAACATTTCCAAGACGCTGATAAAAAATCTGATTTCCTCTCTGAGGCCCACCGACACCTTTGATATTCTGCTGTTTTCAGGGGGGAGCCGCCTGCTGAGCCCGGAACCCCTTCCTGCCACAAAGGAAAATGTTCATAAAGCGGTTACCTTAATTGACAGCCTGAATGGAGGCGGAGGAACCCGGCTCCTTCCCGCTATGAGGCAGGCACTGGCACTGCCGATAAAAGACGGGGTGTCCCGGAGTATTGTGGTGGTGACTGACGGATATGTATCGGTGGAACAGGCAACCTTTCAACTGATTCGTAAAAACCTCAACCATGCCAACCTCTTTGCTTTTGGAATCGGAACATCTGTAAACCGGTATCTCATCGAAGGAATGGCACGGGCCGGCCTGGGGGAACCCTTTGTGATTACAAGTCCCGGAAAAGCTCCGGCCATTGCTGAAAAATTCCGAAACTATATCCTTTCGCCGGTGCTGACGGACATTAAAGTGAACTTTAAGGGGTTTGATACCTACGACGTAGAACCGGCATCCATTCCCGACCTCTTTGCCGGGCGTCCGGTGGTGGTATTTGGCAAGTGGAAGGGAAAAGCGGCGGGGAAAGTTACGGTTACCGGTATTTCGGGGGAAGGGGCCTATAAAGCCGAATTTCCCGTGACATCCCGGCTGGAGAAGAAAGAAAATGCGCCACTTCGCTATCTCTGGGCCCGTACCCGGATCGCGGAACTGTCCGATTATGCCAAATTCAACGAATCTGAAATCAAGCCTGAAGTCACAAAACTGGGCTTGAAATATAACCTTATGACCGCCTATACATCCTTTGTTGCCATTGATACGAAAATCCGGAACAAAGACGGTAAACGGATTACCGTAAAGCAGCCTCTGCCATTGCCTCAGGGTGTGGCCGATACAGCAGTGGGCGGCGGCAGATTTCAAAAATCACTGTCTATGTCCCGGCCGCAATATGCCGTTGGAATGGCCCCCCCCGCGCCCACCGGTGCCATTGCTCCCGGCAGGAGAAATCCGCAAATCGGAAACTTGGGAGTGATGCATGTGAAGGCTGTGGGATTTTCACAGAACCGGGTTGCCCGGGCGCTGAAAAAGATGCAATCTCAGTTGATTCGCTGTTTGCAGCCCACCGGTACGCGGCAGGTTCATATTTCTGTCGCGGTTCACCTGAATCCGGACGGAAACCAGCTAATCTCTATCCGGGTCAGCGGGCTGTCGGCAGCCGCTGCTTTCAAGAAATGTGTTCAGCCTCAATTGTCGCAGCTTGTGCATCAGCTGAAGAAAAGCAGCGGCAGTTTTTCCTTTGACATTTTCCTGTAGCGCATCCGGATAAAAAAGCGGGGGGAGTTATTCTCCCCCCGCTTTTTATAAGTTTGCCCGATGTTTTCTGTTCGGACTCAATGTTCCTTCCCGGTTTTCACCGTGGCCGTATCGTGGTTTTCACTTTGGGGAAAACGGATTTCGCGTTAATTTCACGGGTCAGGACTTCTATTGCCTTGTTCAGCTGGGCGTCTATGCCTTTTGCCAGGTCATTGGGGTTGTTTTGAACGATGATGTCGGGAATTGCTCCCCGGCTTTCCAGCTGATGTCCGTGAATGTCCCAGATTCCGATGAAAGTTTTACGGATGGAGCCGCCGTCAATGAGTTCGTGTTCATTCACCGCAAGGACAAAGCCCAGTGTCTGAACGCCAATCAGTTTTCCAAGCCCCAGCACCTTGAACGCGTTGGGAAATACTTCGGCATCCGAGTAGGAATGTTCATTACAGAGCACAACGACTTTGCCCCGGAAGATGTTCTGCGGCCGGGGCAAATCAATACCGTCCCGGATTCTTGTGATCTGGTACTGGCGCCGTTCCAGATAATCAATGAGCTGGGGGTCAATTCCGCCGCCGCCGTTGAAACGGACGTCAAGAATCAGCCCTTCTTTGTCAAAATAGGCATGTATGGCGTTGAGGAAGGTGTTGAGCTGTGCCCCCATCATGTAGTTCAGGTGGATGTAGCCGATCCGGCCGTGTGATTTTTCTTCCACCAGTTTCCGGTTGTGTTCCACCCAGTTGAGGTAGCGCAGGCGGTATTCGGATGAGATGGGTTTTACTTTTACTTCCCATGCCCCTTTCACTTCCGGCTTGTCGTTGACTTTCAGAAAAACGGTTCTGCCGACGGTATTGAGAAGGTACATGTGATAATCCACGTTGGTGTGAACAGTGGAACCGTCAATGGCAATCAGATAATTGCCTTGCTTGACTTTCTGCCAGGGATGGCCCAGCGGTGCCTGGTATTCTTTGTAGAAGGGGTTTCCGGGATAAATTTTTTCGAATTTGTAGAAACCGGATTTATCAGGTGTCAGTTGAGCGCCGATACTGCCGATTGTAACCTTTTTCGGATGTGGCATGTCTCCGCCCCGGGCGCCCTGGTGGGATGCGTTGAGTTCTCCCACCAGCTGTACCAATACCCGGTTGACATCGTTCCGGGTCTGGCAGTAATCAATCAGCTTTCCGTATTTCTTTTTCATTGCCGGCCAGTTGACTCCGTGAATATTCGGGTCATAGAAATTGTCCCGGATCAGGCGCCAGCTTTCGTTAAAAATCTGGTGCCATTCCGCTCTCCGGTCCAGGTGCATGGAAAGTTTTGCCAGTGAAATCCGGCCTTCTTTCCCTGCCGGCCGTCCGGCGGAAATAATCTGGAAACTGCTCTTTTTTGCCAGCAGTACTTTTTTCCCGTCGTGGGAAATGGCAAATCCCTGAATTCCTTTGGCGATGGGGGTCAGTTTCTCTTTTTCGATGTTGTACAGGTACAGGTTAAAGCCCCGGTTCCAGTCTATTTTCTTCCCTGCTTCCAGTTTTTTCTGCAGCGGCATGAAACCAATGTAAAGCCCTGCTTTTCCGGCTTTCAGATCCACATAACTGTATCCGGTAACCGGCAGCAGCTGAACCCGGTTCATAATACCGTCGAAATCAATTTTGACAGTGACTTTCCCGTCTTTTTTCCCCTTGGCGGCTTTTTTGTCTTTCGGGTCTGTTTCTTTCTTATCTGTTTTTGCGGACTTGTCGGTATTTTTCTTTTCAACGACTTTTTCTTCGTCCCAGGGTTTTGCCAGCGGGTCTTTATCTTCCCGTGTCAGACTCATCATGGCAATCCGGGAGTTAGCGCCTTCCCGGTCGGTGACAAAGTACAGATATTTGCCGTCGGTGGAAAAGGCCGGATTGTGGTTTTGTTCAAAGGAACGGAACAGCAGGTGGTCTTTTCCTGCCGTCAGATTGTACACGTGGATTTCCGGTACCATGTTGCTGCCGAGGATGGTGTAGGCAATCCATGCGGAATCCGGTGACCAGGTATAGTCCATCTGGCCGTAACGTTTGGACCGGTTGACCAGGAATTCTTTTTTTGTTTTGGTGTTGTATACCCAAAGGGCAAAGTCGTTGCTCTGGTAGGACAGATATTTTCCGTCCGGCGACCACATCAGATTTTTCAGAAAGTTGGTTTTATGGTGGGTCAGTTTCACCGGTGCGGTTTTTGCAAACTGGTCCACAAGGTAAATGTTGTCCGCGATGCCGTCCCGGTCGGAGATGAAGGCAATTTTGCCTCCGCCGGGAGACCAGACCGGCTCGGTGTCCCGGGCGGCGCAGTCAAATGTCAACTGCCGGATTTCCCCGTTTTTTGCCGGCGCGGAAAAAATTTCACCGCGGGCGGAGAAAACAGCCCGTTTACCGGTGGTGGAGATGTCATATGTATCGAGAAATTTCACCGGATTCACAAATTCGTAACCGGGGACAACATTCTGAACCGTGTCGGGAATCCGGATTTCAACGGTTTTCCCCGTTTGAATGTTGTAGGAATAGATACCGGCATTGCATTCAAAGACAATGCGTTTCCGGTCGGAGGAGAGGGAAGGCCATTGAACATTGTCTTTCTTGAAATTTGTGAGCCGAACCTGTTTTTTTGTTTTGAGGTTCATCCGGTACAGATTGGCCATTTTGCCTTTTTCCGAAACAAAATAAATATTGTTTCCCACCCACATGGGCCAGGATTCGTTGATGGGTGTGTTTGTGAGGTTGACAAATTTCCCGCTCTTCTTCGTGTACATCCAGATATCGGTGTTGGCTGTGCCTTTGTACCGTTTCCACCACCAGAAATAAAGGGAATGGCGGTTCAGCACGTAGCCGTCGCCCTTGTCATTGAAACAGAGTGTCGAAGCCTGGTCCACCGGCAGCACTTCCGGCAGCCCGCCTTCCACGCTTACTTTGAAAATCCTGGCGAAAAACGGCGAAAAGGATGCAGCCCGGGACAGGAAATAAATTTCTTTTCCATTATTGGACCATTCCAGCATAGCGGCACCTTCCGGTTCAAAAGTCAGCTGGCGGACGGTTCCGCCTTCCGAGGGGATAATGTAAACATTGGGATTGCCGTTGAAATAGCTGGAAAATGCAATCCATTTCCCGTCCGGCGAGAACTTCGGATACGCTTCGGTTCCCACCGCCTTGATAAGGCGAACAGGGTTGCTGCCATCCAGGTTGGCGGTAAACAAATCGTCCTGATAAATGAAACACACTTTTGTTGCCGATGCGTCCGGTGTCCGCATCAGGTGCATGATGTTTGCCGCCATTACCGATGCGGAAAGCAGCACCACACCCATTAAAACCCAAATTTTTTTCATGAAAGCCTCCTGAAATCACAAATCCAGACCATTTTACGGCGTTTTGGGCATGATTGTTCAGTTTTTTGTTCTTTTTTAAATAAAATTTGAATTTATTATAGAAACAGGAAAATAAGAATGTAAAAGAGGCCGGACAATCCCATGCTGCTGTTATAACTTTATCAATAAAGCCGGGATTCTCCCTCCAATTGAGACAACAGCCGGTGATTTTTTCGAAATCAAACGGAGGCTTTACGGTTTCCGGCCTGCGGCGGGAGAAGAAAACATGGGTTTTGCCGCTGTATGAAAGATGAGAATCATCAGAACAGCCAGCGGAAGATACGAAAACCAGAGCGGCATGGGGCCCAGTTTTTCGTAAACAAAACCGCCGATGGCGGGGCCGAGTACCAATGCGGTGGAAAAAGACAGGGAATAGAGGCCCATGTAGCGGCCCCGGCGGTTTTCCCCGGCACGAAGTGCCACCATGGCGGAAAACTGCGGGAAGGACAGGATTTCTCCGGTGGTCCACAATACCACGGTGAAGGCTGCAAACAGCCCGGAGTGCCCGAAGGGGAGGATGGCAAAGCCGATGGCAAAAAACAGAATTCCGGCTGTTGCCATGCGGAGGGGCGGCACCGTTTGCAAACGGGTAATCACCGGCATTTCCACCGTCACACAAATCAGGGCATTGAGGGCGAAGAGCAGCCCGATGGCGCTTGCGTTAAGTCCGTAAACAGAATCCATGAACAGGGGATAGGTGCTGAGCAGCTGCATAAACATCATTCCGTAAACAACGATTACCGAAAGAAAAAACAGGAAAGGGAAATCTTTTAATGGCGATTTGCCCCGGAGCGGGCTGCCGGTTTCACAAGCCTTTTTTCGGAACGGTTCATGATAAAAATAGAGTAAAACAACAGCGGCGGCAAGACAGGTCAAACCATCTGCCCAGAACAGGAACCGGTATCCTGCCAGCACCAGTACCCCGCCCACAGCCGGGCCGATGGTGGCCCCGATATTGATGGCCAGCCGGTTCAGTGAATATCCCCTTGTCAGTTGTTCCGGCGGGCAGGCATCTGCCACTGCAGCGGCATTTGCCGGGCGGAATGCCTCCGCAGCCACACCGATTCCCGCCATCATGGCCCGGATTCCGTTTATTGAATGAAGATGCCCCAGTGCGATGAATCCGAGACCGTTGAGAATCAGACTGGCAGCCTGAACTTTCTTGTGTCCCAGTCTGTCCGCGACAAATCCGCCCGCCACCGTACCGGCCATGCCGCCGATGCCGTAGAGGCTGATGGTAAGTGCCGCTTCTGCCGGAGATACCCCCAGTTTATTCACAAGATACAGTGCCATAAACACCAGTACCATTGAACCGCTGCGATTGATCAGCACCACCAGGGCCAGCATCCAGGATGCCCCCGGCAGCCCGCTGAATGATTGGATATACCGCTTCCACGTCTTTTGAATCATTCCGTTTATCTCTCCTCCTTCATTTCAACGGGAAAAAGCCGGTACGGTTTCGTTTTTATTGAATCCGGGTAACGCCGCTGCCCCGGGGGTCGGCGGCGGCTTCTGTTTTTCCGTTGTCCGGCCGGAAAATAATAATCGCATTTCCCAGTTTCCGAACCCTTTGGAGACGTTGCCCGGATTTTCTCAATCTTTCAGTCAATATTTTGTTTTCATATAATTGAGGTTCTAAGTTTATTACATTCGGTAGCCACTGATGATGAAAACGCGGTGCAGCAACTGCCTCTTTGGCATTCATGGAAAACAACGATAAATTCAAATAGGTCTGCAAAACAGTGGTAATAATCGTACTGCCGCCGGGACTTCCCAGCGCCATCCGGAACCGGCCGTTTCGGAGAACAATGGCAGGGGTCATGGAAGACAGCATCCGTTTTCCCGGTGCAATGGCATTGGCAATTCCCCCCACCAGGCCGTAGAGATTCGGGGTGCCGGGTTTGGCGGAAAAATCATCCATTTCATTGTTCAGGAGAATCCCTGTTTTTTCCAATAGAATTCCGTTGCCGAACGAACCATTCAGGGTGTAGGTGACAGAGACACAATTTCCCTTTCTGTCCATCACGGCATAACTGGTGGTTTGGGGAGACTCTTTTATTATCAGCCCGCTTGTTTCCACCGGCCCCAGCCCGGGAAACACCCCGGCGGATGGTGTGGCATGATTCGGCCGGATTCCGGCTGCCCGTTTTTCAAGGTATGCCGGCATCAGCAGACGCTGCCAGAAGACGGGAAAGGAATCCGGGCCGCCAAGGTAAGTGTTCCGGTCGGCATAGGCCCGTTTTTCAATCTCGGCAAGAAGATATATGGTTTCAACGCTGTTGGCTTTTAACCCGGCAGCGTTGAAATTTTTCAACATTCCCAGAATTTCACCGATTGCAATGCCGCCGGAAGAGGGAAGCGGCATCAGGTAAAGATCGTCGCCGTTGAATTTAATATGAACCGGTGTCCGCCACAGTGCCCGGTAGTTTTTCAGGTCGGAAAGGGTAATGATGCCGCCTTTCTTTTTCAATTCTTTCACAAATTTCCCAGCTGTTTTACCCCGGTAAAATTCCCAGGCTCCGTGATTCGCGATTTTTTTCAGTGTCTTTGCCAGTGCAGGGCGATGCAGAAGAATATTTACCGGAAGCGCTTTTCCCCCGGGGCAGAAAATCCGGCAGCTGCCGGTATCGGCAGACAATTTTTTAAAATGGCTGAGAATTGCCTGATGTTGATAGGAAGAAATTTGATATCCCTCTTTTGCCAGATGGATTGCCGGTATTAACAACCTTTTCCACGGAAGATGCCCGTAACAGCGCCACAATTCCGAAAATCCCCTGACGGTTCCGGGCACACCGGCAGAAGATGCGGAAAGAGTGGAAGCCCCCGGAATTACATTCCCGTTTCTGTCCAAATACATGTTCCGGGCGGCAGCGGAAGGCGCCGTCTCCCGAAAATCCAGTGCCACCGGCTCGTTTCCCGGACGGTATACCATTGCAAAACCGCCGCCGCCGATATTCCCCGCCTGTGGATAGGTAACGGAAAGGGCAAACCCGATTGCCACCGCGGCGTCCATTGCGTTTCCGCCCTGCATTAAAATTTTTATTCCTACTTCTGCCGCTATCGGTTCCGGCGCCACGACCGTATTTTGCCCCGTCGCCGGAAAGACTGCCAGCAATACTCCCAGAAACAGGCACACAATCTGTTTCATCCATTTCCTCCGTTTTTATATTTTAACATGCCCGGAAAAGAAGAACAGTACCCGGCTTTTTCTTTTGAACCGGATATTCTTGTTAGTTTCACTGCATATTTTGGAGTTTGGGTATGGCATTTGACTGTGGAAAAATCGGCAGCTACCGCTGTTCTCTGCTATACTTCCGGTATGAAGGATGAGCGTGAGATTGTGTTTCTCAACATCGTATTCGGCCTTTTGTTCATTGCCATGCCGCTTTCGATTTCGGTAACGGAAATTTCCATTGCTTTGTTGCTTTTTTCTTTGCCGCTGGCCGGGTCAAAGGGGATGCGGTATCGGGTGTTCGGGAGCGGATTTCCGGGAATATTGTTTGTGCTTCTGCTGATAGTTCCGATTTTGTCACTTGTTAATTCTCCGGATATTTCGGTTTCGCTTCCGTGGATTCGCCGTCATTTTTTCATGCTCCTCATTCCCCTTGTGATGGTAACGGTTCCCTCTGTTTCCGGTCATTGGAAAAGATTTCTTACGCTTTTTGTCGGAGCCGCCACGCTGGCTGCCGCTTATGCTGTTTTGCAGGTGTTTTTCGGGGAGAATTTGTCAAAACCATTTTTCTGGAAAGGCTATTATGTTCATTCCAGCGCTTTTTTCTCTCAGCCGAACACACTGGCGGAGGTGCTGGCGTTCGGGTTTCTTGCCGCAATTTTTCTGGCCCGTGTTTCGGAGTCCCGCCGGATCTTCAAAGTGGCGGCGTTCGTGTCCGTTTTTCTGATTCTTGCCGGAATTGTTTCGACCCGGACCCGAACACCTCTGACAGCGGCTGTGCTGGCCGGAAGCTGGCTGGCAGTCCGGTTTTTTAAACGGAAAGGGTTTGTTGCCGTTTTGTTGATTGTGATTCTCGGCCTGGCGGCAAATCATTTTGATGATCGGCTTTTCTGGCGTTTCCGTCAAATCGGGAGCCATTCCCGCGGGGATAGAATGGAAATTTGGCACTATGGCGTTTCCGCAATAGAATCTCATCCGGTTCTCGGCATCGGCTATGGAAATTTCCGTGAATTTTTAAAGACGCACACCGATGTGTCCCATCGCTATTTAATCCGGTATAACCATACCCATTGTAATGTCCTTGAGGCTTTTGCCACAACCGGCATTGTCGGACTGATCATTTTTCTGTTTTTCTGGGGGCGGGTGGCATGGGACATGTTCATTGCCTGGCGTCATTCCCGTGAGCCTGCGGCCAATGCCGCTTTTTTGACTATTTTTACGGCTTACCTTGTTTTCCACGTGGAAGGGCTCACGGAATGTACATTGAGGGATGCTGAAGTTGCGCTTCCATTGTATGTACTGATCGGTATTTTTTATGTGCTGCGCGGTGCAACAGTATTGAAAAGCGGTTCGGCGAATTCGGCAGAAATGTCCGGCTGACAGAGAAACAGCGGGGAATTCCCCGCTGTTTCATTTTCGGAAAATGGTCAAATCATATCCATCAGCGCATCCACCATGCTGGAAATTCCGGCATGAACCTCTGAAATCCGTTTTCCCAGCATGTAGGCGGGAGTAGAAATCAATTTATTCTTTTTGTCCACGTGAAATCCGTCCACCGGGCATTGAAAGTGCATGGCTCCCATTGCTTCCAGTGCGTTTGCAGTTGCCTTGTCGTTTCCGATGGTGAGTTCGGGGTTGAGTTCACCCAGAGCTCCGGCCACCACCGCCGGTGAGATACAGATGGCGGCAATGGGTTTTCCCATTTCATGAACTGTTTTCAGCAGCCGTGCCACAGCGGGATCTACGGAAGCGTCGGCTCCTGAAACCGCGAAGTCGCACAGATTCTTTGCCGCACCGAACCCTCCCGGGAGAACCAGTGCGTCCAGTTCCGCCGGATTCAGCGCGTCAATGTTGGTAATTGCGCCCCGGGCAATCCGGGCCGATTCCACCAGTACATTCCGTTCTTCTCCCGGCATAACTTCGCCGGTCAGGTGGTTGACCACGTGCATCTGCGTTTTGTCCGGTGCCACCATTACAATGTCACAGTTTCGTTTATCCAGTTCCAGCAGCGTCAGAACCGCTTCATGGATTTCTGACCCGTCATATACCCCGCACCCTGAAAGCAAAACACCAATTTTCGGCATACCCGCCTCCCAATGCAAAAAATCAAATACCTGGTCAAATTTTACCAGACAACAAATTCTCCCACAAGGATTTGACCTGATTTCAGAGAAAATCCGGGGATCTGCGGTTGCCGGTGCAAAAATTTTCGGTTATTATGAGTCTTAATTGAAGAGATTCCGGAGGCAAGAACATGTTTTTCCCTTATCGGGATGACAACCCTGCGGAAACGGTTCCCTATGTCACCATCGGGCTGATTGTGTTGAACACCCTGATTTTCATTATTATGTATGCCGGAGGGGCAGGGGTTTACCGGTTTTCCGTTATCAATTACGGGCTGATACCGGCAGAACTGACCCATTTTCAAAATATGTATCCCTCTGTTGCAATTCCTCCGGCCTTGAGCCTGATTACCTCGCTTTTCATCCACGGAGGTTTTCTCCATCTGGCAGGAAATATGTGGTTTTTATGGATTTTCGGTGACAATGTGGAGGATCGGCTGGGGCATTTTCGCTATTTCATCTTTTATATCCTTGCGGGTATTTTCGCTTCCCTCCTTCATGTGGCCTTTTTTCCGGACTCCGTTATTCCGGTTATCGGTGCCAGCGGTGCTATTTCAGGGGTTCTGGGGGCTTATGCGGTTTTTTATCCCCATGCCCGCATCCGCACCTTCATTTTTATTTTTTTCTTTTTTACAACCATTATGGTGCCGGCAGCAGTTTTTATCGGTATCTGGATTTTCTTTCAGGCCATAAGCGGGATTCTGTCCCTCGGCACCGCAGGCGGCGGTGGTGTGGCGTGGTTTGCTCATCTTGGCGGATTTCTGTTTGGTATTTATGCCCTGCGCTTTTTTACCGGCAAAAAAAGACTGTTCCAGCCGGAGGATTGACGGTATAATGAGCAGGCTGTCTGTATACCGGAGGAAAAGATGACCAGTCCGAAAATCGCCTTTATCGCCGAATCGATGAAAAAATTTATCCGCCGCCGGGCGTTCGGGAATCTGGCCAATCTGCTGAACAAAGTTCACCCTTCCGAGCTGGCGGATGCCATTGAGGCACTGAAGCCCATTGACCAGGGCCCGGTTTTGGATTTTCTCATTGAAAAACAGAAAGAAATGGCCGCAGACATGTTTGTGGAGCTGAATGAACGAGTTCAGCATAAATTTGCCGAAGAACTGGAACCGGAAAAGCTGGCATCCATTCTCCGGTTGATGAATTCCGATGATGCGGTTGCAATTATTGAAGACCTCCCCGAAGACCGCAAAACAAGTATTCTGAACCTGATTCAGGATACTCCCCAGGTGGAAGAACAGCTTCTCTACGCGGACGATACCGCCGGCCGCATTATGACCACCGACTATTTTTCCCTTCCGGATTCCATGACGGTGAAGGAAGCCATTGAGCAGCTGCAGCAGCTGGAAGAAAAAGCGGAGATGGTGTTTTATCTCTATCTTGTAGATGAGGAAGGCCGCCTGAGCGGAGTGCTTTCCCTGCGCCAGCTTCTTCTTTCCACCCCGGGTACCCGTTTGAAAGAAATTATGAATCACCGCCCCATTTCGGTGAGTGTTGACACGGACCAGGAAGAGGTGGCGTCTCTTGTTTCCCAGTATGATCTATTGGCAATTCCTGTTGTGGATCACGACCGGGTTCTGGTAGGTATTATTACCGTGGACGACGTTATTGATATTATCCGGGAAGAGGCGGAAGAGGACTTCTACCGCATGGCCGGTACTTCCGAAGAAGAAATTCTTCATCGGGGGAATCCGTGGAAAATTGTTAAAATCAGGATTCCCTGGCTTCTGCCGGCCTTTCTCAGTACCTTTGTGGTGGCATCCATGCTGGACTACATCAAGGGGAATTTTGCCTATTTTGCTCTTTTTGTTGTATTCATGCCCATGATTAACGCTACGGCGGGGAATATCGGAGTTCAAAGCACCACCATTATGGCCAGGGAACTTGCATTGAAACGGATTGAAGAAAATAAATGGCTCACCCTGTTGTGGAACCAGTTTAGAATCGGCTTCATAATCGGATTGATTTTCGGCATGATTGCTTTTGGATTTACCTACGTTCTCTATCCCGGCGGCAATATTCCGAAACTGGTACTTTCCGGTTCGGTGGGTATCGCGATGCTTATCGCTGTCAGTATTTCCTCCGCGTACGGGACCCTGCTGCCCCTTTTTCTGAAGCGGTTGGGACTGGACCCCGCAGTGTCCACAACCCCCTTTGTCTCTTCCTCAAACGACATCATGGGGCTCTTGATCTACTTTTCCGTTGCATTTGCGGGAATTCATTTTTTCGGATAACCCGAACAAACAATTTTTGACACGAACCGTACAACAGGATGAACGCAAGAGAATTGTCCTGTTTTGAAATCAGGAGGGCGGTACGCTTCTTGCATTGTTCTCACGGGTACACATAATCGGCCCGGAAATGGGAATTTTAAACGGAGGTTAAGATGAAGCGGAAATTTTTTTTACTGTTTTTGGCTGCGGTTGCGATGACGGCAGTTTCAATCGCGGTACCGGCAAAAGCCCAGACCATGTCGGAATTGTATAACAAAGCCGAATCCAATTCGATGAGAGAGATTGAGAAAGGCAAAAAAGAATTGGATGCCGGTAAGCTGAAAGCGGCGGAGAAACATTTTAAAGAAGCTGCCAAATTGATGAAGCAGAACTATCAGGCCTATGCCTATCTCGGCATCGTGGCCTTTATGAAAAAAGATCTGAAAGCATCTCTGGACTGGTTCAAGACCAGTTTTGACAAATTCAGTGTGTACAAAGCCTATATTCTGGAAAGAAAAAGAGATTATGTCCGGGAACTGGAACGGCAGCAGGGAAATCTCCGCCTTGAACTGGACAAACATGACATGCAGTACGAAGGTATTAATGCAACAGCGGTTGAAACCCACTATGAATCTGTAAAAAATATGCTGAAGGACTACAAGAAACAGCTGGAAAAAGATAAAAATATGAAATATCCGGCATTTTTTCATTTCAAATACGGCAATGCACTGTTTGCGGCCCGGAAAATGGACAAGGCAAAGGAACAGTACCTTGCGGCTGTTCAGACAGACCCGAATTTCAAAGATGCCTATTCTAATCTGGCAGTCTGCTATTTTATCGGCGGTGATTGTCCCCACGCGGTGCAGGCATACAAAAAAGCGAAGGAGCTGAAAGCAAAAATCAATCCGCGCTTCGAACGGGATTTGAAAAAGCGCTGTGGCGTTCAATAATTCCGGTTCTTTCCCTTTCGGAAGGAAGCGTTTAAACTGATTGAACCGGGGGGAGGTTTTCCTCCCCCTTTTTGTGTGGCCGGCCCCGATAATTTATTGCTCCGGAACTCATGATAGTTTTTCTTGAAAGCGGTTCTTTGTCAGATCAGGAGAGTTCCGGAAGAATCCCAGGAAGTGTAAACATGGCCGTCATTGGCAAAAATCAGGCTTCGGATATTGTCGTCTGCGGGGGCTTCCTGGATACAGTAGTCGGAAGTTGCTATAGACATGCGCCCGATATCCGAAATTGACACACCCAAATCCGGCAGACGGCGGACCAGCCTGCCTCCCTGTTTTTCAATATAATCTTTCTGTGCCGCCATTACCTGTCCGAACAGACTTTCGCAGTTGTGGTTTTGAATCCATTCGGCTTCCGGGGTGTCTGCTGCCGAAGAAGGGTAAGACAATTTTCGAAAAGTGCATTGGCGCACAAATCCGGAAGACAACAACTCAATAATTTCCCCGACATCTCCGGTGCGTACCAAAGGGGTGGAAAACAGCCGGTCGCTGACATTCAGTGTTGCCCGAACAACCAGGCCGGTTTTTTCCGCTATTGCTGAAATTCTGCAGACGGTATCTATACCGCTTCGGTCGTCGGCTGACATGGCAACTATATTTACCCCGATTTTTTTCAATAAACGCAGTTCCTCCATGCCGTGGGAGCCATTGTGCCACCATCGGGAATTGGTTTGAATTTCCATGGGAAAATCCGAGAAAACATGAATCAGTTCTCCCCACAGTTCAATTGAGTCCATCGGTTCTGTTTTCCCGGTAATCATGACGGAGGTGACGCCTGTGGCCCGGGCCAGTGTTGCCACTTTCGGCATATTCTGCCGCATCAGGTCTATGTTTTCGCAATACATTCCTGTCATTCTGGATACACAATAGGGACACAGCCTGCATTCCTGTTTGCCATGTGGGACACAAATCGAAAGATTGTTGGCTTTCATCTCACTCCTCCGCTTACAGCTTGCTTCGGCACGGAGTATAGCAGAAAATCAAGCACTTTTTTCGGGTACCCGGCTGTAATTCGGGAAAAACAAAAAGCTGTTTTTTCTTATATTGTTTTACAAATTCATGCACCAACCTTCTGCCGGGAGTGTGCTACAATCAGTTCGGATTGAATGTAAGGGAGGTGCTGAATGGGCAACCTTGGAATCGGCGAAATTCTCCTCATTTTTCTTGTGCTTCTCCTCCTTTTCGGCGGCAAAAAACTGCCGCAGCTTGCGGAGGGAATGGGCAAAGCGTTGCGGAATTTCCGGAAAGCCGTGCAGGAACCGGATGAGATTGAACAAACAGATAAAAAAGAAGATAAAGAAACAAAATAGTACACCTGCTCACGGGAGGTCCTGAATGTTTGGGATGGGTATCGGTGAACTGGTGTTGATTTTTGTCATTGCGCTGATTGTGTTCGGCCCGGACAAATTGCCGTCAGTTGCCCGTACTGTCGGAAAAGTTGTCCGGGATTTGAAAAAAACGACAGATGAATTGAGTGAAACCATTCAGCGGGAAATCGGGCTTGATGATATCCAGTCCAGTCTGGACCTCCCGGCCGAAGTCCGGAGAAATATGCGCAATATGGTTCTGCCTCCGGACGAAGTGGCAAGGCGGCGTAAGGAAAAACTGAAAGAAATCGAAGAACGGCAGGCAAAACGGAAGCTGGAAGAATCTGTTATTGATGTTTCTGTCAAGCCGGAAAGTATGGAAAAAGAGGATACAGAGGAAAGCACGGATGGGTGAAGAACTGAACTCTTTCTTCGGCCATTTGGCTGATCTTCGGAAACGCCTCATATATTCTCTCCTTTTTCTGTTCCTCGGCTTTGTTGCCTGCTACGGTTTTCACAAGGAGCTGTTCCATATACTGGCACTGCCGCTTTTGAAAATCGCACCGAAACAGTACAGCAACGTCTTTGCTTTTCACACCCTCAGCGAGCCCTTTTTTACTTATCTGCGCCTTTCTTTTTACGTGGGTATTTTTGTGGCGTCTCCCTTTGTTCTGCATCAGCTCTGGCTGTTTATTTCACCGGCACTGTATAAAGAAGAAAAAAAATATGCCATTCCCTTTATCCTTTTTTCCACAGTACTTTTCCTTGCCGGCGGGTATTTCGGTTATGCCATCGGATTAAAATACATGATTTCGTTCTTCCTTCAGGAAGCGCAGGGGCTTGTACCGGTTTTGACCATGGATAAATATATTTCTCTGACCACCACCATTATTCTCGGAATGGGGCTGGTGTTCGAGACACCCATCATAATTCTGTTTCTGGCATTGATGGGGCTGGTGGATCATGTGATGCTGCTGAAGAAGTTTAAATATGCCATTGTAATTATTTTTATCATTGCCGCAGTGATTACGCCTTCGGGGGATCCGGTGACCCAGACCGTGTTTGCCCTTCCCATGCTGATTCTTTATCTCCTTGGTGTTCTGGTGGCGTATATGTTCGGCCGGGAACGGGGAAAAGAAACAGACAAGAGCGAAACCGAATAAAAAAACAGACCACAGTTTAAATCACAAACAATATGGTTATTGCCTGTTCCGCTGATGCTGCTGTGTCAGAAGGGGTCGGAAAAGATGTCCCGGTTGGAAACGGAATGCAATGGTATTTCTTTAATCTTTCTGTCTTTTTTTGTAAAAATTTTTTTTCGCCACTCAAGATTTTTCACCGGTTCCAGAAAAATGCTTTCTTCATATGCTTCTTTGAAAACCGCTGCGGTGGGTTGTGTTTCAAAAAACAAAAACCCTGTTTTCAGTCCCTTTCGTTTAAGCCAGCGCCGGAACGACTGGACATCATAGATGCCGACCTTTTTTCCTGGAACCAGCGGAACAAATGCCTGTGTTTCCGCGTCTTTGAACATTTTCCGATAGCGGAGGGACGATTCACAGCCGCAGTAATCCTGGCGGTACAGCTTGTATTTTTTTGATTCTTCAACGGATTTTTTGAACCCGTCATCCTTTTTGAAATCCGATGGCAGGTATTCCACCCCGTATTTTTCCGCCACAGCTTTTCCGATCCGGTTTACCCGTTCCACCCGTTTGTGCGGACTGACGGTAAGTACGGTGGCAAACAGGTCGAATCCGTTTTCTTTCGCATACGCGGCGGTTTTTTCCAGCCGGATTCGGTAGCAGATTGAGCAGCGTCCCGCTTTTTCCGGCTGGTGGCGAAGGGTGGCGGTGCGCCGGTCAAATTTTTCCGGTTCAAATGGAGGCACTGCCAGCCGATATCCTTTTGTTTCTGCCAGCCGGCGCATTTCATCTGCCCGTTTTTCATGCTCCTCTTCCGGATAAATGTTGGGATTGTAGAAAAAACAGGTTACCTCGTAATTCTGTTCCAGTTTTTCAGGTATCCATGAGGCATCCGGCGCGCAGCAGATGTGGAGTAGCAGTTTCTTCTTCATGGAAAGAGTATATCATGGAGATTGAAGTGGTGCGAGGGGGAGTGGCCGCGGCTGTACGGAAAAAAAGGCGGGGAAAAAAGTTCCCCGTCTTTCTTTGAATTTGTTTTTCCGCTAACCCGGCACCGGGCTTCTTTTGGATGTTCCGGCTATATTTTTTTCGGATTGCACGCAATCACTTCCGGAGACGCGCCGTTTTGAAATTTTTTGAAGTTTTCAATGTAAAGCGCGGCAAGTTGCCGGTATTTCTGCCAATAGGCATCCGGATCGTGCCACGCTGCCTCCGGGGTCAGTACTTTGTCCGGAACATCAGGGCAGGTTTTCGGCACTTCGAAACCGAACATTTCATCCTTTCTGTACTCAACACCATCCAGTTTTCCGGAGAGCGCCGCGTCCAGAAGCGCCCGGGTATACCGGATGCTGATCCGTTTTCCCACACCGAAGGGGCCGCCGGTCCAGCCGGTGTTGACCAGCCAGCAGCGGACATTGTAGCGGAGGATTTTGCGTTTCAGCAAATCAGCATAGAAATGGGGCGAATGCACCATAAAAGGGGCGCCGAAGCAGGCACTGAATGTGATTTCCGGTTCCAGGCCGAGGTCCAGTTCCGTTCCGCTGACTTTCGCGGTATAGCCGGAGATAAAATGATAAAGCGCCTGGTCCGGGGACAGCCGGGCAATCGGCGGCATGACACCGGAGGCATCGCAGGTCAGAAGAATAATGTTTTTCGGATGTCCCGCCCGTTTTTCCGGAACCGAGTTGTCAATGTAGCTCAGGGGATAGGAAGCCCGGGTGTTTTCCGTCAGGGTTTCATCATCCAAATCCAGCCGTCTGGAAACCGGGTCAAAAACGACGTTTTCCAGAATGGTGCCGAAACGCCGGGTGCAGGCGTAAATTTCCGGTTCGGCAGAGGCGGAAAGGTTAATGACTTTGGCATAGCAGCCATTTTCAAAATTAAATACCCCGTCATCGCACCAGCCGTGCTCATCATCCCCGATGAGGCGCCGGCGGGGGTCGGCGGACAGCGTGGTTTTTCCGGTTCCGGAAAGTCCGAAGAACAATGCGACATCACCGTTTTTCCCCACGTTGGCGGAACAGTGCATGGTCATGACATTCTGTAACGGCAGCAGGTAATTCAGCACACTGAAAACGGATTTTTTGATTTCTCCGCCGTAACCGGTGCCGCCGAGGAGGGCAATCCGGTGTTTGAAGCTCAACAGGATAAATGTTCCACTGTGGGTACCATCCATTTCCGGCACACCCCGGAACGATGGGGCGCAGATGACGGTAAATCCCGGAATAAAGTGACGGTATTCATCCATACCGTTTGGCGAAATCAGCATGTTCCGGGCAAAGAGAGAATGCCAGGCCAGTTCCGTCACCACCCGGACAGGGAGCCTGTAATCCGGGTGGGCACCGCCGTAACAGTCCTGTACAAATACATCCCGCTGCTGAAAAAATGCCTGAAGCCGATTTAACACATCATTGAATTTATCTTCACTGAACGGACGGTTGTATTCGCCCCACCATATCCGGTCTTCGCTGTCGGTTTCCCGGACAATGAATTTGTCATTGGCAGCCCGGGCGGTGTGTTTGCCGGTATTGACAATCAGAGGTCCCATATGGGCGATATTCCCTTCGCGCCGGAACAGCGCTTCTTCGTACAAAGCGGCGGACGAGAGATTCCAGTATGCTTTCCGGACATTTTTCAATCCCAGGCTTTCCAGATTAAACTCACTGGCCCGGTCTGCCGCAATTTTCTGTGCCGGTGTTTTGATATTTAAGAAGTCCATCATAGCCAGTCCCTCACCAGTTTTCGGTCGTTGATATAGATTTCGTTGGGAGAAGTGGTGTCCAGCGCCCATTTGATACGGGCAATTCCTTCGGTAATCTCTTTGATGCTTTTACAGAAGGACAGGCGGAGATAACCTTCCATTCCGAAGGCACTTCCCGGAACCGTTACCACCATGACTTTTTTCAGCAGGAAATGAGCCAGTTCTTCTGAATTTTTGCTGTAAGCCCTGAAATCCGCCAGGCAATAGAGTGCGCCGTCCGGTTTTGAAATTCGTATTCCATTGAACCCTTCCAGTTCCTGTACCATGAGATCCCGGAGATTCTGGAGGGTAAGCCGGAGGTTTTCCACCGTACTCTGAATGCCGTTGAGGGCCCCTGCAGCCGCAGCCTGAGAAATCGCAGGCGGGCAGGACGAACCGTGGCCCTGTACTTTGATCATGGTCCGTACCAGTTTTCTCGGCCCCACAACCCAACCGATACGGAAACCGGTCATGGCATAAAGTTTGGAAATTCCGTTGAGGATAATAATTTTGGAATCATCAATATCCCGGGTGGTAAACCGGGTGGCGGGCACACAGGCTTTTCCGCCATAAACCAGTTTGTGATAAATATCATCCATAATAAGCCAGATTCCTTTTTTCTCACAGAATTCAACCATTTCCCGGATAAAATCTTCAGGATAGATGGCACCGGATGGATTGTTCGGATTGTTGAGGATAATGGCTTTGGTATAGGAAGTAACCGCATCGGCAATTTCCGAAAACTGCGGTTGAAACCGCCCGTCTTCGGGATGAATAATCACCGGAACTCCGTAGGCGATTTTTACCATTTCCGGATAGCTGACCCAGTAGGGTGCCGGGATAATGACTTCATCCTGGGGGTTGAGAATGGTGGCAAGGATAACGCTGAGCGACTGCTTGGCACCGCCGGAGGCAATGACCTGGTCCGGGGCCACTTTGCGCCCGTAATTTTCATCCATGTACCGGATGATGGCCTGTTTCAGTTCCGGTGTGCCGTCGGTTGGGGTATAGTGAATGTTGGCATCCGACAGCTTTGCCATCGCGCTTCGGATCGCGTCCACCGGCGTCGGACTCTTGGGTTCGCCAATTCCAAGGTGAATAACCGGTTCTCCGCGTTCCCGCATCTTCCGCGCCTCTTCATTGAGCCGCATTGTGGGCGATTCAATTAAAGACCTTGCCATCAGGCCGATACTCATGGGGGCTCCTCCTCCCTTTTGTCCGTTCGGACAGAATCATGTGATTAAAAAAGATCCGTTTGAGTCAACAGGCTCAGCAAATAATGTAACGGTTATAACGCAAAAAAAAACCGCTGTCAAACCGAAAGCATTTCTTCCGATGGATTGGTTTTTTTGATAAAAGCGGCGGATTGAAAAAAAACCATTGAAACACTCTGCTGAGAATTCAAAATGTTTTTCTTGACAATCAGGGGAACAACCCGTTAAATAATGGCATGGAATACACGTTGTTGCTGATCAGCCTGTTTGTCAATATCCTGTTGCTGTTTCTGCTGGTCTGGACCCGCCGGAAGCAGGAAACCTATCGGCAGGCTGCTTTGCGCCACAAGGAATATCTGGAAATGTTCATCCATGATATGAAGAATCCTTTATCGGTATCCAAAAGTTCACTGGAACTGCTTCAGGACCCGGAGATGGCCGGTATGCTCGGTGTTTTTGAACAAAAAAAATACATTGCCAACGCGCTGGACTCCATTAACCGGGTATTTGCAATGGTGCTGAATGCGCTGGATGTTTCCAAATACGGCGGCGGTGGCCTGACATTGGAGCCGGAACCGGTGGATATCCCTCTTCTGGTGGAAGAAACAAAACGGGAATTTCAGGTTCGCCTTCAATTGGAGAAAAAAGAGATTCTGTTTTACCCTCCGGAGAGTTTTGATCTGGCAGTGGTGGACCGGGATGTACTGAAGCGGGTACTGGAAAATATTATTTCCAATTCCCTGCGGCATACGAAAGAGGGAAAAGGCCGGGTGGAAATTTCCCTTTCCATGGACAAAGAAAAGGAGCAGTTTGAAATCCGGATTATTGACAATGGAGAGGGAATGGAAGAAACCGACCTTGAAAAAATATTTCAGGCCTTTATTCAGCTGAACCCGGAAAAACGAAAAAACCGGATGGATACCGGAATCGGCTTGACATTCTGCAAACTGGCGGTGGAACGCCACGGGGGTAGAATACTGGTAAATTCAACCCGGAATGTGGGAACGGTATTTACCATTCAAATGCCGATGGATGCCTCCGACCATGCCTGACCGCCACCGTTTTCACGAACATAAAGACCTGTTGAGGTGTAAATTCTGCGGTATTACCGAAGAAGAGACGACTATGCTGCAGAAATGCCCCATGTGTTTTACGATTTTTTGCCCCAATTGCGGATATTCTTTCGGCGGACGCCAGTTTTGTTCCAAATCCTGTGCGGATTATTTTTATTTCGGCGAAGGAGATGAGGAAGGGTAACACAAGTGGTACAAATGGCAATGAGCATAACAAAATAAAATAACTTTTCCCTGAAAACGCCGGATTGCCGGCTTCCCCCGCAGGAAAGCGGGACTTGTGGGCAGGCAAATCATTTGTTTGTTAATGTCTGAATGGAATTACAGATAAAGCACCTTTCCTCCCCAAACTGTACCAAACCGAATGAGAGTGCCAGAGTTCAGAAATTCCGGGGACAGATTGCTAAATTCTGTTAAAGAAAATATTTCTAATCGAATAATCAGCTATATTTCCCACTGGTGATTCTTTGCATCAGAAGATATGATAATTTCCACGAAAACAAGTTGTATTTTACGAACAGGAAGTGTGAATGAAGGGGAAAAGCCGAAACCTTGATTTCCAAAATACAAGTAGGTAATTATGGAATTAATAGAAAACAAACGGGGGGAAAAGATTTGTAATTGTGTTCCCGGAATTTTCTCAGCAGGGGGCGTTTGGCTTATACGGCCCGGGATGTGATAAGGTGGAACAGGATAAAATCACATTTATCGCTATGGAGGGGATGATGAAGATTGCATTGGTACAGCAGCATGCCACAGTAGACAAAGGAGAAAATTTGAAACGGGGGCTGGCGGCAATGGAAGAAGCGGCAGCGGCCGGGGCAAAGCTGGTTTGTTACGCGGAGCTGGCGTTTGAACCGTTTTATCCGCAAGTGCTGCCCGCGGGCGATGTTCAAAAGCTGGCGGAACCGGTTCCGGGGCCGGTGACGGAGATGTTTATGGCAAAGGCAGAAGAGTTGGGCGTTGTTGTGGTTTTAAACCTTTTTGAATTGGACGACGGCAAGGCTTACGATTGTTCCCCGGTGATTGACGCCGACGGCACTCTGGCCGGAAAGACACGGATGGCCCATGTGCCGGATTATGAGGGCTTCCATGAGCAGCACTACTATACGCAGGGAAATCTCGGTGCCCCGGTTTTTGATACGGCGGCGGGCCGAATCGGAATCGCAATCTGCTATGATCGTCATTATCCGGAGTATATGCGGGCGTTAAAGCTGAACGGTGCCGAGCTGGTGGTCACTCCCCAGGCCGGGGCGGTGGGAGAATGGCCGGAGGGATTGTATGAGGCCGAAATGCGGGTGGCGGCATTCCAGAACGGTTATTTCACCGCGCTCTGCAACCGGACAGGAAAGGAATCCGGTGTTGAGTTTGCCGGTGAATCTTTTGTCTGTGGCCCGGACGGGCAGGTACTTGTCCGTGCCGGGACCGGAACAGATGAGATTGTTTTTGCGGATATTGATTTAAAACAAATTTCAGAATCCACCGCCGAACAGTTGTTTTTTCCCGACCGGCGTCCGGAAGATACGGTTAACTGGTAAGAAAAAAATGATAGTTTAACTCCCTGTTGCGTTAAATTGTTTCTCTTTCCGGGTGTTTTTGCGTATTACAATGGTTCTCGCGGCCATATCACCAACCCGTTGCCAGTTTTCCGTAAATGCCACCACCAGCACTCCCACAAGGAAGGAAAAGAATCCGTCCACCACTTTCAGAAGGTTTCGCACGATGGCGCGCCCGAAACCGCACGGTTTCAGATCTGTGCCCAATACCCGGATACCGGTCAACCATTTTCCGGGAGTGATGCCTTTGCGGCCTTCCATGAAACTGAAAATCAAAAAGCAGACGAAGGCCCAGATAAATCCAACAAAAAATAAACCGAACACAACAGGGATATGTGTTTTTCCTTCCGCCAACTTCTCAAAATCACTGGAAAACAGTAAAATACTCCCCAGCAGCATGGGAAAAGCGAGAATTACCACATCTACCAGCATGGAAACGCCCCGGCGAATAATAGAAGCAAATTCATACGATGTTCCGTCTTTTTCGTACCGAATCACGCGATCCCGGCGCATCAGAAGAGATAAAATGAAAGCCAACAGGAACGGCATGGCATAGCCGACAATTTGGGGAATAAGCGCGATGGACATAAAGTGCTCTGGAATGGGCCCGTCCCCTGCTGTTTTCAAATCGATTATTTTCTTCTGTCCATGGAAAACAGCCATTCGAAGGGTATTGAATGTTGTTTCTGTCAACGCAACCAGATTTTTCCGGTCTGTCAACGAGAGGCACACTCTTAACGTTGCGGTATTCAATTTTATCGGTTTCTTCCAGGCCCCTCCGGGTAGAAGCATTATTTTCCGATTTTCTGCAAGATACACCTTTTCCCCGTCGGAAACCACACTCCATGGGCCATGAATTTTTCCCAGAATAATCCAATGTACTTTCTTTTCGTTGGAATTCAATGGCAGGGTACTTAAATATAATGAGTTTCCGTATTTCATGTAAATGTCAGGACGGCCGAATAAAACGACTACCCGAAGTTCCGGTTCAGCAACAGCCTTTTGTTTCGGATACGGGATTACAATTTCATCCTGCCTTTGCCATGTATTGTTCACAAATTCCATGAGTACCCATCCTTCCGGCCGGTTGGCAAGAACAGCCGGAATACCATCCATAAAAAACGGATTGGAAATCACACCAAGATTGGTTCCCTGCTGCTTTTCCTTATACCCGGCCTCGGTCCACAATCCAACGTGATTTTCCGAAATTATCCAGATTCCGTCAGTAGACGCAAGCAGATATGCACCTTTCAACGGGATGGTGCCCACCGATTTTGGTTTTGCTTTATCTTGAACAGGCCACTGAATCAGGGTGGAAGGTTGTTCCTTTTGGGAACCGATACCGATGGCATGTTCTGTGTACCACATGCTGCCATGCCAATAAACAGCACGGTCAATTCGAAAATCTTTCATATTAACTGTGCTGGTCATGAAGTTTGACATCATGCTGAACATAATGACAAGAGGAGCCACAAATTGCATAATCAGAAAAACTGCCCCCAGAACCCCCACCAGAATTGTAAAATGTTTTTTGCGCTCTTCAGATATGTAACCTGCGTATGTATCCGCCATTATCCCTCTCCTTATTGGATGTCCAAGTTCATTACATATTGAATATGTCTTTTATTCATTGTACCAGCCGCTTCAATCCATTGACACAAGTATTTCCTTAAGAAAAAAATAGAGTGGTTCCACTTTCGGGCCCTCCGAAAGACGTTCTTTAGTTGTGTTCATCTATAAATTGTTTTATTCGATTGAGACGTTTTCCTTCCGGTTACCATCTGAAAGGACCGGCTACGATATGCCCTGTTTCTCTGCACGCGAATCCGGCTTCAAGGTCATAATGAGCATCTCTGTTTTCCCACTTTTCGATGACTTTGCTCAAAACCAGCTCTTTTCTTATCTCATAAAAATGCAGAGGACGGCTGAAAACCACCGCCATCGGACAATCAGTTCCCCCCGGTTCATCAATCCTAGAGACAGTATTTCCAAGTTTTAATTCAAGCTTAACAATGGGTTTGAGATGCCGGCTCAAGCTATTCATTTTCTCCTCTCCGGGCTGACATCAGTCAAAAAAGTTCACGGATGCTTTTAACAAACTGTTCTTCGATGACATCCGGTTTTGTGTTCATTGTTAAAAGGCGGTCTAATTTTTGCCGGTATTCGGAAATGATTCCGGGCCGAATCTTTTTCATTTGACGAAAGGTTTGCACAAGCATCATTTTTATTGTTTTGTTTCCCGGTTGACTGATACACAGTTGCAAAATTCCGTCCAGGATTTCATGTTCACCGTACAGTCCCTGCCCTTTTGGGCCAATAACAGCCAATTGTTGTTCCAAGCGCAGAAGGTATTCCGATGCCGGTTTGCCAATGGGAAGTTTATACCAGGATGGCGGTGTTATTCTCGGTATCCCGGCTTTTTCTTCCAGTAAACGATGGGTGTTTTCCAGCAGATCCCGGACAGCAGGGCCGGGATTGTCCGGGTTCACTTTTACTCCCGATGTCCCAAGGCATGTGCCGTCAGCCACTTTAATGAGTCGAAGGGCAATTCTCCATTTCGACTCCCTTGTATCCACGGTAACAGCAATTGCCATATCCGGAACAGGGTTCAACCGCCCCATCAACTGAACCACATCATTGTCTTCAAAAGGCGTTCCGAAAAGAGCAAATGCCTGTTCGCCCATAAAGGCAATCAGTGCCGTGCCACTGGCTTCGGTTGTTAGATGAATGTGCTCGGAAAGCAGCAGGGGTACAGAACGGCTCAGTCTTCCGGGAGCATTGCTGAGCTGCAACTCCAGCTTTTTCGGTTGTTCCCGGAGCAGTGCTGTGCTGCCGATAATAGCCACCCGCTTTGATTTTCCGGTTTTCTCAGGGAAAAACGCAGCAAAAGGTGAATTGTCACGTCCCCAGAGCGGGCCTTCAATTGTGAGAATTCCCATGGACTGCGAACCGGGAACCCGGTCGGCAGCCTTTTCTGCAACATGAGCTTTTGCCAGTTCCTTTTCCCAGTAATCAAGTGTCGGCCGCCAGTCCGGGCGGTTGTGTGTATACAGTTCGTCCAATATGGAATGTGCCTGCCCGGGTTGTCCAAGGTCCAGATAGGCTTTAATCAGATTGTTTCCCACTTGAAGCCCATGGACTTTTGAATCATAATGAGGTGCCACAAGACGGATGAGTTCATTAAGATAACCGTTTTGTCCAAGGTCTCCACTCATCTGCATCAACAGATCCGACGGTATCGGTTGCCCCGCCCGGCGGATAGCTTCGAGATACAGTTTTTCAGCAGCTGTCCTGTCCCGGTTCCGAAGGAAAGACTGAGCTTGCCAGAGCAGTACCCGCCAGCTCCCCGGCAGTTTGGCAATTTTCCGGTAGCACTCCTGTGCAGCAGCATCTCCACCTCGCTCATGGTGCATGGCAACAAACCACATGAATCCGTTCTCCTGGTTGGGATTCAGTTCTAATGCGTGCCACAGAGTCGCCTCTGCCAGGGAATCTTTTCCTTGTTCACTGTAAACTTTTGCGAGATTTGTCAAGATGATACCATCTTCACCGTGTCGGGAAATGTAGGTTTGAAACACACGTTCCGCGTCATCCAGACGCCCCGCTTTCATGTACACAATCCCAAGCATTGTAGTGCCGCGGTCGGGTAAAGGGTCAATTGCATACAATTGTTCCGCGTGTGACACCACTTCGCCGGCAAACCCGTCCTGCACAGCGGTGACAAGCATACTATATAATTCATCCGGGTTGTTCTTTGCTTTTTCCAGGTTATATCCAAGGACTTTTTCTTTCCATGTATTTCGGGGAATGTAAAAAGCCTTTCCGAATTCATCATGTAACTCTATCAAATCCGGGTTCTTTACAGATGTTACCGGTTTCTTTTCCACCTTCTTTTTCCCGAACAGATTTTGAAAAATTCCCATTGTCCTTCTCCCGCTTCTGCTTGTTAATAAAATACAAAATTCATAACCATGATAAATGGTTTTCTTATGGGCCGATTGTACTCCCGGCACAGATGCTGTCAACACGGAAATGCATTTTCCCCTGAATAAAAGTGAAGAATACGGGTTTGGTAAGAAAAAAGGGGGGTGTTTTGCCCCCCTCTTGCGGATATTCAGGCCATCGGCCTGATTTTTGTGTGTTTCAGTTTTATGGTGTTTTTGGTTTTTGGTTTGCGTTTTTCAAGGATTTCTCCCGCACTTTTCTTCACCCGGTCCACTTTCCAGGTGGAAAGGAGAAAAGGGAAGTCGCATTTGCTGGATACCGCCGGATATTTGCCGTCTTTGTTCTGTTTGTAGATTTTCAGGGTGGCAGGTTCCGTTCCCTTGAATATGAGGGTGAAAATCGGATCTTTCAGGGTTTTCAGCTGTGCTTTGGGCAGAAAGCTGTCACAGTTGAGGGTGCAGGCGGTGAGAATCTGTTCCACCTGTCCGTCCAATGCCGTCCGTCCGTCCGGAGTTTTCCATTTTGGACCTTTGGGTTTTTTGGCCGGGGATGCCGTTGTTTTGCCTTTTGGGTTCGGCGTTACAGATACCGGGGTGGTTTCTTTGGTGAGGATAATGGGTTTTCCGGTTTTCGGATGCAGTTCAATTCCGGTCACAGCGTTTTTATCCACTTTTAAGACGATTTTGTCCCGAAGTTTGTCCACACTGATGTCAAACTCCCTGCGCAGATTTCCAGCTGCGAGGTAAACGTCCTTTTTCCCCGGCAGGCTGATATAAGTGTGGTGGTAGGTACTGGCGATTTTCCCGATACTGATATCCCTGACTTTTTTATCCCCCGCATAGAGGGTGACCCGGATGGCATGATCCGGATCCAGGTTGTACCGCGTGGTTTCCCCGGATTCCGCTGCAAGTGCGGTTAATTTCAGGCCGGACATGGCGGAGGCCATTTTTTTCAACCGGTTTTCATCGGCTTTGAATCCCTGGGGTTCAATGAGCCAGCGGTCATCATGGTGTTTGATGGTAAGGCTTTCGTTTTTCCGCTTGATGACAATCCGGTCAATTTTCTCCACTTTCAGTTTATCGAAGTGGGGCAGTGTGTAGTGGGTCCGGTTTCTGTTCCGGAGGCCGAGGTAAAGCCCCAGTGCCACAATGGCCACGATGAGAAGAATGGTTTCTTTTTTCATGGCGTTACTCCTTCTTTCCGCTGTTGAACATCCACTGAATGCGCCGCTTCCGGACTGACCTGCGCCAGAGTACCAGAAAACCGAACAGGATGACAAGGATGGGCAGTCCGGCAATGTTCAACACTTTTACAGTGGTTTTTACCGCCGCGCTGGTTTCTTTCAGCGGGTTGAACTGCTGGACTTTCGACCGGAGTTTGGCGGTTTCCACACGGTTATTCAGGGCGTCAATGACATTCATGGCAAAGGTGGCGTTGGGAGAATTTCCTTCTTTGTCTATTACGTTGTCTTTGAGAATTTCCGAGGTGCCGATAAGAAGGAGTTTTCCCGGTGCGCCGGTGCTGATTACGGTTCCGCTTTCACTGATGTTTCCGGCGGGGTTTTCTGTTTTTTTCTTCGCTTTTTTGTTTTTGGTTTTTTTGTCAGCTGTTGTTTTTCCTGCTTTTGCCGGTTTTACCGGTGCCGGTTTCCCAGCGAAGTAGCTGGGGAATTTTCCGGATACCATGACCGCCAGCGGATAGGATTTCATTTGACCCTTTTCAACCGGAGGGTGAATAAACATGGGATTCAGATTGATTTGGCCTTTCATGAGCCAGGATTCAGGAGAACTGGAAAAGATTATGTCTGCTGTCAGTTTGTTGTCTTTCAGGGTATCTTTTTTCAGCTCAACGGGAGCGGCTTTGATGGTGACCAGCTCTTTGATGTTTTCCATGTACGGCAGTTTTTCGTTTATGCCGGCGGTCTGGATGATGGGGGCGAAATAAATGGGTTTTTCGCCGCCGCCATAGATCTGGGGAAGTTTCTGTTTATAGCACTTTTTATCCAGAACAAGGGCGTCCTGAACCGAAAGTCCATAGTGTGCCAGAAGTTTTTCCAATCCGGTACGGTTGGGAATGTAAACCGGGCCCTGACGGTTGAACTGATACTGGTTCTGCTGCATTTTAAGCTCATGGAAGGGGTCCAGGAACAGTGCCAGTGATTTGCCTTTCATCAGAAACTGGTCAATTTCGAACAGTTCATATTTGCTGAAAGGTTCGGTGGGGCCGGCAATGATGAGGCAGTTGATGTCGTCCGGGATTCCTTTGTCTTTCAACCGAACCCGGCTGATGGAGTAGGTTTCGGATAACATTTTCTGCAGATTTTCCAGCGCCGGTTTCGACTGCTGGCCCATAGCGGCTGCAAAGCTGCTGAGAGGGATGGTTCCGTGGTCAGTGAGGTAACCGATTTTTTCATTGATGTCCACTACGGAATCCACCACACCGGAGATGGTGTCTCCCAGCTTGGAAACGTCTTCCAAACGGTACTGGGTTCCGATCAGGGGAATCTGTTCAACCAGAATCAGCGGAATTTCCTGAGCTTTGTCTTTGTATTGAACAAGGATTCCTGCGGTTCCGCTCCCGGCCGGTTCCTGCTCTCCGGTACGGGGGTTCCGGAATTCCCGCCATTTCAATGTCAGGAGGTTGTGGGCTTTGGCTTCCGCTGCGGCTTTGGCATCGGTTGACGGATCCAGGGAAACAAATTTCAGTTTGCCGTAGTATTTTCCGTTGAGATTTTCCACTACTTTTTTCAGCTTTTCCGGAATCTCAGACAGTCCTTTCATTCGCATGGCGGCGGCAACCCGGTTCAATGATGAGGAGAGAAAGAGTTTTATCCGGACATCCCCTTTCAATCTGAGGAAGGTGCTGATTTTGTTGTTCATTTTTCGGATGGTGCTGGTAATTTTGTATTCCAGCCCGTTGGTGCTGGTAATGGCCGGAATTTTATCTACCATGTCTCCGTGTATAAATACCATTCCCATGAATGCTTTCTGAAATTTTACCTGGTCCTGTTCGATGTTCCGTACCTGTACCGGGGTGATGCCGTAGTTTTCCGCCAGTTTCTGGTTGGCGCGGGATTCAGGTGTGGCTTCCCCTTCTTTTGTGCTGACGTTGTAAAATTTGTAGTTGAAGTACCGGTTTCCCGCTTCGGCATATTCATCCAGCATATCATGGAGGTAGCGTTCGATTCCGTTGTAGGGCGCCGGCAGGTTTTTGGTAAAAAAGACTTTGATGGTTAAGGGTTCTTTCAGGGTTTTTACCACGTTCCGGCTTTCTTTTGAAAGAGAGTAGACATGGTGTTTTGTCAGGTCAATCCTGAAGAATAAGGTAATGCCTGCCAGGTTGATGAGTACAACCAGCACCAGGTAGGCCAGAAATTTTCCGTATTTTCCAAATCTGTTCATCTCGCCCTCCTCAGAATTTTTCCCGCATGCTCAACGCGGCGAGGTACAGTGACAGGAATATGACACTGATGAAGTAGAGAAAGTCCCGGGAATCCAGTACCCCTTTGGCAATGTTCTGAAAATGGCGGTCTGCGCTGATGTACTGGAAGAATCCCAGCATGGAATCCGGAAGAAAGAACAGCATTTTGCCGATGAGGGTCAGTATGAAACAGATGGCGGTTCCGATAATGAAAGCAATAATCTGGTTTTTGGTCAGGGATGAGGCGAAGATGCCGATGGCGGCAAATGCGCCTGCAAGAAATAATGCTCCGATAAATCCTCCGATAACCGGCCCCCAGTCCAGTTCTCCGAGAAAGGAGATGGAGACTGCGTAAACCAGAGTCGGTGCCAGCATTACCGCTGAAAAGGCCAATGCCGCAAGGAATTTCCCCACCACCACATCACGTATCGAAACCGGCAGGGTTAACAGGGTTTCGTAGGTACCGACATTGAGTTCATCCGCCACCAGCCCCATGGTAATGGCAGGGATAATGAAGGCGAACAAAAGAGGCAGCAGGGCAAAAAAGTTCCGGAGCTCCGCCTGGTTGTAGAGAAAGAAGGTGGAGAAGAAGAACCAGCCTGCGAGAATCAGAAAAATGGAAATGACGATATATGCAACGGGAGAAACGAAGTAAGCGCCAAATTCCCGTTTGAAAATCGGATAAATTCGTTTTGCTGTCATGTCAGTTCTCCTTTGTCAGTTCACGGAAAACCGTTTCCAGGCTGCGGGATTCCCGGTGAAATTCCAGCAGGCCCCAGTCGTTGTCCCGGATAATCCGGTACACATCGGGACGGACATCGGTATCTGCGTCACAGGACAGCATCAGGGATACCTGTCCGTCTTCCGGGGCGCCTGTTTTGACCTCGTTGACTCCGATAACAGGGCTGAAAAGCGCTGTACAGGCTGCAGTGTCGGCTCCGGTAAGCTTAATTGAGAGGGTATAGCGTCCGGAAGCCTGCTGTTTCAGCTCTTCGGTGGCACCGTCCGCCACGATTTTCCCCTTGTGGATGATGACAATGCGGTCGCAGGTCGCTTCCGCTTCACTGAGGATGTGGGTAGAAAAAATAACGGTTTTTTCTTTTCCCACTGCTTTGATAATTTCCCGGATTTCAATAATCTGATTGGGATCCAGTCCGGAAGTGGGTTCATCCAGTACCAGGATTTCCGGGTCGCTCATCATGGCGTGGGCAAGGCCCACCCGCTGGCGGTAACCTTTTGACAGTTCGTGAATCGCTTTGTGCATTACTTTTTCCAGGGCGCAGGTCTTTGCCAGTTCCCGAACCCGTGCCATCCGGTTTTCCGGGGCGATTCCGCGGATTGCCGCCACATCCATCAGATAATCATAAACCAGCATGTTCTGGTAAAGCGGTGCGGATTCAGGCAGATATCCTATCTGTTCTTTTATGGACAATGTGTCGGTGCGAATGTCCCTGTCGCCCACCCGGACGGTTCCGCCCGTTGGCGGCAGGTAGCCGGTGAGAATGCGGAGCGTGGTGGTTTTCCCCGCTCCGTTGGGGCCGAGAAGCCCCAGGACTTCTCCTTTTTCGATGTCGAGGCTGACATCGTTTACTGCCACGGTTTCCCCGTAGCGTTTGGTGAGGTGTTCAATGTGGATCATGTGCAACTCCTTTTTCCACAAATTCCGGTTCGGTTGCGTCTTTGGCGCAGCACTGAACACTTGGTTTCCGAAAACCGAATTGCCCCGGCCGGTTTTCATCTCCCCTGTGATTTCCATTTTCAGCCGGAAATCACAACACCGAGATAAATTATAATCCTTCATTTTAATTGGTAAAGAGTTTTTTCTCATTCAAATCGGAATCCCGAACCCGTCGCTCGCGGGCATTGAATTTCCAGCCTGCCGCAGACTCCTTGCCAATGAAAAAAAAAGAAGGTATAGTTTTTTACAGGAGGCAGATTATGACATCGGATAAGTCGGAATCCTTCGTGCGTGACATGTTGGCACAGGCCGGGGTGTCTGTGGACGGAAACCGCCCCTTTGATATCCGGGTCCATGATTCGCGCCTCTACCGGCGGGTGCTGGCGGAAGGCGCACTGGGGCTGGGTGAAGCTTATATGGACGGGTGGTGGGACTGCGAGGCACTGGACGAATTTATCAGCAGGGTAATGCTCGCAAACCTGGAAAAAGAAGTGAAAGGAAACTGGAAACTTCTCTGGCATGTATTCAAATCAAAGTTTTTCAACCTGCAGAAGATTTCCCGTGCCTACCAGGTGGGGGAACAGCACTACGATGTCGGAAATGAGCTTTACCGGGCCATGCTGGATAAGCGGATGAATTATACCTGCGCATACTGGAAAAACGCGGAAACCCTGGACGAGGCCCAGGAGGCCAAACTGGATCTGGTGTGCCGGAAAATCGAGCTGGAACCGGGAATGAAGGTGTTGGAACTGGGATGCGGGTTTGGCTCTTTTGCCGGATATGCGGCGGAAAAGTACGGCGTCCATGTAACAGGGGTAACGGTTTCAAAACGTCAGGTGGAACTGGGCCGGGAATTATGGAAGGGGCTGCCGGTGGAACTGCTGCTGAAAGATTACCGCAGCGTGTCGGGAGAATACGACCGGGTGGTTTCCATTGGGATTATGGAACATGTGGGATACAAAAATTACCGGACATACATGGAAGTTGTAAACCGGACACTGAAAAAAGACGGAATTGCGTTTATTCACACCATCGGGGGAAATGTCAGTACCACCACTGCCAACGCCTGGACAACAAAATACATTTTCCCCAACGGAATGCTGCCTTCCGTGGCGCAGCTGTCGAAAGCAATGGAAGGGCTCTTTATTCTGGAAGACCTGCACAACTTCGGCCCCGATTATGACAGAACCCTGATGGCATGGTATGAAAATTTTGAGAAAGCATGGCCTGAATTAAAATCCCGTTATGACGAGAGATTTTACCGGATGTGGCGGTACTATCTGTTGAGCTGTGCCGGGGGTTTCCGTTCCCGGAGCACACAATTATGGCAGCTTGTTATGACACGTCCCGGACGGAGACAGCCGAACTGCCGGTTCGGGTAAGGGGCCGAACCGTGATTTCCACTGACGCTGTCATTGTCGGCGGCGGCCCCGCCGGTTGTGCCGCGGGATGGAAACTGAAACAGGCGGGCGTGAATTCTATTATTCTGGACAAAACGGATTTTCCCCGCCTGAAACTCTGCGCCGGCTGGATTACTCCGCGGGTTTTGAGAAAACTGGGAATTACGGCGGGGGACTATCCCGGCGGCATCAAAACATTCAATGCCCTGCATTTCCATGTTTACGGCATTCCGCTTCCTGTTTTGACCCGTCAATTTTCCATCCGGAGAATCGAATTTGACCACTGGCTGCTGAAAAGGGCCGGTGTGCCGGTGCACCGGCACTGGGTTCACCGCATTGAGCAGAAGGAAGATACGTTCATTATTGACAGTATGTTCCGCTGCAAATGGCTGGTGGGTGCGGGGGGGACAAACTGCCCGGTGTACCGTACTTTTTTCAGAAAATTACGTCCCCGTGAAAGAAAGAAACAAATTGTTTCCATGGAACTTGAATTTCAAACAGAATACCGGACAAAAAAGTGCCATCTCTGGTTTTTTCAGGGAGGGCTCCCCGGTTATGCCTGGTTTGTCCCCAAGGATGACGGTTGGTTGAACATCGGTATCGGCGGGAAACATGCGGCAGTGGCAGAAAAGAAAAAGGGCTGGATGTCCGTGCATTATGGGACCAGTTTACCGGTTTCCTTGTAAAAAAGAAGCTGTTGAAAACGCCGCCGCCGGTTCCCGGCGCATACAGTTATTATCTCCGGCAGACCGGTCCGGTTCAAAAAGGCCGCGCACTGATTACCGGAGATGCTGCCGGCCTGGCCACCCTGGATATGGGCGAAGGTATCGGCCCTGCAGTTGAAAGCGGCCTTCTGGCTGCCGACACGATTCTCACCGGCAATCCTTTTTCCTGTGACAGTATTCCCCGCTATTCACTGCCCGGCATTATCTTTTCTGCAAAAAGATTTTCGCAACAGTAACAGAAGCGGGAACTCCCGCTTCTGTTACTGTTTTTTCAGCTTGTGTTACCGCCTTCTCAGATTAAAGATCGGCACACGGCTTTTCAAATCAAGAACCCAGGTAGTCTTATGCCCCCGAAGGCCGGTTCCGGTGGCGGTACCTTCAATACGATTTCCCTTTATTTTCCCCGTGTAGATCTGAACACAGCCGCCGTTCCAGCCCTGCCCGGAGCAGTCCCGCCGAATTACAACGCGGTTTTCTGCAATTTTTCCTCTCATTGCGTCGGTTCGGGGCCTTGGACAGCAGGACCAGCTTGACATGCCGGTGATTTTCCCTTTTCTTATCCGCAGGGTCCAGACGGAGGTATAAAGAGTGTTGTCAATATAAACTTTAACGTTGTATTTGCCGGTTTTCAGATTCAGGCGTGCGATATGGGCGGCAGGCATTGGTTTTGTTCCGGCTGCCCGGCCGCCGGTGGAAATGGCCACAGCGCCGCCGGGAATGCGATCCCAATTCCGTTTTCTGGAATTCCATTTGTAAATTCCATGCCCGCCGGGTACCGAATCGGTCCCGAGTACCCACCGGCTTTCGCCGCCGGCGGTGATGTCTGTGCCCCGGCCCGGAAGCATGCGCCATCCGCTACCGCTCCATTTGTAAATACCGCCCGCATCGTTTACGACCCACGGATTTCCGGCATCATCCACATCAATTCGAACCGCGGCGCCGGGAATCCGCTTCCAATTGGAACCGTTCCATTTATAAATTTCATACCCGCCGGGGATTTTTCGGGTACCCAGCACAAAAACAGAACCGTCTGCCCCGATGCCAACGTCCACAGCTTTTCCCGGCATCCGTTCCCAGCGTCTGTTCCAGCGGTAAATGTCATGCATCTTATTGACAACCCAGGGCGCCCCCCGGGGCCCGACATCCAGCCGGACCGCACCGCCGTCTATCCGGACAAAGCGGTTTTTTATCCACCGGTAAATATCATATCCGCCGTAAACCGGATTGGTCCCCACAATCCACACCGATCCGTCTGCCCCGACGCCAACATCCCTTGCCTTTCTGCCGGGAATGTACTGCCAGCCGTAGTTTTTTGTTAACCGGTATACTCTGCCTGTGTTGTTGACCACCCAGGTGCAGGGCAAACTGCCGGATATTCGCCCCGGGGACAGCGGCGGAGCCGCGACTGTACCGGGATGTACTTTTTCAGGCACAAACAGCAGTTTATATTCCACCCGGCAGGGGAAATACGTCTTTTCCGCTGTATTTGAATTGTGGAACATGGCTTCGGTTACGGTCAGCCGGTACCGGCCTGTGCCGAATTTCGGAATTCCTTCCCAGAACTGAATTCTGCCGTCTTTACGGATTCGGTACCGAAGAGCCGGTGGCCCGGTCCGGTTTACGTACGGCCCGGTGCTGACCAGTTTTCCGTTCCGGAACAGGGCGTAACGGAGACCCGGCCCGAACCAGACATTATTCCATTTTCCATTCTTTTCCATTTTGGATATTACGGCAGCGGCACCATCATAGCGCCAGCTTTTATTTACACGGGTTGTAAAGAGGAGATACACAAATCCGGGTTCATTCAATTGAAAGTCAATGTCTCTGTGAACTGCGGGCCAGACTGTGCCCCAGCGCAGAGGGGAGCGCCGTTGACGGTCCGAACAGCGGAACCACGGAGCCGCACCGGAATTCCGGGCGGTAAAACATGTCTCAAATTTGATACGGCCGCTTGCAAGAACCTGTGCCCCCGGTACCACCCGGGCGCTTTTCCATCCGTTCGCCCCCAGAACCGGAACAGACACGGCTGCCGGCAGCAGTAAAATTAAACAGATGAATATCTTAAAAAATAACCGACAAAGCCCCATTCTTCTGACCTGCATCCTTACCTCCTTGTTTTTCATTTTCCCGCTTTCATTTCATCGAGAAAAAAAATTTTGTTTCGGGAATGCTATTCATCATCGCCGTCATCTCCGGTCTCCTGATCAAAGAAATTATTGTCGTCAACGCTATGGCCATATCCGTTATCCCGGGCATCATCAGGGTCATTGTAATCACGGCGGACATGGCGGGAGGAATGTGTTTTGCTGTTCATCTGTTTCTTTTTCGGCAGCAGCAGCCCGCCGATTCCCCCGCCCAATCCGGTTACAGCAAGTAAAATCGGAAAGTTAAGCTGTACCTGCCGCAGCATTTGCTCTCCCAGGGAAAGTGCAGTCTGTATGGTTGCCGGTATTTCTGCATTGGCGGGAAAGGAAAAAAGAATCCAGGGCAGCAACGGCACCAGCAATCCGGCAATAAGCCCTCTGAAATATCCCCGTACAATAAACCCCGCAATGAGGCCGCCCAACAGCCATGCGGCAGCGGGGAGCCAATCGCCACTTGTGTTCCATGCTGTCCAGGGCGAAACGAAAAGACTGCCGAAAGATAAGTTTTCATTTCCCGCCGGTTTCAGAATCAGCTGTCCCATTGCCAGTACGCCTGCTGCAGCGAAAGGAGAAATAATCAGTGCCGCCAGCAAACGGCGAAGCAGCCAGGCAATGGTGGTAAGAATAAGAAAAACAAGGGAAAAAATTCCGACCAATGCCCACCAGGGGAAAGAAGACAATCTGTGGCGTAAATTTTCGACAGGAGATATTCCGGATCTATTCTTTTGTACCGGAACCGGGAGCAAAGCGGTTTCCGGCAACAGATTCCTTAACTTTTTTTCTGGATTACAGTGGGAAATAACTGTCAGTATTCCGTTTTTGTCCAGCGTCAGAAGCTCCCCCGTTTTCAACTGTTTCACCGAACCGGCATTGGGTACAACCTGCACCTTTCCTTCCAGCGTACTGATTTCGGTAACTCCGTTTCGGTTTACAATTACCTGAACCACCGTGCCCAACGGTGTGACCTTTCCCCCCGGGACAGCCAGTACTGCTGGAAAATCTATCCCCGCCAGGCCCCGGAAAACAGTGATTTCGGTTCGGGATTTCAGCATAATCTCCGCCGGTGCTTTCAGCACCACGGTACGACGGTTATCCATATCGGACAAATCAATGCTGATCATTCCCTCTGTAACATTGAGCCGGCTCCCGAAAGGAACCGGAACCACCGGAAACTGCCCGAAATCAACCGCTTTTCCGTTAATTTTCAAAGCGGCGGTTTTTTCACCGTATCCCATGGCCGCAGTCGGAGCCGGAGCCATGCCGGGAATCAACCTGTATCTTGCGGCCAGTGCCACAGGGTCTGCCGGCCCGAAAGTGCCCGGCATCCGATTTTTACTTTCTATCCATTGATAGATTGTCCGGGCGGGACGATTAACCAGACTCCCCAGCCAGCCTTGCGGACGGTCCATATAAAGAAGCATGGTATTCAGGTAGTCGCTGAACACCGCCCCGGGCTGATTTTGGCATGCCCTCCCGTAGAAAACCCGGAGAAACCGGGTCTGTACCCCCTCAATCATATAGCCGGGTTCCATGTTCCCGACAACCTTCATTGCTTTTTCATCTGTTTCGAATTCTGTAAGATAGCCGATTCGCTTAAAATATACCGAATCTTTTATTTCCGGATGACGGCTCAGCCAGAAACGCCGGAACAGAAGTGCAAAGAAATCCGCCGTATTTTCCGAGAAAGAAATAAACGGCAGTTTCAGCGGTAATTGGCCCGGCTCGGTTTTCCATGTACTGTGCAGCCCGGTGGAGAGCTTGTTGTAACACATGTTAATGTAACTGAAGCGTTCCACCAGGTTGTGGTGGGCAAAATGGCCCAGTTCATGGGGAATAATTTCATAGCCTGCATCGTTATCTTCACGCAGATTTTCTGACCAGTATTTTTTTGAAGTATCGGGGATGTGAATTATGCCGCTGTCGTCGGTAAAATTGTCAGTAAAATAGGGGACATTGCCCATTCCCCCGTCCACAAAGACAATCCGTCGAAGCGCGGTTTGAATCCGGGACTGTTCCGATGGGGTCAACGGCATGGCTGCAAAAAATTCAGCCGCCACATTCCGCAAGCGGGTTACGTGTTCATCCGGTGTCAAAACATCCACAAGGCCGACATCAACGATTTTGCCCGGTGCCGGTGCTTCCGGTACCGGGAGTTCCAACGGCAGCCGGTCCCTGTCACCCCAGGCAATCCACCACTTTTTTGCTGTTCTGCCGCTGACCGGATGCTGCGGATGAACCAGAATCCGGAACGCCCCGGCATTGTCTTTCCAGTTTGCCACAAAAAGGGCGGCATTCATCAGGAACAGGCCGGGAGGAGCCGTTTCCGGCCGCGGTTTCATGTCCGGCCCCACGGTTGTGCCGATAATCATGGAAAGATTCAGGGGAACAGACAAGGTGGCAAATGCGGATTTCCCCGTATCTTTGAGCCTTACCTCGGCATCAAGTTTCAGCCGCAGGGAGGATGGGTCAGGGTCTATCCTGCCGGGGTCAGCGGGCGTGCGGATAATTATCGGGACAGCCAGAATTCCGTTCTTGTTCAATGTGCCGTTGCCTGCGGGATGGGTCACAAAATCCGGAACCGTCCATTTCAGTTTAATCCGGGCGGATGTTATCGGATTTCCTTTGTCATTTCGTACCAGAATCTTAATTACACTGTTCCCGGGAACCGGCAGCAATTTCGGATTTTTAAAAGAAATTTTTATTCCGTTTACGGAAGGGTCCAGAATCATTGTCAGTGAAACGGAAAACGGTTTTTCCCCCTCGGTTTCCGCAAACAGCCGGAAATAACCGTCCGTGTCTGTTTCAACGGTTTCTTTCAGGGACCCGATTGCTACCCTTGCCCCCGGAACCGGCTTTCCCCGAACATCAACAACTCTGCCGCTTACGGTAATTGAAGACGGGGAAATGTTTCCGGTGTCCACAATGCGGCTTTTTGAAATAAAGCCTTGTTTCTTCACGAGAAGGCGGAAGGAAACGCCGCTGTTAACCGATGCGGATAAACCTTCCGCTTTTAGATTTTTCAGCAATTTGACCATGTAAGGCGCCGGGTCCGGTCCGCCGGTGCTGGTAACGGAAAATGAAATCAGAGGTGTAATGTCCACCCGCATTCCGCGGGTCCGGGGAACTGTCCATTTCATCACATCATTTTTATACACATGGGCCGGACAATCGGATTCCGCCACCTTAACCCCTTCCAGTACACGGGTGGTTTTGACAATTTTCGGCATCGTACCGTAAACCCCTTTTGCCATTTCCCCGAACCCCTTTGCAACCTTAAACAGGGACTTTTTGGCTTCTTTGTCCCGAAACACCATGCAGCCAAGGCTAATGCCGTTTTCAGGATGGGAAAGGTTGATTGTGTAAAACTCCTGCCCTTCTTTTCCGGCTACGCTTACTGCCGGATTAAGATTGAAATCCAATGCCGTTTGCCGCAGTACTTTCTTGCAGCGTTCCATTAAGCTGCCGGCAGTCAAAGGCATTGCCGCCGCCAGCAGCAACAGTATTGCCATTGTTCCCGGAAAAATTCGTAATTTTGCGGCGGTTATTTTTAATTTCGGAAGACAGATGCGTGTGTGAACCGGAGGAAACCGAAAGGCTGATTTCATGTTCATTCCGGTGTTATCTGCGTATTCGGCCCCAAACCGGGCGCATCCCCTTCTTTTCCCGGCCGGGAAACCTTCCATCCCGCACTTCCCAGCATCAGCAGGCCAAATCCGATACTGCCCCAGATAAAAATCAGTTCCTGCTCCTGTTCCCGGGATTTTTGTTGATTTTCCCTCTCGACTTTCGCGTAAGTTTCCGCATCCGTAATAAATGTTGTAGTTTGCCGTGTATAGGGTTTCGGATCATAATTGAAACCGAGAAACAGGCCGAAGGCAAGTACAATAATGCCTGCGATCCCTGCCGGGGTTTTCAGAATTTTCCTGAGCACGATGTCCTCCCGTTTTTCAGACTGTTTAATTAACTGGAATAACCTTAACATGACAGGCCCGGGAGAAGCAAGATTGAATCCGTCCTGCTGCCACAGGATGTTCGCTGCCCCCCCTGGCACTTCATCCTAATGATTCGGAGCCGTAGGCGGAGATGCCTCGGTATGAAACAGGGATTGTCAGGCTTGAACTGCAAACGATACTGCTCTCACAAATACCGGTACGGAAGATGGGGTAGGGTGATGTGAATTCCGAAAAGCATAAACATGAAAGAGGATTTTTCTTATTCTCTTCCAAAGCGGCCGGAAACGATACTGAGAGTGTCCATGGCGGCTTTCCATGCCGCCAGTTCTTCCCGGATAAAATAGATGCTGCCCTGGCTGCTTTCGGTGCGGTAGGGCAGGGACAGCAGCTCTTTCTTTTTCAGTGCTTCCGGAGGGATTGCGGCTTCTTTCATTGCGTCTTTCAGACTCAATACGTCAAACATGTCCACCCGGGTATTTTTTCGAAAGCAGAATCGGCGGGTGACGGTTTCCACCGTGATCCGTTTGTTGAAATGAAAGGCTTTTTGAAGAAAAACAAGGTAATCATCCCGGCCGGTCTGATAACGGCACTGGGCTTTTCCGATGAGAGCGGCCACGTTTCCGTAGTTTTTATGCAGTGCCATGTCACACAGCAATTCCCCTTTTTCATATTCCCGGTGGTAGATGGCAATGTCTGCCAGGTTTGTAATAAATTCCGCAGAGCAGCCGTTATGACGGGCAGGATAGCCCAGCCAGGGAAGCAGCCGTTCTGTTTCGTTCCGTTTTGCGCAGAAAACCAGATACTGCTCCAGAAGCGGCGGATCCGGAGTGTTTTCCAGCAGCATTGCGAATATCCGGTAGACAAAACGGGGGTTTCCATCGGGAAGAAGGTGATTCAATACCTGTTTCAGGCGGATTAGTTTACGGTCTGTCTGCCCGAATAATGTGGAAATTTCCTCCTCCCCGATGCGGGCGGCAAGGAGTAGGCGGATTTCATTTTCAGAGGGGTTTCCTGTTGCAACACTGTTTTGGGCCTCGTGAAAGACGGAGATGAGATGGGCCTGCATCCGCTGAGAAAGTTTGATTTCACGGGGAAGCTGGTGGTTCAGGGCGTTCAGCATATTTTCCGGTTCGGAAACATCAAGGGTAAAGGTGGTCAGCGGAAGTTTCATCCGGATAAACAGGAGAATGGAAATCTGTTTCTTATCCGGGTTAAAAGTGTCTACCGCAAGAAAATCTCTCATTCAGCCTCCACGATAATCCCGCCGCCGACAACACGGTCGCCGGAATAAAGGGTCAGTATCTGTCCCGGTGCCACAGCGGAAACAGTTTCCCGGAACCGGATGGTAAGTGCAGTTCCGGCGGCCTGAAAAATGTCTTCCACTGCTTTCGGTTCCTGATTGTAGCGGATACAGCCGGATATTTCTCCGGAAATTTCGGACAGGGGGTTGAAGCTCCGCACCGATACGGTCTGTTTTTCAAGGTAATGCCGTTCTCCCACAATAACAGTACGGTTTCGCCCATCCAGTTTCAGTACGTAGAGGGGTTCATGCCAGGCAATGCCCAGCCCTTTCCGTTGCCCAATGGTGAAGGCGGAAATTCCATGGTGAAGTTTGAAGATATGGCCGGATACATGTTTTATAAACCCTGGTTTTTCTTTGAGTTGACCCGATACAAAGACATTAGGTGGCTTTCCGCCGGTGAAACAGAGTTCCTGGCTTTCCCGTTTGTCTGCCACCGTGAGATTCAGACGGGATGCGATTTTCCGGACTTCCGGTTTTGTCAGTTCCCCCAATGGAAACATCATGTTGGTGATATGCTGCGGGCGGACCATAGAGAGGAAATAAGACTGGTCTTTGGCATGGTCTTTTCCCCGGTACAGTTTTCCGTTTTTCACCCGGCAGTAGTGTCCGGTTGCCAGTTTTTCGCAATTATAATGATCCAGCAGTTCCGCGAGGCCTCCGATTTTTAAAAAACGGTTGCATTGCCCGCAGGGGTTCGGGGTTTCCCCCAGGCGGTAGGCATCGATGAAAGGCCGGACAACGGCGCGGCTGAATTTTTCTGAAAAATCCAGAGAGTGGTGGGGAATTCCGAGTTTTCGGCATACTTCTTTTGCGTCTTCGGTGTCCTGTGCGGAACAGCAGATTTTCAGATTGCAGCGGGCGGTTTCCACATCCGGGTGAAAAACCAGTGTAATTCCGATGACTTCGTGCCCCGCTTCTTTCAGCAGGTGGGCGGAAACACAGGAGTCCACCCCTCCACTCATGGCCAGCAGAACCCGCATTTCTACTTCTCCTCCGCTTTTGCGGCCTGCCAGAGGGCTTCAAGTTGCTCCGGTGAGGAGGTTGTCACGTCGGCGGCCTGCTCCATTTTCCCGAACCGGTTCATGAATTTGCGGTTGCTGAGACGAAGGGCATCTTCCGGGTCAATGCCGTGTTTCCGGGCAAAATTGGCAATGGTAAAGAGCAGATCCCCCAATTCTTCCCGAAGCCCGTCTCTGTCGCCCGCGGCTTCCGCTTCTTTCATTTCCGCCCATTCTTCATGGATTTTTTCTTCCACTTCCGCAGGTGTGTTCCAGTCAAACCCGATTCTCGACGTTTTAACTCCGATCTGGTATGCCACCTGGAGGGCGGGAAGGCTTCCGGGAATTCCCGAGAGAAATCCCTTTGGCACGGTGTTGCCGCCGTTTTCCGTTTCTCTTTCCTTTGCTTTGATTTTTTCCCAGTTTTCCAGGACTTCGCCGGTAGAGTGAACCGTTTCGTCACCGAAAACATGGGGATGGCGGCGAATCATCTTTTCGTTAATCCGGCGGAGAATATCCGCCATGGTAAACAAGCCTTTTTCCTTTGCGATCCGGGCCATGAACACAATTTGAAGCTGCACATCTCCCAGTTCGCCGCAGAGGGCGTCAAAATCTTTTTTGTCCACTGCTTCAATTACTTCGTAACTTTCTTCTATTAAAAATGTTTTCAGGGATTCAAAGGTCTGTTCCCTGTCCCACGGACAACCGTTTTCTCCCCGCAGGCGATCCATTATTTCCACCAGTTTCCGGCATTCGGCTGTGATTTCCTTCATATTTTCTCCCTTTCCCGCCGGGGGCTGCGCTCAATCATTCAAAAGCGGGCCGTTGACCCGGTACCCGAACAGATAGCTCCTTCCCGGCATGGGAATTCCGGGGAGGGTTTCATAACTGTCGTCCAGTGAGTTTTTTATTTTCAGATAAAATCCGGTTCCGAAGAAGGTCAGGTCCAGCACCGAGGCATTGGGCAGGCCGGGAATGTCCAGAAATTGATACACCATTGATAAATCTTTTCCGTTGTAGCGTATAACCCACCGGTTTTTGGGGGCGTACCAGGTGTATTTGGTTTCCAGGTCAATGGAGGAATTTCGGCTGACCATCTGGTATCCGGCTGACCATTCTCCGGCAACGGCGGTGACTTCCAGGCCCTGGACCCGGGAGTGTTCGATATTCTCAGCATGCCAGATTGCATCCCGGCGCACCCAGTCAATGATGCCGGATTCGTTCCGGTAAAAGAAGGTGGCTTTCCACCATGCCCGTCCCACAGTTACATTTACATTCCAGGCTTTTTCCGGACAGAGTTCCGGGTTTCCCCGGTTTACCGGGGATTGATAGTAAAGTTCGGTATAGTCCGGGAGGCGGACGGTTCTGGACGCTTCAATGGAAAGGCTGTATTGGCCGGCCATGCGGTATATTCCCACAAAAGGCATCCATTCCCCTCTGTCCCGGGATGAATCCACGAAAGTCAGCCCCGGGCGGAGAGTAAACCCGCCGGCCTGCAGTACGGTTGCCCCTTTTGCAGTTAACTGGTGGTCATTGTGTTGGCCCAGCACGATGCCGGATACGCTGTTGGCGGTAAAATCGTAGGACAAAAAGAAATTTCCCGGCAATTGAAATTCCTGATGAAATCCGCTTCGTACCGTTCGGGTGACGTTTTTGTAAAAATCGGGATGATCCCGGTCCAGCAGAAAAGTGTCGTCATGACGGATACCGTATACGGTCAGATTTTTCCAGGTGGTGGATGCCAGATAGGTTTCTGTTTTCTCACGGGAGGCGTAAGGGGCATAAAAATCCTGAGCACCGAAATCTTTTCGGTTAAACGCGGTAAACACCTTTACCCCGTTCTGTTCTCCCTGCCATGTGACATTGGTGGTGTGAAAATCCGTGTTGGGCCGGTAACCGTCCGATCCCTCCAGCAGGTAGGAGAGGCCGTACTGGGCGGCATAGACGTGGTAGTAGCGGTCTGTTCCGTAAACAAAATTATAGCGTTCTTTCCGGTTGCTGCCGGTTTCGAGGTTCACCTGCCCGCTGAAACCGTAAGGCAAATCCCCGCCGGAGGCGGCAGGACGGACGGAAAAGGTCTGCAAATCTTCCGGCGCCACCGGAATGTCAAAATTATGATGATAGGTTTGGGCATTATTCAGGGGAATTCCGTTCAAGAGTACCCCGATTTGATTTCCCCTTGCGCCGCGGAACGAAATATCTGCCTGAATTCCCCCCGGCCCCCGGGTGGACAGTGACAGTGAAGGGAAAAATTCGAACAGGTCTGCTGAATTGAGCAGGGTGAATTTGTCCACTGTTTTCTGGTCAATTACTTCTGTTTTTTCCGCGCTCCCTGCTTTTGCGGTTACCACCACCTGTTCACTGACTTTCGGATTTGCAGTGAGCAGTAACAGGGCAAGTATAATTCCATGGCCCATGAATCCGTCTCCTTATAAAAAACATGGCAAAAACCGGAAGAATGGAACTTGTTCACAAACTTCCATACAACAGAGGCGATTATAAAGCATAGATGATGACGGGTAAAGAAAAGCGGAGAGGAAAATTCGGTTCAGAATTTTTCATTCTGTTTGAAATAGCAGGCCATTTCAGGCGAAGGGGGATTGGAAACCGTATGATTTTGAACCCAGTTCAGCAGGCTGGGCCCCATACCTGAAAACTGCCGCCAGGTAACAGGGGGCACAGAATTCGCAACTTTACGGCCGATACCCATGCTCATCATGACCTTGCCGTTATCCTGTTTCAATGAAATGTCCGCAACTATCAGCGGGCGGGTGCGGTCTCCATATGAAATGGCGAAAAAACGGGAAAAAATATCCAGATATGTTTCCCGGCTCTGATTGTCATAAATGATGGAAGCGGATACCCGGAATGCTTTTTTCCGGTGGACATACCGGATTTCAATGGTGTAGCGGGTACCTGCCAATGCTTTGGTCAGGGAGGAATAGAGTATGCTTGAAGGTGTTTGCCCCGGTGAAACGGTTGAAGCCGGTGCCGGGGGGGGAGGAGAAACTTCGCGTCGGATCCGGGGTCTGCTTTTCAGGCCGGACTTCTGAGTGGAATTTACATTCATCTGCGGAGTTGAAATCTGATTCGTACTGCGGACGGGAGAGGTATTCTTCAGAAGGCTGAATGCTGCGATTAGAATTATAATTCCAATCACAATCCAGAGAATTTTTTCGGTCCGGGATGGCCCCGCTTTTTCCCGGATAATCGGTTCTCCGCAACTGGGACAGAATCGGGTATGATCGTCCGGAATGCGGGCTCCGCATTTTTTACAGAACATCCTTCTTCTCCAGTCGTTCCGCATGTGTGGAAATAAAGGGAAGTATAAACTGCATATCTTCCGTTTTCCTTACAATAATCCAAATACAACAGGCAAGATAAGCCATCCAGTAGAAAATGGAAACAACCCGGAACAGCCCGCCCAGGAGCGGCAGCTCGGTCAGGATTCGGAAAAGAAAGAAGAAAACGGCTGTGGCTGCCAGGTAAATGGTCCCTTCTCGAACCAGTGCCTGATGGCGGGGGGAGACGCTACCGTAAACAGGCCAGAGAAACAATACCAGCGGTCCTGAGAAGCAAAGAATCAGGAATTGCGTGTGCCAGTTGTTCAATCCTTTCATATCCCTTTCATTTGACATGATAATGCAAGTATAAACCACATTTGATTATTTTGCAAAACAGAATTCCGCTCATTGGATGATTCGGCTGAACGCCGGATTTGTCCGAACAAAAAAATGCTGCAGCTCAGGTACGATTTTTTGTTGACCAAAGTCCAGAATATGGTAGACTCTCTTCTGCACTACGGTGCCCAGGTAGCTCAGTCGGTAGAGCAGGGGACTGAAAATCCCCGTGTCGGCAGTTCAATTCTGTCCCTGGGCACCATTTTTGTATTCGGAAAAGGAAAGTGAAATGGAATTTGTATATATTGTCCGTTTCGGAGAAATCTGGATTAAAGGGAAAAACCGGCGGTTTTTCGAGCAGGCGCTGGAACAGAATATCCGGCGTACCCTGAGCCGGGCAGGCCGGGACACAAAGATTGAGAAAGAGCGGGGCAGGCTGTATGTGCTGGAATCGGCGGATGATCCCGGAGAAACGGCAGCACTGTTGTCAAGGGTCCCGGGGATTGTATCGGTTTCTGTCGGCATTCGCTGTGAGAAATCGGTGGAAAGCCTTGCGGAAAACGGGTTAAAGCTGATGCGGAAGATGGCGCTTGCCCCTGTCAGTTTCAAGGTGGAATCCAAACGGGCGGACAAGACTTTTCCCATTCCTTCTCCTCAATTGAGCCGGGCGGTGGCGGAGCATCTGCTGACTCACGGGCTGGATGTTCCGGTGGATGTACACCGTCCGGAGATGGTGTTCGGTGTGGAGATTCAGCAGCACGGCGCCTATGCGTTCTGCCGGACTCTCCGGGGAGCAGGCGGTTTGCCGGCCGGTGTTTCGGGAAAGGTCGCACTCCTTCTTTCCGGAGGAATTGATTCTCCGGTGGCGGGATACCGGATGCAGAAACGGGGTGCTACGGTGGAACCGGTATATTTTCACGGATTTCCTTTTACTTCGGATATGGTCAAAGACAAAGTGGCCCGCCTGGCTAAAAAGCTTGCTTTTTATCAGGATTCCCTGACACTCCATGTTGTAAATTTTACGCCGGTGCTGACGGCGCTGAAACAATCCTGTCCTGAAAAATTTACGATTATTGTGATGCGGCGGTTTATGGTTCGAATTGCTGCGGAAATTGCGGAGAAATCCGGTTGCCGGGCATTGGTTACCGGGGACAATCTGGGGCAGGTGGCGAGTCAGACATTGGATAATCTGGAGTGTGTAACAGAGGCCTCACCGCTGATGATTCTGCGTCCGCTTCTTTCTTTTGATAAATTTGAAATCATTGAGCAGGCAAAACAAATCGGTACTTATGACATTTCCATTGAGCCCCACGAAGACTGTTGCGCACTGTTTGTCCCGAAATTTCCCGAAATTTACGGAAAACCGGAAGAAGCCCGGAAAGCGGAAAATGGAATGGATATATATGGCCTGGTTGCGGAGTGCGTTGTATCAACGGAAGAAATATCGGTGTGAGGAGAGAAAATGGCACATCAATGGGATAATGAAAATACAAAAGCACCTGAAAAGCGTTTCTGTATGATGACGGGAAAGAAGCAGAGTATTGAAGATCTGGTTTCTTTCCCGGCGGATTATAATTTTAAAATTATGGGGAAAACCCGGGAATTGGATATTGAGCGGGTACTGACACAAATGGAGGCGCTCACCGGGAGAAAAATTTCCAGGGAGCTGCTGCGCAAACGGGCCAGCCGGGAAGGGAAGTATACTTCTTATTCGGTTCGGGTTTTTCTGCATGGGGCGGAAGAACTGACGGCAATTTATGCCATGCTGAAAGCTGAAGAATCGGTTGTATATTATCTTTAGCCTGCTCAATTTATTCGTTTGTCCGGCCCGGAAACCGGTTCAGGCAGTTTTTTTATGACAGAGGCCCTCTTTCCGGAGGAAATGTCTTTTCCCTCATTGTTGTTCATGCCGGTGATGTCGGTTGCGGCCACCAGTGTTTTGAAACTTTTTTCATCCAGCGGTTTGTCAAGATGAACCATACGGATATTGTTCGCGCCGGGGCGGGCAACAAACTGCATCCGTTTGTAGAGGGCGCTGGCGAGCAGGACGGTGGTTTTGGGGGCGGATGCGGCAATTTTTTCAGCCAGTGAGAATCCGGACATCCCGGGAAGCAGGGGATCAATGAAAGCCAGCAGGAATTCGTTTTTCCCGATGGTTTCCAATGCTTCGTCACAGTTTTTTGCGGTAAGCGCATGGAGTCCCAGCTCCGCAGCCCAGGCGGCACGCTGCTCCAGATCTCGTGGGTTGTAGTGAACAATTAATATGTTTTTAGACACGCATTGCACCTCCTGTAAAAAATAAATTCAATATTGCTCTTATAATGTAGCTTTATTATTCTTTTTGTAAAGAGGATTTTTGCAAAAATTTTATTCTGTTATTCATATGACATGTTTTTTTAAAAACTGTATATAAAAATAACAATATTGTGAAAAATCCGGGCGGTTTTGGAATTTTATTTCTTTTTTTGCAGAAGGCGGTCAATGATTTTTGCAGCAACAGTCAGGCCGAATGTGCCGGTGACAGTGATAATGGAGGCAATTTGCCGGGTTTTTTCGGGAGTTTGTCTTTTTTCAAGGGAATAAACAACAGTAAAATCTGCGTTTCCGTGTCCCCACTGGCGCAGTTTTTTTCTCATTTTTCCTGCCAGCGGGTCATTTTTTGTTTCCCAGATGGACCCGGCGGCAACTTTTGTGGGGTCAAATTTAAAGCCGGCACCGGTGGATGCGACGATGGGGATGTTATTTTCAATACAGTAAAGAATCAGATTGAGTTTCGGAATCAGCGCATCAATGCAGTCTGCCACGATGTCAAAGCTTGTAAAGTCCATTTCGCCGAAGGATTCCCGGTTGAGGAACAATGGGTAAGATTCCACGGAGATTTCCGGGTTGATATCTTTTGCGCGTTTTTCAAAGCTTTCAACTTTGTTTTTCCCCAGTGTTGAGTGCAGCGCAAAGAGCTGACGGTTCAGGTTTGAAGGTTCGGATCGGTCGCTGTCAATGACGGCAACGGTTCCGACGCCGCAGCGTACAAGGGCTTCCGCACAGAAAGAACCGACACCTCCCAGGCCTGCCACCAGTACCCTGGACTGTTTCAGGGTTTCGACGCCGTTGTCTCCGATGATGGGGGCAAGCCTTGAAAACTGTTCTACCATCCGAATGCCTCTTTCGCGTTGTTCCATGTCAGGGTTTTGAATTCTTCCGGTTCTATCCCGGCTCTGGCAGCTATTCCGGCTGCGATACGTGGAAGATTGGCCGGTACATTCGGAAATGGCATTCCCGGTGGCGGCAGGTCGGGTGCATCTGTTTCCACAAGGAGCTGTTCAGGGTCCAGTCCCCGGAGTACTTTATGTGCTTTATGGGCATTTTCCCGGGTGGCCGGCCCTCCGAAGGAGAAGTAAATTTTGGGAATCAGCCGCTGCAGCTGTTTGGCAAATTCCAGTGAACCGGAGTACATGTGCATGATGACTGTCAGTTCCGGGTAGTTTCCGATGATTTCAAGAAAATCGGGGAAAGCCCGGCGCAGGTGGATGGAAACCGGCAGGTTCACCGCTGCGGCCAGGTCCAATTGTTCCCGGAACACGGTTTTCTGCTTTGCAGGGTCAAATTTCTTCTCAAAATAATCCAGCCCGATTTCTCCGATGGCGATGCATTTCGGGTTTTCTTCGGCAATCCTGCGGATTTCTCCGAGGGTGTGCGTGTTTGTTTTATCAATGAACAGCGGGTGAATCCCTGCCATCAGAAAGATTTCCCTGTATTTCTCCGCCAGACGCAGTGCTTCCGTACTGCAACCGATAGTTCCGGCAATGGCGAATCGGGATATTCCCGCGGAAATGGCCCGGGAAATGTCTTTTTCAGTCAGTTCTTCTGCTGCATCAAGATGACAGTGACTGTCTGACCACATGGTATTATTTTCCTTCCGGGAGTTTGATTTTTACCGAAAATCCGGCTTCTTTCAGTACGGATTCCAGGTGGGGAATCAGTTCGGAACCGGCGATGGTAAGGCGGATTGTGCTGTTCTCAATTTCAAAACCGCTGACCATAGGCAGGTCGGAAAGAATGGCGCGGATATCCGAATGGCAGCGGGGACAATCGATTTCCGTGATTTGCAGCAGAAGGGTCAGCGGCTGAGTCCGCTGTTCCGGTAGCCCGGAAGGGATTCTGCGGAGGTAGGTGGTTTTTCCCAGGCTGTCGGCGATGCCGTTTCCGGTTTTCCATTTGTTCCGAAACCGTTCCGGATCATAACCGTTTTGTTTCAGCATATCTTCGATTGTGTCCCCTTTGTCATGGCGGAGGATTTGAAAGCGATTGTCTCCGGTAACTTTCACAAAGAAAGTGTCCGGGGTTCCAAAGAGGTTGTGGGCATTGGCCATGGCATCCTGATAGGCGCCGGTGAGGAAAATTCCGAGATAGTAGGGTTCGTTTTTAAGCCGGTGAAATTTCAGGGTTTCCCGGGTGGAACTGATGTCTGCGAAACGGGTGATTTTCCCGTCCGAATCACAGGTGATGTCTGCCAGGACAGCAGATTCTCCCGGTACTTCCCGGAGCCGGTGGATAGGGGCGATGGGGAAAATCTGCCGGATAGCCCAGGCATCCGGAACAGAGCGGAAAATGGAAAAGTTGGTAACATATTTGGACGCAAGGAGGGAATCCAGTGTTTCCAGTTCTTCCGGGCGATGGTCCATTCTGGGAGCGAGTGCAGCCACTTTCCGGACAATGTTCCAGAAAATCTGTTCACCCGCCGCCTTCTGTTTCAATGTCAGAACACCGACATTGAACAGGGTGTGGAGCTGTTCTTTCATGTGGATGGCATCGTGGAAGTATTCCACAAGATTGCGGGTGTTCAACAGTTCATAGGTTTCCATTAAATCCACCAGAAGCTTGTCTTCGCTTTCCATGCTTTTTTTCAGCGGCATGGGCTGGAACAGGGAATGCTTTTCCACCACATCCACAACCATCATGCTGTGGTAGGCGGTGATGGCCCGCCCGCTTTCGGTAAAAATTTCCGGTTCCGGTACTTCCTGCTGGTCACAGACACCTTTCATATGGAAAATAAGGTTGTTTGCGTATTCGGTAACCGTGTAATTGATGCTGAATGCACCGGATGAACGGCTTCCGTCATAATCAATTCCCAGCCCCCCTCCGAAATCAACGATTTTCACCGGAACACCCATATGAAACAGTTCGGCGTAAATCATGCCGGCTTCTTCTGTCATTGCTTTAATTTTTCTGGAATGTGTGACCTGGGAGCCGATATGGGCATGGAGCATAATCAGCCGGTTCATGAGTCCGTGTTCCTTTAAAAATGCCACCGCTTCTACAATTTCAGAGGCGGTGAGCCCGAATTTTGCGAAATCACCACCGGATTCTTCCCATTTTCCGGTTCCCTTTGTGTGGAGCCGGGCCCGGATTCCGAGAAACGGCAGGTGTTCCGGTTTTGTTTTTTTTATCAGAGAAACAAAAATTTTCAGTTCTGAAAATTTTTCAATAACAAGAAAAACCCGTTTGATTTTCCCTGCCGCAGCAAGAATCATTCCCATGTAGCTTTCATCTTTATAACCGTTGCAGACAATAGGGGTATTTCTGTTTGCCACAGACATTATCGCGGCCAGTTCCGCGATGGAACCGGCTTCCAGTCCGATTCCGCTTGATTCGCCTGCGGAAAGAATGGCTTCCACCACAGGAAAGGACGGGTTGGCTTTGACGGGATAAACCGGGGTGTAGTTTCCGGAATAATTGAATTCTTCCGTTGCCCGGCTGAAAGATGAGGTCAGTTTTGAAATGGAATAGTCCAGCATCTGAGGGAAATGAAACTTCAGTGGAGTGCATGCTCCCCGGTCTTTCACCTTCTGCACCAGTGAAAAAAGATCCAGCCGTACGGCTTTTTCTTTGCCGGGTGTGAGCCAGAGATGTCCGTTGTCGCCGCCGTGGAAAAAACCGGCACCCCAGTCGGAAATCCTGTAATACTGTTTGGCATCTTCCGTAATCATAGCTGTCCAACTATAAACCAGTGGGAAAAGCAGGGTCAAGGAAAAAGAAAACCGGCAGCTTCAGTTTCCAGGTGCCGTCACCTGTTTTGACAAAACAGGTGCCTCTAATTGACAGATAATAATGAACATTATAATATGCTAATATTCACAAAGTTCTTGCGAATAACAAAAGAGGTTGTTATATTGCATATAAGGTCAACAGTGCGCGGTAAGATTTTTTCTATTAACTTCATGAACCGAAAACAAAAAATGGAGAGGTTATGAAGGAGGCGAAACTATTTCTCATGACGGTGTTGGTATGCGCAGTGCCGCTTGCCTATGCCGGTGCGGGGGGGGATCTCGTCGGAGATAAGTCCTGTGCAGATTGTCATGGGGAGCTTGTGGCTTCATTTAACAATAGCTTCCACAGCACCTTTTTTAAAAAAGGTGACAAGTTTAAATGCGAAGCATGCCACGGCCCCGGACAGGCCCATATGGACAATGAAGATCCGACACTGATTGCAGGCCCGGAAAATAATATGAAGAAGCTGGAACAGAATTGTCTGTCCTGCCATTCCAATGTATTGCACGGGCTGAAAGAAAAACATGTGATGGAATATGGGATCGGCTGTACCGATTGTCACAAAGTTCACCAGCCGGCTTATAAAGGATCGTTGAAAGAGTACGAAAGCCGGCTGTGTCTGAAATGCCATCAGGACGTGAAGGCAAAAATGTATCTGCCTTCCCACCATCCGGTGAAGGAAGGAAGAATGACCTGCATTGACTGCCATAAGTTTGACGGCTCGGAGGATGTGGCATCGGAAAATACCATGCCGGAGCGGGTAAATGAAACCTGCCTGTCCTGCCATCCTCAGTATCGCGGCCCGTTTGTATTTGAACATGCTCCGGTGGCAGAGAATTGTTTGATTTGTCATGATCCCCACGGCAGTGTGGCAAACAATCTTCTGAAAGCAAATGAGCCGTTTTTGTGCCTGCAGTGTCATCAGATGCATTTTCATACCGCTTTGCCGGGTTATGAGGGGGACTTTGTTCCCCGGAACCATCCGGACCGCGGCCCGTTTACGTCTACAATGACCGGTGCGAAACGGGGATTTTTAACCAAATGTACGCAGTGCCATACCATGATACACGGGTCCGACCTGCCGTCTGAGGCGCGGAGCGCTCAGGGCAAAGCATTGACCAGGTAAGGAGGAAAACATGAAGAAATTTGCGATTTTTCTGTTGGCCTGCCTGCCGTTGATTGCCTGGCCGACAATGGCGGGAGACCATGTGGATGCGAATAATTATGTGGAAACCGGATTTCACGGCAGTGATATCAGTAAAGATCATAATCAGGTTTCCGAATATTCTCAGAGTAAAACACGGGTTCAGGGCCTGCTGAAAGTCCGGACGATAGATGCTTCCGGTGACTTGAAATACCGTCTGGATCTGGCATTGTTCAGCAATGATGATATGAAGATGAAACTGGTGATTCACAAGGGGAGTTGGTTTACCAGCACCACCAGCTACAACAAATTTCTCCACAAACTGGGGCATGACACCCTGTCAAACCTCAGCTGGCGGGAGGCGGAAGACCGGGAAGGCACAATTCCGGCCCACAAAGAATTAACCCATGTGGACTACGATCCCACCCAGGATTATTACAAGGTTTATGAGGATTTCCGGCAGGTATTTGATATCAGATTGAACACGGCAATGCCTTCGGATATTCAGGTGGGATTTCGGGCGCAGTCCCGTACCGGTTATCATCAGGTAATGCAGCTTTCCCACTGCGATACCTGCCACGTGCAGAGCAAAGCTGCCCGGGTGGATGAAAATGCCTACGATATCTGGGCAAAATTCCATGCGAAAGTAAAAAAGTTTGATGTCAGCTACAAATATACTTATTCCAAATTCAACAACCAGGCTGATGAAACATCCTTTTACATTGATTTGCCGAGACACCCTGCAACCGGTGGGGCCATTGACGAGTTCGGGAGCCGGACCCTTTTCGGCGGAGAAACCCTTCCTTCCGAATTTAACAATGACAACAGGAAATCCACCCATGAGATTCACGTGGAGGGCGCGGTCAGCAGCCGGGATACTGTTGTGGCAGGTGCCAGTTATTCGGATCTGACCAATGAATTTACGAATCTGGATCTGACCACGTCTACCGGTTCTTTCCGCTGGTCCCATAAGTTTCGGACAAATTTCGTGGTGGATACTTTTCTGTCCTACTACACTATGGACAATGACGATGTGTTTGTTGACATTCCGGCGTGGCGGGACGGACGGCCCGGGGGCGGGCAGCCGTTGTCATGGACCCGGTATTCCGCATACAACCGGAATGTCTCTTATGTGAAACTCCGGGCACGCTACAAAATGGACGGTAATAACCGGTTTACATTCAGTTACCGCTATAAGCAGACAGACCGGGACAATGTGGTTGTGAATCTTGAAGATGGTTCCACAGATACCAAGTCCAGCCTTTTTAAAGTCCGCTGGGACGGCCGGTTTGATGAACTGAGGGCAAATGTCGTAGCTTCTTTTGAATCCATCAATCATCCCTTTGAAAACGCGCGGGGCATCAATGAAGCGCCTGCCGCCGCTTATACCCCGTTTCCGGACAACAGTGTAATTTATTATTTCCAGCGGCAGGTTATCGGTGAAGCAAGCAACATGCCGTCCCAGGACCTGAATGTCCGGGGTAATCTCAGTTATCGTTTTTCGGATAAGGCATCATTTAATATGTATGCCGGTTTCCGCAGCGGTGAGAATAATGAGCTGAACACGTATACCATGAATATTACCGCAAGAACGGCGGGGACAAGTATGTTTTTTGTGCTGAATGAAAAAACAGTTTTGACAGTCGGCTACGATTACAGCTTCTCAAAGCAGAATGCTGTGTTTTCGGTGCCGGTCATGGATGGGTGAGCGGGTCAAATCAACCCTGACGGTGTCGGGGGATGTATGCATTATGGCAGCGCAACCGATTTGACCACCAATTACAGCACGGTGAACAGTTATTTTTTCACCCTGGATTCCAGGCCTTTCCGGAACATTGCCGTCTCTTTCAAAACCGCCGTTAACAATTCCAAAATGGGGTTTGACCCCCTGTCCGGCTGGGTAGGCCCTATGGACCGTATCCCAAAACTGGATTTTGACGGGTTCGCGGAGGTGAATTCATATTCCGACCTGGCTTCGGATTCTTATGAATTCGATCTGAATCTGAATTTCATCATCAACGATAATCTGTCTGTTCTGGCGGAAGCCAATTTTCAGAATTTTGACGATCATCAGCCCTATGTTTACGGGGACACTACCGGCCGGTGGTTTTACGGGAAACTTTCCCTTCGTTACATTTTCTGATTCTTTTCCGTGTTGACCTTACAATGAAAACCGCCCGACTTTTGTCGGGCGGTTTTTTGTACCTGCAAAGGTTCAGTTCAATAATTGCGAAAGTGGCGCAGCCGGTATAATCCCATTGCTCCGAAAAAAAGGCCAAGCTCCATTGCGGTAATAAGCGGCGTTTTATAGGTGTTCAGAAAGTCGGTAATATCATTGAAAGGAATTGTAATTGAATAATGCTGAAGTGAAAGTGCCGTGACAACCGGGAGCAATCCGAAAACAAACAGCACGCCCAGTACAACGAGGAGGTTTGCCATATTTGAGCTGGTCCATTTCTGCAGCCAGAGGCTCAATGCCGCAAGGAGCAGGAACAGCGGCATGGTTTTGATAAAAGCGGCGGCATCCTGGAAAAGTGAATGAAATGTGGGCATTCCGGTAAATTGAAGAGATGGGGATATCAGCTTCAAAACCCCCGCAATTGTCCATATTCCGGCGCAGAGAACCAGGGTTATTATGAGATAGACAATCATTAAGTAAATGAGTTTGCCGAAAAAAACTTCGAAACGGGATAGGGGCAACCGGGAAAAGAATTTCCCTTCACCGTTTCTGCCGCGGGAAAGAACGAAGAGTGGGCCGAGAAATCCAAGAAATTTTCCCAGATAAAACATCTGCAGATGGATGGTTCCGGATTTTCCCAGGACGAGCTGACCGGTTGTTAACAGAAGTATGATTGCGAAAAACACCAGTAAAAGCATCGTGGTGGCGTGTTGCTTATTTGTGAGATGTAATTTGATTATTTCAAACATTTTGTCCTCCCTGTTTTTATGCAAATGCTTCAAAAACATCTTCAATGGAGGGGGTTTCCGGCTTGAATTTCATCCCCCGGGCCTGTAAATCCATTGTGGTTTTTTCCGGATGGTCACTTATGATCGCCGCATCTCCGATCAGCCGGCCTGCTTCTCCCTCGATTTTCACGTCCGGTAGTTTGCCGAAAACAAATTTCCGATATGTTGACTGCATTTCCATCAGTCCTTTCCGCATCACAAGGCGTCCCTGTTTCAGAAACAGGGCTTCGTCGAACAGGTTGGCAATTTCATTGATGAGGTGAGTGGCAATGATAACAGTGGTTTCCCGCTCCGCTACAATCGACAGCAGGTTTTTGTAGAAATATTTTCGAACCACCGGGTCTGTAACCCCCAACGGTTCGTCAAGAAGCAGCAATTCCGGTTCCGGGCAGAGTGCCAGCGCCTGGAGTACCTGCATCCGCTGGCCGGTGGAAAGCGATTTGATGGGTTTTGTCCAGTCAAAATCCGACATGCTGCGAATCCGGTTTTCCAGTTCAGTATCCCAGTTTTCATAAATTTTTCGATGGGAATTTACATAACTGTCTGCTGAAATCCCCGGAAACATCTCCGCAGGCGAAGCTACAGAAGTGATTTTCTGCAGAAATTGGTGGGTGTTTCCCGGAGTCATTACCTTTCCCCTGAAACGGACCTCTCCGGGCTTGTAAGCAAGAAGACCCAGTACGCAGTTCAGAAGTGTGGTTTTTCCTGCCCCGTTTCTGCCGAGAAGTGCGTAGATTTTCCCGCCCTCCAATGACAGTGAAAAATCTTCGAAGACAGTTGTTTTTCTGAAAAGCCCCCCGCTGTACGCATGGGTCAGCCCATTGATCTCCAGTAATATTTCACTGTTCATCTTTTCCTCCGTTATATGCGATGTCTATTTTTTTCATCACTGTTTTTTTGGGGACATTCAGGGATCGTGCTGTTTGAACCAGATCCTGTATCTTGCCGTCAATAACTGTGTTGCCAAACCCTTTCATGAATTCTTCCGGCGGATTTTTCGTTATAAATGCGCCGACACCTCTTTTCATCACGATAATGCCCTCCTTTTCCAGTTCCCGAAACGCCTTCCCTACCGTGTTGGGATTGATACTGAGGCGGACAGCCAGATCCCGAATGGACGGTACCGGAGATCCGCCGACAAGTTCTCCGGATACCACCCGCATTTTGACCTGCCGGACAATCTGCCGGAAAATGGGAACCGGATTCTGTTCATCAATTGTAATAATCACCTTTTTCCCTCCCTGTACTACTGTACTATTTGCATAGTACGGTGGTACGGTTGAAAATGTTTCAAAAAAAATTCAATTGTTGTTTTTCCTGTGATATAAGCAAACGGAAGGTAAATCCGTTCTCTGTTTGGCCGGGGGTTTCGGCAGAAGCAGGGATTCCCGAAAGGAGTGATTATGAAATCCTATGATCTGATTGTGATAGGCGCAGGCCCGGGCGGCTATGTCAGTGCGATTTACGGGGCAAAACACGGACTGAGAACCGCTGTTATTGAAAAGGATGAGCGTCTCGGCGGCACCTGTCTCAATGTGGGGTGTATTCCCACCAAAACGATGATTGAAACCGCTGTTTTGATGCGGAAAATCAATCACGCAAAGGATTTCGGCATAAAAGTAGAGGCGTTTCAGCTGGACAGTGAAAAATTGTTTAAACGCAAAAAACGGGTGGTGGACCGCCTGACCCGTGGAATTGCTTTTCTGATGAAGGAAAACAATATTGATGTTTTCCGTGGAACAGCTTCTTTCCGGGACAGTGAGACGGTTGAAGTGGACGGTGCCACTCCCTTGAAGTTTAAAAACTGTATCATTGCCACCGGGTCGGTTTCCGCGAATCTGCCCCATATCCGGGAAGATGGGCAATGGCTTCTGAACAGTACCGGGCTTCTTTCCCTGGAAAAATTTCCGGAATCCCTTGTCATTATCGGTGGCGGAGTAATCGGTGTTGAATTCGCATCTGTTTTCAGCACGTTCGGTGTTTCGGTAACCGTTCTGGAATGGATGAACCAGCTGGTTCCCGGGATGGACGGAGAGGTGGCGGACGAGCTTCAAAAGGCATTGAAGAAGATGAAAGTAAAAGTTCATACCGGAGCAAAGGTTACCGAAGCGGCGAACGGTTCGGTTGTGTTTGAGAAGAATGGCGAATCCCACAGTTTGCCGGCGGATAAGGTTCTGCTCTCGGTGGGGCGCAAGCCCAATACCGCCGGTTTGAATGCGGAGGCAGTCGGGGTTAGATTCGACGGCGGGCACATTTCGGTGAATCAAAACCTTCAAACATCTGTACCGGGGATTTATGCGATCGGAGATGTGATTAATACGCCGAAACTTGCACATCTTGCGTCACGGGAAGGGCTGAAAGCGGTTCACAGCATTCTGGGAATTGAGGATGAAGAGGATATCCTTATGTCCTGTCCTTCGGTGGTGTATTCCTATCCTGAAATTGCTTCGGTGGGATTGACTCCGGAAACGGCGGAAAGACAGGGGTTCAAGGTACAGTCAGTTTCTTTTCCATTGACAGCCAACAGCAAAGCCTATGTGGAAGGTATTAAATCCGGTTTTGTAAAAGTGGTGGTTGAAAAAGGAAGCGGCCGGATACTCGGTGTTCACATTATCGGGGGGAAAGCATCGGAGATGATCGGGGAAGCAACACTCGCGGTACGGGAAGGGCGGACAGCGGAAGAAATGGGACGGATGGTCCATCCCCACCCCAGTGTCAGCGAGTCTCTCATGGAAGCTTTTCATATGGCAACGGGAATTTCCATTCATATTTAACCGGGCTTTTCGACAGGAAAAATCGGTTTACAGGCTGGTCATTGGCTGTTGCTGTGCTATAATCCCTTCTGCATAAAACATGAAGGGGGGCTCCATGAGTCCGGACACGAATGACATTCCCATTGTAAAGAAAAACTGGATAAAGAAACCAACCTGGCGCAATATTACGCTGCTGATTATTATTTTCCTGCTCTATTACTTTGCAAAGCCTACACTTCTGACCTTTCTCGTGGGTGGTTTGCTGGTAATTTCCGGTGAACTGATTCGCCTCTGGGCTGCCGGTTACCTTATGAAAAACCAGGAGCTTGTTGTTGCGGGGCCCTACGCATTTATACGGGATCCTCTGTACCTCGGTTCATTGCTTATTTTTTCCGGTTTGTCTGTGGCAGGTCGGAACTGGATTCTTCTTATTGTGGTTCTGCTGGGATTTTTCGGCTTTTATCTCCCTCACAAAATCAAGGTGGAAACCACGAGGCTGAAAGAACTTTTCGGGAAACCGTATGAGGATTACCTCTCCAAGGTCCGCAGCATTATTCCCCGCCTGACTCCGTATCCCAATAGTGGAGACCAATGGGAGTTCAGACAGATTTTTCATAATTCCGAGCATGCCACCGGCCTGGTAGTGGTTCTGGCATGGTTGGTTTTTGCGTTATATCTTTAATGAAACGAGTCAACACCGCCTGTGGGCGAAAACGGAGGAAAAACACTTCAATGAAAAAAATAATCCCGCTGATTCTGTTGGTTATGCCTGTTTTCTTTTCCGGATGCTATCATTCCACCGGAATTGATGCTCCCCTCAGTATTATTTCCCAGGTGGATGATACAAATTCCGCTGATTTTATCACCGACAGCCCGAAGGCAATGGCGGCAATTGGAGATTATTACATCAGCAACAACCATTTTGATATGGTTGTGGACGGCGGAATTGTCGGGGAACGGAAGCAGAATTATCTGGCTCCCACCGGCGGCTCCATTATTGATATCACAACCATTACGGTGAACAGCCTCGGGCAGCGGAACAGTTACAATAATGATAATTTGAATGAGATTTTCCAGGTTGTGAATGCCAACCTCGGAACCCCGGTGGCGTATACTTCCATTCGGATTGAAACTCTGACAGATCAGAGTTCCACCCTGTTGATGGATGGATTTGTCATGGATAGAGACGGTTCTCTACAGGCAGCCGGGATGCAGGTAGATCCTGAAACTCATTTGGTGCCTTCTTTGAAAGTTCAGACCCGATATTATATTGAAAAAAACTCGGATTTTCTGGTAATGACAACGGTTGTTCAGAATACCGGTTCCACTTCCGCACCGGTTTCCACGGTCGGGGATTATGTGTTTCTCGGCGGAAACAGCCTGCGTCCTTTTATTCCTGTACCGGGCTACGGGTACTGTCCGGAGGGCGGGATTTCCCCGCAGACGCCGGCATATGCCCCGTATGTAACTTTTGAAGAAAGTGTGGCCCCCTATGAGACCTTCGGTATGTATTCCCCGGATGACGGAGTACTGCAAGTGGCATTTGATTCCGGAGACCGGGCTTACAAACGGTCCGGCGGCCAGTATCTGATTGTGAGTAAGCCTTCTCATCCCGGAAACACACTGGCCCCGGGAGAGTCCGTAACTTTTGTTCGGAATCTTCTGCCGAGATTGTCTCCGAACCAGTACACGGCGGCATATTATGTAATTAACGAAATGCTGGCATTGGAGAATCCCCGGAACCTCTTTGAGGAGACCGGCCGGGTCAGCGGTGTTGTGAATTACAATATTAATCAGAAAAACCTGATTGTAACAGCGGAACAGATTCTTCCGGGTTCCTATTTCAATGGGTATGAGATTGCCTCCTCTCCGGTTCCGGTTCCTTTTGCGGCGACAAGGACTTCAGATACCGGTGGTTTTAACCTGGCCCTGCCTCCCGGCCGGTATCAATTGCGGATTTACGGAAATGGAATTGAAAATTATGTAACGACAACTTATACAAAAGTGGATATCGGGGACCCCACAGTCACCGGAGATGAAACGTACACGCAACTTCCCATTGATATCACTGCGGGCCAGAGCCTGAATGCCGGGGAAATTTCTCTTTACACCCCGCTTCCCGGGCATGTGGAAGCAATTTCTAAAAATGAGAGCGGGGACATCGTGGCTTCAAGAGTGACAATCGAAGCTACCGACGGAGGTGCCCCGGTCAACTTCGGAGATGAAGAGGGCGGTGAATTCGGCGGCTTGAACCAGTACCTTTTGTACTATGGTGATCGGAAGGTCACACTTCGTCAGGGAGAATTCCGCTTTATTTTCTCCCATGGTTTTCTCTATGACATCGCAAAGCAGGATGAAAGTATTACCGAGGGACAGGACGATACCGGCAATACAATTATCGTTACAACTCCGGATACGATAGAAGTTACGCTGTCAAAAGTAGTGGATCCGGGCAAATACATTTCTTTTGACCCGACAATCCGTTCCAGCAGCAGCTACAATTGCTCTGTTAACCCTATTGAACGAGTGATGGAAGCCTACACCGATGATGTCGGTGTGGTAATGACAACAGATACCGATGTGGTTGCCGACCCCAGGGATTATGTCAAAGCATTGGAAGCTCGTTATCGAATTGAAACCAACAATGGTGTGGACATTGATCCGAATGCTGTGCATGTGATCAAAGGAACGACAGTGCGGAATTTTATGCCGGGAGATTTGCTTCCCCGTGGTTTCGGAAAACTGGCGGTCTTTCCCCTGGCATGGAAAAAAGGCGTGAAAGGGTTTGGAGTCGGTGAAACCGGGGATCGGCGTTTTGCCACGATTCTGGATAATATTCGGAATATTCAGAAAACGGAAAATAAAACCCTGTATTCCATTCTTCTTGACCCGAGAGGCACTGACACACTGCCAAACGGGATGGTTTCCGGGTTGTTTACTTCCATGAATATGCCGGTTCCCGCAACACTGAATGATCCCTATTTCAGCAAAACCTCCGAACTCGGTACCGGAACAAAAAACGGTGATTTTAACGTAATGGAAATTCTGGCCGGGAATAATTACACTCATTATCTCAAAGTCCGGGCGGACTGGTTCAATATCCTGCATGAAGGGCGTGCCCTTGTGGGATGTGCCGGAAGCGGATACGCGGAAAACATCCCGCATTTTGTTGGCAGTCCCCGGACTTTTGTTCACTATACTGCGGACAGCTATGATGAAGATACCTTTATTCAGGAATTTATTGCCGGCCACAGTTTTATTTCCACCGGTCCATTTTTGCAGGTTACAGCGGGTGATAAACTGCCGGGTGATACGGTTGCGGCAAGCAACGGAACCGTGTCTCTGAATATTAAAGTTCAGGCTCCCGACTGGATTCCGGTAAATGAACTTCGGATTGTGGTGGATGGAACAGTGGTTCAGACCGTGGATTTGTCCGGGGTCAGCGGAACGGTCCGGTATTCCGGGACTGTTTCTGTTCCGGTCCCTTCAACCGATAGTTTTATTGTGGTGGAATGCGGCGCGTCACTGTCGGATATTGCGGCCGGTGTTCTTCCCGGTGGCGATTTTGCAAAAATCTATCCGGATGTTGAACCCATTGCTTTCACCAATCCGTTCTTTGTGGACGGAGACGGAGACGGGAGTTGGCACTAAAAGTAAAATTTGTTATCTGTCTCCATTCCCACCAGCCGGTGGGAAACCTTGATTTTGTCTTTGAAGATGTGTACCGGCAGAGCTATGCGCCTTTTCTGAAAGTTTTTGAAAACATGCCGGAAATTCCGGTTTCCCTGCACTACAGCGGCCCGCTTCTGGAATGGCTGGACATGCATCATCCGGAATACCTTGATACAATTGCCGAAATGGCGGAGCGGGGACAGGCTGAAATGGTGGGCGGTGCCTTTTACGAACCCATTTTAACCCTGCTGCCCACAAAAGACCGGATAGCTCAGATTCATCTGATGCAGCGCTACCTCCTGCAACGATTCCATTCCGACAGCAGCGGGTTCTGGCTGGCGGAACGGGTATGGGAGCAGGGGCTGGTAACCGGGATGGCAGATGCCGGTGTCCGCTATACCCTTGTGGACCACACCCACTTCAACTACGGAGGTTTTGAAGGGGTTCCCGGCGGCTACTACACAGCGGAAGACAGGGGGAAAGCGGTAACCCTGTTTCCCATCAATGAAAAATTACGCTACCTGATTCCCTTCTCGGAACCGGAAAAAGTTCTGGCGTATCTGAAAACATTTCTGGACAGGCCTGATGATGAGGCCATCGTTGTGTACGCGGACGACGGAGAAAAATTCGGCAGCTGGCCCGGTACCCACGAACTGGTTTATAAAGAAAAATGGCTGCGGCGTTTTCTGGAACTTGCCGCCGCGAACAACAGCTGGCTGGAACTGACATCTTTTGAAAAAATCCTGCGGGAAAACCGCTCCTGCGGCCTGGCATATCTGCCTGACGCTTCTTATCGTGAAATGATGGAATGGGCACTGGAACCGGAACAGCAGGAGCGCCTGGACAAACTTTATGCCGATTTTGAGAAAAAGCCGGAACTGCAATCCTTTATCCGGGGCGGTTCATACCGTAACTTCCGGAAAAAATATCCCGAGAGTTTTCTGATGTATGCCCGGATGCTTTCGCTTTCCGAAAAAGCGGATACAAAAGAATCCCGCAGCTTCCTCTACCGTTCCCAGTGCAATTGCGCATACTGGCACGGAGTATTCGGCGGAATTTACCTGCCCCATCTTCGAAATGCCGTTTTTGAAAACATCATTGCGGGGGAAAAGGCACTGAATGAACCTGTCGGTATTACTGCGGCAGACCTGGACCTTGACGGCCGGGACGAATGGATTATCAACACCGATAAAATGAAATTGATTTTCGATCCGGACCGCGGCGGCCGGTTGTTGAGCTGGGACTTGAAAGATCAGCTTACGAATTTTCAATCCACATTCAGCCGGCGGCCCGAATACTACCACCGCTATGTTACCGAAGGCGGGGCAAAATCCTCTGAAATGGCCGGTGTACACGACACCCCTGTCCTGAAAGAGCCGGACCTGATCAAAGACCTTGTCTACGACAGCTATCAGCGGCTGTCCGTAATTGAACACCGCCTGAACCGGATGCCTTCACCTGAAGAAATCCGTACCCTGAAATTTCCGGCAGACCTGCCGTTTATTCAGCGCCCCCTTGCACTGGCCGCCGGTGCCGGCCGGCTGGAAATGACAGACAGCCGCTTCGGTGTCAATAAAACCGTACAGGGGGCGGGAAACACTGTTTCAATAACATTTCACTGCGACAGGGAAAGTGAATTTCCCTTCCTCGCAATGGAATGGAACCTGTTTACCCTCTCCCCGGATGCGCCGGACAAAGGATTTTTTGTCAACAAAACATTTATCGGCCATGCCGGTGCCGAAAATGCACTGAAAACAGACAACCTGCTGTTTCGCGATGAATACCGCGGATTTTCCATCTCTTTCCGGCTTTCGGAAAAGGCGGAAATCCGTATCGCCCCCCTCTACACTGTAAATTTAAGCGAATCCGGCATTGAACGGGTTTTTCAGAACTCCACCCTCTTCTTTGTGGTGCCGATGCCGATTGACCATCCTTTGAAAATTCAGGTACAATACAATCAACTGATCTCCTGAAGGGAGGAGCCATGTACAAAACCGTTGCCATGCTGCTGGCCGGAGGCGAAGGAAAGCGTTTAAATCCATTGACACTGGACAGGGCGAAACCTGCGGTTCCGTTTGGCGGGCGATACCGGATTATCGACATTGTTCTGAGTAACTTTGTAAATTCCGGCGTAACCCGAATCAACGTGCTGACCCAATTCAAAGCCGATTCCCTGATTAAGCACATCAGCCGGAGCTGGGTGCTGGAAAGCCGGTTTGGCCGCTATATCGACATTATCCCCGCCCAGATGCGGGTTTCCAAAGAATGGTATCTCGGAAGTGCCGACGCGGTATATCAGAACCTGAATCTCATTGAAGACGAGGAACCGGATTATGTATATGTATTCGGTTCCGATCATATTTACAAAATGGATGTAAGCCAGATGCTCAATTTTCACCGGCGGAAACGGGCGGATTTGACCATCTCCGCGGTACCGGTACCTATTGAAACCGCAAGCCGTTTCGGTATTATTGAAGTGGACAAAGACATGCGTGTTGTGGGGTTTCAGGAAAAGCCGGAACACCCCAGGCCGATACCCGGAAAACCCGGGAAAGCGCTGGCATCCATGGGAAACTACATCTTCAATACGTCCCCGCTGGTGGAAATGGTGACAAAAGATGCCGCTGATCCGAATTCCATTCATGATTTCGGCAAAAACATCATTCCCGCCATGGTGGCCAATCATCACAAAGTTTTTGCCTATGATTTCAAAAAAAACAGGGTTCCGGGCCAGAATCCAAAAGCCCGGGGATATTGGGTGGATGTGGGAACCATTGACGCATACTGGGACGCTTCCATGGACCTGGTCTCGGTATCCCCGGTTTTGAACCTGTACAACAAAAAATGGCCGATTTTTTCTCTGAACCACGACAATCCGCCGGCCAAATTTGTATTTGCCAACGAAAAAAAGAAACGGATCGGTGTTGCAATGGACTCATTGATTTCGGAGGGCTGCATCGTATCCGGCGGCTTTGTCAACCACTCTATCCTGTTTCCGGCGGTACGTGTCAACAGCTATGCCAACCTGAACCACTGCATTTTGTTCAATAACGTCAGTGTGGGGCGCTATTCCCGTCTCCGGAACCTCATCTGCGACAAAAACGTGCGGATTCCGCAGCGGAGCATCATCGGCTATGACCTGGAAAAAGACAGGGAACGGTTTACCGTAACGGAAAACGGAATTGTTGTAATCCCGAAAGGGTATCAGTTTGATTAAAAGGCACTCTCGGCGATGGTGAAAAAAACCATCTGTTTTCTGTTCCATATGCACCAGCCGGATTACCGGAATCCGGCAACCGGTAACTTTGACATGCCCTGGGTGCGCCTCCACGCACTGAAGGGCTACACCGACATTCCGGCCATTGCCTCCCGATTTCCGGACATTCGTTTCACCGTTAACATGGTTCCGTCCCTCATTGCCCAGCTGAAAGCCTACCGGTCAGGTGATGCCGCAGACCGTTGGCTGGTGTTGAGCCGGAAACCGGTGTTTGAACTGACGGAAAACGAGCGCCTGTTTATTGTGGACAACTTCTTTTCCGTTAACCGGCGGGTACATATGAAACCCGGAAGCCGTTACCGGGAACTTCTGATGAAACGAAGTACCGCGTCATCGCCGGAAGTTTTGAGAAACCGCCTTCCCCTGTTCAATGACCGGGACATTCAGGACCTGCAGGCACTGTTTAACCTAAGCTGGTTCGGCTTTACCGCGTTTCACGAATATCCGGAACTGAAAGAAATGAAACAAAAAGGCCGCTTTTTCACGCGGGAGGAAATTGATCGGATTCTGGGCATCCAAAATGAAATACTGGCCATGGTTCTGCCCCGCTGCAGGCGGCAGGCGGCGGAAGGAAATGTGGAATTTTCAGTTTCCCCGTACTATCATCCCATTCTGCCCCTCCTGTACAGTACCGAAACCGCAAAACGCTGTATGCCGGATGCCAAACTTCCCCCTGTCTTCTCCGCTCCCGCCGACGCGGCGCATCAAATTGAAACCGCCGTGTCATCCGCCGCGGAGCTTTTCGATGCGGCACCTGCCGGAATGTGGCCGTCGGAAGGGGCGGTATCTCCTGAAGTGCTGAACCTCATCGCCGCCGCCGGTATCCGCTGGGCTGCCACCGATGAGGAAATTTTAAGGAAGTCCGGCTTTGAATCCCGGCACCGCCACAGCTACCTCTATGCGCCCTACCGTTTTGAGACACCGTCCGGCCCGTTGACCCTGCTGTTTCGGGACAGGGTGCTGTCAGACATGATGGGATTTTCCCTCTACGAAATGCCGCCGGAAGATGCGGTTAAAAATTTTATGACAGAACTTGCTGCCATAGATGCGTACCACCGGGACAGGAAAAAAGAACTGCTGATACCGGTAATTCTTGACGGAGAAAATCCATGGGAAAATTACGAAGAAAGCGGAGAACCTTTTCTCGTCCGGTTGTTTGAAGCATTGTCGGCGGAAAAGAGCCTGAAAGTGGACACTGTCAGCAACGCGCTTAACCGCATTGAAGCGGCACCGGCACCGGGGCCGGTCTATTCCGGTTCCTGGATCAACGGCAACTATCAAATCTGGATCGGCCATCGGGAAACCAACACTGCGTGGGCCTACCTTGCCCGTGTCCGGCACTTTCTTTCGGAAAAGACCGGATTTTCCGAACCGCCCCCCCGGGAACACACCGATTCCGCCGTTTACAACGCCTGGGAATCCCTGATGATTGCTGAGGGCAGTGATTGGTTCTGGTGGTACGGGGACGACTTTGAAAGCCACGACCAGGACCGGTTTGACCGCCTCTTTTTACAGCATCTTTCCAACGTTTATCGTCAACTGGGAGAACCTGTCCCCCAGTTCCTCACCGCGCCGATTCGCGCCACCAGTTTCCGGGGCCGCTTGACCCTTCCCACCCGGGCGATTCATCCGGAAATCACCGGTAAACATGACGGTTTTTTTCAATGGCGAAATACCGGTGTCTTTCTCAACAGCACCCGGGGCAGTGCCATGTTTACCGGAGAATCTCCGGTCCGCCGGATCCTCTTCGGGCAAAACGAAGAATACCTCTTTGTCCGTCTGATTTTTGCGGCAGACTTTCAGCCGGCGGCGGCAAAAATATTATTCATGGACAGCGTGGGGTATGAAGTGGAGGCAAAACCCGGTATGGCGGATGCCGCCATACGGAAATGCGCCGACTCCGGTGAATGCACGGAAACGGAGGACAGTGCCCGGATTGCGCTGGGCGAAACACTGGATGTGCGGTTCCCCGCGAAAATATTGAAACTTACCCCCGGTGAAACCGTTCATCTCAGCGCCGCAGTCCGGGGGAAAGACAGCCGCCGTTTTCGTATCCCCGACTTCGGCGCCATAGACACCGGTATGACCTATCCCTTTGACCGTGCTGCTTTCTGGATTGTGTAACCCTCCGAGCCAACATACTGATATTTTTCCGGATGCTGAAAAATCAAAAATTCCGGTATCTTGTCTTTATTACAGCCCTGTCGGCAGCGTGATGAATTCCGTGGGGAGGTTAAACCGTTCTTCCAGGAGTTCCCGAAGGGTGAGAAGTGAAGTTTTTTCCGTTTCGTAGTGGCCGCAGAACGCCACATTTAAACCCAATTCTTTGACGGTATGAAAGGCGGTATGGTCGGTTTCCCCGGTGACAAAAAGGTCAAGGCCCAGCCTTGCGGCTTCATCCAGGATTTCCTGGGTGGCGGCGGCGCCGGATACTACGCCGACCTTTGAAATAGTGTCTTTTCCGAAGGGTAGAAGGTGGATTCCGTCTCCGAACTGTTTTTTCAGACGCAGTTGTACTTCTGCCATGGGCAAAGGAGATATGAACCGGCCGTGAAATCCGATGGGAACGCCTTTGTAGTGCCCGAACGGTGCCAGATGATCCAGCCCGAGATGTTTTGAAATGAGAATGTTGTGGCCGATTTCCGGGTTCGCGTCCATAGGCAGATGAACGGCAAAGAGGGACAAGCCGTTGTTCAGGAGCGTTCGGTAGCGCCTGCCCCACATCGGGGAAACGGCGAAGGGTGTGCCCCAGAAAAATCCGTGATGAACAATGATGTAGTTGAGGTTTTTTTCTACAGCGGCGTCAAACAGGCCCTGGCAGGCATCCACTCCGAGGCAGATTCCGGTTACTTCATCGGCACCGGTGACCTGCAGGCCGTTGAGAGAGCTGTCGTGGAATTTTTCCGGTTGAAATGTCTGCATCAGATAGTCTGTAATCTTGTTTCGTTCAGCCATTAGTATGCTCCTGTTTTCTGAAATTGAGCCAGAAGGGATTGAAAGACCCCCATTCCGTCGGTGTTTCCCACAATGCTTTCCATTGCCCGCTCCGGGTGGGGCATCATGCCCAGTACGTTTCCTTCCCGGTTGGTAATTCCGGCAATGTTGTTCAGTGAACCGTTGGGGTTGGCTTCTTCTGTAACGTTTCCCTTCCGGTCACAGTAGCGGAATACTACCCGCTTTTCCCGTTCCAGTTCCTCCAGTGTTTCCGGGTCGCAGAAATAGTTTCCCTCTGCGTGGGCGATGGGAATTCGGATGGTTCTGTTTTTATCCAGGCTGCGGGTAAAAGGCAAAGCGGTATTTTCGGTTTTCAGATATACGTCCCGGCAGACAAAGCTTAAAGAACGGTTTCGGAGAAGGGCGCCGGGAAGCATCCCGGTTTCCGTCAGTACCTGAAATCCGTTGCAGATACCCAGTACCAGCCCGCCGTCGTTTGCAAAGGATTTGACACGTTCCATTGCGGGGGAAAAAGATGCCATCGCACCGCAGCGGAGATAGTCCCCGTAAGAGAATCCCCCGGGAAGGATGACGCAGTCGGGGTTTTTCAGGTCTGTTTCTTCATGCCAGATAAATTCGGCATCCTGTCCCAGCACATGGCGGATGCTGTGGTAGGCGTCATAATCGCAGTTGGAGCCCGGGAATACCAGAATGGAAAACCGCATTTCAGTCGTCCTCAATTCGGACTTCGTAGTTTTCGATAACCGTGTTGGCAAGGAATTTGTCCGCGAGCTGTTCTGCTTTTTCAAGTACGGCTTCACGGTCGGTTTCATCGGTTTGAAATTCAATGATTTTCCCAAGGCGAAAGCTGTTGAACTCCCCGAATCCCTGCTTTGCGGCTGTTTTTTCAATTGCTTTTCCCTGGGGGTCCAGCACCCCTTTTTTCAATCGAACAATGACCTTGACTTTCATCTGTCCCCTCTTCCCGTTTGATAGGATATGAGTACCAGATTCACCTGCTTCTGTCAAATGGGCCGGGGAAATTTTGTTCCGCTGCCCATTTGCCTGTTGTTACGGACAGGAGGGGTGAGCCAACACGATAACAATGTCCAGAAGGTTGATACCGGTAGGCCCCGGTTGAAAAAGGCCGCCGGTATTTTTGAAAAAACGGTAGCTGTCATTTCGGGCCAGAAATTTTTCCGGAGAAATTCCGTTTTTCCGGGCATTTTCCCAGATGTGTTGATTTACGACGGCGCCGGCGGCATCTGTCGGGCCGTCCCGTCCGTCGCTTCCCGCCGCAAGGAGGGTGATTGCCGGATTTCCTTTCAATTCTGTCAATGCCGCGAGGGCCAGCTCCTGGCAGCGGCCTCCTTTTCCGCCCCCCCGCACCGTCACTGTGGTTTCGCCGCTGAAAATCAATGCCAGCTTTTTTCCAGGTTCCAATTTTTCTGCTTTGTCCACTGCCAGGCCTGCGATACGCCGTCCGGCATCTGCGGCCTGCCCCTTCAGCTCTGTATTGACCACTTGAACCGGGATTTCCCGGTTTTCAAGGGCTTTCCGGACAGCACGTGCCAAGGTTTTATTGTCGGCGATGATTTCGTGGGGAATTGCCTGCAAAACCGGAGCGGGTGGGTCCGGGGCGCCGGCGAGGAAATCACGGACCACGGAAGGAATCGATTTCCATAAGCCGTGATGCTGAAGCATTTCCGTGCAGGCCCTGAAATTTCGTTTCACCGGCCAGAAAGGCCCGGAGCCGATAACGGACAGCGGGTTGTTCAGCACATCCGACATAACCAGAACAACCCCTTTTGCCCGGGTTTGTTTCAATAAACCGCCGCCTTTGATGCGGGAAAGGTGAATCCGAATGGTGTTGACATCTTCAATGGAAACGCCGTTTTGAAGGAGTAATGCGGTTGTGTCGGCAAGGTCGGAGATTGTTAAAGGGGGCACCGGCACCTCCATCAGGGCGGAACTGCCTCCGGAAAGAAGATACAAAAAGCGGTCAAAAGGAGTCAATGCGCTCATTGCCCGGATCATTTCTTTTCCGGCACGATGGCTTCCGTCGCCGGGAATCGGGTGGTTTCCGGTGAAATGCCGCAGGGCTGCAGGCAGGGACGGTGTGTTTTCCGGGGAAACGATGGTTCCCCCTGCAACACGGGTTCCCAAAACACTGGAAACGGCATTGGCCATGGAGACGGCGGCTTTTCCGCTTCCGAAAAGATGAATTGAGCCGGAACCGACATTATGGCCCCCAACCCGGACACGGTCATCTGAAATGTTGATGAATGGCGGGAGCAGAACCGCCGGGGAACATGTCGCGACAGCTTCCTGGAACACGTTTTTCAATACGCCGGTATTGGCGGTTTTCATGAAAAAATTTCCTTTCTGTCGGGGAGCTTGAGCAAATGGCCCAGGGGGCACCTGCCGCAATCCGGATTTCGGCGATGGCAGAAATCCTTTCCAAGATTGACAATTCCGGCGTGAAATTCATTGTAAACAGTTGAATCCGGTAAAATTGCATCTTCCACCATTTTTCGTATCGTTTCGTAATCGGCATCCGGGGCCGAAATCCCGTGGCGGGAAAAAATACGTTTTGTGTATGCGTCCACAACAAAGATTCGGCGGTTATCCGCGTAAAGGAGGATGGAATCGGCGGTTTCCGGGCCGATTCCCCAGATTTCAAGAAGCTGTTTCCGTGCGGTTTCGGTGGATTTGCCTTTGAGAAAACCCGTAATGGTTTTTCCGCCGTTTTGACACACCTTTTTTGCAAGTATTTTAAGTTTTTTTGCTTTTTGATTGAAGTAACCGGACGGCCGGACAGCTTGGCCCAGAGTTGTTGTGTCGCATTGGCATATGGCGGGAAATGAAAGTAATGCCGCTTTTTTCATGTTGTCGATGGCTTTTTCTACATTTTTCCAGGCAGTGTTCTGGGTGAGAATCGCACCGATGGCAATTTCATCCGGACTGTCTCCAGGCCACCAGAAAAGTGGGCCGTAGTGGTTTTGAATCAGGATACGGATTTCTTCGATTGAAGAAAGAACCTGTTTTCCCATTTATTTTCAATTTGTTACGGGGCTTTCGGTACAAACCCGGTTCCGGCCGGTTTCTTTTGCCCGGTACAGTTCCCGGTCTGCCCGCTGAATCATATCTGCCAGGGTATCGCCTGGCCGCATTGCGGCAATGCCGATACTGACCGTAACCGGAACCGGAATGCCGGAAGGCCGGAAGGTATAAAAAGAAATGCGGTTGAGTATCCGTTCCGCCAGTTTTGTTGCCCCTGAAATACCGGTATGGGGCAGAATCAGAAGAAATTCTTCCCCGCCGTAGCGGACAGGAATGTCCACATCCCGGAGGATCTGGCGAATTAGATGCCCGATTTGCTCCAGGATTTCGTCACCTGCCGGGTGCCCGTGGGTGTCATTCACCGTTTTGAAATGGTCAATGTCCATCATTGCCACTGACAACGGATAGCCGTACCGAACCGCTTTCTGCACTTCTTTAACCCCTTCCGCATTCATGTAGTATCGGTTGTAGAGCCCGGTGAGCATATCCAGCACAGCCCGGCGGTAAAATTGTTCCCGTTCCTGTTCTACCATGAGAAACGCTTCTTCCCGCTTTGAAATTGCACCCAGCGTCGGGCGGATTTCATCCATAAAAGGGGTTACTGCGGCAGTGTCGTGCCCCGGTTTCATGATTACCGCGGCAATGCCGTTGGGGAGTGTGCCGTGGGCGGCCAGCGGCGCAAGGCAGATTTTTCGTTTATCCGGCAGGGCCAGTCCGGGAATTGTGTCCGAGACCACAGTCATGACTTCCCGGTCCCGGAACAGAGGGGCAAAAAGCGGAGTTTTCCGCAGAGATTCCACCGGAATGCCCAGTTCTTTTTCAACCGCTTTTCCGGCCCCTCCGATCCGGTATACCATCCCGGCTTCATTCCAGACATAAAAGAACAGGGATTCCACCGGCGCGACTGTGCTTAAAAATTCCCACATCTTTTCCACCGTATCCTGCATGCGTACGCCGGTCACAAGCGCTTTCATCATGGTACGGTACAAAGAGTTGATTCGGGAGAGCTCCAGAATATTGTTCTGATAAACCGGCATGAGAAATAGTCCGCAGTCCAGGGCTTTCAGTTTTTGTATCATTGGGTTAACCAGATTTTCCCGGATAATGGATCCGTGCTGCGGCGCGATTATTTCCACCGGATATTTTTCAATCTCCCGGATGCCGTGGTTCAGAATTTCACTGCCCGGCATGTAGTGTTCGTGAAATGGTTTCATCTGTTCGAAATAGGATTCGTTTTCTGCGAACAACCGGAATGTTTCCGTGAATGCGCCGAAAACATCGGATGAGAACAGGATACCGGATCTTTCGTCGAAAGTGCAGATTGCACCCGGAAAATGGAGGTAGGGGAGGAAAAGAAACCGCAGTTCTCTGCCGCCGGCGAGTTTCAGTTTCCAGCCGTGATCTTCCGGCCGGTAAAAGGGCAGATGCCAGTCATAATGAACCAGAAGGGCTTCGGTGCGCCAGTGGCAGATAATAATCCGGTCCTGCCGGGGGGCTTCCCGGAGCAGGAAATCCACTGCCCCGGTAATGTCGGGATCCTGGTGGTGGCAGATTAAATATTTGATGGACTCAAGGGGGATGTGTTCCATGATTTTTTTGCGGGTTTCGGGCCAGGTGATCCTTGAACCGGGATCAATCAGGACGGATTCTTCACCGTTTACAATGAGATACACATGGCACTGGAATTGATCATCTGGAATTTCATTTCCCACCCAGTAAATGTTTTCGGCAAGCCGAACGGATTTGGATGTGTCCGGATTCATTAACCGTCTCCTTCTCTGTTTTTCCGGGGGAACAGCCTTTGCGGCAATTCCTTTCCGGCTTCCCCCCGGATGAAGGTATCAAAAAGCTCTACGTTGGCCGGAGCTTCTTTGTTCACGCATACGGTACGTTTTTCCAGGCTGTTGGCAAAATTAACCAGTCCGGCGGCCGGATAAACAATACCGGAAGTCCCGATGACAATAAACATATCACATTTCTCAATGGCGCATTCAATCCTCTCCATGTCGCCGGGGAACAGGGATTCCCCGAACCATACGATGTGAGGCCGGAGGAGACCCTTTTCCGGGCAATTGTGGCGGGGCGGCAGTTCCAGGTCGGTGCGTTTATCGGGGAAGATCTGCCCGCATGCGGTGCAGCGGCTTGTCATCAGAGAGCCGTGCATTTCAATCACGTTTCCGGATCCTGCCCGGCTGTGGAGGCCGTCTACATTCTGAGTAACCAGCAGAAAATCACCCCCGGCGGACACAATCCACTTTTCCAGTTCGGCCACTGCCAGATGTCCGGCATTGGGCCGGCATGAGAGAGCCTGTCTGCGCCGCTGAAGGTAAAAATTCCAGACCAGCACCGGATCCCGGCTGAACGCGGCGGGGGACGCCACTTCTTCAATCCGGTGATTTTCCCACAGCCCGTTGGCACCCCGGAAGGTCTGAATTCCGGATTCCGCTGAAATTCCTGCTCCGGTCATGACAACGATCCGCTGTTTCGGCTTTTCCACAATCCAGTTCATATTCTTTTCCTCCCGTTCCGGGCAAATGCGCTATACTTTCCTTATGCTGGACTTGATTATAAAACCCCGGTGTGCCCATTGCAAGTCAACGGACAATGTCCGTTTCGGCCTTTGCAGCAGCTGTCTGAACACATTGACGGCGTATTCTCCCCCCGCCCGCTGTAAGGTCTGCGGAATGGCAATCCGGGGAGAGGGGAATATCTGTCAGCGCTGCCTGGAGGGAAGGGACCGTTTTGACCGGGCCTTTTTTCTCTTTCCCTATGCAGGAGAGGGCCGAACCCTGATTCATCATATTAAATTCCGGGACTGTGTAAAATGGCTGGGCATTCTGGACGCTGCCGAATCTGTCTGGCGCCCGGTTCTGGAAAGCTGGCATCCGGATGCGGTAACATGGATTCCTTCTTCCCTGCATACAAGGTGGATGCGGGGGTACAATGTTTCAGGGGAATTGGCAAAACAGGTGGCGGAAACTTTGCGGATTCCCTGTCTGCCGCTGTTAAAGCGGGCCAGACTGTTCAAACGCCGTCTGTCCGCCACGGGGTCTCCCGGGGAGCGCAGGCGGGTAATCCGGCAATTTCTGAAAGGCCCGGAAAGTATTCCGGAAGGGATTTCCCGTATTCTGCTTGTGGACGATGTCTTGACCACCGGCGCCACCGTCAATCGCGGGGCAAAACTGTTGAAGCAGGCAGGAGGTGTGTCGGAAGTGTCTGTATTTACCCTTTCAAGGGTTTGTGAATAGGCGGCCTGTTGTGCTACAGTCCGGTGATGGGAGAAACCAGGTATGCATAAATCGGATATGGATAAACTGAATCGGCTGGGGTGGCAGCGCTACCGGCTTGCCATGCAGCCGAATCTGGAGAAAAATGCCCATGTGGGGCGGATTACCGCAGAAAGTAAGCGGTATTATTTTCTTTCAGACGGACATTCTGATTATCTTGCTGAAATTTCCGGGAAACTGCTTCACCGAACCCTGGGGCTGGAAGATTTTCCTGCGGTGGGAGACTGGGTTTTGTTCCAGACCCCGGAATCAAAGGACAGGGCGGCTATTTACCGTGTTTTGCCCCGACATACCACATTGAAACGCCGCGCTGTCCGGTCCAACGAAGAAGCGCAGGTAATTGCGGCGAATCTGGATACGGTTTTCATTGTTTACGCGGTGGATGAAAACTTCAAAACCGGCAGGTTAGAACGTTTTCTGGCCATTGTGCATGAGAGCGGCGCGGTTCCGGTTGTGGTGCTTTCCAAATCGGACCTGATGCGGGGAAATCGAAAAACAGTTTACCGTGAAGTGCTGAACATTGCTTCCGGTGCTGCCATTGTGATGCTGAGTGCGAAGACAGGGGAAGGGGTGGACAGCCTGTTTAAACATCTTGAGCCGGGTTCAACCTGTTGTCTCATCGGGCCGTCCGGTGCAGGAAAATCCACCCTTTTGAACTTCCTCGCCGGAAGCGAAGTGGCACGGACCGCCGATGTCCGGGAGTTTGACATGAAAGGACGCCATACTACCACAAAGCGGGAGCTTTTTGTCCTGGACAGCGGCCGGATTCTTATTGATACCCCGGGAATCCGGGAAGTGGGCCTGGTGGTGGGGGACGATGCCCTTGCTTCGGTTTTCCCGGATGTGATGGCAATCGCGGAGCATTGCCGGTTCCGTAATTGTACCCACAAACATGAACCGGGCTGTGCCGTACAGGCCGCAATTGTATCCGGTGAACTGGATGCTGCCAGGGTTGCCCGTTACCTGAAACTGAAAGAAGAGGTTGCCGAACGGGAGGGCGGCGGCTCTAAAGACAGAAAGATTGCGGAAAAACGCCACGCGAAACGGATTCATAAAGCATTCCGGAAATCTTCCCGGTAATAAACCTATTCGATGTAAAACCGGAGCCGTGCCGCGATTGCCGCTTCGCAGACTTTGCAGAAAGGCTGTTTCCCTTTGCTGAACATGATACAGTTCAGCTGAGGGCGGTACAATCCCTTTGAAACGTAACCGGCACCTTCAAAGG
>JAADGL010000029.1:78445-98244 GCA_013152385.1 Acidobacteriota bacterium
TATTGATTTCGCCCTCTGTTGCGCCGCCCTTTCGGCTTAGTTCGGCAATTTTCCGGTTCAGGGCACGCCGTTTTTTCTGATAAGCGAGATCGTGCCTGTCGTATTTTCCCTTGTTCCAGGGGGTGGGAATTTGAATTCCCGGCGTCAGCAGTTTCTGCCATTTTACATGTTCGGGGTTGAGCAGGGCGGTGATGTTGGGTTCCAGCGGTTCCACTCCTTTCGGGTAAAATTCATCATATGTGACGGAAGAAGAGTAGTATTCGTCCGCCAGACCGGCAAAAGCATGGCCGAATTCGTGGAGAAAAAGATAGTCCCGGTAGGGATTGTCCGCGGTAAACACACAGAAAAAATCGTAGATTCCCCCGCCGCCGTAGCGGGGGCTGTTGACCATTACCACCGCAATGTCATAGGGGACGATTCCGGCAATGTCCCGGAGGTCCCGGTTGTCTTCGGTGAGAAGATAGCGGGGGATTCCAAGGGAATTAAATGAGGCATTCACCGCAGTCCGTTTGTAAATTCCCCGGGTGGGTTCGGTACATCCGCTGTCTGAGGACGGGCGGAAAGCAAGGGTAATACGAATATGGCTGCGGTAGCGGTTGTAGGGCGCCATGCCCAGCATTTGTTCTGCAAAATGTTTCGCATCTGAAACCGCCTTGTTTTGTTCCTGTCCGGTGTACCCGTCTGCCACAATAACCAGGTCCAGTGCGTGGTGGGGCCCGGCATTTCCGGTGATATTTACGGCTTTCGTCTGCCTGTCCGGTTTGAGCCGGAGAATGTCGGCGCTTTCCGGGTCAATGTTCCGCCGGAAAATTTCTTTCAGAGAATTGTCCCGGTTCCGTCCGCTGACGGTAAAGCGGATACTGTGCCGGGGAAAAGGAATCAGTGCTGTTTCGGAAAACACCCGTTTGATTCCGCGGGCAGCCTGCCCGGTGGTGGCGTATTCTCCGAAAATGGAGTTGAAACCCCGGGAAAAAATCATTTTTCCGGTTTTGCAGTCAAAAACCCGGATAAAATAACGGCCGTTGTTGAAAGTGTCAATCAAATGATTGGGAGATCCTGCCCAGATCGGTACCCGATACAGCTTTTCAATGGCGTAGCATTCCGATTTTTTGTCTCCGATATGTTCCATGTCTATCCGAAGTGTCGCGTTTTCAAAAAACCGGTTGAATTGAATTGTTTCACCTGCGTGGAGGGATGAAAAAACAAACAACAGGGGGATGAAAAGGGATAAAAATTTCATAGTTTCAAAACTCCGGATCACTCAATAAATTGAAACCCGATTTTCTTCTGGCGAAAACGGTTTTTCTCTTTTTCAGTTACCCGTCTGAGCCGGATCACTTCGATTTGTTTGAAGTTTTTGTTATCCGGAGCCTGCAAGCGGGTGATTTTCAAAGCATTTTTATGCGTCAGATGAAAAATCAGCCGCATTTGTCCCCCGGTATTTTCCCCTTCGCTTTGAAATATCAGCATATTTTTTCCGTTTCTCTGCAGCCGGTAGAGAATTACCCGGCCATTGGGTTCGAACTTCCGGTACAAGATCACTTTTTTATCGGGATCAAAGCTGAAAATGCCGAAAGAGTTTTTTAGCCGGCCGGTATTTTCCCCTTTTCTCGGTTTGTATCTTGCGGTTGATTTGCAGAACAGATGGGATGAGTTCAAAATAAAATGAATCACCCGTTTATTCACGGATGGGCCGTATATTCCTTTTCCCCGCCCGACCCATTTTCCGGAGAAGGGATTCAGTACCGATAGCGGAGGTGCCGGTTTTTCAGCCAGGACCTGCGACAGGGCTCCTGACAGAAGAATTACGGAACATGCAAGAAAAAGGAATTTTTTTGTCAAAGGGGTTCTCCTTTTTTAGTACATTTGGCTGATTTGTTTTATAAAACCGGTGTCAGCCAGTTATATCTGTCTTCCGCTTCTCCGTTTAAGATACCGAACAAAGCATCCTGAATCTGTTTCGTAACCGGCCCGCGTTTCCCTTCTCCCACCGGGATCCGGTCAACAGACGCAATGGGGGTAATCTCCGCCGCAGTTCCGGTGAAAAAAAGCTCATCCGCAATGTAGAGCCATTCTCTGGGAATGGATGTTTCCACAACCGGAATTCCGGCTTCTTCCGCCAGGCGGATAACAGAATCCCGGGTAATACCGGGGAGCATGGATTCGGAATAGGGCGGTGTGTGAAGTTTACCGTTTTTCAGGAGAAAGATGTTTTCTCCACTTCCTTCCGCCACATGTCCCCGGCTGTTTAAACAAATTCCCTCGTCGTAGCCGTCCACGATGGCTTCCATTTTAATGAGCTGTGAGTTCATGTAATTGGCCCCGGATTTTGCCATGGTCGGCATGGTGTTGGGCGCCAGTTTGGTCCAGGTGCTGATTTTTACATTGACCCCTTTCTCCAGTGCTTCCGGCCCGAGATATGCCCCCCATTCCCACACCGCAATCATCACGTCCACCGGGCAGGGAAAAGGATTTACACCCAATGTTTTGAATCCCCGGTACACCAGCGGCCGGATATAGCAGGATTTCATGTTGTTTTTTTTGATGGTTTCAAGGATCGCCGCGTTGATTTCGTCCCGGGTAAAGGGGATTTCCGTCCGGTACATTTTTGCGGAATTGAACAGCCGGTCCGTATGCTCCTTCAGCCGGAAAATTGCCGGTCCGGTTTTGGTTTCGTACGCGCGGATTCCTTCAAAAAAGGAGCTTCCGTAGTGGAGCGCGTGGGAGAGGACGCTGATTTTCGCGTCTTCCAGATTAACAAATTCACCATTCATCCAGATCTTCAGGTCCGGTCGAAACATATTTCCTCCTGTTTCTAAAAGCGATTTCCCGAATTATCGGAAAATCTGTTGAGCGTTGTCGGTTTTTGCCGGTTCGTTCTCATTCGCTCGGTGGATTCAAATCAATTTCATTTCATTTTACCATTGAATTATTCCGGATTCAAAAGAAAGGCGGGGAAGATGCAGCTTTGCCGCCATGGATACTGAAAGTACAAGTGAATGTGGAGGGATGAAACCGGATATTCCATTTGGAGCCAGGTTCGGGCACTCATCTTTGTCCCCCCGCTTTTTATTTCTTTTCACAAAAGTAAGGTATATGTTGACAGGGAGTGCGGATTCCCGTATCCTCAATGAGAGAAAGGTCAAAGGAGTGGCAGTTGATAAACCGTTCATTTCCGGGTTTCCGCAAAGATTCAGATAAAGACAGCGGGCCGGCCCGTGATGATTACGCATTTTCGGAGGTTTCTTTTCGAAATGGGGTACGGGGGGGAGCAGTGAATCCCGTTATCCGAATTTCGGGCTGTACTTGTCGGTTTTGACCATATCTTATTTTCAATCTTTTCAAGTTTGCAATTCATCCAATTAAAACAAAAAAACAGGAGAAAACCATGACACGGATTTATAATAATTTAATTGAGTTAACAGGAAACACACCGATGGTGCGTTTAAATCGGGTCAACGCCGAAGGCGGAGCGGAGGTTCTGGCCAAGCTGGAATATTACAATCCGGGCGGCAGTATCAAAGACAGAATTGGAGTTTCAATGATTGAAGCTGCCGAAAGAGAAGGAAAACTCAAGGGAAATACGGTCATTGTGGAGCCGACTTCCGGGAACACCGGCATTGCCCTTGCCTGGGTGGCGGCTGTGAAAGGGTACCGGCTGATTCTCACCATGCCGGATACCATGAGTGTGGAGAGGCGGGCCCTTCTGCAGGCACTGGGCGCCGAACTGGTGCTGACTGACGGTGTGTTGGGTATGAAAGGGGCGATTGAAGAGGCGGAACGGATTGTCAAGGCGACAAAGGGCGCTTTCATGCTTCAGCAGTTTGAGAATCCGGCGAATCCAGCAGCCCACAGGGAAAAAACCGCGGTGGAAATCTGGAATGACACAGATGGAAAGGTGGATATTTTTGTGGACGGTGTGGGCACCGGCGGCAGCATCACCGGTATTTCGGAGACATTGAAAGAGAGGAATCCGAAGCTGAAAACCGTGGCGGTGGAACCGGAAGATTCAGCTGTTCTTTCCGGAGGCCGGGCGGGGGCTCACAAGATTCAGGGAATCGGTGCCGGTTTTGTTCCGGCGGTTTTGAACCGGGAAACAATTGACGAGGTGATCCGGGTAAAAAATGAGGAAGCGTTTGAAATGTCAAGGCAGCTTGCGCGGCTGGAAGGGATTGTGGCGGGAATTTCATCCGGTGCCGCGGTCTGGGCGGCTGTTCAGGTGGCAAAACGGGCCGGGAACATGGGAAAGCGGATTGTGGTGATGGTAATGGATACCGGGGAGCGTTATCTTAGTTCCGGACTCTACGGAAACGGGAAATAAATGTATTTTAAATTCGGCGGACAGGGGGGGAGCGGTTTTTCTCCGTTTTTTATGGTGGCCCGGCCCTCCGGTCTTTTCGCTGTATTTTTCCGGGCTTTTGCTCTATAATTCGAATAAGTTGAAAGTGATTGAGGCTTAAAACCGGCCGGCTGGTCTTGCCGGCTCCGGTTTTAAGAATTCGGGAGGGAAATATGACAAAATCATTGGAAGGAACAAAGACACTGGAAAACTTAATGAAAGCCTTTGCCGGGGAATCCCAGGCACGGAACCGCTATAACATGTATGCAGCCACTGCAAAGAAGGAGGGGTACAAACAGATTGAAGCCTTTTTTCTGGAAACCGCAGATAATGAGTGGGTTCATGCCAAAAGCTTTTACAAACAGATTGTTGCCGGAATGAACGCCGATGAAGCGGTTGTCATTAACATTGATGCCGATTATCCGGTTCAGCTGGGGACAACGCTGCAGAATCTGAAAGCTGCTGCTGCAGGTGAAAATGAGGAATATACCGAACTGTACCCCGCTTTTGCCGATGTGGCTGAAAAGGAAGGGTTTCCGGTAATTGCGGCCCTGTTCCGCAATATTGCGAAAGTGGAATGGGCCCATGAACAGCGGTATTTGAAGCTGGCTGCCAACGTGGAACAGGGAAAGGTATTTCAGAAGGATCAGCCGGTGAGATGGAAGTGCCGGAATTGCGGCTATATTCATGAAGGGCCGGAGGCTCCGAAAACCTGCCCCGCCTGTGCCCATCCCCAGGCACATTTTGAAGTGCTGGCGGAAAATTACTGATAGAAGACAGGGAGGGGCAGGTTCAGGTTTTAAACTTGAACCTGCCCCGTGTTCTTTTCAGAGATATAATCCGGCAATTTTTGCCAGGGAAATGATTGTATCGGTGTCTGCACGGGTGAAGGGAGCGGCATTGTCCCGGGTTCTTCCTTTTCTGCAAACCTGAAGAACGCCTTTCGGCCCGTTTTTCCCGGGAATGGGGCAGGAAATCATCCGCTGAACCGGTAATGCGCCGCCCTCCTTTTGCACAAACTGCTCAAACAATTCCACATGCTGGATTTCATTGAGGTTATTGTACACATATACCTTGTTGTTTTTGTAGGTTTGTCCCGCCACGGATTTCAGGGTGATGGGTACTGTTGATCTGGACAACACTTTGGGGTGGCGAAACATCAATACACCGTTGGTTTCCATCAGCACGGTTACGTCCTCCACTTCCAGGCCGAATGCTTCCGCCATTCCGTTGACCAGCAGCTGAAGCTGTTTAGACTCAATGGGTTCACCGGAAATTCTTTTGCCGAGCTCACTGAAATCAACCTGTCCCACTTTTGCCTCCCTTCTTATTTTGTACTTTATTATTTTCTATTTTAGCATACCCGCGTTGTCAGGGAGGAGGATTTTCAGTATAATCCCTTTGAGTAATCAAAATTTTTTACAAGGGGGGCCCATGAATTATCCTGTGTGGTATCTGCCTTCAATCGGCGGCGGTTTTCTGATAGCCCTGATTGCGGTGACCCACGTGTTTGTATCTCATTTTGCGGTGGGAGGCGGGCTGTATCTGGTTTTTTCCGAGAAAAAGGGGCTGCGGGAGAACAATCCCGGTATTCTGGCTTTTACAAAGCGTCATGCCAAATTTTTTCTGCTTTTAACCATGGTGTACGGTTCCATCACCGGTGTCGGTATCTGGTTCATTGTGGCACTGGTCAATCCCGGCGGCATTTCCCTTCTCATTCACAATTTTGTGTTCGGATGGGCCACCGAGTGGGTATTTTTCCTGCTGGAAATTGCCGCGGCATTTGTTTATTTTTACACCTTCGGGAAAATGGATGACAAAACTCACGTTACCATCGGCTGGATTTATTTTATCAGTGCCTGGATATCGCTGTTTCTGATTACCGGTATTGTTGATGTAATGCTGACACCGGGGGCATGGGCAGTACACCGCAATTTCTGGGCCGGATTTTTTAATCCCTCTTTTGTTCCGTCTGTATTCTTCCGCACATTTATCGCCACCATGCTGGCCGGGGCATACGGTTATCTCACCGCATCTTTTACAGAAGATACGGCTGTGAAAGAAAGTATGACCCGGTTTTCCGGCAAATGGACGCTGGTTTCGCTGATTCTGGCGATTCCAAGCGGCCTCTGGTATGTGGCGGTACTGCCGGCCCATGCACACAGACTTGTGGCGGGTCAGTCCCCCACCATTGCGACGGCGCTGCACTGGGGGTTCTGGGCGGTTGCGGGGCTGATGGCCATTACCCTCATTGCCGGAATCGCGAAACCCTCGTGGAACCTGAAACCGGTGGCAATGGCTGCATTTGTCTGCGCGTTTTTGATTGTGGGCTCTTTTGAATGGACCAGGGAGGCGTCCCGGCGTCCTTTTGTGATTAACAAAGTTATGTATTCCAACCAGATTTTGAAAAGAGATGTCCCGGCGCTGCGGGAAAAGGGGTTTCTCAATTCTGCAAGGTGGGTGCAGATCCGGAAACTTACAGCGGAAAACCGGATGGCAGCGGGAAAAGAACTCTTTATCAACCAGTGTTATGCCTGCCATACCATCGGCGGATTTAATAACAGCATCATTGCCCGGGCAAAATCCATGAGCTACACCGCTTTGGCAGCATACATAGAAAAGATTCACAAAATGCGCTATTTCATGCCGCCTTTTGCCGGTACGCCGGATGAAGCGAAAGCGCTGGCGGCCTTTGTTGCGGGGAAATTGAACGGAAAAGAGATAAAGGAGCAGCGCCCCGCCCCGGACGGTACCGGTTCGGGAAAAAGCCTGTATGAAGAGAATTGTTCAGGCTGTCATGAGCTTTCCGATCTGAAAGAGAAAACAGCAGGCTGGGAACAGATAAAAATCCGTGCCGCACTGGATAAACTGAATAAACTGGCAGAGGGAATGCCGCCCTATGAGGGAACTCCGGCGGAAAAAGACAGGCTCTCCGTGTTTTTGTACAGTCTGAATCACGGAAGTCCGGCAGAAATTTCCGTACCAGACGGGAAAACGGTTTATGAAACCCACTGTTCCCCCTGCCATGAAGTTTCCGGCCTTGCAGAAAAAACAGCAGATTGGGACCGGGCAAAGATTCGGGCGGCACTGGATAAATTAAATGAGCTGGAGGATGCCATGCCGCCGATGAAAGGGACAGTTCAGGAGAAAGAAGCCCTTGCCAGCTATCTGAATTCCCTGAAAGGAGGCCGGAAATGAACGGACAATTGATTCCCACACCGGACACCATTCCTGTCGCATGGGGCTGGTTTCAATTCCTTCTGCTTTTGACCTTTCCCATTCATCTTCTTTTTATGAATGCCATGATGGGTTCTGCCGGTATTGCCGCATTCCAGCACTTCAAAGGTGGAGAAGCGAATCGAAAACTGGCACACTTTCTTGCTGTTTTTCTCCCGCTGCTCATCGCGTTCACGGTAAATTTCGGGGTGGCGCCGCTTTTGTTTGCGCAGGTTCTGTACGGCCAGTTTATCTACACGTCCTCCATTCTCATGGGGGTTTTCTGGATTCTGATAATTCCCATCCTGATTCTGGCATATTTCGGGGCCTACCTCTATGATTTTCGGTTTGAGAAGCTGGGAAAAACAGGGGGATGGATAATTTCGATTGTATTTGTCTTGTTTATCATCATTGCTTATTTCTTCACCAACAATATGCTGATGATGACATTGCCGGATACATTTTCCGCTTATTTCCGCCACATGAACGGCACGCTTCTGGTTTCCGGGCATGCCACATTCCTGCCCCGGTATTTTCACATGATTGTCGGTGCCATTGCTGTCGGGGGCCTCTACACTGCGCTGATTGGCAGGTTGAAAGCAAAAAGTGACCCGAAACTTGCGGCTTACGCGGAAGCGGTGGGAATGAAGGTTTTCAACAGCTTCACCCTCATTTCCATTGTCTTCGGTATCTGGTTTCTCATCAGCCAGCCGAAACCGGTGATGATGCTGTTTATGAGTAAAAATGTTCTGGCCACCGCAATTTTTATACCGGCACTGATACTGGTACCGTTGATGCTGGTATTCTCTTTCAGAAAGAAAGTAATTGCGACAACGGTGGTTTTAACTGTTCTTGTTTTTCTCATGACATTTATGCGGGCTTTTGTCCGGGCCGGCTATCTGGCAAAATACTTCAATCTCGGCCGGCTGAAAATGGTACCGGAATATTCTCCTATGATTCTTTTCTTTGTTTCCCTTGCCGGGGGCCTGGTTGTGCTGGTATGGATGATCAGAAAAGCGTGGCAGGCGCTTCAGGCGTAGGCGGCCCGGGGACTCTGACGAAAAAAGGGGCACTTTTCAGTGCCCCTTTTTGATTCAAACAAATATTTGAGTAACAGTTTTTTATTCCAGAAGGTCATCCAGATTCATGGAATCGTTGTCCCGGAGAACATCATCGGATTGCACCTCTTCATTCTGAATATTAAATCGGATATCCAGCTGATCCATGGAATCCATAAAAATTGCCCGGAGGTGCTGCTGAATTTCCTTGTCCTCCACCTGGCCGATCATGGCGTATACCTGCATCAGCGCATTATCCGGTGAAATTTTGATACCGCTGACGGTTCCTGCGGAAAATTCAAAAGGGGATGTAAATTCGTTCTCTTTCTGAAAATGCTGAAAAAATTCTTCCCGGACTTCCGGAAAGTTGATTCCCATCAGTTCCAGGAAGTTGTTGATACCGAGAATTGCCAGGTCCACTTCGGGATTGTTTTCTTCCATCAGGTCCGCACCCACCTGGAGGCGGCTGAGCCTGTCCATGAATTCAACAACAAGGTCGCCTTTGATGACGTCGCCGTGCTGGGGTGCAATTACTTCCGGAAACGGGTTCAGCATGCTGATGGCTTCCATGGTTTTCTGAAGCGCCCGGGATGAAGGCATATAGAGCTGGTGAAAAAGCTTAATCCCTTCCCATGAATCTTCGGTGGCATAGATGCCGCCGCCCTTTCTTGTGTCTACGCCGCCGAATACATCACCGGTGAATAGTACCCGGCTTTCGTAATCGTACACCATCATACCGCCGCGAAAATGGCAGTACCGGGCCGGGACAAAACGAATCCGGTGGCCGGATTTTTTCATTTTCAAGACCAGGGAATCAAAACTTTCCACAGTGCGAACCCGTTTTTCCGGCAGTCCGTACATCTTAACCAGCCGCCACGTGTCCACCGAAGTAATCAGATAAGAACGGGGGGCGGATGCCAGCACCGTGCCGATATTGGCTGTAAGGTCCGGGTCCTGATGGCTTAAAAAAACCAGATTAATGTTGGCAATTCCACCGGCTTTTTCTTTCAGCATGGGCAGCATGGTTCCCATATCCAGACGTGTTCCCGGATCAAACAGCAGATTGACATTTTTCCCGTCCGCTCCGGCAAAACGTTTCAGATAAATATTACGATGGAAATCCTCCTCCGCACTTCGAATCATGTAGAATTCTTTTCCTACTTCGTGAATCATCGATTCCTCCTTGCTAACACCTGACAAATACATACCCAAATTTGTCCGCATTAAAAAAAATCATAGCATAATAGAATTGAGAATTCTTCCTTTTTTAGTAAAAAAATACAGTAAATTTGATCTGTGTCAACTTTTTTATAATTTACGGAAGAGGACGGCACCGTCCCCGGCAGAAGAAAATTGAAGTAAATCTGTCGAAAAAACGGATACAAACACACAGATTCCGGTGTTCATCCCACCGAGGTGAGATGAAATGCGGTACGGAGCCCCTCGATTACCATTTGCGTTCCGATGACAGCAAGAATCAGGCCCATCATCCGGGTAATAACACCCAGCGCCCCGGCTCCGATAAAAGCGACAAATTTTTCACCGAAGCGGAAAAGAACATATGTAATTCCGCACAGTACCGCGAAAACCGCAATTGTTATTGCCATTCTCGGCAGGCCGGCCCCTGCGGAAAAACTCATGGCAGTCGCAATGGTGCCGGGCCCCGCAAGTATCGGCATTGCAAGAGGTGAAACTGCCACACTGAGGGCGGCATCTCTGCATTGCTCCATTTCCGAGTCTTTGGGGTGATGAACACGGGAATGATACCCCTGCAGCATGTGAAAACCAATCAAAAAAACCAGTAATCCTCCGGTAATACGGAATGCCGGAAGAGAAATGCCGAACAATTCAAAGATAAGTTTTCCGGCAATAGAGAACAGCGCAACAATGATAAACGCCAGAGCTACCGCCCTGAAAGCAATCTGAGCTCTTGTCTTTTTATCCATATCAGCGGTGATACCGAGAAAAATCGGAACATTTGCGATTGGGTTCATGATGGCGAAAAAACCGGCAAAAACTGTCAGTGCGTATACCCTCATTTTTTTATCCTTTGGTTGAAAAATGGATTTATAATTCCCGACAACGCGGTTGATTCAATCCAGTGTGTCCAGCTTCCGGGCGAGCCAGATCAGCAACACGGCAAAAATTGCCACAACAGCTGCCCCGGCAAAAACGGAGTGGGGCAAAAGCTGAATTTTCCCGAGGTTCGGCCCCAGCATAGAACGGACGGAAGGGAAAAGAAGGGCAAAAAGTGCGCCGGCGGCAATGCCGGCAACGGTTCCGATCAGAGCGTCAACAGCACCTTCTCCGGTGGAAACAATGAGGGTGCCGGGGCAATAGCCCAGAATCGCCATTCCTGCACCGAAGAGAATGCCGCCGCCGATTACCCCGCCGACAATCAGCGGTTTTACATGGAAACCGGCCATTCCCAATTTCACTTCCGCAAACAGGAGAACGGTACTGACCGCAATGGCAACCAGCATGATCTTGGGAACGGTAAAATCTTTCAGCATAGCGAATCCGCCGATACGATCAAAAGTATTGACCCGGGAACGCTGGAGAATGGCACCGAAAATAACGCCGAGGATAATAATTTTTATCATGATTCAACTCCGGTAGAAAAGTTTTCCGGTGATAACAAAAGTAAGTATTACCACCACTCCGAACACCATGCTGCCGGCCGAAAGCTGCATGAAACCGGAAAGGATGTGGCCGCTGGTGCATCCCCCTGCCATTCTTGCTCCGAAAATCAGTAGAAAGGCTCCGATAATTGTCCACAAAACCCGTTTCCACGGTGAACCGCCCTTTACGGCTTTCCACCGTTCCGGTACCAGCTGTAGCTTAAAATCTCCCGCAATCATTGAAGATACAAATGCACCGATGAATGCCCCGAGGAGGAACCAGATTTCCCACAGTCCGGGTTTTGCAATGAGTTTGGTGTAAACCGCATCTTTCAGCCCGGCCAGTATGCCGCCGGCGTAAGGAAACGCGGTGGATGCCCCGATTGGCCGGTTGCTTACCCAGCTGTTCATAATCACGACATTCAGTAATCCCAGTAAAACCCCTGCCCAGGCCCAGTGCAACGGGCCTATTTTTTCTTTTGCCATATCCGCTCCTTTCTCGGCCGGTATTTCGACCAGTTCTTTCTCTAATTGTACACAAAGAGAATGAAAAAGAGGGGGAAATCCGCAAAAAACCAAATCCCCGTTTTTTTTCGATGAAAATTTTAAGCGGCGGAAACAAGCGTCCGCAAATCTATTGTCCGGACAGGTCTCAGTGGCAGTCGCAGGATTCTATTTTCTGCATCAGTTCACTCAAGGCCGCCATCACCGTTTCCGGTGTTACCGCAGTCAGACATTTTAAATGAGGGCATTTTTTGTTCCGGCAGGGGGAACAGTCCGCTTTAATCGTGACAATTTTGAAAGGTGTAAACCGCGCAGGTTCGTTGACGACAGGGTCCGAAGGCCCGAAAATCGTTACCACCGGCGTCCCCATCAGGGATGAAATATGCATGGGGCCGGTGTCCCCACCGACGAATACCCGGGACGCTCCGATGAAAGCCGCCAGTTCTTTCATGCTTGTGGAGGGGAGAACCACCGGGGCCGCATTGGCTGTTTCCAGCATTCTGTCCACAATGTTTTCTTCCCCCGGCCCCCAGCCCACCAGTACCGGCAGCTGCAGTTGAAGTTGAATCATATCCGCCAGTTTTCCGTAATTTTCCGGGGACCAGCGCTTGTAACGTCCCCGGGAAGATGTGCCGGGATACAGGAAAATAGCAGTTTTCAGGCCAATACCGTATTTTGCCAGAAAAGATTCCGCCTTTTTTCTGTCTTCTGCGGATACCGGCAACCCGGGATTCTGTTCTGTGACGTTTCTGTCAAAATATCGCGGCAGAAGAAAATTTCTGTCATAGCGGGACATGACACCGGTCACGGCGGGGATTTTCTCATTTGTGAACAGCGTGTTCCATTCTTTTGCAATGGGTTTCGGGTATCCTGCCCGCCGTTTGCATCCGCTGAGCCGGGCGTAGAGTCCGCTTTTCAGAATCCCGTGGAAATCAATAACCAAACTGTATTTTTCCCTGCGAAGCCCCCGGATGAACCGGAAAACAGCCGGAATCCGTTTCAGCAGCCCCATCTTTTTCCATCCCTTCCTGGGCACCTGTTTCAGTTCGTCCACAGCCGGAAATCCTTTCAGAATTGCCGCGCACCGGTCTTCCACCAGCCAGTGAATTGTGGCAGCGGGGAAAATCTGCCGGATAGCGTCAACCGCCGGAACAGTTCTTACAACATCCCCGATGGCGGAGAGCCGAATCACAAGGATTTTTTCCGGTTCGGATTGTGTGGCTGTCGAATTTTTCGTTTCTTTCATCTTTTTATTATTTCAGACTCTGCCCCCGGGTGCAAATGCTTCATCAGCTGTACAAAAGAAAGCGGCGGAAGTATGAGGGGAAGAAACCCCGGTTTCCGGATCAATACCGGAAACCGGGAATGGAATTATTTTAGAAAATCATCCTTCAAAACGGAAATATCATTTCCGTACTGTTTTTTCAGATGCGAAATCCGTGTATCCAGATCGGTGATTCTGGCATCCGCTTCCATGAGAAAAAATTTCAGAATGCCGCGTTTGTCCGGATTCTGTTCCGCGATCGGCAGGTACAGTTTCAGCCGGTACAGAATAGAAGCCATTTCCACCAGGTAGGTGGCGGCATAATCATGAAATTCAAGATTTTCCATCTCATGAACGGAGGCAATCGCCGATAAAGTTTTGTCCAGAAGGGAAACAGTCAGCGCCTGCTCTTTTTGCAGATCCGGAAGCTCCATGGTGCGGACTTCTTCCATCTCTTTTTCAAACAGGCCTTTGACAAGAAACCCGATGGCGGCCACCACCTGAAGCTGTGTGGTTCCCTCGTAAATATTGGTAATTCGGGCATCCCGGAGCAGCCGTTCCACCTTAAAATCCTTCATGTAGCCCACACCGCCGTGAATCTGAAGAGAATCATAGGCGGCCCGGTTGGCCAATTCACTGATGGTAAACTTGGAAAGCGGTGTGAGAAAATCTGCCAGAGCAGTTGCGGATTTCAGTTCGCTCTTGACCTTTTCCCCCGCTTCCGCCTTCCGTTCATAGACTTCCATCATGTCCACCGCCAATCCGGTCCGGTAGAGGAGCGCCCGGCTGGTTTCGATTTCGGCCTGCATGGACTTCAGCATCTGATAGATGGCAGGGATTTCCACAATCCGTTTTCCGAACTGTTCCCGTTCGTTGGCATATTCCACCGCTTCCTCAAAAGCGGCCTGGGCAATTCCCAGCGCCTGAGCCGAAACCGCCAGCCTTGCACCGTTCATCAGACTCATGACATACTTGATAAGTCCGAATTTCCGCTTGCCCACCAATTCCGCCGGTGCCATGTTGAACTGAAGCTCACAGGTCGGCGAACCGTGGATTCCCAGCTTGTTTTCAATACGCCGCACTACAATTGCCGGGCTCTTTTCACACAGAAACATGGAAAGCCCCCGGCCGCTGGTGGTACCGGCTTCAGAGCGGGCCAGGACCAGCAGCACATCTCCGGAACCGTTGGTGATAAACCGTTTGACCCCATCCAGATACCATTTGCCATCCTTTTCGACCGCTTTCAGGCTGACAGCCTGGAGGTCGGAACCGGCATCCGGCTCTGTCAACGCCATTGCGCCGGACACCTCTCCTTTTGCAAATTTCGGCAGAATCCGCTGTTTTTGCTCTTCCGACCCGAACTTCTGCAGGGTTACGGCGATATCCTGAAGTCCGTAAAGGTTCATCAGGGAAGCGTCTGCCTGACTGATCATTTCCACAATAATATTGTTGACGCTCACCGGCATGGAAAGCCCACCGAAGCGCCGTTCCAGCATGGCGCCCATATAGCCTGACTGAGCCAGCATATCCATATTTTCTTTTGTTTCCGGTGCCCAGGATACTTTGCCGTTTTCAAACGAACATCCCCTTTCGTCCACTGCTTCGGCCCGGGGGGCGATAAAATCACCGGCAATTTTACCGGCATTGTTCAACAGCATGTCATACCAGGTCAATGCCTCTTCCATGGATCTCAGGGAATCGGCACCGCTATTCTCAAAATCGTGTTCCAGATTCCGGACCACCGGTTCCAGCGCCAGTTGGGAAAAGTGGAGTTTGCGGCTTGAGTTGTAATAATTGCTCATTGTGCCTCCTCCTTCAGGTATTTAATCATCGTGGGAATCACTTCCTTCAGGTCGCCGACAATTCCCATGTGGGCGATGTGAAAAATCGGGGCATCGGGATCGGTGTTGATGGCGATAATTTTGGATGACTCCTCCATTCCCGCCCGGTGCTGAACCGAACCGGAAATTCCGCATGCAATGTATAATTTGGGGCGGACTACCGAGCCGGTCTGGCCGATCTGCCGTTCTTTATCCACAAAACCGAAATCCACCGCCGCACGGCTGGCGCCCACCTCTGCCCCCAGCGCGTGGGCCAGGTCAAAAATCAGCTTGAAATTGTCCCGGCTTCCCACACCGGCACCACCGGAAACCACAGTGTTGGCCGCCTGAAAATTAACCCCCGACGCCTTGGCAATAGTGGCGAGAAATTCACTGCGAATCCATTCCTGCCGGACCTCGGCGGTAAATGTGCTGATATTCGGTTTCCGGTCAAGGACATGTTCCGGCAGGCGCATTACCCCTTCCCGGACAGTGGACATGATGGGCCGGTGATCCGGCGTTACAATGGTGGCAAGAATATTGCCGCCGAAAGCCGGACGTACCTGATAGAGAATCTTTCCGCTTTCCTTGAAATCATCCACATACAACTGGGTGCAATCCGCGGTAAGGCCGGTTTTCATGGCTGATGCCACCAGCGGGGCCACATCCCGGCCGGTATGCGTTGCACCGAACAGGACAAAATCCGGTTCCTCCGATTCAATCATCGCCTTTAAAACATGTTTAAAGGCGATGGAATAAAGGTGATCCAGCTTCGGATCGGTAAACTGAACCAGCCTGTCCATGCCGTAGTGAAACAGGCGTTCCGTATCTTCCGGCAGCCGGTCTCCCACAAAAAGGCCCACAACCTCGCCTTGATGCGCTTCCATCAATGAATGGGCCTTCCATGAAAGCTCCATGCTGACATCGCGAAGACGGTTGGTGAGGGGATTTTTCTCAACAAAAACAGCTGTCTTCATCTTTCCACCTCAACATAATCTTTTACAATATTTTGGACCAGCTCCTGAATACCGGCCTTATTTCCCTCAAACAATTGAAGGTCTGTTCCTTTTAAAGTGATACTTTTGATTTTGTGTACCTTTGTCGGGCTTCCGTTCAGGCCGCAGCGTGCCGGGTCCAGGCCCATACTGTCCAGTGTCCAGACAGGAATCACCCAGCCGGCCGGTTCGGCGGTTTCCAGTTCTTCTTTGCTGAAGTCGGATTCCAGCCCGGCGCGGAAAAATCGCAGCATCCGGGCCGCGTTGGGAAACCGGGGCGTATTCGCGGCAGCTGTAACAGTCAGCAGCACCGGAAAGCCGGTTCGAATTGTTTCCGACCGGGTTTCTCCGTCCCGTTCCACCACAATGTGGTCTGCGGCCACCTCCTTCAATTGGGTGACATAAGTAATCTGGTTAAAATCAATTTTCTCAGCCACCTGCGGCCCGACCTGTGCGGTATCTCCGTCAATGGCCTGACGTCCGGCCAGCACCAGTTGCACTTCTCCCAGCTTCTTTACCGCTTCCGACAGCACATAGGACGTGGCCAGCGTATCCGCAGCGGCAAACCGCCGGTCCGAAATCAGCCGGACATGATCCGCACCCATGTACAGCGCGTGTTTCAAAATCTCCACCGCCTTGGGCGGCCCCATTGTTACCACATGGACTTCAAATCCGAGTTTTCTGCCGATTGAAAGCCCCATTTCCAGGGCGTTCAAGTCCTCCGGGTTGAAAATAGCAGGAAGCGCCGCCCGGTTGACGGTTCCGTCCGGCTTCATTGCGTCACCTGTGACGTTTGCCGTATCCGGAACCTGTTTGGCAAGAACCACAATCTTTTTCATTTCTCCTCCAGAATCTTCCAAACAAAGATGGAAGAAAATTACCAGAAAACCCCCTGCAAGTCAAAGGTGAAGGGAACAAATTCAAGTTAAAGCCCGGGCTGACACATCAAAATCAGCCGCCGGCTTGACAAAGAAACCGGCAGCAACCACCTGATTAAACCACGATAAGGCTGATACAACATCCGGCTTCACCAACCGTGATGGCAGCCTGAACTTTGGCCACATTCTGGGGCACACGTTGAGCACTGGCGAAAAACTGCTGGGGATTCTGGGAATTGAATCCATCGGCAACCAATTAGCCCAACGTTTTGCCGAAGCAGAGCGGCTGGAGACAAAAGTGAGAGTGTTGACTGCGATTGAAGAGAACCGAGCAGTCCGTGCGGCAAGAACTGCTAACACCCACTGGGATCACTATGTGACGCGAGAGCGCGTGTTGATGGCGATAGAGAAAAGTAAGGTCGCAAGAAACATACGATTTCTTAGAGCCTGGCGTGATTATTTGCAGGTTGATCAGCAATTTGCGAGAATTGGTCAGAAGGTATATCGTATATTCGGAGGAGACTCAAGGTGGTCAGGCGCATCTTGGAGCCCTGTTGATCCAAGTTCAATTCCAAACTATAGAGGAGTTGCAGGATTGCCTTCTGGAGGAACAAGCGGAGTGACAAATACAGGAAGATTTGTTGTTGAAGGGAGGATTGTTGACCCGTACAAGGTAATCAAAGTAAGAAAGGCATTACCGTTAGATGGGAATGAAGGCGGAGTCTTGGAATATATAATTCCAGATTGGAGCGAAAACGGTGCCATTCTTATTGAGCGCGTAAGTGGCGCAAATCCGGAGTTCTAATATTGTGAGTATGTATTATCTTTCTTCTTTAGAATCTAAAAGACTTAGCGATCCTAGAGAGTGTGAATTTTTGAGGGAATTGAGATTTTCAACAGGAAAGGAGTGTGTCATAGCTAAGCTTTCCCCAGGAATCAATGGCGAAGAATTTGGAATAGTAGGAGATATTGAAACGGTTATCTTGTCTGCCAGATACGAAGGAGCAAGTATCACTTCGATAAAAGAATGCCCTTTCTTTGTTTTTGTGGCCTTGTCTCACATTAAATGCCTAGAAAAATATGAAGAAATTGAAGTAGATGATGTGGAAATTATTGCATGGGGAGAGCTATACAGATCAAGAAGTGATGCTATCAATCATGTCTTTGATTGAAGGGATAATTTTGGATAATTCCGGGGGCACAAGGGCTGTTGAAAAAGCCCCACAAAAACCCGAATCACAAGTCACAGCCGTAGAATACGGCTACAATGCATTTGGATACCTGGCATCTGCCCGGACGCAGACCCCGCAGGCAACAAGCGAAGCTGCCTACACCTACTCTTACGACGGTAAGCGCATCAGCAAATACATTGACGGAACATTATATGATTACACCTACACCGGAAGCAACCTCCTGGAAACCTATGCCGACACAGTGGGCCGCATCGCTAGATACAGCTACGGAAACGCATTGATCTCACAGACCGATGCCACTGGCAATACCGAATCAACAATCACGGATTATCAGAATTCTGTAATTGCCCTTCTGAACCCATCCACCATCCACGATCCACTATCCACCGCCTTCGCCTATGATCCGTTCGGCAAGCTCCGTTACACTAACAACAGCGACACTCCCCAAACTCTCGGGTGGCTCAGCCGTCAATACGACAAAGAAACGGACAATAACTACCTGATTAACCGCTACTACAATGCCGATCGTGGCAGCTTCCTGAGTCCCGACCAGTATCAGTACGTTGATTCTGCAATTCCCTTCACCTGGAACCTCTACCAGTACGCCTTCGCCAACCCGTTGGTGAATACGGATCCGGAAGGGTTGCGGGTTGTAGACAAGGGCGGTCAGCGGTACCAAGGAATTGATACAGTCAGTGGAACAGAAATGCTGATACCTCAGATTTATTACCATAACTTAAGTCAGATGATTGGAAACGACGGTGGGACACTCCAAGTAACCGGACCGGACGAAAAAACTGTCATACTCAAATTTTCCGCTTCCGACCTGAAAAATGGAACCGTGGCCACCCGGGTCATGGAAGGGCGCATGCTGCAGCTTTATGGTGAAGAACGAGTACTTGATGCCATTCAAATCACCACTGCGGCAGCGGAATTCAGTTCCAATTTTGTTGCAGCGGCAATATCGGTACCTGCTCTTGGTGTGCTCAGCCAGGTCAGATGGCTGGCTGGGGGCATCGGCATGCTCACGGCCGGAACCATGTCCCACCACTTTGGCGAACGTCTTGCCGAAAGACAGGAATCAGGGAGTGGAGTTTTTGCCTCCACGGTTGGGGCGACCTCTGATGCGGTCATGTTTTCCGAACTCTACGCTGGTTTCACCAATCGTGATATCATAACTGGCGAAAACGCAGGTTACAGTTTGGAAAGACGTTCGGGCATTCTGGGCGGATTCTTTGGCGGACTATTTGGATTAAAGCAGCTTGCTAATTCATACACTGGAGATGTTGCCGCCAAAGTCAAAATCATAGATGCTGCTGGCTCAAACAGTGGGCCAAATACTTGGAATGAGTTTCAATCTGCCACGAAGGGCATGTTCAGTTCTAGAGCTAAGGCGGCCAGAGCTTGGCAGGTTTACAAAGGATCTCCACAACGAGTAGTGATTGTGGGCGAAACGATGAGTCGAGTGGAGGTCGGTGCGATGAAGTTGCCAGGTGTGAGAATTTTAAACGATATGCCTGACTTTGCGAGCAGCGGCATGGCCGACTATCAGGTAACAAGCGAAATGATGCAATATAATCGTGCATGGATTCTTGAGCAGATACGAAATGGGCGACTTTTTATCAATATTGGCAATGACCCAAATCGAAGAACATCAAGTATTTTCTATCAGATGGAGGGGCGTATGCTAAGAAATTACCAGAGGCTCCATCCAAATTGGGACAAGGTGGTGTACAGATGAATGGCAAAGATTTCATACGATTAGTGAGACAAGCTTTCGTGCCCTTCTTAGAAGAATTTGGTTTTAGAATGGAGCCTCCGTCGGTTAGTGGCAGACTTTATTGCGTAAATTTTATAGCTGCAACCCACACTGTATCTCTGTCTTACGAGCCGGGAGATGGAGAATTATTT
>JAADGL010000056.1 GCA_013152385.1 Acidobacteriota bacterium
GCTGTCAATGTGGTTTTGCCATGGTCTACGTGACCGATGGTGCCAATGTTTACATGCGGTTTCGTTCTTTCGAATTTTGCCTTCGCCATTGGTTCCTCCTTAATTCCTTAAATGTTTTCCACAATTTTTTCGGAAATGTTTTTCGGGACTTCTTCATAACGTGAAAACTGCATCACGTATGAAGCACGTCCCTGACTGAGTGAGCGCAACACAGTTGCATAGCCGAACATCTCAGCCAGCGGAACATTCGCTTTAATTACCTGAAGGCCGCCTTTGGTCTCCAGGTTTGAAACCTTTCCTCTGCGGGCGTTCAAATCGCCCATTACATCACCGAGATAATCATCCGGCGTCACCACCTCAACCTCCATAATCGGTTCAAGAAGGTAGGGAGATGCCTTTCGGCAGGCACTTTTGAATGCCAGAGACGCACAGATTTTAAACGCCATTTCAGATGAATCCACCTCGTGATACGAACCATCATAAAGGGTCACCTGAATATTGGTCATTTCATAGCCGGCAAGGACGCCGCCTTCCATGGCATCCTGAATACCCCGCTGAATCGGCCGGATATATTCTTTCGGAATCACCCCGCCGGTAATCTTATCAATAAACTTAAACGGCTCATCTTTGCAGGGCTCCACAATCAGCTTCATATGGGCGTACTGGCCTTTTCCGCCGGTCTGCTTGACATACCGCTCTTCGTGATCCACTTTTCTGCGGATAGATTCCCGATACGCCACCTGAGGCTGCCCCACTCTCGCTTCCACGTTAAATTCCCGGGTCAGCCGGTCCACAATGATTTCCAGGTGAAGCTCGCCCATACCGGAAATAATGGTCTGGCCGGTTTCCTTATCCACATGCACTTTAAAGGTCGGGTCTTCCGTGGCCAGTTTCGCCAGAGCGGCACCGAGTTTTTCCTGATCCGCTTTGGTTTTCGGCTCAATGGCAACGGAAATGACCGGTTCCGGAAAATCCATTGCCTCAAGGATTACCGGACTCCTCTGCTCGCAGATCGTGTCTCCGGTGGTCACCCCTTTGAGGCCGACCACGGCGGCAATGTCACCCGCCCATACTTCCTTGATATCTTCCCGCTTGTTGGCGTGCATTTTCAAAAGGCGGCCAACCCGCTCTTTTTTCCCGCTGTTGGCGTTATAAATGTAGGAACCACTTTCCAGATGCCCGGAATAAACCCGGACAAATGCCAGCTGCCCCACATATGGGTCTGTCATAATTTTAAATGCCAGCGCGCAGAACGCTTCATCATCCGAAGTTTTCCGGGTGACCTCATTGCCATCCGGGTCAATCCCCGTAATGGGGGGGACTTCCAGCGGGCTGGGAAGATACTCAATGATTGCATCCAGAAGCGGTTGTACCCCTTTATTCTTAAAAGCGGTACCGCAGAGAACCGGCGTAAAGAACAAATTCAATGTCCCTTCCCGGATTCCCCTGCGGATTTCATCCGGTGACAGCGCTTCTCCGTTGAGGTATTTCTCCATCAATTCATCCATGGTTTCCGCCGCGGCTTCCACCATTTTTTCCCGCCATTCTTCCGCCAGTTCCCGATACTCTTCCGGAATTTCACAGACCTCGTGTTTCGCACCGAGGGTTTCATCCATATACCGGAAAGCCTTCATATCCACCAGGTCAATGACACCAATGAACTTGTCTTCCTTTCCCCAGGGAATCTGAACCGGAACGGATCTGGCATTCAGCTTCTCGCCCATCTGTTCCACCGCACCGAAAAAGTCCGCGCCCTGGCGGTCCATTTTATTGATAAAGGCAATCCGGGGAACCTTGTATTTATCTGCCTGGCGCCAAACCGTCTCGGACTGCGGCTGTACGCCGCCGACGGCACAGAAAACAGCTACAGCTCCGTCCAGCACCCGAAGGGAACGCTCAACTTCCGCTGTAAAATCCACGTGTCCCGGCGTATCAATGATATTGATCCGGTACTTTTTCCAGAAACAGGTCGTTGCGGCGGATGTAATGGTAATCCCCCGCTCCTGCTCCTGCACCATCCAGTCCATCTGAGCCGTGCCGTCATGCACCTCTCCGATTTTGTGACTGACTCCGGTGTAGTACAGTATCCGCTCCGTGGTCGTTGTTTTCCCGGCATCAATGTGCGCCATGATACCGATATTTCTGATTTTCTCAAGAGGCACGACTCTCGCCACAACAATCTCCTAAACGCTAACTGTCGCTTAATACTTAAGTTGTAAAAAAACGTAAAAGCTACAGACTACCACCGATAATGTGCAAAAGCACGGTTCGCTTCTGCCATTCTGTGGATATCTTCTTTTTTCTTGATGGCGGTACCGGAATTCCCGGCCGCATCCATCAGCTCTGCCGCAAGACGCTCAATCATTGTCCGTTCGCCTCTTGCACGTGCGGCATTCACAATCCAACGCAGACTCAAGGTGAGCTGCCTTTTGGGGTTTACCTCAATGGGTACCTGGTAGGTTGCCCCTCCTACCCTCCTACCCTTCTGGATTTGGTTTCAACCTGCGGCTTCACGTTATCCACCGCCTGTTTGAACAGTTTCAGGGGGTCGTCACCGGTCTTTTCTCCAATCCGGTTCAGTGCGCCATAAAAAATTTTGGCAGAAGTACTTTTCTTGCCATCCAGCATGACCTTATTGATGAACTTTGTCACCAGAACACTGTTGTAAACCGGATCCGGGAGGACCTCCCGCTCCATTACTCCTCGTTTTTTCCTCGGCATACGCTATCTCCTCACTTCGCAGCTTTCGGTCTTTTGACACCGTACTTGGAACGGGAGTTCGTCCTTCCTTCCACCCCGACGGAATCCAGCGTACCACGAATCACGTGGTAACGGACACCGGGTAAATCCTTTACACGGCCACCGCGGATCAGGACCACAGAGTGTTCCTGAAGGGTATGGCCGATGCCCGGGATATAGGAAGTGACTTCGAACCCGTTCGTCAACCTCACACGAGCCACTTTCCGCAACGCCGAGTTCGGTTTCTTCGGGGTCGTGGTATACACCCTGGTGCAAACTCCACGACGCTGCGGGCATCTTGTCAAGGCAGGGGACTTGGTTTTCGCCTTTATCTGCTTGCGTCCCCGCTTGATCAATTGGTTAATTGTCGGCAATGTTCCACTCCTTCTATGTTTTTATGCACAATTACAGCACAAAGCCAGACGATAGTAGCAAACTGCCCTATTCTTTGTCAACCGGCTTTTTTCCCTCAAGTCCCAGACTCTCTCTTGCCCGGTCAATTTCAAAACGGACCGGATCTTCCCTGGGGATGGTTTCATCCTTTTCCAGTTTAAAATCGTGATAATCGGGAAAACCGGTTCCGGTGGGAATCAATTTGCCGAGAATCACATTTTCCTTCAATCCGTGGAGATGATCCACTTTCCCTTCCACAGCCGCTTCCGTCAACACCCGGGTTGTCTCCTGAAAAGAGGCTGCGGAAATAAAGCTCCGGGTATTCAGTGCCGCTTTGGTAATTCCCAGCAGAAGCTGTTTGCCCTTTGCCGGCTCCAGCCCCTGTTCCAGCAGCTTGTCATTTACCCGCATAAATTCGAACTTATCCACTTTGTCTCCGATGACATATTCGGAATCACCGGCATCCTGCACTTCAATCCAGCGCATCATCTGACGGATAATAATTTCAATGTGCTTATCATTGATGCTGACGCCCTGCATTTTATACACTTCCTGCACCTCATTGATGAGGAACTTCTGCAATTCCTTAGCACCGAGAACATCCAGAATATCGTGGGGATTTACAGTTCCGTCAATAAGCGGTTCTCCGGCACGGATTTCGTCTCCCTTATTGAAATGAATGTATTTACCCTTGGGAATACTATATTCTTTTGTATCGCCGGTATCACTGGTAACAAAGATTTTCCGGTTTCCCCGGACAATCTTTCCGTAGCTCACCACACCGTCAATTTCCGAAATAATCGAATGTTCCTTGGGTTTCCGGCCCTCAAACAAATCCACAACTCTGGGCAGGCCGCCGGTGATATCCATGGTTTTTGTGGTATCCCGGGGAATCTTCGCAAGCGTCCGGCCGGCATGGATTTCTTCCCCTTCTTCAACCGTGATAATGGAATCTGTCGGCAGGGGATATTTCCCCACAATTTCCCGGTCACTGTTCCGCAGAATAATCATGGGCTGGCGTTTCTCATCGGTACATTCCATGATTTTCATCCGGGAGAAACTGGTCGCTTCGTCCACTTCTTCCGTCATGGTCAAGCCTTCAACCACATCCCTGAATTCAACAATACCGTCCTTGTCTGCGACAATCACAAAACTGTACGGATCCCATTCGGCAATTTTATCGAACTTTTTCACCCTGGAACCGTCCCGGACAAAAAGTTTTGTTCCGGTCACAACTTTATATTTGTCCCGCTCCATCCCCTCTTCATCCAACAGAGCAATATAACCGCGCCGGGAAATCACAACCAGAGAACCGTCTTTTGATTCCACATAAGACATATTGTTGAATTTAATCACCCCGTCCCGGCTGGCCTCATGGGCGGATTGTTCCGACACTTTGCTGGCAGTACCCCCGACGTGGAAGGTCCGCATGGTCAGCTGAGTTCCGGGCTCGCCGATGGACTGTGCCGCAATAATTCCCACAGCTTCACCCATTTCCACCAGTTTCCCGGTGGCAAGGTTCCGGCCGTAACACTTCTGGCAAACTCCCTCCTGGGATTCACAGGTCAAAACCGAACGAATCTTCACTTTTTCAAGTCCGGCATGCTCAATCTTCTTGGCAAGTTCCTCTGTAATCTCTTCTCCCGCCGGAACAATCAGCTCATCATTGTACGGATCCCGGACATCGTCCAGTGCCACACGGCCGGTCACCCGGTCCGCCAGAGATTCAATTACTTCTCCCTGTTCTTCCAGGGCGGAAATCCAGATACCGTCCAGGGTGCCGCAATCGGTTTCCCGGACAATTACATCCTGAGACACATCCACAAGACGCCGGGTCAGGTAACCGGAATCCGCCGTTTTCAGCGCAGTGTCCGCCAGCCCTTTCCGGGCGCCGTGGGTGGAAACAAAATACTGCAAAACCGAAAGCCCCTCTTTGAAGTTCGCGGTAATCGGCGTCTCGATAATCTCACCGGAAGGTTTGGCCATCAATCCGCGCATACCGGCAAGCTGACGAATCTGAGCATGGCTGCCCCGGGCTCCGGAGTCCGCCATAATGTAAATCGGGTTCATGAATTCGCCCTTTTCGTTCACCTGCTCCAGCTCATCCAGCATCACGGATGCCACCTCTTCCGTAACATCCGACCAGATCTCCACCACCTTGTTGTAGCGTTCGGAAGCCTCAATCTCACCGGCCTGATACTGGCGCTCTACATTCATAACTTCTTTCGGCGCTTTCTCCAGAATTTCCTGCTTTGCCTCCGGAACGATAATGTCATCCATCCCGAATGAAACACCACCCTTTGTCGCATAGAGAAAACCCATTTTCTTAATACCATCCAGCAATTGAATGGTGTATTCCTTTCCCACATGCTTGTACGCGTAATAGACCAGATTCGCGAGCCCCTTCTTCTTAAACAGGCCGTTGATAAAAGGGAGCTTCCCTGTAATTGTTGAGTTGAAAATAATCCGGCCTGCTGTTGTTTCCAGGCGATAGTTCTCCACCTCGACAACTTCCGCCGCTTCCAGATTCTGGGAATCCTTCGTACCGGCCAGATTCATTAACTTCCCGCTGTAACGAACCTGAATCGGCGCGTGAATGTCCAGATACCCCGCCTCATAGGCCGCCATAACCTCTTCAAAATCAGCAAATACTTTTCCTTCCCCTTTTTTGCCGGGACGAAGTTTTGTAAGGTAATAACAACCCAGAACCATATCCTGAGACGGCACCGCCACCGGTTTTCCGGAAGCCGGGCTCAGCAGGTTATTGGTGGACAGCATCAGCACAATTGCTTCCAGCTGTGCCGTCGGCGCCAGCGGGACATGCACCGCCATCTGATCACCATCAAAATCAGCATTGAAAGCGGAACAAACCAGCGGATGCAGCTTAATTGCCTTTCCTTCAACAAGAATCGGGTAAAATGCCTGAATTCCGAGCCTGTGAAGTGTAGGCGCACGGTTCAGCATCACCGGATGGCCGGTAATCACATCTTCCAGGACATCCCATACTTCCGGGCGTTCCAGCTCCACCATCTCCTTGGCAACCTTAATGGAACTCGCAAAGCCTCTTTTGCCCAATTCATTGAAAATGAATGGCTTGAAAAGTTCCAGTGCCATTTTTTTCGGCAAACCGCACTGGTTCAGTTTCAGTTCCGGGCCGACAACAATCACGGTACGTCCGGAATAATCCACACGTTTACCCAGCAAATTCTGGCGGAACCGGCCTTTCTTCCCTTTCAGGGTATCGGCCAGGGATTTCAGCGGCCGGTCATTGGTGCCTTTCACGACTTTCCCGCGGCGGCCGTTATCAAACAGGGCATCCACCGCTTCCTGAAGCATGCGTTTTTCATTCCGCATAATGACTTCCGGCGCACGGAGTTCCTGAAGTTTTTTCAGCCTCAGGTTCCGGTTAATAACCCTGCGGTACAGATCGTTCAAATCGGAAGTGGCAAATCGCCCCCCGTCCAGAGGAACCAGCGGCCTGTATTCCGGGGGAATCACCGGCAGCATGGTCAGAATCATATGTTCCGGCTTGTTGCCGGATTTACGGAACGCGTCCGCGATTTTCAGCCGCTTGGCTGTTTTCACCCGTTTCTGTTTGGAGGTTACGGTTTTCATATCATAGCGCAGCTGAACAGAGAGCTCTTCCACATCAATCTGCTTCAGAAGATCCGAAATGGCTTCCGCCCCCATTCCCGCTTCAAACGCACCCCGGCCGTATTCTTCATAAGCCTGGCGAAGCTCCGCCTCAGTGAGAAGCTGCCGCTCTTCCAGATTGGTGTCTCCGGGGTTTGTGACAATGTACTGCTCAAAATACAAAACCTTTTCCACCGCACGGAGTGTCATATCCAGCAAACTGGCAATCCGTGAAGGAAGTGCTTTCAGAAACCAGATATGGGAAACCGGCGCAGCCAGTTCAATATGTCCCATCCGCTCCCGGCGGACCTTGGACAGGGTTACCTCCACACCGCACTTATCGCAGCGGATTCCTTTGTACTTCGGGCGTTTGTATTTTCCGCAGAGGCACTCGTAATCATTGATCGGGCCAAAAATCCGGGCACAGAACAAGCCGTCCTTTTCCGGCTTGAATGTCCGATAATTGATGGTTTCCGGCTTGGTTACCTCGCCGAAAGACCAGTCCCGGATTTTTTCCGGGGACGCAATGCTGATGCGGATGTTCCGCACCTCATTGATTGAATTTCTTCTATCTACAGGCTTTTGTACTTTTTCCACTATTGCCTCCCACCCTTATTTCGTCAACTCTTCGGCCATGGAAAAGATGTCCGGTTCATCTTCTTCTTCCGGACTCTCTGTATTTTCATCCACATTGAACTCAATATCGAGGCCGAGACTCATCATTTCTTTCATTAATACATTGAATGATTCCGGCAGGCCCGGTTCCGGGATTTCCTTCCCCTTTACAATCGCCTCGTATATCTTATTCCGCCCCTGGACATCATCCGATTTGTAGGTCAGAATCTCCTGCAGGGTATAGGCCGCCCCGTAGGCTTCCAGGGCCCAGACTTCCATTTCACCGAAACGCTGGCCACCAAACTGCGCCTTCCCACCCAGCGGCTGCTGGGTAATGAGGGAATACGGCCCGATGGAACGGGCATGAATCTTATTGTCCACCAGGTGATGCAGCTTCAACATATAAATCTGGCCCACCGTAACCGGCTGCTCAAAGCGTTCTCCGGTCATTCCGTCATACAGAAAACTCTGCCCCGATTCCGGCAGGCCGGCTTTTTTCAAATAAAATTTAATGTCATCGGCATTGGCACCGTCAAATACCGGTGTTGAGAAATGAAGCCCCAATTCCCTGGCCGCCCAGCCCAAGTGGGTTTCCAGAATCTGCCCCACGTTCATTCGGGAGGGAACACCGAGGGGGTTCAGGACAATGTCAACGGGAGAACCGTCCGGCAGATAGGGCATGTCTTCTTCCGGAAGAATCCGGGAAACCACACCTTTGTTTCCATGACGCCCCGCCATCTTGTCCCCTTCGGACAATTTCCGCTTCACCGCGATATATACTTTCACCATCTTGATAACACCGGCAGGGAGTTCATCTCCCTTTTTCAGCTTTTCAACCTGTTTGTCAAAAGCCTGCCGGGCAATGGCAATCTTCCGGTTGGTTTTTTCCACAATGAGCTGAATCTCTTCATCCACCTTTTTCACACCGGTCTTCATCAGTGCAATATCCTTGATTCCCAGTTTATCCAGCAGTGTTCCTGTAATCTTGGCTCCGGATTTTGCCAGGACTTCCCCTTTTTCATTGACAAGGTCATCTTTCAGCTTCCGGTTTTTCAGCAGCGTCTGGAGCTTTGCCTTGGTCTGCATCCGGATAATCCGTTCCTCGTCCATCAGGCTCTGTTCCAGCTTTTCCAGATTCTCCCGCTCAATCGCCCGGGATCTGGAATCTTTCTCCACGCCTTTTCTGGAAAAGACCTTGACATCCACAACCGTCCCTTCCATTCCGGGAGGCGTTCTCAGGGATGCATCCTTCACCTCTTCCGCCTTCGCGCCGAAAATTGCCTTCAGCAGTTTTTCTTCCGGTGTCAGGGTTGTTTCACCCTTGGGCGTCACTTTACCCACCAGCACATCCCCCGGCTTCACCGTCGCGCCGATACGGATAATGCCGCTGTCATCCAGGTCTTTCAGAAAATCGTCACTGACATTGGGAATGTCACGGGTAATTTCCTCCGGCCCCAGTTTGGTATCCCGGGACTCCACATTCAGTTCTTCGATATGAATAGAAGTAAAAGTGTCTTCCTTAACAATTTTCTGGCTGATGAGAATCGCATCTTCATAATTGTAGCCCCGCCAGGGAACAAAGGCAACCATCACATTCCGACCCAATGCCAGCTCCCCCTTCTCGGTGGAGGGCCCGTCGGCGATAATCTGGCCTTTCTGAACATAATCTCCTTTTTTCACCAGCGGTTTCTGATTAAAACAGGTATCCTGGTTGGAGCGTTTAAACTTGGTCAGCTGATAAATATCCACACCGATTTCATCTTCGTGCCCCGGATCCCGGTCCACCCGGATAACGATACGGCTTCCATCCACCGCATCCACCCAGCCGGAGCGCTTGGCCACAACCGTTAATCCGGAATCCTTTGCCACAATGTGTTCCATTCCGGTACCCACCACAGGGGCATCGGTGCGCATCAGCGGAACCGCCTGACGCTGCATGTTTGAACCCATCAATGCCCGGTTCGCATCATCATGCTCCAGAAAGGGAATCAGAGAAGCTGCCACCGAAACAATCTCTTTCGGCGAAACATCAATGAATTCCACATCATTTTTCGGGACCAGTTTGAATTCACCGGCCACACGGGCATTTACCTGTTCACTGATGATATTGTTGTTTTCATCCCGTGCCGCGTTGGCCTGCGCAATGGTATATTTATCCTCTTCCCATGCTGACAGGTAAAAAGCGTATGCCTCCCCTGCCATCATGCTCTTTTTCGCTTTTTTCAGCTTCGCATTCTCCGCCTCAAAGTCTTCCTTCAGCACCACATCGCCGGCACTGTAAGATTTGGAATCACCGGCATACACCACTTTCACATGGTCCAGAATCCGGCCGTTCTCCACCTTTTTGTACGGTGTTTCCATAAATCCGTATTCATTGACCTTCGCATAAACCGACAACGAGGCAATCAGGCCGATATTCGGCCCTTCCGGCGTTTCAATGGGGCAGATTCTACCGTAATGAGAAGGGTGAACGTCCCGGACTTCAAACCCGGCCCGCTCCCGGCTCAATCCGCCGGGCCCCAGTGAGGACAACCTGCGTTTGTGGGTAATCTCCGAAAGAATATTGGTCTGGTCCATAAACTGGGACAACTGGCTGGACCCGAAAAATTCACGGATAATTGCCATCACCGGCTTGGCATTGATCAACTCCTGGGGCATCAGCTGGTCAATGTTGTCATAAACCGACATCTTCTCCCGGATTGCCTTCTGAATCCTCACAAGGCCCACCCGGAACTGGTTTTCCAACAGTTCGCCAACGGAACGGACACGGCGGTTGGACAAATGGTCAATGTCGTCGGTGGAACCGATATTTGCCTGAAGCTTGAAAAAATAACGGATTGCCACAATAAAATCTTCAACAGAAAGTGTCCGGTGATTCAAATCTGTTTTCGTACCCAGTTTCGTATTGAATTTCAAGCGGCCCACCCGGGAAAAATCATACCGATCGCCGTCAAAGCACAAACTTACAAACAACTTCTGGGCACTTTCCAGAGTGGGGGGGTCACCGGGGCGGAGCTTCCGGTACAATTCAATAAGGGCATCCTCGGGATTATCCACCCCGTCCTTCTGAAGAGAATTACTGAGCATGCTGCCCACTTCGTCGTCTTCCGGAAGAATTGTTTTCAAAGCTGTAATACCGGACTCTTTGAGACTGTCAATAATTTCAGATGTCAAATCCTGGTTTGCCGCAAGGAGCAGCTCGCCGTTTGCATCGTAAACCGGTTCCAGATTCCGGATCATATCGAATTCTTCCAGCTCAAAACACACCATACTCCCTTCGGGAGCCCGTCTCAAAGTGGATTTCTTGAACTTGTTTCCGGCGGATAAAAGCCGCTTTCCGTCTTCCCCTTTCAAATCCATTGCCACCTTCTTCCCGATGAGACAGGGAGAAGGGGACAGGAAGATTTTATTGTCATCTCCAAATGTTGTCTCATGAACATTGTAGTATTCTTTTAAAAATGCCGCATCATCAGAATACGTGTCATCCAGGAATCCGAAACATTTCAGAAAAATACCTGCATTGAACTTCCGTTTTCTGTCAATCCGGATATAGAGTATCCGTTTTTTCGTATCATATTCAAATTCCACCCAGGCCCCGCGGTAGGGAATCAGCTGGAGAGAATAAGTGTGTTTTTCACTGTCATATTTATAAAAAACACCGGGAGAACGGTTCAGCTGGTTTACAACAACACGTTCCGTCCCGTTGAAAATGAAGGTTCCCCGTTCCGTCATCACGGGAATATCCCCGAAATACAGCTCCTGCTCTTTGATATCCCGGATAGCACGGTTTCCCTCAGTGTCAGGCTCTTCAAATATTGTCAGGCGAAATTTAACTTTCATGGGAACAGCATACGTCATCCCGCGTTCTTCGCATTCTTCCATCGAGTATGCAGCCTTCAAACTCACCGGCGCCTCACAGACGGGGCAGATATCCACGGTATTCTCATTCCGGTAACCGCATTTCTCGCAGGTTGCGTACGAGTCGGTCGTATCTTCAACATAAACGGATGCACCGCACTGGGTACACTGAATCCGGTTATGTTCAATCCCTTTCAGGTGTCCGCATTTACACTCCCAGTCCCCCACCGAATACTCAACGAATTCCAGCTTTGCAAGTTTCCGATAATCCTCAATATTGAACACGCTTTTAAACGCAGCCTGAAGGCCGGTATCTTTCCGGTCTTTCGGCAGCGCACGCATTTGTAGAAAATCATCATACGACTTCCGCTGAATATCAATGAGATTCGGTATCGGGAGATAGGTTTTGATCTTGGAAAAATCAACCCTTTTACGATAAATATTTGAAGTCATCACATCCATATTTTGCTCCTGACACTTGATATTGCCCCGTTCACTGTGATACCATGTATCTGCTATTTTGAAATGCACAATAAGGGGGAATATGCACAATTCCCCCTGAATCAATTAAAAAATGAAGAGGGCTCATCGGCCCTCTTTTTTGTTCTGGAATCACAATTACTTAACTTCTACCTCTGCGCCGGCTTCTTCCAGGGCTTTCTTGGCTTCTTCTGCCTCATCCTTGGAAACCGCTTCCTTCACAGGATTGGGGGCCCCGTCCACCAGCTCTTTGGCTTCTTTCAGGCCGAGGTTGGTCAGCTTACGAACAGCTTTAATGACATCAATTTTCTTGGATCCGAATGCCTTGAGAATGACATCGAATTCAGTTTTCTCTTCAGTGGCAGCCTCTCCTGCGCCACCGGCCACGGGAGCCGCAACAGCCGCAGCAGCGGCACTGACACCGAATTCTTCTTCCAGTGCCTTTACCAGGGTATTCAGGTCAAGGACAGTCATCTCCTTGATGTGAGTGATAATGTCTTCATTTGTCAATTTAGCCATCTTTATCCTCCGTTTATAGAAAAATCAATTTTCTTTATCAGCAATTTGTTTCAATACGACAGGCAGCTGCCTGTAAATTCCTTCCAAAGCGGTAACCAGGCCCTGAATCGGGAACTGGAGAAGATAGAGCAATTTCGCAATCAGCTCTTCCTTGGACGGCAGCGTTGCCACTTCCCTGAAAGAATCCTCGGTAAGTACCTGGTCTTCCAGAATTCCGCCCTTGAAAAAATATGCTTCCCTTCCCTTTCCAAACTCCGTCAGCAGCTTTGCCAATGCAACGGGGTCTTCATTGGAATAGGCCACAACCGTCGGCTGTTTCAGGCCGCTGACCAGAGATTCCAGTGCGGTTCCCTCGGCAGCCTTTGCCAGCAAACGATTCTTCACCACACGGTAGGTGGAGCCGGTCGCCCGGATTTTCATCCGGAGCTCATTGTCTTCATTAACAGAAATTCCGCCGAACTGGAACATGTAAAAACATTTCACATCCTTCAGCTCATTTCTCAATCCGTCAACAAGTGTGATTTTATCTTTTTTCAGCATCCATCCACCCCTTAGTCAACAGAACCGGGATCAACTTTGATCCCCGGGCCCATGGTTGTAGAGATGTACACAGATTTGATGTACCGTCCCTTCGCCGTGGCCGGTTTCGCTTTGACAATGGTCTGGATATACGCCGTGGCATTGTCCAGCAGCTGCTGTTCGTCAAAGGATTTTCTGCCCACCGCATTGTGTACAATACCGGTTTTATCTACCTTGTACTCAATCCGACCCGCTTTTACTTCCTTGACCGCGCCTGCGACATCAAACGTTACGGTACCGGTTTTGGGGTTGGGCATCAAGCCCCGGGGCCCCAGCAACCGTCCCAGCTTCCCGACATGACGCATCATATCCGGTGTTGAAATCAACGCATCAAAGTCCAGCCAACCACCCTGAATTTTCTCGATCATTTCTTCGCCGCCCACCGCATCAGCGCCAGCCGCTTCCGCTTCCTTCTGTTTTTCACCGGAAGCAATGACCGCCACCTTTACCGCTTTACCGGTTCCGTGTGGCAACACCAGGGTACCCCGGACCATCTGGTCCGCATACTTCGGATTCACTCCGAGACGCATGGCGATTTCAAAAGTCTCATCAAAACCGGCATAGGACACTTCCTTTGCCAGCTTGATGGCTTCGCCAAGGGGATATTCTTTGTTGGCTACGACTTTTTCAAGCGCCGCGCGATACTTTTTGCTACGCTTAGCCATAGCACCTCCCGAATTTCTTCTCCCACATTTTTTTAATGACCCGTGGTCAGGTCAAAATCAATATCAGACTATTCGATGGTCACACCCATTGAACGGGCGGTACCTTCCACAATTTTCATTGCCGCTTCAACATCCGTTGTATTCAGATCCGGCATTTTGGTCTCGGCAATGGATTTCACCTGCGCCTTCGTCAGCTTCCCAACCTTTATTTTGTTGGGTTCCGCCGAACCGCTGCTGATTCCGATTTCTTTCATAATCAGGTTCGCAACCGGGGGCGTTTTGGTGATAAAGGTGAAAGAACGATCCGCATAGACCGTAATCACAACCGGAATTACCATGCCCATCTGCTTCTGCGTCCGGGCATTGAATGCCTTACAGAAATCCATAATATTGGCACCATGCTGCCCCAGAGCCGGCCCCACAGGTGGTGCGGGAGTCGCTTTCCCGGCGTCCAACTGCAATTTAATCAGTGCTAAAACTTTTTTTGCCATAGGGTAAACCTCACCTCGTTAAATTTTCTCAACCTGAAGGAAACCGAGCTCCACCGGAGTGGAACGGCCGAAAATCGTTACCATCACCCGAACGGTGGCCTTGTCCTCGTTGACTTCTTCCACAGACCCGATAAAGGTCTTAAACGGGCCGTCAATAATTTTGACCTTATCACCGGTGGCAAAAGTGATTTCAGGTTTCGGTTTCTCTTTTGCCGTCTTCACCTGGCTCAGAATATTTTCAACATCCTCATCCGTCAGGGGCGTCGGATTCTTCCCTCCGACAAATCCCGTTACCTTGGGGGTATTCCGGACAAAGTGCCAGAGATGGTCATCCATCTCCATCTGAACCAATATGTAACCGGGAAAGAATTTTTTTGTCGTTTCCACCCGTTTTCCGTTTTTTACTTCCAGTACCTGCTCAGTGGGAATCATCACATCCGTAATCCGGTCGCTGTATCCGTAGGTTTCCACCCGCTTCAACAGACTCTCCTGGACTTTGTTTTCAAACCCTGAGTAGGTGTGGACAATGTACCAGCGTAATGCCATCAGATAACTCCTGCCATCGGCTTCAACTACCCGCTATCCGGTACACCCATTCAACAACGGTGGAGAGCAGTTTGTCGGAAAGGTAAATAAAGAACGAGAAAATAACCGTCAACACAAGAACCGCAATGGTCGTCGTAATCACCTCGTCTTTTGTCGGCCAGGTCACCCGCTTCAATTCACCCCAGGAATCTTTGACAAATGTTGTAAACTTTCCCATAATTTCTCCAAAAAATGGCAGGCCAGGAGGGACTCGAACCCCCAACCATCGGATTTGGAGTCCGGCGCTCTACCAATTAGAGCTACTGGCCTACCAATGTCTATTTCAAAAACTAAACCTTGCTTTCCTTGTGCGGCGTATGTTTCCCGCACGCACTACAGAACTTTTTCAATTCCAGTTTCCCGGTCATGGTGCGCTTGTTCTTCGTAGTGGTGTAATTTTTCCGCTTACACTCGGTGCATTGAAGGCTGATTATTTCCCGCATATCTCCCTCTACTCAATAATCTCTGTCACGGTGCCGGCGCCTACGGTCCGTCCGCCCTCGCGGATGGCGAAACGAAGCCCCTTTTCCATGGCAATGGGGGTAATCAGTTTGACTTCAATGGTCAGGTTGTCCCCCGGCATAACCATTTCCACCACCCCGTCGGGGAGTTTAATGTCACCGGTCACGTCGGTGGTCCGGAAGAAAAACTGCGGACGGTATCCGGTGAAGAACGGTTTGTGACGCCCGCCCTCATCTTTCGTCAATACGTAGATTTCACCCTTGAAGTTGACGTGGGGGGTGATGCTGCCAATTTTCGCGCATACCTGGCCCCGCATGACTTCTTTCTTGTCTGTGCCACGGAGAAGAAGACCAACGTTGTCTCCCGCTTCGCCGCGATCCAGTATCTTTTTGAACATTTCAACACCGGTGCATACACGCTTGATGGTGGGGCGGAT
>JAADGL010000018.1 GCA_013152385.1 Acidobacteriota bacterium
GCAGTTTTTGGGGATAGGCTGCTGCCGCCGAAGTGCGCCGTTGAGCTTGCTCATAAGAAGCGCTTCGGTGTCAGCAGCCGTACTGACGGCACCAGCCGTCAGCGCGGCGAAACCGTCAACACGGCAGACCCCCCCAATGCAGTGGAACCGTCAGCGCGGCGGAACCTCCGGCGCTCCGCGCCGCCGCGGCAAAGGTTCCTTCTCCTCCACCAGCACAACGGTAAAGGTGTTGCCGCCCCGGCTGTTTTCACTGAGAGAAACGCTGCCCCGGTAGAGGGTGGCGATATGTTTTACGATGGAAAGCCCGAGGCCGGTACCGCTGCGCTCCCGATTCCGTGACCGGGAAACGGTGTAAAAACGCTCAAAAATCCGGCTCCGCTGGCCAAGCGGAATCACCGGGCCTTCATCGGATACGGAGAGAATCACGGTTTCATCCGAATGGTTCAGCTCAATTTCCACAGTTTCCCCCGAGCTGTATTTCAACGCGTTGTCAATGAGGTTGGTTAATACACTTTCAAGATGCTCCCTGCGGATGAAAACAGATGTGTCATTTTCATTGAAACGGAGTTTTTTCCCGCATTCCCGGTAACGCGCAGCCAGTTCACCCGCAAAGTCGTCCCAGTTCACCGGCTCCGGTACTTTTACTGTCTGGCCGGTGTTTTCCAGCCGGTGCAATTCCAGCAAATCGCCGATCAGGTCGTTGAGCCGCCGGGTCTGGTTCAGGATTATTCTGTGAAATCTGTCCGCGTCTTCCCGGGCAATTTCCCGGTTCTCTACCAGGGTTTCCGCATAGCCCATTATGGAAGCCATCGGGGTTTTCAATTCGTGGGTAATGTTCCCGATAAGTTCACTTTTAAATACGTCATAGCGCCCCCGCTCAGTGATATCGTGAATGACAATCAGGGTATCGGATTTAATTTCACGGACATAAACTTCAAAAAAACGCCCCCCCCGGCTGAGCCTGGGAAAGTATTTTTCATCCGACTGAAGTATGTTCCGAATTAATGACAGGGATTCCATATCCGAAATTCTGTCCAGAACATTTTCCCCGCGATTCAGCCTGGCGCCAAGGTGTTTTTCTACGTTCTGATTAAAGAGAATCACCCGGTTCTCTCCATCAAGAAGAATTATGCTTTCTTCCATTGTGGAAAGAATCTGCTTTAATCTGGCACGTTCGTCCATAACTTTTTTCTGATTTCTCAGCATTGAATGATAGATTCGATAAATCAGGCCGGAAATCCGGGACATGGTGGGGTCATCAAAGGCGGGGAAATGTACATCTTCCTCCCCGCTTTCCACCTGCCGGACGATTTCATCCAGCTGCCGGAGGGGATACGCGAGACGTTTTGCAAGGTAGAGGGAAATCAGCCCGGTGGCAATGAGGAGAAATATCAGCGAAAGTACCACATGGTTCCGCCATGCCGCCTGAATCTGTTTCACATAGGTCATGGGGTAGGCAAGGCGGAGAACCAGATTGTTCGGCAGACGCTCCGCGTAGTACATCATTTCCTGTTTCACCGTGTGGCTGAAGCGAATGGAGTGCCCTTTCCCCCGAAGCATCGCGGCTGCCACTTCCGGCCGGGTGCTGTGGTTTTCCATTTTCAGAATTCCGCCCGGGTTCAGGTAGGAATCGTCCACCACTTTTCCGTCCGGGCGAATCAGGGTTACCCGGAGAGTCGTTTTCGCGGAAATCCGCTGTACACGGCGGTGGGCGGCAGGACTGAAATGATATGAATTTTCGTATTGAGCCAGTATCTGCCACATGTTCCGCATTTCGGAAAGAAGCTCGTTTTTTCCCGATTCCATCATCCGCCCCGCCGAGTAGGAAAACACCCAGAGTAGAACCAGAACTATGGGAATGTAGATGATGGCAAAGTATTTCAGGAAAGATTTCATTTTTCCATCCGGTAACCGATTTTCGGAACAGAACGGATCAGCCGTCCCTTTTCCCCCAGTTTTTTCCGGAGGGAAGAAATGTGGGCATCCACGGTTCTGGTGAATATTTCCGCTTCATAGCCCCAGATGGTGTTCAATAGCTGATTGCGGGTGAATACTTTTTCCGGATTCCGGACAAAAAGCAAAAGCAGCTCGAATTCCTTGGCCGCCAGCTGGATGTCTCTGCCGTCCACACTGGCCCGATGGGTTTCGGTGTTGACACAGATGCCGGAATGAACTGCCGTTTCCCTGCCTGTGCTGCCGGACCGGCGGAGCAGTGCCGCCGTTTTCGCGAGCAGTATTTTGATACTGAATGGTTTTGTCAGGTAGTCATCCGCCCCCGCGTCAAGGCCCGATACGATTTCATCTTCACTGTCTTTCGCGGAAACAATCATCACCGGGATTTCCGAAACCCGGTCCATTCTGCGGAGAATTTTCAAAAACTGGTCCCCCTGAAGCCCGGGCAGCATGAGATCCAGCAGAATCAAATAAATCATAGTGTGTTTCTTTCAGCAGCATCAGTGCGTCGTTGGCGTTTGCGGTTCCGGTGGGGGCAAAGCCGGCTGTTTTCAGGTTGAATTCCACCAGTTCCCGGAGATCCGGCTCGTCTTCAATGACCAGTATCTGTTTCATGCTCTGCTTCCTCCAGCGGAATATGGCGGATAATGTTCCCCGAAACCATAAAGTAGACGTTTTCAGCAATATTTGTGGTGTAGTCGGCAATCCGTTCCAGCCCTTTCGCCACCAGCATCAGGGAAAATACCGCCTGATTTTTTCTCAAATCTTCCACAAGATAGGTCACCAGTTCCCGGAGAATCTGGTTATTCAGATGGTCCACCTCGTCGTCCCGGCGAATCAGCGCCAGGGAACCGTCGGCATCTTTTTCAAGATAAGCGTTTACGCTGTCCACTACCATTTTTGCCGCAAGTTCCCCCATTCTCGGCAGGTCAATGTAAGGTTTTACCTGCGGAACCCGATTCAGTTTCAATACTTCCTTGCAGATGTCCACACAGTGGTCGCCGATTCGTTCCAGGTCCACAATTATCCGTGTTGCCGCAATGATGAAGCGTAAATCAATTGCTTTCGGTTCGTAAAGGGCAAATATTCTGAGACACTGCTCGTCAATCTCCACGTCCATATGGTCAATGCTGTCATCTCTCCGAATCACGTCCCGTGCCAGCTCATCATCCCGTTCCACGAGAGAACGGACACTGTCACTGACCATCCGGGAAACTGCGTCTCCCATGCCGGCGATTCTGCCCCTCAAGTCTGTGTATTCCGCTTCCTGATGTCTCATGTCCGCCTCCGTTACCCGAACCGACCGGTAATGTATTCTTCGGTCAATTTTACGTCCGGATTTGTGAAAATCACGTCTGTTTCGTTAAATTCTATCAGTTCTCCCACGTACATGAAAGCAGTATAATCCGAGATCCGCGCCGCCTGCTGCATATTGTGGGTCACGATGATTACTGTTATTTCTTCTTTCAACCGGAAAATCAATTCTTCTATTTTACTGGTGGAGATGGGGTCAAGAGCGGATGTGGGTTCATCAAACAGAATCACTTTCGGCTCCACCGCCAGTGCCCTGGCAATGACCAGCCGCTGCTGCTGCCCGCCGGAAAGGCCGGAAGCACCGGATTTCAGCCTGTCTTTTACTTCATCCCACAGGGCCGCGTGTTTCAACGCCGCTTCCACCCGGTGGGAAAGCTCTGTCCGGTTCCGTATCCCCTTCAGTTTCAGCCCGTAGGCAATATTGTCAAATACCGACATGGGAAACGGCGTCGGTTTCTGGAATACCATGCCGATTCCCGCCCGAAGTTCGGTGATGTCCACGTCTTTTCCCAGCAGGTTCCGGCCTTCCATCAGAATTTCCCCTTCATAGCGGTTGCCGGGGTACAAGTCATGCATCCGGTTGAAACAGCGGAGAAATGTTGTCTTTCCGCAGCCGGAGGGGCCGATCAACGCGGTAACGGAGTTTTTCGCCACATCCATTGAAATATTTTTTACCGCCCGGACGCTGCCATAGGAAAAACTCAGGTTCTGAACCCGAATCAATACCCTGCCCTTCTCAAGTTCAATTTGTTTGTTCATGTCAGCTTCTGTACCTCCACTTAATCAAGAGCCTGCCGGCAACGGTTACCAGCAGAATCGCCACGGTAATTACCAGTGCCGCCGCCCATGCCATCCCGTGCCAGTCATCGTAGGGCCCCATCGCATACTGAAAAATGGTTACAGTCAGTGACGGGGTGGACTCACTGAGATTTGTCGTAAAAAATGAATTGTTGAACGAGGTAAAGAGCAGCGGTGCCGTTTCCCCCGCCACTCTCGCAATGGAGAGAAGAATCCCGGTAAAAATTCCGGTTGCGGCACCCCGGTATACCACCTGCGTAATCACTTTGTAATACGGCGCACCCAGGGCAAATGCCGCTTCCCGCAATGACCACGGCACCAGTGACATCATGTCTTCCGTGGTTCGAATCACCACCGGAATCATAATAATTGCCAGCGCGACTCCACCTGCCCAGCCGTTGAAATGGCCGATAGGCTTCACCATAATGGCATATACAAAGGTTCCGATAACAATGGACGGCACCGATACCATAATGTCGGACAGGGTGCTGATAAAACGCCCCAGCCTTGAATGACGGCCGTATTCGGACAGAAAGGTTCCACCCAGTATTCCGAACGGAATCCCGATAACCATTGCCACCAGCGTAATCAATATCTGGCCCACAAATGCGTTTCGAAGGCCGCCGCCCTGAAATCCCGGGGGAACCGGGTCTTTGGTGAACAAATCCATCGTAATAAATGACATTCCGTGGCGAAAAACGTCCCAGAGAATGAAAAACAGCCAGAAAAGCCCGATTACAGCGGCAAACACGGATAAACTCAACGCCACTTTGTTCCGAATTTTGCGTTTTGTCAGAATGTTCATGATTTTGCCCGCTCTTTCAAAATAAATTTTGCCGCCGCCAGGGTCAGAAAACTCATTACAAACAGGATTAACGCGAGATAAAACAGAGATGCCATGTACATGTTTGAATCCGCCTCGGTAAACTCATTGGCAAGTGTCACGGTGATGGTGGCGGAGGCATCCAGAAGAGAATGGGCAATCTGATGCTTGTTTCCCAGTACAAAGGCAACTGCCATCGTTTCACCCAGTGCCCGGCCCATGGCAATGACCATTCCGCCGAACACTCCGCCTTTGGAATACGGGAGCACAACGTTTCGAATCACTTCCCAGCGGGTGGCACCGATACCGTACGCGGATTCCCGCAGTACCTGCGGCGTAAGCGTGAAGGTGTCCCTCGCAATGGACGCCATGAAGGGAATAATCATAATGCTTAAAACCGTACTGGCGGTGAGAATATCAATTCCCAGCGGCGTACCGCTGAATAAGGAACCAAGATAGGGGACTTTCCCGATGGTATGCTGCAAAAAAGGCTCCACCGTATTGCCCATAATGGGCGCCAGGGTAAAGAGGCCCCACATGCCGTAAATAATGCTTGGAATCGCCGCAAGCAGCTCAATTGCGGTTCCCATTGCCCCTTTCAGAAAATTCGGGCAGAGTTCTGTCATGAAAATTGCAATTCCGATTGAAACCGGTATTGCAATTATCATTGCCAGAACCGTGGTCACAATGGTTCCATACAGGGAACTGGCAGCACCGAAAACCTCATGAACCGGATCCCAGGTCGGCGTGGTAAGAAAACGAAAAAAGCCGAATTTGCGTATTGCGGGGAGGGACTGCTCCACAAGGGAAGCAAAAATTCCCACAATCACCACAAGCACTACAAGCGCCGCGCCGAAGGTAACGACCCGGAACAACTTGTCTTTATAGTCCGTTACATTTTGATTTGACATGTTCTTTCCAGAATTCATACAAAAAGGGGGGAGAGAACCGTGTCCTCCCCGTTTTTCCGGCAGACATCCTGTTTCCGAAACACAACATCAATCTATTCCGTTTTTCTTCCAGTAGTCCCGGATGCTGCGCTTCAACGATTCCGGCAGGGGAACGTAAATCAGTTTCCTTGCCGTTTCGTCTCCGTTTTTAAATGCCCATTCAAAAAAATCCACAACCTTCCGGTTTACAGCGGATTTTTCCTTTCCGAGGAGGATAAAAGAAGCCCCTGCAATGGGCCAGGAACCGTCACCGGGGGCATCCACCAGCCAGAGATAATAGCCTGTGTCAGGATTCCATCTGGCACCGGCAGCCGCATCTTTGAAGGATTCAAATGAAGGTTCAACAAACCGGCCGCTTTTATTTTTCAGTTTCACATAGCACATTCTGCTCTGTTTTGCGTAGGCAAATTCCACATACCCGATGGAATTTTTCACCCGTTTTACATAGTTGGCAACACCTTCATTCCCTTTGCCGCCGATTCCCACCGGCCAATTGACAGATTTTCCCGTCCCCACTTTCCGGCTCCAGTCTCCCGAACAAGCCGAAAGATAAGTTGTAAAAATTGCCGTTGTACCGGAACCGTCCGAACGGTGAACAACTGTAATCTCAGAATCCGGAAGATTCAGCCCCTTGTTCAGCGCCTCAATTCTCGGATCATTCCATTTTTTAATTTCACCGAGAAAAATCTCAGCCAGGGCTTCTCCGGTCAGTTTCAGCCGGCCGGCGCTCAGCCCTTTCACATTTACCACCGGCACCACGCCGCCGATAATCGCCGGAAACTGAAGGAGATTTCCCGCCTTCAACTCCGCCGGCTTTACCGGCGCATCAGACGCGCCGAAATCAACCGTACGGTTTTTAATCTGCCGGACTCCGCCTCCCGAACCAATGGACTGGTAATTTACCCGGACACCGGTTGTCCGGAAATAATTAAATGCCCAGGCGGAATAAACCGGATACGGAAAAGTCGCACCGGCGCCGTTAATCGTATTCCCGGCCATCAATGCGGGGGAAATCGCCAATAAAAGAAGTGAAAAGAAAATGGTTTTCAGTTTCATTGAATCCTCCTTCGCAGCCATGGTAAAAAAACAATGAAAGAAGATTGCATCAAAACTGTAAAAAAGATGTAAACATCCGAAATGCTCTATCGAAACCGGAACAAAAACAGGATTGAATACCGAAGAAGGTTAAAACAGCCGCTGAAAACCGGCCTCCATGCCCAGCCGTTCGAAACCAAGGGGAGGCAGGTTCAAATTTGGGTTGGCGTTTCATGGTGTCTATTCGATGCTGATTAGTTGGTGGGGTAATCTTTTGAATCGAAAAAAACTTGATAGAACCTGCTCCCCACTCACATGGTTTCATATATGTATACGTAAAAAGAAAGAAAATAGTTCCGGATTATTTCATAATTTTGAAATTAACGGCGTTCATTTCAATGAAAAAACAGATGAATGAAATTAGCTGTTTCATGTTAAAATCAACGGAACACAAAGCACAAGGAGCAATGATGAGCACAGGAAAACGAAAATACTCCCCGATGTTCTGGCTGACGATTATGTTTGAATTTTTTGAGCGCGGGTCCTATTACGGCATGATGAGCGTACTTTCGGTGTATTTCACCGACGTACTCATGTTCCAGAAAGAATCCGTCGGCATTATTAAAAGTACCATTCAGCCGCTTTTGTACTTCCTCCCCATCATCACCGGGGCACTGGCAGACCGCTTCGGTTACCGGAAAATGCTCACCATTGCCTTTGCCTTTCTCGGAGTCGGTTATTTTTTTGTGGCCCGGGCCACATCCTACGGGCTGGTCTTTCTCGCACTGGTGGTAATGGCAATCGGTGCCGGTACATTCAAACCCATCATATCCGGCTCCATCGCAAGGCTTACCGATGAAAGCAATTCTTCCGAAGCCTTTGGCATCTATTACTGGTCCATTAACCTCGGTGCTTTCCTATTCCCGCTCTTTCTGGTTCCGTTTCTGAAAAACAATATCGGCTGGCAGTGGGTGTTTTATGCCTCCGCCCTGGGTACAGGTGCGATGCTGTTTCCAACCGTTTTCTTTTTTAAAGAACCGCCCCTGCCGGAAGAAGTGGCAAAAAAACAAAAAAGCCACAATCTGAAAGACACTATCGCGCACTCTTTTGAAATCATTTACAGTCCCATTGTGCTGGTATACCGGCAGCTCAAAGCGGGGAAATACTTTGTTCCGGTTCTCTTTTTGACAATTGTGCTTTCACTTCTCGGATTCGGGCTGAAAAGCTACCTTTCCGGAAACGTCCTCACCCTCAGCGAATCCGCCTATCCGGTTCACAAAAACGGACGGCTGTTCTATTTCAAAATAGACCGGGACATGACCCGCCCCGACCTTTTTCAACCTTCGAAAAACGGCATCACAATTTACAAACCGGGAAACCCCAAACTGGTTGACAAGCTGAAAATTGCCCTGCCCCGTTTTAACCGGGATGAAATCAAAACGGCGCTGAAAAAGGCTGAAACCCCCACCCTGCTGACCTTCCACCGGGCTTCCGGAAAAGGAATCCGGCTGGCGGAACCCAAACCGGGGGATTATCACATTTACGTTGGAAAAGATATTGATATCGAAAAAACAATCAAACAATTGAGAAGCGGTGCGTTTTTACACCCCTTTCCGGAAGGAAAGTTGAGAAGTTTCCTGAAAGATGCCCGGCACCGCCCGTTTCCACTGCTGTTCATCGGCCTTCTCCTCGGTTTTGCCTTTTTCATCCTGCTGCTGAAGGACCGGGGCATTGCCGATAAAAAAGTTTCCACCATAATGCTGTTGCTCATTTTCGCTGTCTGTGCCGGCATTCCGGACCTGACAATTTTCGCAAGAATTCTCAGCTTTGCCATTTTCTCAACCGTTCTTTCGCTTTTCACCATCGAAACGGAAGATACCGAGCCATTCATTGACCACTTCCGGTTCCTTCTCCTCATTTTTATCTACTCCGGCTTCTGGGTCATGTACTTCCAGATGTTCGATTCCGTCCTCTGGTACGTAAAAGCCTATGTAGATTCCACGCCTCTCAATCTCGTAGTCAACCGGATTCTGGCAATGGCCGATATTCATATTCACTGGTATTTTGATGTGGAACACGTCACCGTTATTAACGCACTGACCATTATTGTACTCCAGCTTTTTATCACAAAAATTGTCAAAAACAGCAAGGCACTGCCCACGATGATTGCCGGAATTCTCTTCGGTACCATCGGCATGGCGCTGCTGGCCGTTTCCACCGGTATCTGGGTTTTTCTCATCGGCATCATTATCTTCTCCATCGGTGAGATGACGGCACATCCCAAATTCATTTCCTATGTCGGGCAAACCGCCCCCAAAGAAAAAGTCGCCATGTACATGGGCTACCTCTTTCTCTACGGCGTCATCGGAAGCAGTATCGGCGGGGTACTGGGGGCAAACCTCTACGTTCACTTTGTGGACCACCTTCATCAGCCCCGGATTCTGTGGATTATTTTCGCTTTGATCGGTGCCGCCACCATAGCCGGGCTGGCACTTTACAACCGCTTTTTCCCCGCAAGAAAAACGGAAGGATAAATCCTGTGTTACAATGGCCTGACTGAAGAAATGGAGGTTGAAAACGGCAATGGTAAATTATCTTGACGCAAAAATACTGACGGTGGAAGACGACAACAATCTTCGAAAAACACTGATGAAGATTCTGATTCGGGAAGGGTTCTGTGTGGCATCGGTCAGCAACGGCCAGGAAGCGCTGGAGCTTCTGGAACTACAGAAATTCGACATTATCATCACAGACTATAAAATGCCGGTTCTCGGTGGTGAAGAGTGGGTACGGAAACTGAATGAACTCCAGGGGAAAAATAAAATTCTGCTCCTTTCCGCCTTTCTCGAAGAGGCCAAGGTTGTGGAAGATGAGGTCGGCGACAGTATTTCCAAACCGTTCAAACGCAAAGAACTGATTAACAAAATATTCTCACTGTTGAAGAAAAATAATTTCCAGGGAAGAGATGGCGGAAACACATCATCAGTTGACTGAAAAAACGATTCAATTTCCGCAAATTAACCTCACATTTGAGAATCGGGACAACCTGTCTGTCATATCGGACTTCCTGATGGGCCTTGGTGCCGATTCTGTGGAAATTCAGGAAAAATCTCCTGTTCTCCGGGTCATTCTCGCCCCCGGAAAATCTCCGGATACCATCATTGAATCATTGACAGGCTTCTGCGGAGCTGTCAATATTCCGCTCCCTGAAATTGAAACCAGGCAACTTCAAAACCGGGACTGGACAGCTGTCTTCCGCGAACATTTCACCCCATTTTCCATGAACAGCAGCGTATTCATCGTACCGTCCTGGATGAAGCATGAATACGGCGAACAGGAAGGCGGAAAGCAGGTTATCATCGTGGAACCGGGCCAGGCGTTCGGAACCGGCCTCCACGCGACTACGGCTCTGGCCGCCGATATGATTGTAGACTATGCCCGGCTCAACCCCGGATTTTCAATGATTGACGCCGGTACCGGAAGCGGTATTCTGTCAATTATTGCCGAAAAAAACGGAGCTGAGGACATTATCGCGTTTGACATTGACCCGCTATGCAGCCCCGCCCTCACCACACATCTGAAATTAAACGGGGCCGATACGGACAAGTTCCGGCTTTTTGTCGGAACCGAAAGCGCAATCCGGAAAAATATCCGTGCCAACCTTGTGGTCATTAACATTATTGAACAGGTTATCCGGAAAATTCTGCCGACACTGGCACCGATGGTAACAGGCCGGCTGATTTTATCCGGCATTCTGGAACAGGACAGTGAAGAATTTATCTCTTTCGTTGAAAACCTCGGTTTCTCGGTTCAGGAAACAGAGACACGGGATGAATGGGCAGCATTCAGCTGCGGGAAAAATTAATGCAGATTCGAAGGGTATTTGTTGAACACGCCGCAAAACCGGACGAAACCATTGTTTTAAATCCTGCCGAACACCATTACACTGCCCGGGTTATGAGGCTGAAGAAGGGGCAGTCTATCGAACTTATCAGCCCTGCCGGCTGTATGAACGCGACGCTGGAATCCATCTCAGCCAAACAGACCACAGTCCGTATTCTTTCTCTGCCGGAAATAAAAAATGAACCTTCTGTCCCCATTACACTGTTCCAGGGCATTCCGGATCATCTGGAAAAACTGGAACTGATCACGCAAAAAAGTGTGGAACTGGGTGTCAGCCGGATTGTCACCTTCACCTCCCGTTACACAGACGCAAAATACCGAAAACTGGACATAACAAAAAAAATGGAACGGATACAAAAGATTTCGAAAGAAGCAGTCCGGCAATGCGGGCGCACCCGGATTCCGCAGGTTACCGGCCCGGTTCCGTTTCAGGAGCTGGAAAACGAAACCGGGCAGCTGGACACTGTATTCCTGTTTTTCGAAAAAAAAATGGAAAAAACACAATTCCGGCAGAAATTTACCCCCGGCACACTTGGAATTATCGTAGGGCCGGAAGGCGGATTTTCAGACAAAGAGGCAGAACAGCTCACAAAAAGCGGCAATATTCCCATCCATCTGCCAAGCCGGATTCTCAGAACTGAAACAGCGGCAATTGCCTGCCTCACACTCATTCAGGCAAAATTCGGAGATTATTCCAATGTCTTCTGAAATTAAAAACAGCAAAAAACTGTTTACTCCGGAATTTTCATTTCCCGCCGGGGCATTATTTGCCACCGGAAGTGCCATCATCATTCTTCGGATGCTGCTGGAAGATCTCATTGAACCACCCTACCTGCTCAGCAACGGCCTTACGTTTTATGAAAACTTTGTTGATTTGAGCCACGTATTTCTCTGCTGGTGGCTGCTTTTCCTGTCCGTTATACTGGTGGCCGCTTTAATCCTGAAACGCCGGTTTATAAATATCTTTTCCATCTCCCTGTTCGGGCTTCCGGTTCTTTTTATCGTCCCGGTTGTGGATTTCCTGATGCCATCCACCGGATTAACGGGAATACAATATCAAAACAGCTTTTCCACGTTTCCCCATGTTCTTGCCAACCTGTTCAACCCCTTTGTTTCCCTTCCCGGAATCACTCCGGGAATCCGGATTGAACTCACCATTATCCTCATCGGAATTCCCTTCGTTGTCCGTTATCTATTGAAAAAAAGCTGGAAAAGAGGAATATCTGTTGCCACAGCGGCATTTCTTCTGATTCTCTTCTTCGGCTATCTCCCGGCACTCTACCGTTTTGCCGGAATTCCAGAATTTCAGGACACTGCGGTTCCCGATTCCTTTGACTTTATGAGAATGCTGCTGATTCCGCTTTTGCTGCTTACTTCCGGACTGATTCTGCGCCTTGTACACGAGCAGCCCGGGGGCTGGAAACTGCTGAGAAAGGCAATTTATCCGTCCCGGATGACCGCCTACGGCAGCGCGTTCCTCGCGGGATATTTCCTGGTACGGTTGACAGGCTCAGGGAATCCCCCCCTTCAGCTTTCCCCCGCAATGGAAATCATCCGAGTTGCCGAAGCCCTGTCGGGAATCTGGTTTCTTTTTCTCTCAACAAAATTCCGCAACGACATTGTTGACCTTCCGGCAGACCGGATTTCCACCCCGGACCGGCCGCTGGTAACCGGAGAAATCTCAGTGGATACGGCATCCCATCTCGCAATTATTTTTTCTGCAATCTCTTTTCCACTGCTTATTCAGGGAAGCCCCAATGAACTTCTGTTCTGGATGGGATTTTTCAGTATTTCCCACCTCTATGTTTCCCGTCACCTGAATATTCGGAAAGTTTATCCCCTGGGACAGGCCGCCATCGCCATGCTCATTGTCCTCCTCGTGCTTGCCGGAGCCGAACTTGCGGTAAAAGGCGGCACACTTGAGGCTATTTCCTTTCATCCGGCATTTATACCCGGAGTCTTTCTAATGGCATTTCTTGTTGCAAACTTAAAGGATTTTCGAGACCTTGAAGGAGACCGAATCGCCGGTTACCGTTCCCTGCCCATGCTGTTTTCCAATCCGCTGCGGGCAGTTCCGTGGCTCATTATCAGCACAGCTGTGATTGTCACACTGCTGTCATTTTCCGTCGGGATTCCGATGGTACCGGTGGGAATCGTTATGGCACTCTACCTTTTCCTCGGATTTCGAACCCTGCGGAAAATTTCCGGTTTTCAGGAAATGGATAAAATCACCCTTCTGACAATCTGGGCAATCCTTGCCTGCCTGGCGCTGTTTGTCGTTAACAATCTCTTTTCCTTTTAAGAAACGGCACATTCATCCACCGTTAATGGCTGCCACACTCCGACTGCCATTGCTGATATCGCCGGTGCCAATCCCGGTTCCACTCACGATACGCCGTTTCCGCATCGTTCAGCTGCTCCCCTGCCGCCTGACGCTCCGCTGCGGAATGAACATAGCGATAGCCCCAATGCCCGGAACTGCTCCTGCCCCAGCGGGAATGGTGCCCGGGAATCCAGTATCGTTCCCGCCGCATTGCCTCATTATAGCGGGAACGGGCATTACGAACAGCCTGCTGTAACCGCCCCCCCTCTACCGCCCTCTCCTGCTGAAGGGCTGCCCGCTGCTGCCGGCATTCGGTATCGGGATTCGGGGCCGGGGGCGGCGGCGTGGGATTCGGCGGAGTCGGAGCCGGACCCGGTGGTGGGGTATCAGGGTCTCCGACCCAGTCATCAGGGGCATCCCCGTCAAATAGATTGAGCCGGTTGGTTGCCCCGGAAAACAGACTGCGCAGCTCCACCCCAAGCCCCTTGACCATCATCATTGCGCCTAATGCGACCAAAACGACAATCAAAATATACTCGGTATTGGACGCCCCGGCCTGCCGCCTCATCACCCCTCCCCGTTTAACACAAAAGGGGATGGTTGCCCATCCCCCGTTATATTCATCTTAAGTAAGAAACAGGCAATCTATTTGACAATATCCCCCGTCTTGAATCCTTTCCCGCCGACAACGGTACAAATCGAATACTTTTCCTGCGCGGAAACGACTCTCAACGAGCCGATTTTGGTTTCACTTGCTCCAAGTTCTTCGCCGGTATCGGGATCAATCAAAGCTTCCCCTTTCCGGTAAACCGTATAACTGTCACCGGTATTTACTCCATTTCGGGCTCCCAGATTTATAAAAACTTTTGAACCGGAAACTTTGATAATTTTTCCTTCCCGCTTGGTCATCGCAACCGGAGTAATTTTCAGGTCCGCAACCTTACTGGACATTTTCTGCGCCATTTGTTCCACAATGGGCTCGAAAATTTCATTTACCATGGTTTCATCAAAATCCGTTCCGCCGCCGATAGTGGCAATCCGCAGATTCATGAACTTTTTCTCACCGCTTCCCTTGTCAACATAAACAATCTCGCCGGTATCGGTCCGAATTAAGCGAATATCCAACCGTCCCTGAAGCTTTTTGTTTTTAAACTTGAACCCGACTTTGAAAAAAGCATCAAAACTCTTTCCCTTGTATGCAAAACGGGTAACCCTGCCGGTCAGCAAATACTGGACTCCGAGAAGTTTTCCGATTTTAACCGCGGTATCCGGGCTGATATTACCGGACAGGCCGAGATTCTGCTCCTTCATAATATCCTGCAGTCTTGCCCGCTCAAACACACGGAAATTTCCTTTCTCAACCAGAGCTGTTGTAAACAGATCCACCAGCGCGGCCGAAATTTCCCGTTTATGGGGCCGGAAACCGGACCACAAACCCGCACCGTCCACCGGAAAATCAATGATGGCAATTCTGGGCCGATTATCCCCCGCCTTAACGAAAGACATGCTCCCCGCCACCAGCAATACAAAAAGTACGAAAGCAATTTTCTTCATACGCGTCTCCTTTCCTGCTTCTGAAAGCTTAGTATATCTGCTTCTACTGTTTTCCGTGTCAACCTGACCTGACACAGATCACATTTTTGAAAATTAATTCAGGGAAGCTTTCAGATCTTTCCCAACCTTAAAATAGACAATGGTTTTCGGCGGCACGTCAACCAATTCCCCGGTTTTCGGATTCCGGCCTTTTCTCGCACGGCGCTGGCGCAGGCGAAAACTGCCGAATCCCCGCAATTCGATTCCCTCTCCGGCCTTTAAAGACTCAATAATGGATGAAAAGAAAACATTTACGGTCTGTTCCGCTTCTTTCCTGGAAAAATCCAACTCTGTAATTAATTTGTTTACAAGATCTGCTTTCGTCATATATCCCTCCCCAAATATTTTGGAACCTTTTCTCTAATTTACGGCTCATCGCCCGTAAAGTCAAGTATTTATCTGCTATTTTGCCAACTTATCCAGCATTTTCTGTGCTTTTCCCTTCGTGTCCGGGAATTGCAACGCCTGTTGAAAGGCAATCCGTGCCTGTTCCGGCTGCCCGGAATTAAGATAGCTCCATCCCAGACGGTAGCAAATCTCTCCCTCTTCCATCCCAAGGGCCAGGCACCTTTCGTATGCAAATGCGGCATCTTTAAACTTTCCCACTTCATCACAAACCTTCCCGAAGAGCAGAAAATAATTGCCGGAAAGGTTCGGCAGATCCTTACATTTGTTCATCACCTGAAAAGCTTTCTGAAATTTTGCCTGTTTGTATAACTCCTCCGCAGTGGTCATGCACACCTGTTTCTGATAATAATTTTCATAATCCCGGCCCATGTCTCCGGACATTTCGTCCAGCATCCGCTGGATTTCCGGTTTTTTGTCCGCTTTAACCACATTCAATAATTTTCTCGCGTAATAGTAAGCTTCCAATCTGTTTTTCTCAACTTTCAGGTAACTTTCACTCATCCGGGAATAGGCATCGGGCCGTGACGGGTCCAGGTCTATCGCTTTTTTCCACCACTTTCTCGCATCCTTCAAATCTCCCTGCCCCACCAGCAGTTCGCCCAGGCGGATATACGAAAGATAATCATCAGGATGCTCGCGAATAATGGACTGATACAGCTTTATCGCATCCGGGACTGATTTTAACGAGACCAGATACTCCGCTTTTAACACCTGAAAATCCAGATTATCCGGCTTTGCCGCAGCTGCTTTCTCAGCAAAGGGATACCCGTCCTTCGGAAGATTTTCTTCCATAAAACTCATGGCGGCATGGTAATAGATGTCTGCCGGAATGTTCTTCTTTTTCCTGTTCTTGTCAAAAAACTTCAGATAAAAGGGAATTGCCTTTGCATACTGGTTTTCGCCATAGTATGCCTCTGCTTTTTTTAAATATTTTTCCCCGTGAAAATTCATGGAAGAAGAAATTTTCTTAAAAATTGATGCATTACCACTGAAAGTTACCGAGAAAACAAACGTTATTGTAAGAAAAACCTTTATTGTTCGCAATCTGATATCCTCTTTAATGCTTTTTTGTAAAGCGGATCGGTTTTCGGAACCATCTGAATGACCTGTCTAAAATAAAATATCGCCTGTTTACAGTCATTGTACTGAGTCTGTTCAATATACCCTTTGTTGTACAGCTCCTGGCCCTTATCTTCTATCTCCATCTTCATTGAAGCGGCTTTCTGAAAACCGGGCTTGGCCTTTAGAATTTTTACAAGGAAATTGTAAGCCGCAGCATAATTTTGTTCCCGGTACAAAGAGCTTGCCTTGTCCATGTAATAATCTACCATTAAAGCCATGGAATCCTGTTCTACCTTTCCATCTTCTCCATAAAGGTTCTGCCTGGAAATTTCAAACAAACGTTCAAACAGCGGTACCGCTTTAGACACTTTCCCCTGTAGTGCCAACTGCTTTCCCTGTTCATAGTTCCGCCTCACTTCGTTCATATATTTCTTTAAATGACGAATCCTGGAAGGAATCTTCAGGTTTTTCTCCAGATAGGCATTGGACGCCTGGGTAATACTGGCCAATGCATCTACGATCCGGCCATTCAGATAATATTCCCTGGCCTTTTTCAGTGAAATGGCGGCCTTTCTGTTTGCCGCACGCTGACGTTTCACGTATGCGGTGCGGGCTGCCACACGTTTTTTAAATTTATTGTATTTCTCCGCCACATCCGAATATTGTTCCTGGACATCCTGATTATCCGGAAATTTCTCTTTCAGAAGAGCTGCCAGTTCGTAGGCGGATTCAAGATCACCATCTCCCAGTTTTCCTTCAATTTTCTCTCCCTCATTGTCAATGTAGGAAGATTCCGCAGATTTTAACACCTCATTTCCCTTGGTCAAATAGACGGATTTTGGATCAATCCGGCTCAACAGATCCCTGGCAGCGCTGAAATCCCCGGACTGAATTTTCTGATTCATTGCAAGAAATTTGCTGCGGTTGGCAATTTCCATTTTTGCTTTTTCCAGTTCACTGTCCGCCCCTTTCAACTGAAAACTCTGAATCAGTTCCACAACTTTATCCCAATCCTGGTTTTCCATGGACAGGTGAACTTCTTTCATGATTTCAGCCCGGGTCAGGCGATTCCCTTTCTGGCCGGGCACCCCACCGGAACCGCCGGAGGGCAGAAGCATCAGAATAATAAGCAGAAACAATAGTACACCACCCACAACGATGAGCAGCTTCTTTTTATTGTCAGGGCTACCGGCACTTCCCTTTCCTTCCTTCAGGTCCTCAAAAGAAAATAATTTCCCCGGTGCCAGATAAACAGCCGACACATCCCCGAATCTTAAAAGATCCCCATGGCGAAGAGCATGCTCCGAAACACGTTTGTCTTTTATAAACAGACCGTTTGTACTGTTTTCGTCTTCTACTGAAAATGAATTGTCGCCTTTTCGTATCAATCTGGCATGAATACGGGAAATGGAAACATGATCGATTTGGATGTCACTGTCGGCTTCCCTGCCCACAATCATCTCGCCTTTATCCAGTACAAATTCTTCCGTGGGATTCAGATTGTCGTCAAGAAGAACCAGCCGGGGCGACATCAGGACATTCTTCATCCCGAAAAGGACTGTCTTTTTTGCCGGATTTCTCTCTGCCCCAGAAGTTTTTCCCTCTTCCGATACCGGTGCCACAAGTGGAATATCCGGAATCTCGGTCACATCAACCATAACGGTTCCGTTCTCCGGCTCTTCTTCCTGAATCTGCGCCGGTGACGGCGTTTCAGATGCCTCCGACTCACATTCCAGGAGAAAATCAATTGAACCGAAGGCAATCCTGTCACCACACTCGACCGGAACGCGTTCCGTGAGTTTCTTGCCATTCACAAACACACCGTTGGTGCTGTTCAGGTCTTCAATGGCAATCACACCATTTTGAAATTCAATCACAGCATGATAGGAAGAAACATTGGGCAACGGGATGGATAAGTCGTTGTCCGGCTTTCGCCCGACAGTTAAGCGGCGGTTTTCTTCCGTAAAATCAAAATGGAAACTTTCCCGTATGGATGCACTTAGAGGTTTAAATATTACTTTCATTTCAGTTTTGCCATCCTAAATGCTGCTGTCCGGTAAATCATTGAAGATTCATCCGGAACCATTGCTTCAATTGTCTGATAAAATTGAATCGCACTTTCATTATCATTTTCACTTTCCGCCATCCAGGCCTGCTGAAACAATTGTTTCAGTTTCTTTTTCAACTGCTGTTCGGTCTGAGCAATTTTCGGATTCAGTTCATCCCAGAGTGCCGGCTTCGGCTCAATGCCCATGATACTGCCTTTGGCACGGTAAAAATACAATAGCGCCGTAAATGCGGCATCATAATTTACTTTGGCCATTTTTAGTTTTTCTGTTCCGAGGTTGTAATAGGATTGCCCCTGCGCCAGATTTTTTTTATCATCTATTTTGTTTCGAACCTGCTGTTCCAGTTTCAGAAAATAAGTGTTGAGCATTCCCGCCCGTAAAGGTGCCTGGCCTTTCTTCCCGGCATTGCCCGAAGGTAGCAGCGCTAAAATCAGAAGGATTAAAACCAGCCCGATGGCAACACTGCCAATCAGAATCTGACGTTTCGTGAAGGGAAGCTTCCCGCCACGGGCCGCATTCAAATCTTCCCTTGAAACCATCATTGTTTTGTTTCCGCCAACTTCTTCAACTTTGTTACGGGCGAAATCAGTCCCTGCCGTATCCGTGTAGACAACAATCTTATAATTGCAAAAAGAAATTTCGGATTTATTTCCCAGTAAAACAGCGGATGAAAGCGGTTCTCCGTTGAGAAATGTTCCGTTAACACTGTTTTCATCCTGAACATAGGGCTTTCCTTCCTGCTCAAAAATTGTCAGGTGCCGGGAAGAAACCATGGGGTCATTGATAATCAGGTTACAGTCCGTTCCTCTGCCGATGACCATTTTCCCACCGGTCAGCTCCAATTCCCGCTCTTTCTTTTCGCCCACATAAAAAACAATTCGAATACTCATTTGAAGTGATTATAATCCTATTGCGAAATTCGTTCAAGTGCTTTGTTTTCTTTTATGAGTCCGGTCCCCTCAACTACCGCCCACGCACCCGGACAGGAGAAAAAACGATAGGGCAAAACCGTTTTCTCTTTCAATACCCGTCCCTCCCGGTCAACAAAAATAACATCAATGGCAAATGCCATAAAAAAAGTATGAATAGAACTGCACGGAACAATCCGGTAAACCGCATCGGTTTCAGTTCTTACACCCAACATCCCCCTCGCCCGGGTCCACAGCGTGTGACAGGAAACAAGAGGACGCTCCACAAAGCTCCCATCGCTGTAATACACAATCACCGAATCCTCATTCACCGACATTTCCCCTTTTCCGGCTGCATCGAAAAATCAGAACAGCTCTCCCCGTGTCCATTTCACAATTATACCGCCGAACAGAATCAAAATTGTTGAAAAGAGAATAAACACAAGGGGAAACATGATTTTAACAGATGCCTCCCCGGCCGCCTTTTCAGCTTTCTGGGAACGGGAAATCCGCAGGGATTCCGCCTGAACCTTCAAAACCTGTGCCACCGGTGTTCCCATTTTTTCCGCCTGCACAATAGCGGAAACCACACTGTTTAATGCTTCAACACCCGCACGGCGTGCCATGTCATTCAAAGCATCCCGTTTGGTCTTCCCCATTCGGACTTCCTGCAGAAACTGGAAAAATTCCTCTATCAGCGGACTCCCGGTTGTGTCCCGATCCACCATTCTGCGAATAGCAGACAGAAAATCCATTCCGGCCTCAACCGCCATGGTCAGTACATCCAACTTATAAGGCAAGTCTTTATAAATGGCGATTTTTCGCATATCCGATTGATTGGCAAGAAAAAAATAGGGAAAAACATTGCCAAACACAAAAGCCAGCAGGAGAAAAACCGGATTGGCACTGCCTGTCATGGAATAATTGAAAAAGGCAGCAAAAAGTGTAATCAAAATCGAGACCATCCCGGTAAAACCGATAAATTCATACGGGGTGAAGCCATACGGATACCCTGCAGATTCAATCCGCCGGGTTAACATTGTAATGTATTTTTCCGGAATCCGCATCTGCTTCGCTTTTGCCGCAAACATCAGGGTCAAAGGATATGTCACCCGGATAAATGAATTTTCCTCGAAAATCTGCCGTTTTTTGTTCTCAAGATGACCGCCGGGAAGACTCAATTTAAACTCTTCCACCTGCTTTTCCGATGGCAGAAATGAGTAAACCAGAATAAAGAAGGCAAAGAAAAACAGAATATAGCCGCCAAGTTCATAAATCACAGCAGCCCCCTAAATATCAATATTAATGACTTTACGGATCAGATAGATACCGATCAGCCAGAAGATTGCCGCGACAAAGAGAATCGCTGTCCCCTGCGGCGTATTAAACAGCGGTTTCATCAGTTCAGGGTTAATCTTGGACAGAATCGCTGCCAGAAAAAACGGCAGCCCGCCCAGAACAATGGATTGCATCCGGCCCTGAGCGGTCAACGCCTTCACCTTTGCCTCCAAACGCATAATTTCTTTAATGGACAAAGCCAGAGATTTAAAAATCTCCGCGATATTTCCACCGGTCTGCCGGGCAACGAGAATGGACGTGGTCATCAAATCAAAGTTATTGGATTTCAAACGAGCCGCCATATTTTCCAATGCCTGATCAAAAGGAACACCCAGGCGAACTTCATTCACCAGAAGCCCGAACTCCTGAGAAACCGGCGGCACCAGCTGCTTTGTCACCACCTCGCAGGCCATGGGAAGGGTTAACCCCGCTGAAACGGAATTTGACATCACATACAGGGCATCCACCAGCTGCAATTCCAATTTTTCCGCCCGCTTTTTAATTGAGAGTTTTAAAGACAGCTTGGGAAGATAATATCCGGCCGCCCCGAAAAGAAGCATAAATAAAACGCTGTCGGTCCAGAGATACCCCACAGCCGCCAAACCCACCATTGCCAGCATGTTGTTTCTGAAAAAACGGTCCGGGGAATACGGCATGAAGTTTTTTTGCAGCTCCCCGCCGATTTTTTTGTCATAAGACTGACGATAGCGCGTATATCCCAACTGAACCGCTTCAAACATGGCATATCCAGCCCATCCGAGTCCAACCGCAATCAGGATATAGGACAAAATGTATAAAAGAGTGTCCACCATAGCCTACACCTTGAAAAGGTCTTCCGGCACTTCGATGCCCCGTGCCTTGAAATCTGCCAGAAAAGACGGCAGGTAACCGGTTGCCATGTGTTTTCCCACAACTTTCCCTTTGGCATCCACGCCTTTTTGCTCAAAGGTAAACACATCTTCAAGAAGGACGTTGTATTCATCGTCCAGGCCCAGAACTTCCGAAATCTTCATAATTTTACGGGAACCGTCCGAGAGCCGGGACTGCTGGACAATAATGTCAATGGCTGAACCGATCTGATCCCGGATCGCCCGAATCGGCAGATCCATCCCGGACATCAGAACCATGGTTTCCAGACGCCGGAGAATATCCTCCGGAGAGTTGGCATGACCGGTAGTCATGGAACCGGCATGACCGGTATTCATGGCCTGAAGCATGTCCAGAGCTTCCCCGCCCCGGCATTCACCGACAATAATCCGGTCCGGGCGCATACGAAGCGCGTTCTTTACCAGATCCCGAATTGTAATGGCGCCCTTCCCCTCAACATTTGCCGGTTTGGACTCCAACGTCACGACATGGCGCTGTGGCAATCGCAGTTCGGCCGCGTCTTCAATGGTAATAATCCGGTCATCGTGCTGGATAAAAGAAGCAATCACATTCAACAGGGTTGTTTTACCGGAACCGGTTCCACCGGAAATTATGATATTCTTCTTTCCCTTTACACAGACTTCCAGAAACTTTGCCATAGCCGGACTCAACGTACCGAATCCGATCATGTCATCAATTCCAAGGCGTTTGGTTCCGAACTTCCGAATTGTCAGGCACGGCCCTTTCAATGCCAGCGGCGGAATAATTGCGTTAACACGGGAACCATCTTTCAAACGTGCATCAACCAGCGGTGAAGACTCATCAATCCGCTTCCCGATGGGAGCCACAATCCGTTCAATAATCGCCATTAAAGCCGGATCGGATGAAAATCGTTTTTTGGATTCAACCAGCTTTCCCTTCTTCTCCACATAAATCAAATCTTTGGAAATCACCATAATTTCACTGACATCTTCATCCCGGAGAAAATCTTCCAACGGCCCCAGGCCCACCACCTCATCCTGCATTTCCTTTTTCAGAGCTTTTCTGTCCACCCATTTCGGAATCGCCGCACTCATCTGAGAAAGAATCATATCCAGCCGTTTACTGACCAGATCACTGAGTTCCTGGTCCCGTTTTGCCGTAAAATCCACCCAGCGGAGATCCAGAGTCTCAAGAAGACGTTTATGAATCTGATCCCGAATTCCCGACAAAGCATTCAATTGTTCTTCGCTGAATTCAGTTGTACTTTCGGATGCCTTTTCCACAACCGGTTTGTCCGCTTCAATCACTGCAGACTGTTTTTTCATCCCCTGATCCGCTTCAAAAACAAGGGCATATTCCCCGATAATCACCGGCTTACCCGGCTGTACCGGGGTCTGCTTATTCTTTTCCAATCGTACTTTGTCAATAAACACGCCGTTGGAGCTGGTGTCTGTAACCCAGACACGGCCATCCTGTATCTGAAAAACCGCATGGCGCCTGGAAATAATGGTAGAAGGCAGAACGACCTGGGCCGGAGCTTCCCGGCCCACCACGAACTCCGCAGGAATGGACTTGAGTTCCTTCCGGGTCCCGTCCTTGCCTACGATGGTTAATTTCATTTTTTATTCCTCTGATACCATTTCTTTTTCTCTTTGTTAAACTCCTGCAGAGGTTTGTCAATCATCTGTTTATTTTCCTGGCTGTCCGCGGTAATCCGCTTTGCCGTGATGAACACCACCGCATCGGTTCGGCCGTTCTGGTACTGTTTGGACCTAAACAGCGCGCCAAGGACGGGAACACTGCCGATTCCCGGAACTTTGGAAACATCTTCGCTCTTGATTCGTTTAATGAAACCGCCCAGCGCAATGGTCTGCCCTTCTTTTATCCGGACCGAAGTCTTAATCTTCTCGGTTTTCAGGGAAGGCACACCGTTACTCATCACACCGGCAAGAGAGGAAATTTCGGCATCAATCGTAATCCGCATATTCCCGAGACTGTCAATCTCCGGCGTCACATTAAACTTTGTGCCGTATTGCTTCCATTCCACCGTGGACGTCTGCTGCGTAATGTTCCGCACCCCGAATTCACCGCCCGCATAATAGGTGGCCGGCTTTCCGGCAATGGTAATCACTTTGTGTGTATCATAAACCCGTGCGTCTCCGTTCCCCACCATCAGACTCAATGCCTTGGCAAAATTGGAAACGATTCCGAGGGTGCTCCCCATTACCGCACCGGTAACCAGATTCTTCTGATAGTTGTAATTAACACTGAGTCCATGAATGGCTTTATCCCAATTGATGCCGTAATCGCCTTTTTTCTGGTTGGATACTTCCACAACATTAAATTCCACCAGGATGTTGTCTTCCTTGGGCAGATACGCCTGCTTGAATTCAGCGAATTTCACCACCTGGTCACCATAGAGACTGATTACCTTGTTGATCCGGTCATTGTCGTTTTTTGTGAGAATCTGCCCGTCAATAATCACCCGGTCTCCGACAACCTTCAGCTTAATCCCTTCAATACCTGCCAGGAGCGAGGCAACTTCCGATTTGATTTTATTTGGATCTTTTGCAATTACCGTAACCATATATGTCTGGGTGGCACCGTTTTTCATAATCAGGCTGACCTGGGTGGACCCCACTCCCACCGCCCGCAAAATAACTTTGGACTGATCTTTGGGAATGGAAATCGCCACCACAGAGGGGTTCCCGGCAGAAACGGAAGTCACACCGGCCCCGCTCAAAACCTTCTGCTGCCCCAGTGCCAGAGTAATATCTTCCGCCATACCCAGCATTGAAAAACTCAATGCAATTACAACCAATAGAATTATTCGTTTCATATCAAGCTCCTTTATTTTAGAATTTCAATTTTCCCATGGCGTTTTCTATTCATTGCGTCCCTGCGCTTCTGCATTGCGGCAAGGCTTGCTTTCCCAAAGATACTGCCGAAATCCACCTGTGGGATTTTTTCTTCGGATTTCTGATCCTCCGCATTTCTGAGCACAAAAATCAGCTTCGTTTTGCGCCGGGCAAACTCAATCAATTCCGCCTCTTCCGGGGTAACGGAAAGCGTAATGGACCCATAATTTTTCTGCATTCTCTCCTGCCGATTTGTCCCGATTCCAACCTGACTGCCAATGGCCAGTACCGGAACCGCCTGAAGAATGGTCAGGGTGGTCTGAATCGGCACAGTTCCCGGTTTCAGGAAAGTGCCCAGAATATCCACATAATCGCCGGGCCGAATCAGGCCCGCCACACTGGACTCCTGATCCACCCGAACCGTAATTGCCCGTTCTCCGGGAAGAATCGCGGAAGAAAGAAAGGATGATGTCAAGCCGCCCGCCACGCCGGCCTTGAAATATGACATCAAAATAGGATCCCCTCTTTTGATATCTACTTTTGCCGAGTTTCCGATAATCTGGGTCAGGGCACTCACTTTGATCGCCCCTTTGGGCAGGTATTCTTTGTACAATTTTTTTGCCGCGAGCATTCCCTGGTCAATGGGCGTACCGGCCGGAATGTTCTTCTTCGCAATAAGTACATTGGCCAGCATGGATGCATCCGTATACTTCTTCTTTTCACCGCTGACCATCAGCTGAATCAGAATCACACCGACAACCGCCAGTATAATGGCAAAAATCATTGCCTTCTTCTTATCCATATCCCCTCCTTTTCAATGGGTTATCTATCTTTTTGTATCTGCTCTATCATGGTTACCAGTGTCGTTCCTTCCGATGTCCTGCCAAAAAGCACGGTCAACAGCCTCGGCCCTCTGGACGCGAAAATCGTATTGCTGTATCCGGCACGCTGTGCCCCCTTCCGCGCGGCATCGGGAACATCCCAACCGTTTCCCAGAAGATCGGAAAGGTAGTAATCATGGGTACTGGACACCGTATCGTCAACCGCATAAATCATTGTGGCCGCCGTCCCGAAATCATCGGCCTGCCGCATACAGAGAAGGCGCTGGGAATAGGGGTGGCGATCCACATCATCCAGATCTTCCCCCGGAACATCTTCTCCGTTTTTCGGAAACAGCTTCTCCAGTTGAAACGGCCCTTCCGTCCAATAGCGGATTATTGTGGTTTTGTCCGAATCAGGGTCCTCTTTCATTGCAACCACGGCTTTTCCGATCACAGTATCTCTCAAATTTCCTTTTTTAATAAACCACTTCTCATTATCTCCTCTGTCAAGGACACCGAGAAAGCCGTAGGAAGGCCCCTCTTTCACAAACACAGGTGCGCCGCTAAGACCGACTACCCGTTCAAATCCTTCGAGAAGTCTGGCTGCCTTGCTGCCGGGGACAAATCCGATTTCCTTCATCTCCTTATCCGGAATCATACGAATTCTTTCCGGCATATACAATTTTTTGTAAAATGAAATCACATCGTGAATAGACGCATGGACCACTTCAGCCGAATAGGCAAAGCGCTGGCCATTTACAAAGGTATGGCCAAGGGCACCGATTCGCCCGCCTTCACGAAAATCAGGCATTCCTTTGGCAGGCCCTTGCATAAGTTCATACACATCCGCTTTCCCCTTCTGTTCCAGAGCAGAAAAACGGGAGCCAACCCAGAGAACCGCAATAACAACAGTGCATGTTAATCCGATACGAAATAATTTTATGCCGATTTCTCTGACATTAAGACCCACTGAAAATTCCCCCGATTTTCGACGCAATGACTCCCCAGAAACTGTGATCTCCCAACTCTTTGTACGACCATGCATTGGTATCCACCACACAGGCGGACGCAATATTTGTCTTGTCTCCCAGAGTTGATTTTAAATAAGGACTAACCGTAATCGGATAAGACACGGCATAGCCTTTTGAACTGCTCAGGGTATCCATAAACCCCATGAGGCCGGAAGCCATCCCTCCGGAATCGCCTCCGCTGCCCGAGCGGCTTGATCCGGTATTGTACAAATCCATCGCCTGTGCGGATGAAACTTCCGTAACTTTAACTTTATCTCTGTCCAATCGGCCGAAAAAATAGTTTTTCACTTTTTTCTTCAGTTCCGCTTCCGTAGAATTCCGATATCCCTTTTCCCACGCCGCAAACCTTGACGCAGAAACCGTCTGCTGTTGTGCGAAATAGGCTTTCGCGAAAAAAATAAGGCCGAATGTCAAAAGCAGATAGATGGGCAGAAACATCGCAAACTCTACCAGTGCCTGCCCTCTCTGATCAGTGAATAATGAATTTGTCACTGAAACCTCCTCCCCCCAGCGCACTCAGAGCACCGAGAAACCCGCCGGAACTGCCGCCGGTCCCCTCTCCTGTGGTGGAACTCATGCTGCTCATGGAAGAACTGTTTATACCATTCGTAATTTCACTTAATTTGTTAAACTTCACCAGACGCACCCGCCAGCACTGATTAAACAAATGGGAAAACGCGTGGTTTGCCGTATATACTTCCGCCTGGGAAAAATAAATCATCCCGATGGGGTTGGGATTCTTCAGATAGCGGCCGGACAGCACGTGAGGTTTCGGCTTCAAATAAACAATTCCCACAAAATCTTCATGTTTTTCCCAGTATTCCTTGCCATCTTCCTTGTCCCGCTTCAAGAGATAGGGCTTGGGTTTATCACTGTCCGATGTATTGCCCCAGGATTGTCCCGGAGTCACATGGTCTGTTTTTGTATATTCACAGGAAGAAAGTTTTGTTTCCGTAACTTTGCAGATTTTAATCGGTATAATATGGCCGTGTTTATCCCTCTGACGCTGGGTCTGGGGAGTTGCGTCGTCGTACAACCCTTCTTCATACGTGGTCGTATAGCAGGAAACCGTGCGTTCCTTACAATCCGAACCGAGGTAATTCAGCATATTTCTTGCCGCATCTCCTGTTTTTGTTTTACTGGATCCCTCATCGTACAGAACTTCGTCTGTTCCGGGATGTTTCACCACATCATAACCGTAAATGGTAACTTCCCCGTTTTGTGTTTTTTTGCTGCCCCGTGGCTCACATCGGCTGTCTTCATCCGGCCCGCTGCACTGATGAAACTTAATCACATCTCCCATGTCCATCGTCTCCGCCTCATGCTTTGACCGCTTGGTTTTAATCACAGATGTTACAAAAGTTGCTTTTTTCAGCTTATTCCGATGACTGTAACAAACACTGCACTTGTCCGAGGTCTGATCATAATTCACATCCCCCGTTTTTCCCTCACACATGGATTGATAGGTGGCCTCCACCACCGCGTCAAATGTGAGCCCGATCATGGGATAGACAATTCGAAGAGCCGGATAAGGTGTGAACGCTTTGAAATACCCGTTGAATCCGCCGAGGGGCGCGGGGCCAAAAGTACCCCCCAGAGTCAGAATACCGAGAATGGACCCGAACGTACCGGAACTTCCCATATAGCCGGTGGTGGGAAGGTGCTGAATTGTCTGTGCCCCATGCCCCGGAACATCCAGTTTGGCATCATGGGCCGGTTTGCAGAGATTCTTAAAATCGCGCTTATTATCGTCAATAAAAGGCAGTTTTAAATCCACCATAGGAATCATCGGATAGAGGAATCCGAATGTGGCTTCATTGGCAATCCCGATTCGAATCGACTCAATCTGAGCAATGAAGGGAATTACATCCACAATTACGGTTTCTCCTTTTGATAACGCCTTTTCCAGCTGCCATAATATACCATTGCCGTCATTATCCAGGGTTTCCCGTAACTCCTTCATAACATCTTCAATACCCTCATTTATGATATTGCCGCCTTCTACATAAACATTCAGTACCGCTCCGGCGGCAGCGGTAAAGGGGAAAGCTGTCAATGCATCCGCAACTGCTTGTAATGCAATCAAAATTCCCTTCGCAATCTGATAGGTCCTCTCCGTTGATTTGATCAGAATAATAATCGCCAGAATCTGGGTTTCCGCCACATTCATCATGGCAATGGTGTTGTGCCCCCTTGCCATCCAGGTGGCACCGGACACCGCTACCGCGTCTGCGGCTGTCACCATCCGCATTTTTTTAGACGTCACATCCCCGGTGTTGATGACCATAAACACAAACAGCACCACAAAAAGAAGGGTCAGTGCCACAAAAACAATGGACTGTCCCCCTTCATTTTCATGAAATCCCCGAATCCTGCTGATAAACAGATTATTTCTCTTTTGAGTTATCATTCCGCCTTCATCTCCACATGCATGGTACATTCCGCCTGAAGTTCAAAGACATAACCGGCGGAAATGCTGGTATCGTGTTCAATGAGATTCGTTCCAAACAGGTCAGGCAATTTGTCCAAACCTAATTTTTCAAACAGACTCCATCCGAACCGCTTTCCCATAAACGCATTGGCAATGGGAATTCCCAGATGGAAAGCATGGATTACCCGGACAGTGACCACTTTCCGTCCGTATGTTTTGTCTGTTGTAATCGGGTCAAAATTATCATCAAGGAGCTGAATCTGCGTAAAAAAGTACGAATAAATATAGCGGTCAATGGCAGTAGCCGCGTAATTTCCAAGGTCACCGGAACCGAACACACCGCCGATTGCATTGAATACCGAACCCACCGCACCGGTGATCGTACTCAGGCCCGTCGCCGCCCATTGCAAGGGGCTGAATGAATGCCCCATCACCGTGACGGTAAACTCATTCATAATATTGCTGGCATCCGCGGAAATCGGCATGCAGGTAAGCCGTGCAGCATTTCGAATCATGTTCAGCTTTCCCTTTTTGTTCTTATAAATCACGACCCCTTCCGGCTCGTTCTTATCGTTGCTGTCCTGTTTATCCAGGGAAATGGGAATAATCACCGCTGCGGCACGGGCGGCAGAAAATGCGGAATAATTCACCACTAACCTCGCGGTGTATATCAAGCTCAACTGCATGAGACAGAGCGTTATAAACAATAGGATTGGAAATGAGATAATGAATTCGGTCATCGCCTGGCCGTCTTCATCTCCGCCGACATCTTTCAGGCCCCGCTTTGCTCTTCTTGATGCTTTGAATGTAGAAAAAAGAATAATCATCAGAATGACGATACAGGCAATTGCCAGTAACATCGGCCCGGACAACTTCAGCTTTGAAGCGGTACCGGTCTCGGCAATCAGATCACGGGATGCCATATCCCGGCCCTGATCAATGGACTCTATTGATTGTTCAAACCCTTTTTTCAATATGTGGGTCCGATAATAGTATGTGCCGATTATTGCAACAACGGCAACAATCACAAGAATGATAATATATTCAAACCCCGCGCCGCCTTTCTGTTTTTTCATGGAACCAACCTGCTTTTGTTAATCAAATCAAAAACACTGACCTGGAAATGGAATTCCAATACCGCCCAGAGGGTCCCGAGACAAATGGCAAAACCGAAAGGAATGCGGATACTGTTTTCGGGATTCAGGGAAATGGGTTCCATTCCCGGGAACAACAGGGACAGGGGATAGGAGAAAAACACGGAAAAAACGTTGCGCAGCGTCCGGAGAAACTTCCCCTTCCAGACCACCGCCGCAATGGACATGATTCCACCGATTAAAGCGGAATAAAATGACGCATAGAGCACAAACGGATAGCCCATCAGTGCTCCCACCGCCGTCATCAGCTTCACGTCGCCGCCGCCGAATCCACCCATCATGAACACTAAAAAATAAAGGATGAAGCCCACGAGGAGCCCCACCAGTGAAGATTTCAATGCCATGAACCCGGCAAATAACGACAAAAGCACACCAAGCATAATTACCGGGTATGTGATTTTGTTGTATATTTTGCCGTAGAGAATATCGGTAATTGCGCACACGGTCACCACGCCATACAACAATACGTCCCGCGTAATCTCCAACCCCTGCCCCACAGTCAGCAAACTACGCCCCTTCGACCTGAACCTGCTTATTCAACGCATTGGTGGACTGGCCGAACAAGCCCTTGATCTTCTTGCCGAAAACCTTTACCACCAAGATAACAAAGATGGCAATGAGGACGAGAATAATAATATATTCCGTCATCCCCTGGCCTTCTTCATCTTCATGAAAGCGTTTAAGCAGCGCTTTCACATCTACCCCTTCCGGACTGAAGCCGGTGGGAACCCGTGACCCGAACATCTGCATAAATCTAAACATTCAAACCTCCTGTGAAAAGAAAATTTTTGCCGTACCATCAGGGAAACGGCAATTGCACAAAAAAGCTGATTAACTTAAAATAAAAATCAACCGCATTGATGAATACATTAAAAATCCAATAAATAGGTACCATCACCAACACTACTATCAGGATATATTCCGTATATGCCTGACCCCCATTATCAGTGAACACTTCGTGTTCTTTCATTTTTTCCCTTCCCCACCGTTTTTTAACAATTTTCTCTATGCATATAGGTTAACACCATTTATACAAAAAAACAACATGATATATGTCACATTATGAATTTTCTATTTTCTGCGGAACAAAATTCCGGTAAAGTAAAAAAAGTGGAGAAGGAGGAAAAGAGAATGGCAGAAATCAGTTTTGGCAGCGACAATCATTCCGGTATCCATCCGAAGATATTGGAAATGATGGCAGCAGCAAATACCGGCCACGTTACCGCATATGGAAATGATCCATACACCGAAAAAGCGAAAAAGCTTATCCGAAAACACTTCGGAGGCCAGGCGGCTTTTTATCCGGTCGTAAACGGAACAGGGGCCAATGTCCTGTCACTGAAAGCCATCACCGCTTCCCATAATTCAATTATCTGCCCCGGGTCCGCCCATATCAACACAGACGAGTGCGGGGCGCCGGAACAGCACACCGGCTGCAAACTCGAAACTGTTGAAACCACGGACGGGAAACTCCGGCCCGAACAAATTGAACAGGCTCTTTCCGGCCGCCATGACGAACACCATAACCGGCCCCGGGTTGTCTCCATTACCCAGGCCACCGAAGTGGGAACTTGCTACAGGGCGGAAGAAATACGCGAACTCGCGGACACGGCTCATAAAAACGGGCTTTTGCTGCATATGGACGGGGCACGGATTGCCAACGCCGCCGCTTTTTTGAAGGTTTCATTCCGGGAAATCACAACAGATGCCGGTGTGGATATCCTCTCTTTCGGCGGAACCAAAAACGGCATGATGATGGGAGAATCCATCATTATTCTAAACCCCGGGCTGGACAAAGAAATGAAATTTATCCGAAAACAGGGGATGCAGCTGGCATCAAAAATGCGTTTCCTTTCCGCCCAGTTCCTTGCCTATCTGACAGACGATCTCTGGCTGGAAAATGCCCGGCACGCCAACAAAATGGCCCGGTTGCTGGCAGAGAAGGTACAAAACGCCCCCGGAATCCGCATTGAATGGCCGGTGGAATCAAACGGGGTATTTGCCCGAATCCCGAAGCCCCTGATTCCGAAGCTCCAGGAAGTATTCTTTTTCTACATCTGGAACGAAGAAAAAGGAATTGCCCGCTGGATGTGTTCCTTTGACACAAAAGAAAGCCACGTCCTCGCATTTGCAAAAGCCATCCGCAGCGCCTGTGAAACATATCAAAAGGAGAATTGAAATGTCACTGTTATTCATATACTACCCAAAGTGCGGAACATGCCGAAAAGCATTGAAATGGCTGAAAGAAAACGGCATTGATGTAAAAAAACGCCACATTGCGGAAACCCCGCCCACACGGAAAGAGCTGGAAGAATGGTTCATCGCAAGTCAATTACCCATTCGAAAACTATTCAACACAAGTGGGAAAAAATACCGGGAACAGGGGTTAAAAGAAAAAGTCAAAACCGCACCGGAAACCGAACTACTGGACATTCTGGCCACAGACGGCATGCTGGTCAAACGTCCGATCCTCGTCATAGAAAACAGGACCGTATTTTTCGGATTCAATGAAAGCAACTGGAAAACCGCTCTCACGGAAAATTAAATTTGATACCCTGCAATTTCGGACCGGTTCCGTACATGAGCCGGAGAAATTAACATACATTTTCGCCCCTGCCCTGTTTCTGCAACGCAGCGGCAGAGCACTGCAACAGAAGAATGGAAACTATCGTTTCCACCCTCTTTTCAGCCGCTGAAAAATAGTGTCTGTATCCGAATTCAGACGATAAATCACACTTTCCAGTAACAGACCGTAGGCAATGTGTGCCAATATCACTGTGAGGGGAAATCCCCAGCCGAAATCCATCCCGAAATAACCAACCCCAAGGGCAATCGTAACCGGGCTCACCATAAATCCGATTCCAATGAGAACAGCAAACATTGTGGCAATCCACACACGGCCTCTTCCGAAAATGAGAGAAAAAATAATACCAAATGCGGCACCATTCCAGAAATGATAGGCATATCCTGCAATATTGGACAGCAGGCCGGGGCCCTGAGCAAAGCGGTTCAGCAGCAGTACACCGAGGAGTTTAGGCATATCTCCGGGCATTGTGCCCATACGAAAACCAATCTGGCGGACAAGTTCCAATCCCAGTGTCGCAACAAGCCCGGCAATGATTCCATTCAGAATCTGACGGTGAACATCGGAAAAGCCCCATAGCCTCGCCAAAAGGTATACAGCTGCCAGCACGGCAAGAGAGGGAAACAAAACCACAATTGCGAGGTGATGCAACGTGAAATGCCCGGCCTGGGCGGCCACAAACAGGTTGGGGCTGATGCCTGCCATGAGAAGGGCTGTTAAAATCAGTACAATTTCCCTGTAAGATACTGTCGGTTTCATATGATTACTCCTTTAATTAATTGTTGAAAAAGAAAGGGGCAGCCGGGTTTTTCCCCCCGGCCGCCCCCGGGGGGGATTATCGGGAAAGCATGGAGGTTAATTTTGCCAGTTTCATATCCAGCATCGCCGCAATCTTCCCGATTGCTTCACCTTTGAAAGATCTGAGCTGAGCCGAGGGTTTAACATAATTAATATGAGTCTTACCATCAACGCCTTCATACAGATTGATTCGGATTGGAACTGCGACTCCAACACCGTGGTCGGCTGAAAAAAGTTTCTTCCCGATGGCAGGGTTACCCACAAACAGGGTAACCGCATTCAACTTCAACCCAGTCATGGAAAGAATTTTTCCCTGGTTCAATTCTGACAAAACCATCATTCCGTTCCTTGCCACCATTCGGCGGAACATCTCTACAGTTTCCGCAAACGGTGCCTTTGCGGTTACCGTAACCAGGCTGTTTTCCTGTGCATACGCCGGGCTTGCCTGAAAAAGTACGCCCCCAATAAGTAATGCCAGTACAAATGCCGGGAAAATTGTTTTTAGTCCTTTTGATTTCATGATGCAACTCCTTTTTTTAATCCGGTTCATAAATGTGGATTTCTCCGTCCAATAAAACCTGTCATGTTAAAAATGACATCCAACGATATAATCTATCGTTCGGTGATTAGACGGATGAAGTCGCAAATCCTTACAAAAAAATTATATTTCTTGATCCGCCCTGTATTTTATTGATTCTTAAAAGTAAGATAAAATGGGATAAGTATAGTGTTCTGGATAAAAAGACAGGCGGGCAGGCCCGGGGGGGGTAAACATTAAACCCCGGACAGGAGACGGACGATTTTTTCCAGGCCGCCACGGTCGCATTCATCAAAAGAATTGAGGCGGTCACTGTCCACGTCCAATACGGCAACGATATTTCCACAGTGGTCATGAACCGGAACAACAATCTCGGATTTTGACCGGGAATCGCAGGCAATATGACCGGGAAACAAAGAAACATCGGGGACAATGATGGATTCATTCCGGCTGACACATGCCCGGCAGACCCCTTTCGCCGGATCAAGTGTCTGGCAGGCAACCGGCCCCTGATACGGCCCGGCAATAAGTTTATCCCCCACAAGACGGTAAAAACCGGTCCAGAAAAAATGGGGCATTTTCCCATGGAGAACTGCGGTAACAGTTGACATCTTTGAAATGATATCCCCATCCTTCCTCAGAAGCTCCCGCAACTGTTCCGCAATACGATTGTACCGCCCCTCTTTTTGTTTACTGTCCATCTGCCCGTCCTTTCATCAAAAGAAAAGACAGGGGAGCCCCCCTGCCTTTTTAACTTTTCATTTTTCTGTCTTTTATCAGTTCTCAAATTTCTTCAACAGAAGACAGCCGTTGGTGCCGCCGAATCCAAATGAATTGGTCAGCGCGTGAGAAATTTCGAAAGACTCCGGCCCGTCGGGCAGGTAATTCAAATCACATTCCGGATCCGGGTTCTTCAAATTCACGGTTGGATGGGTCTTCTGGTGAAAAATACTCAACGCCACGACGGCGGACTCCAACCCTCCGGCACCACCGAGAAGATGGCCCACCATTGATTTGGTGGAATTTACCCGCAGTTTATCCGCATGTTTCCCAAAAACCTTCCGAATTGCTGCGGTTTCGATTTTGTCGTTAAACGGTGTCGAAGTTCCGTGGGCATTGACATACTGCACATCCTCCGGCGCAACGCCTGCCGAATCCAATGCCATTTTCATGGCACGTATCGGGCCGCTGCCGTCAATTGCCGGCGCTGTCATGTGATAGGCATCTCCGGACATTCCGTATCCCACCACTTCGGCATAAATCCGGGCACCGCGTTTCAATGCTGCGCCCAGCTCCTCCAAAACCAGGATTCCGGCGCCTTCACCGATCACAAATCCATCCCGGTCTCTATCAAAAGGACGGGATGCGGTCTCCGGCGAATCATTCCGGGTGGACAATGCCTTCATGGACGCAAACCCGCCCACAGCCATTTCCGTTACCGCAGCTTCCGTCCCGCCGGCCAGCATGGCATCGGCATCCCCCCGCTGAATGAGGCGGTAGGCATCTCCGATGGCATGAGTTCCGGTGGCACAGGCGGTAACAATAGAAATATTCGGCCCCTTCGCTCCGGTGCGGATGGAAACTGTGCCGGCGGCAAGGTTAATGATAACGGAGGGGATAAAAAAAGGAGAAATCCGCCGCGGCCCCCTCTTGCGCAGCACATCATGCTGTGCTTCAAGGGTACCCAGCCCCCCGATACCGGATCCAATCAGCACACCGGTACGGGTTGCATTCTTCGGGGTAATGGTATAGCCGGAATCTTTCAATGCCACATCGCTTGCGGCCACTGCATATTGGATGAACCGATCTGTTTTTCTGGCTTCTTTCCGATCCATAAAATCTTCAACGGGAAAATCCACTTCCCCTGCCACCTGGCACGGAAATTCTTCCGGATCAAAACGGGTGATTCTCCGAATGCCGTTCTTCCCCGCAAGGAGGGCTTCAAAAACAGAATCGACACCGATTCCCAGAGGAGAAACCGTGCCAATCCCGGTAATTACAACTCTTCGATTCATGGGGGCACCAAGTGGGCTTACTGGTGCTCCTCGATGTATTTCACCACATCGCCGACAGTCTGAATCTTCTCTGCGTCTTCATCCGGAATCTCAATCCCGAAACCATCTTCAAACGCCATAATCAATTCAACGATGTCCAGGGAATCTGCACCGAGGTCGTTGATAAAATTGGCTGCTTCCGTGATCTGGCCTTCGTCCACTTCCAGCTGATCTACAATAATTTCTTTTACTTTTGTCAGCGTTTCACTCATTGTTTCCTCCTCTGAAACTGAATTCAAGTGGATTGTAGAGACGGAAAAAGGAAAAGTCAAGGGAAAACACTTCAGAAAGGGACAAGTATGGATAAGGTTGAGGCTGAGGTTGAGTAAAGACAGGGACATGTCCAATTCCCTTCTGCCTTGCACTTACATTTCCACTCGCACTCAATCGGAGGTGAACAGAGCACCTCCCCTTATCACCGGCAGTTTGCCGCACTCTTCCAGCCGAATCTCTCCCCTTCGAAATACATATCCCTGCCGCCCCCCACCGCAGAATACCGCAGATCCCGGACACCCAGATTTGCCGGATTTGTGAAAGTTAATGTAATAACACCCTGCTTCCGATTACCGCGAATGGTCCAGGTTCCCTGACTGTTGTCACTGGAAGCCGACCCGTAGGTACCCGTTACCGATGCACTGTTCTCGGAATAATAGCTGAACCTGCCGTTTGAACAGAATGTCCAGGTTTTATCATGGCTGATTCCGCCGTAAGATGAAGTGGACCCGCTGTGGCGCCAGTAAACCGCCGAAAACCATGCCATCAGCGTCCGATCGGCCCGGGGGGCGGAAAACCGAATACTGCCTGCAATCTCTTTTGCCCAGCGGGGATAGCTGCCGTTGTAAGACGCGACACTGGTCATGGCAATGATCGTCACCCCCATTGCTCCGGGATGGGGAGAAATCAACCCCGCCACATAAGCCCTGGCCGCCTGCCCGTTAACCCGGCCGGAAAACACAGCACCCATGCCGTTTGAACCGATCCGTTCATACCGGGAAACCGGCATCAGTTGAATGCCGGCCTCTTCATCCATAATTCCTTCACCCGCCCCCGCCTGCAGCTCCTGAAGGGTATGGTAAGGATTTGCGGTTATTGCAATCAGTCCCTTGTATGTTTTAGAAACGAGAAGATATCCTCCTGAGCTATTCCTTGCCGTCCATCCCGACGGAACCGTAAAAGTAACACCGGCCTGCCTGTCTGTAATGGTGCGCCCCTTCGTTGCAGAACTAACAGGCTGTGTGGCCGCAGGCCGCGGTGCCGCCCCCGTGGCAGGCACCTGTTGCCGCAGGGGCTTTGATGATGCCGCAGCAGTCCGGGTTTTGTGCAGGGAATAAGTGGTGCCACCGGTGGAAAATGTCATTTTGTTACCGGATAAACGGGCTGAAAACGGATACAAATTTCCACCTGCATTGAAATTCCCCCGGAGCGCCTTTCCGGCGGAAGTCCCGGTGAGGGGGAATTGGCTGCCATTGAAGACCAGGGTTCCGGAAACAGCCTTTCCTGACGCCTGTAAAGAAAGCGTGACCCCTTCACCTGAAAATGTGCCATTGAATGGAGACACGGCATTTCCACCGGCCAAAGGATTCCGGGAAGCAACCGCCCCCCTTGTTGCGGCACCAATTGACCGTGCCGCCCCGCCACCGCCGACCTTTGTAAAATACAGGCTCCGGCCCTGGTCGCTGTCCGGCTCCATCAGATAAAAAAGCAGCTTCCCGCGCTCAAAATGAACCTCAAAAAAAGCCTGCCCTTTGCTGTCCGTTGCCGTACCTTCCCCAATACCGTCCGCAACCTCGCCATTTAATGAAATCCGGTATCCGTTGCTACCGACAAGCTCTCCGCTCAATGTCCCGTTTTGCTGCTGACGCAATTTCAGAGTCAAAACCGTATTCCCGCTGTTCAGTGTATAGGTTCCGGTATAATCTGCCGCATTTGCCGAAATAACCGATCCTGGCAAAACAAAAATAATCAAAATAAGATACAGTTTTTTCATACGCTTCCCTTCCCTCCCGGCCGCAGACGGCCGTTATTTTTTTAATATTGTCAAAATGTTATCACATTTCACCCGGATAAGAACCATAAAAACAAAATGATTGCCGAAAATCCGCTTCACTTTTCCCGTCCCGGTAAATAAAATCTTCGTGTTCTCATACAGATATGCCGTGATTATTCCGGTAAAATGGTGGTATGATTACATGGACGGGAACAAAGGGAAACACTGGTTTAATTTCAATTTACTGAAAAACCCCTCCCTCGGATCAATATCGCAAGCCAAGGAGGACATCTGAATCATGCTGAATTCAAATGCGAGGCAAATGGCCGTGGCCATACTCATATTTTTGAGTGCGGGTTTGGTGATGACAGCCTGTGGGCCGCGCCGGAGCCGTGGCCCCAAAAGAGGCATCCCGGAAGTAAGCATTGTGACAATGAAGGCGAAACAGCTGGTGTTGACCACAGAACTTCCGGGCCGGACAGCCCCCTTTCGCATTGCCGAAATCCGCCCTCAGGTCAGCGGCCTGATTATAAAACGTCTGTTTATCGAAGGTTCCGATGTCAAGGCCGGACAGGTGCTTTATCAGATTGACCCCGAACGGTACAAAGCGGCTTACGAACAGGCAAAAGCGGCTGTCGCAGCGGCAGAAGCGGCCCTCCCCGCCCTTTATTCCCGAGAAAAACGCATGAAAGGGCTGGTGGCCATCCATGCCGTCGGACAGCAGGAATATGATGACGCACTGTCGGCTCTGCGACAGACAGAAGCCCGGTTAAAAGAAAGCCGTGCAGCGATGGAAACCGCAAAAATCGACCTGTCCTATACACCGGTCAAGGCACCGATTTCCGGTAAAATCGGAAGATCTACGGTAACGGAAGGAGCATTGGTCACTGCGTACCAGCCCCGCCCCCTTGCCACAATTCAGCAGCTCAACCCCATCTACGTGGATGTCTCCCAGTCCACCCGTGATTTGCTTCAACTCAAAAAACGCCTCGCAGACGGACAATTGAAGCACAACAACACCCTGAACAAAGTAAAACTTATTCTGGAAAACGGCGCCGCATATCCGCTGGCAGGCAAATTGAAATTTCGCGATATCACGGTTGACCCCACCACCGGGTCGGTTATTCTGCGGATTGTTGTTCCGAATCCTGACCACATGCTTCTGCCCGGAATGTTTGTCAGAGCAATTGTGGAAGAGGGGATAAAACCCGATGCCATTCTTGTTCCCCAGCAAGGCGTGAGACGGAACAGCAGAGGAAATCCCTTTGCTCTCGTTGTGGGCCCCGGAAATAAAGTCCAGATGCGGAAACTGGTCCTTGATCGTGCCTTTGGCAGCAAATGGCTGGTTTCATCGGGACTGAAAACAGGTGATCGGGTAATCGTGGAAGGAATTCTGCGAATCCGGCCGGGCATGCGGGTCAAAGCAACGGAATTTACCGGAGATAAAGCCACCGGCGCCCGGGGCGGCCAGCATTTACGGAACTAGCAATGTTATCAAGATTTTTTCTTAAGCGCCCTGTTTTTGCCTGGGTTATTGCCATTGCAATGATGGTGGGGGGCGGACTGGCCATCTACAATCTGCCGATATCCCAATATCCTCCCATCGCGCCGCCTGTCATTTCCATTGACGCGTTTTACCCCGGAGCAGCCGCCGAAACCGTTGAAAACACCGTAACCCAGATTATTGAACAGAAAATGACCGGCCTTGATAACATGCTTTACATCTCCGGCACCAGCTCTTCGTCAGGCGCATCCAACATCATGTTGACCTTTTCCCCGGGAACAGACCCCGACCTTGCCTGGGCGAAAGTTCAGAACAAGCTTCAACTGGCAATGGCCAGCCTGCCGGATGTTGTTCGGCGCCAGGGAGTAAAGGTCAGAAAATCAACCGCAAACTATCTAATGATTATCGGGCTGATTTCCGAAGACGGCAGCATGAACGGCAATGATTTGAGAGATTACTCCCAATCCAACCTTGAAAAAGTCCTCTCCCGAATACCCGGGGTTGGAGATGTACAGAATTTCGGTTCCCAGTACGCCATGCGCATATGGGTAAATCCGGACAAACTGACAAATTACCATTTAACCATGGAAGATGTGATTACCGCACTGCGGGCATACAATATGGAAGTCTCCGCCGGACAGTTCGGCGGGGCACCGGCAAAAAAAGGCCAGCGCCTCAACGCATCCATCATAGTCCAGCATCTGCTGAAAACACCGGCGGAATTTGCCGCCATTCCCATTCGAATCAATCCGGACGGTTCAACCGTAAGAATCCGGGACATCGGGCGTACTGAACTGGGAACAGAACGTTACGACATCATCGCAAACTACAACGGCCACCCCGCGGCAGCAATGGCTATTCGAAAATCCGCCGGCGCCAATGCGGTTTCCACCGCCAATGCGGTTAAAGAAAAAATGAAAGAAATGAGCCGCTATTTCCCCAAAGGCATGAAAGTAGTTTACCCTTACGACACCACGCCGTTCACCGTGGTTGCCATCAACGAAGTTGTCCGGACGCTCTTTGAGGCCATCTTTCTGGTTTTCCTGATCATGTACCTCTTTCTGGGAAATGTCCGTGCCACATTGATTCCCACAATCGCCGTACCCATCGTACTTCTCGGTACCTTCGGTGTCCTCGGCCTGTTTGGATTCTCCATTAACATGCTCACCATGTTTGCAATGGTACTGGCCATCGGCCTGCTGGTGGATGATGCCATCGTTGTGGTTGAAAATGTCGAACGAATCATGGCCGAAGAAGGCCTTCCGCCCAAAGAAGCCGCCGCAAAATCCATGGATCAGATTACCAGTGCCCTCATCGGTATCGGCCTTGTTCTTGCGGCAGTGTTCGGCCCCATGGCCTTTTTCCCCGGCTCCACCGGAATCATCTACCGCCAATTTTCAATCACCATCGCGGCCTCCATGTTGCTTTCGGTAATCGTGGCACTGGTGCTGACACCGGTACTCTGTGCCTCATTACTGAAACCGATACCGGCGGGGCACGAACCCTCCGAAAGCTCAATTCATTTTCTCCGCCCTTTCTTTCGGTGGTTTGACCGTTCTTTTTTTAAACTACGCTCTCTTTACATTAAAATAGTTAAACACGCATTGGATCACAAATTCAGATATATTCTTCTTTATCTACTGTTAATCTGCATCGTCGGGGTCCTGTTTCTACGAATGCCCACCGCCTACCTTCCGGACGAAGACCAGGGAATCCTGATGGTTCAAGCAAGCCTGCCCTCCGGCTCCACCCTGGAGCAAACCGAAAAAGTGATGAAAACCGTCCGGGACTATTTTTTAAATGATGAAAAAGAAGCCATTGAATCATTCATGGCTGTTCCGGGAATCAGCTTCAGCGGCCAGGGGCAGAATGTGGCATTGGGATTCGCAAAACTAAGGGACTGGAAATTCCGCAACCGACCGGACTTAAGAGTTAAAGCGGTTGCCCGGAGAGCCATGATGCGATTTTCAAGAATCAAAGCCGCCATGGTATTTGCTTTTCCACCACCGGCGGTAATTGAACTGGGGAATGCCACAGGATTCAACCTCCAGCTGCTGGATCTCGGAGGATTGGGACACAAAGAACTCATGGCAGCCCAAAACAAACTCCTCGGCATGGCGGCACGGGATCCGCGGCTGGTCCGGGTCCGGGCCAACGGCCTGAACGATGTCGCGGAATATAAAATTGATGTGGACCGGGAAAAAGCCGGCGCCCTCGGACTCCCCATCACATCCATCAACGACACCATTGCGGCATCCTTCGGCAGTGCCTACGTCAACGACTTCATACAATCCGGCAGAATCAAGCGGGTCTTCGTCCAGGCGGACGCCCCTTACCGAATGCTGCCGAAAGATTTGAAAAAACTCTATGTGCGGAACACTGCGGGGCAAATGGTTCCCTTTTCCTCATTTGCCAGCGGACACTGGATCACCGGCCCGGCAAAACTGCAACGCTACAACGGCTTCCCATCCCTCAACATCTGGGGGGAACCCGCACCCGGCCTGAGTTCCGGAGACGCCATGCACGCAATGGAAGAACTCATCTCCCGGCTGCCCAAAGGAATCGGATTTGACTGGACAGGACTGTCTTATCAGGAAAAAATGACCGGCTCCCAAACCGGCCTGCTGTACGCATTCTCCATTCTCATCATCTTCCTGTGTGTCGCCGCCCTGTACGAAAGCTGGTCCATTCCCATCGCCAACCTGCTGATGCTGCCCCTCGGTGTCCTCGGCGCAATTCTGGCCACCAGCATCCGGGGCCTGCCCAACGACGTTTACTTTCAAATCGGCTTTCTTACAACAATGGGCCTTTCCACAAAAAATGCCATCCTGATCATCCAATTCATCCTCGAACGGATGAAACAAGGCGGTGGATTGGTTGAATCCACCCTCGGTGCCGTCAAAACACGGTTTCGGCCTGTCCTGATGACCTCACTGGCATTCTTCTTCGGTGTTCTGCCGCTGGCCCTCGCCACCGGTGCGGGCGCGGGCGCGGAAAATGCCATCGGAACCGCCGTGACGGGGGGAATGCTGTCCGCCACATTCATTGACCTGATATTTATTCCGCTCCTCTTCGTCCTCATGGTCCGCCTTTTCGGCAAAAAGAAAGAAAACAGCGGGAAAAGCCCCCGCATTGAAATCCTGAACCCACAGGGGGGGCAATAAAATGAAAAAACAAATACTTCTACTTGCAATTGCCGCCATCTTCTCCGGCAGTTGCACACTGGCTCCCCAATACACCCGGCCCAAAGCACCGATCCCGGAACAGCTGCCGCAGGCGAAACCGGCCGGAACATCTGCAAAAGCAAAAATCTCCGCCAACCCCGCCACCATGGAGTGGGGAAAATTCTTCCCGGACAAAAAACTACGGAAAATCATTGAAATGGCACTGAACAACAACCGGGACCTGCGTATCGCCGCACTGAACGTGGAAAAAGCAAAAGCTGTTTACGGTATCCGGCGCGCAGAACTCTATCCAACCGTCACCGCAACAGGCGGTGAAATAAAACAGCGAATCTCCTCCGGCCTCCTCTCCCCCGGAGAATCCGCAAAAATCAGAGAATACAACGTAAACCTCGGCATCTCATCCTGGGAAATTGACTTCTTCGGTCGAATCCGCAGTATGAAAGCCGAAGCCCTGCAGACATACCTTGGAACCGAAGAAGCCAGGCGGAGCGCTCAGATTTCTCTCATCTCTGCCGTGGCGCAAACCTTTCTGACACTGGCAGCAGACAGGGAAAACCTCAAACTGCTCGAATCCACCCTTTCGACACAGAAAACCAGCTGCGAGCTGATTCGAAAAAGTTACAAACTGGGCATCGCCGGCGAATCGGAACTTGAACAGGCCAAAGCCGGGATAAACACCGTGAAACTTCAGATTGCCAACATCAAACAACTGCTGGCTGAAGACCAAAACGCCTTAAACCTTCTTGCCGGAAAACCTGTGCCGGAATCACTGCTGCCGGAAAACCTGAACACCATTCAACCGCCAGAAGACATCTCCCCCGGCCTGTCTTCCGAAGTCCTGCTCCGGCGTCCGGACATCCTCATGGCAGAAAGCGCATTAAAAAGAGAAAACGCAGCCATCGGCGCAGCCCGGGCGGCACTATTCCCCCGCATCTCCCTGACCACCGCCCTGGGAAGGGCAAGCCGTGAGCTGTCAAACCTCTTCAAAGGGGGCAATCGAACCTGGAACTTCATCCCTCAAATCGAAATGCCCATCTTTGATGCCCGGTCATGGTCCGCGCTGAAAGCCAGTAAAGCAAACCGGAAAATTGCACTGGCCCGATACGAAAAAGCTATCCAGGCCGCATTCAGAGAAGTTGCCGACACCCTGGCGGCACAAAACGCGGCGGAAAAACAAATGGCGGCACAACAGGCCATCGTTCAATCGACCGTGAAAATTCTTAAACTCTCCAACGCGCGCTACAACTACGGAATTGACAGTTACCTCAACGTACTTAAAACACAACGCACCCTCTACGTCGAAAAACAGAACCTGCTTACCCTCCGGCTCAACAAACTCATCAATAAAGTCCGGCTCTATGCCGTACTGGGAGGAGGAGGCGGGAATGCTCCGTAGAAGAAGCCCTCATCGAAATGTACCTTGCCGGAGTCAGTGTCAGGAGAGTAGAAGACATCACAGAAGCCCTGTGGGGGACCAAAGTCAGTCCGGGAACCATCAGCAATCTCAACCAGAAAGTCTACAAACGTATCGAAGCCTGGCGGAACCGGCCCATTGAAGGCACACATCCCTACTCTACCTTGACGGCATCAGCCTGAAACGGAGCTGGGGCAAAGAAGTGCGAAACGTCTCCATTCCGGCCGCCTTTGGCGTTAATCAGGACGGATACCGTGAAATACCCGGCATAACCGAAGGGGGCAAAGAAGACCATGAAAAAATGAAACTGAAACGTGCAGCGGGCAAAGTCAGAGACGGAGCGCACGAAACCCTCAGCGACTACCACTTCCCCAGCCGGCACCGGCGTTCC
>JAADGL010000034.1 GCA_013152385.1 Acidobacteriota bacterium
AGTTTCTCACTATCGGACAGTTTTACATTTCCATAAAAAATCTTTTCGGCTGCTGACCTGCTGATTCTTTTGCAGGATTTGCATTTTTCGTCATGAATAACTTTATAAAAACAACCATATCCGGCGCGGACTTTGTGTTGTGTCACTACCACCCTCAAAGTATCGTTAATCCGAATCCCTTTGTACCAGAGCGAAAACCTTGCTTCCCATTCTTCATCTTGTTCAGGTGGCGATTGGTTATAATTAAGTTTCTGACATTGTTCGAATTTCAGCTCAACACAGTCTAATTTTGCTGCGAACTTTCCCACCACATTTGTCGCAATCTTTTTTACTCTCTCCCGGGTTAATACCTGAGGTTCATCTTTCTGAAGCATGTATCCATTCTTGCCCAACACATCCTGCACCGGATAACGCTGGACAACGATTTTTCCGCAATAAGGCTGTGACTGTGGTGACATAAGCATGAATAAAAGAAGATAAGTAATCATCTATTCCCCCCGGTGTTTTCTTTACATTATTCTATCACTTTGTGAAGGAAACGGAGCCAATTGGCCTCGGTCTGTGGTTCACTATCCGGTTTTCAGCCATCCCAACATTTACCATCAAAAAAATTTCATCCCGCCGAAGACGGCGGGCCTTGGATGGCGGCCAGGAATTATCCCCCCTTATGGTGACGGGTACAGAAAATGGGAAAAAGTCACCCTAATTTACCTGTTTTGGTTTTCTCGTTCAAAATCAAGGCAAGCTGAATACAATTGCATGCTCCAATTTGAATTTTAGAAAGTTTTCCGTTTAGTATACAAATAATTTGAAGATAGTTGAGTCCGAACATGCTTTTCAATTCAAGTTTTCTTATTTGCGTAAAATTAATTTGTCGAACATGGTTCATATGTAACTCTAAAGTATCTTCACTGACCTTGACGTGGCAAAAGGGAAATGTTAGCGCAGTCATTCCGATTCTTGCTCCACAAGTTGCCGAAAATAAAACCTTTGACTCACCACCTGGTATACAGTTTCTTTTTGACAAAAACCAAAAGAAAAGATATATCATTAATAAAAGAAAACCTAAAATACCCATCATGAGAAAAATTACTGTCATTGGGTCCATTTTCCTTCTCCCGGCTAAAGTGACGTAGATATAATTATTGATTTATTATTTGTCCGTTCCCGAACCTCCACTGTTCAATTAGCATGTCCTTTCCATTCTGGTGGTCAAATTGTATCACGATTCAGGAGAGGCCGGGTTCCGGTTCTGTTTTGTTGCATTTACATTTTTTCTTGTATTGTTCAGAGGGTGGAAAGGAAAGCGCCCCGCGTAAAGCGGGGCATCATTTAAAGGTAAGACAGTTTTTCGGGTGAGCCTATGATACGAGGCTTTTTTCTTTGGGTGGGCCTGTCTTTGGTGAGCTTGTTTCCGGTTTCGTTTCCGTCTTTGTCTTTTCTGATTTCTTTTCCGAATCGGCGGAGGTGGAACCGTTGGCGTGGGACGACTTTTTGTAGTCTGTCTCATAAAATCCGCTTCCTTTGAACTGGAAAGCGGGAGCACTGATTTTTTTGTGATATGAACCGCCGCACTTCGGGCAACGGGTTAAAACAGGATCTGTCACCCGCTGAAGAACTTCTTCTTCGTAGCCGCAATCACTGCAGAAATATTCATAAATCGGCATTTCATCCTCCCACAACCGACTATCCTAGTCCCGTAAAACCACCTTGTCAAGGCACGGGCCCATTTTATTTGATGTCAGGAGGGAAAAATCGTTACATTTCTGAACAGATCAGTGTTTTCATACTCCGGGCCAACCACCAGGCTGCCAGTATGCTGGCCAGAAACCAGGACAAGGCAATAAAAACAAACACTCCGGGCAAGCCCCACAATCTGGCACCGAGGAGTGTGCCGGGAATCAGAAACACAAACATTTGAATCAGAGAAAGTGCCATGGCATCCCACGCTCGTTTCAACACGTTCAGCACGGAGGTGGTCAGCCCAAACAGGCCTCTGAACCCGTAAACAACAGGAACAATCCGTAGATAAAGCACGATGGTTCGGATAACTTCGGTGTCGTGACTGAATAATTCGGCAATGGGGCGGGCCAGCAGGAAGAGAGTCAGGGCCGCAAATCCACCCCATCCCAACGAAAAGATCTGAGAACGGTGAATGGCTCCTTGTACCCGGTCCAGTTTCCCGGCACCGAGATTCTGCCCCACAAAAGGGTTTAAGACTGTGGACAGAGAAATCAATGTCATCAATGCCAGGGTTTCAACCCGGAGACATACCCCGAATCCGGCCACAGCTTCGGGACCGAAACGGGCGACAATACCGGTTACAATTGCGGCCCCGAAGGGACGGACAAGGTTGGTGCCGGATGCGGGGATGCCAATTCCCAGAAGCTTTTTCCAGGATTCTATCACCGGATGGAGCCCGGGCCAGTCAAAAGACAGCATGTGATGGCGTTTGTGAAGGACAAAAAGGGTCAATGCAAATGTCAGAGCCCGGGCGATAACCGTTGCCACGGCCGCCCCGGCAATTCCCCATTTTGGAAATGGCCCGATACCGAAGATTAGCAGAGGATCCATTCCGAGGTTTACAAAAACAGAAAACATCATGATTATACTTGGAAATTTCATGTCGCCGGTGGCCCGAATGGCATTATTCCCAACCATGGGAATTACGAGAAATACCATGCCGGGATACCAGATGAGCATGTAAATCCGAACCAGTTTCAGAACTTTGGGGGATGCCCCCAGCAGGGTGAAAACCGGATGGATGGTCAGGATTCCCGTTACCACAAAAAAAAGCACAATTACTACAGACAGTATCAGGGAATCTGTTGTAAATCGTTGAACTTTTCTGTTATTGCCTTCGCCGATGCTGCGGGAAACCAGTACGGATGCCCCCGACCCGAGCCCGATGGCAATGGCGCTTATAATCATGACAATCGGGAAAATGAAACCCATCGCCGCCAGTTCATCCGTGCCCAGTTTCGCCACAAACCAGGTGTCAACAAGGTTGAAGGCAATGATGGCAAAAAAACCGAAGATCATGTAAACGGTCAACCTGGCAAGTGTCCGGCCGATGGGCCCGCTGGTCAGCTCGGCCTTCATGGCAATTTTCTATTTTCAGTTCGGTTTGTTTTGTGCTCTGCCCCGATGAACATCCGCATCCGTCTCCTTGTATGTATCACCTGAATAATTATAGCGTAATTATTTGCACCTGAATTTATTGATTTGAAGATTCGGCAGAAATTTTTCTGACGGATTTGTACGCAAGTTGGCATATGGAGATGGCCCAATGCTTAAAGTACGAATTGAAAGGAAAATCAGCTCGATTTTTCTGCCGGTACCCTGTCGTCGGAAGGTGGGATTCCATAACGAACGGTTCGGTTTCGACCTGAATTTTTTGCCTGGAACAATGCTTCGTCCGCAAGGCGAATTGCTTCCCAGATATCATCAGTATCATCCGGAAACACACTGATGCCGAGGCTGATGGTTCGCATCAGTATTTCTTTTCCGTAGCGGATTTTTTGTCTGGAAAATTCGGTTCGTATGCGTTCTGCCAGCGGATACGGGTCATCTTTCTCCATGTCCCGGAAAATGATAACAAATTCCTCGCCTCCGTAGCGAATAATAATATCCGATGCCCGGCGGCAGCGGTTGAGCACTTCGGCAGTTCCTTTCAGGACGATGTCTCCGGCATCGTGACCGTGCTGATCGTTAATTTCTTTGAAATGATCAATATCGCACATGACAACCCCCAGTTTCCCCCCACGTCTTCGAATGCCCGGAACAATACTTTCCATAATTTCCGTTAGAAAGCGCCGGTTGTAGAGACCGGTCAGGGTATCCCGAATCGCATTTTCACGGAGTTCATTCATTAGTTTTTTGGACTCCAGGACATTTCGTGATGCGTCAAGAAAATTGGAAGCCATGCGAAGGTTGCGGAACACTTCTTCCTGGTTTTCCCGGGGCACTTTTTCAAAAACGAATTGTGCGATCATAAATGAACCGCTGCTGAACATGATTGGAATGCACGCATGATCTTGGTTCATTTCTTTGCAGACCCTGCTGCAGATGCCTGCAAAGTCCATGGATGTGATCATTCGGTTGGATTTAACGGCACGGCAGAGGGTGCCGCCTCTTCCGCTTCGATCCATTTCCACATGACGGCCGGGGGCATGGTCCGGATAGACCGGAACCGGGCAATCGTTCTTGTTTACTTCATACAGCGTAAAATCTTCTAATCCCAGTTTGCGGAACACTTCTCCGAGACGGATGTAGACATCGTGAACTCCGGGATCTTCTTCAATTACCCGTTTAAATACAGACAGAGAATGGAGCTTTTCCGTTAACAGATTCAATTTATGCGTCAGAATTCCGATTTCATCTTCTGATGCAACCCGGATCCGTGCATTCAAATCGGAATTTCCTTCCACAAGGGCTTCCACCTGCCGAATCAGAGAGCTGATTGGACGGCCGATGGCCTTTCTGATGTAGTAAGTAAAAAGCGCCAGCAGAAATGTGGCGATTACCAAAACCGATATTGAACCTGTTGCAGCACCGGAAACGATTCCCAGTATCTTATTGTGCCGCTGTTCCCGCAAATCTGCCAATATGGCAAGATCGGTTTGAGTATCCCCCAGCAGGCGGTTTACTTTCACAAGAAGTGTGTTCCGAAGTTTCAGAAAAGATTTTTGGGAATCAAGGGGATGAGGTTCCAGGGAATCTGCCATTTGCAGCGCCGTTTCTCTCATGGCGGTGATTCCTTTTTTCAGGGTGCTTGTGTTGATTCGATGCAGGGGTTCTGGCTTCAGTTTTCGGCTTTCCAGACTCATCACATGCACCAGCGGTAAAATTCCGGCTACAAATGCGCCGGATGAGGCTTCATTTCCTCTTTCAGGATAAGTACGGAGATAGAGTTGGAGTTTACCCAGTTCCGTTGCTATTGATGAAAGCCTTTCTATTGTCGGTTGTAATTGCCTTGAGTCTTCGGATATGGCGGTCTTTACCATAATCATACTGCCTACGCTAAGGATGGTCATGACCAGAAACCACCAGAGAACGCCGATAAAAAATAATGTGAACCGCCGTTTAATCGGTTGATTTACAAAAGTCAGAAAATGAATAAACGCTCGAATCCAGCCGGGGCCGGTGCTGTTCGGTGTATCGATTGCCATGGCTCATTCTCCTGGATAACCGGACGAAATTGAACCGGTCATCTTAATTTTATTACATAGTGGCATATTTTTTTGCAAATGAACAGTTTCACATTCATACTTATTTCTGATTTCAAAAAAATCAAAAGAAATTCTGTGTTTTTTTTGATAGTCCCTTCTATGTTCACTTAAATATCTTATGAAATTTTAGAAAGAGTATGCTCTTACGTCCCTGGGGCCCAGACAGTGGGATTCATGTGATTTTACAAAAAGATTCAAATGTACTCTGCCATTTGTGAAGTTTATGATATGATGTCTATTGTTTTATTGTGCGTAAATGTTTTTTTGTGTTGGGGGAACTGATGAAAATACCTTTTGGCCGAAGAAATTGGAAATTATTTTATGAACTTTTGTACAATCCGATGAGTTTAATCGGGTTTGTGTTGCTGACACTTTCCACCTCGGTGTATATTGTGACCGCGTTGATCGGCATTATATCCGGGAAGGGTGGAGCCTATTCCGGTATTGTAACTTTTATCATAATGCCGCCGCTTTTTATTCTCGGCTTGATTCTGGTCCCTCTTGGTGCCTGGCGTCGCCAACGCTATTTACACAAACAGGGTGTTACGAGATCCCGTTTTTTCAGTATTGATTTTAACATTCCAAGGCACCGGAGACTTTTTCTGATATTCACGACACTGACGCTTTTTATTCTGATTTTGTTTTCCTCAATGAGTTATCAAGCTTATCATTTCAGTGAATCCGTAACATTCTGTTCTTCCTGCCATCCTGTCATGAATCCGGAAGCTGTCACACATGCTCTTTCTCCCCATGCAAGAGTCGCCTGTGTGGAATGCCATGTGGGCCCCGGGGCGGGTTGGTATGTGAAATCGAAATTATCCGGCCTGTACCAGGTTTATGCCACTGTGACCAACAGTTATCCAAGGCCGATTAAAACCCCCATTCATAACCTGAGACCGGCCAGAGACACCTGCGAACAGTGTCATTGGCCCCGGTATTTTGTTGATGATAAACTGGTGACCCGTAATTATTACCAGCGGGATGAAGAAAATACCCATGGATCCGTAACACTGCAGATGCACATCGGGGGGCATCCGGGATATGGCAGGCCGACGGGGATCCACTGGCATATTGAAAATATTGTGGAAATTGCCTCCGAAGACCCCAAAAGAGAAACGATACCCTGGGTTCGCGTTACCTACAAAGACGGCAGACAAAAAATATTCACATCCGTTGACGAGCCAATCAGCAGCAAAAAGTTGGCAAGCCTTAAGATTCACCGGATGGACTGTATTGATTGTCACAACCGTCCTTCTCATATTTTTAAATCTCCGGAAGAAATAATGAACCGGCTGATGGTAACCGGACAGGTAAGTCCCGAATTGGCCAATATTCGTGCTACCGGTGCCGATGCGCTTGCGGCTGATTATCAAAACGTAGCGGCGGCTGATGCAGGAATTGATAAAGCTATCCGGGAAGGATGTGCAGGTTCTGATCCGAAAGAGCTGGACAAGGCGGTTGCTGCTGTCAAAAAGCTTTACCATCAGAACTTTTTCCCGGAGATGAAGGCCAGATGGGATATTCATCCATCCAATATCGGGCACTGGCGAAGCAAAGGATGTTTCCGCTGTCATGACGGAAATCATAAAACAGGAACCGGAGAAACAATTTCCAGGAGCTGTAACCTCTGCCATACGATTTTAAGTCAGACAGCGGGCAAAAATGTCCGTTTCAATATGAAAGGTGTGGTGTTCATTCATCCCGTTGACATTGACAAAGAATGGAAAACCACCAACTGCAGTGATTGCCATACCGGAATGTAGAAAAAAACCGAAATAAAACCGGTCTGCATAATCGAGAAGGCGGTCAGGTTTTCCCGACCGCCTTCTCGATTCCTCTGATCAGATCTCTAAAGACAATGCCATGAAACGGAACCAAAACATACCAATATAGTTTTCCGAAAAATGAGTGGGTGTGAAACCACGCTTTTATCCGCAGAATACGGTGACTTTCCAAATCGTCAATATTAAATTCCAACCAGGCCCGGCCGGGGAGCAACATTTCCGCTCTGAGCAGTACCCGGTGATCGGGAACGAGTGCTTCTACCCGCCAAAAATCAATCACATCTCCGATGTTTAAAGTAGTGGTACTCCGTCTGCCCCGCTGGATACCGACTCCGCCGATCATGCGGTCCAGAAAACCCCGCAACCGCCACATCCAGTTGGTTTGAAACCATCCTTCCTTTCCACCGATTCGGCATACCGATTGAAACAGCGCCGCGGAAGAGAGTTTTGTTTTAAGGGAATATTCTGCTGTAAACCGGGGGAGGTTCGGCATTTCACTGAGTTTCATTGCCAGTTCATGGGCGGGGGGGTATGCGTCGGCCCAACGGGTTCGTACCATGTCCTGTTCTTCCCGGTCCATTGCACGGATCAGCGCTTCCCGGTATCCGATGGGTTTAACGGGTATGACAGTCCGAATCTGAACATCCCGGCAAATTACATTATTGCGTAACCCTTCCATCAGTGAGCGGATAATCGGGGCCGGTACCGGCGTAACAAGACTGGCAATATAGGCATATGGCCGGATATAATTGAGGGGAAATCCAAACATCAGAATTTTTCGGTTTAACAGATGCGCCAGTTCCTTCAACATGGTGCGGTAGGTCAGGACATCCGAACCGCCGATATCAAAACTTTTTCCGGCTGTTTCGGGCGTTTCCAGAACGCCAATGAGGTATTTCAGTACATCCCGGATAGAAATCGGTTGACACAACTGATCCGCGGAAGGAGGCAGCGGGAGTATTCGAAGCCGGGTAACCAATGAATGAATAATTTCATATGATGCGGAACCGGAACCGATGATCACCGCCGCCCGAAGTACCGTCACGGGAACAGTTCCCTCACGGAGCGTTTGAGCCACCTTTATTCTGCTGGACAGATGATCCGAAAGGCCGGGTGTCAAATCTCCCAGTCCACCAAGATAAATAATGCGTTTGACACCGGCTTTTGCCGCCGCTTCTCTGAAATTGAGAGCAGCCCGTATATCCGCTTCATCAAACTGTCCCGGCCCCAGCGCAAGTGAATGAATCAGATAATATGCCGCATACACTCCCTGCAACGGCTTTTCCAGGCTTTTCGGATGAAGTGCGTCTCCTGCGCTGCAACTGACTCCCGGCCATTTTTCCGCGAGACATGCCGATGGAGTTCGAACCATAATGCGGACTTTGTATCCCCGGTCCAGAAGAATCGGTACCAGGCGGCCGCCAACGTATCCGGAAGCGCCGGTAACAAGAATTGTTCCCAACTCAAGAATCGGAGTTGTGGGAATCATATATTGGAAGGGTTTTTCCCGGGGGAACTCCCCCCTGTCTGAATTAAACAATCCCATCGGGGCACCTCTCACGCACAAAAGGCAGACAATGAATGATTGATCATATCATAGAATCCCGGTGTCTACAGCCCTCTTTGTCACCAATTCTTTGTCTGGTGTTTTTCAAAACTTTACCGGGCAGATTCCCCTGAAAGCCTTCCCCCTTCGCATGGAAATCTCGAAGCGATGAGGGAAATAAAAGTTGACAGCCGGATTCGCTAAAGGGTAATATCTGACTCAGTGGAATTATCTGTTTACAAATCTATAAATACCGGAAATTAAGGAAGTGGCTTTTATGAAGCGGAAAACAAGAAGTGTCGGCCTGTCCGGGGCGATTTCAATCGGCATCGGGGGGATGGTTGGAGGGGGGATTTTTGCGGTCCTGGGCGAAGCGGTTTCATTTGCACACGGGGCAACCGAAATGGCTTTTCTCTTTGCCGGGATCGTAGCATTGCTGACTTCTTATTCCTATGCAAAACTTTCCGTGAAATATCAGAATCGCGGTGGAACGGTTGTGTTCGTGGATAATGCGTTCAAACATAATTTGTTGTCAGGCAGCATCAATCTGTTGCTTTGGTTATGTTATCTCATTACAATTTCACTGTATGCAGTTGCTTTTGCTTCCTACGGCCAGACCTTTTTCCATGGAAACACGAGCCAATGGCTGAGACACCTGCTGGTGAGTTTTGCCATACTGCTCCCGGCGCTGATTAATTTGATCAGTGCCTCTTTTGTCAGCAAATCCGAAACCGCCATTGTGGCGATTAAGATCATATTGTTGATTCTGATCATTGTGTCCGGTTTTTCTTTTGTAGATCCGCAGCGTCTTTCCCCGGACCAGTGGGGCGGGCCCCTTTCGATTCTGGTTGCCGGGATGGTCATTTTTGTTGCCTACGAGGGTTTTGAATTAATTGCCAATTCTGCCGAAGAAATTCAGAATCCGGAGGTAAATTTGCCGAGAGCACTTTACGGTTCAATTGTTTCCGTTATTGTTCTGTATATTCTTATTGCCATTATAACAGTCGGAACCGTACCGCAGCATCAGCTTATGGCGGCAAAGGATTATGCCCTTGCGGTTGCAGCGAAGCCGGCGCTGGGGCAGGTCGGATTTACAATCGTTTCAATTGCTGCACTTCTTGCAACCTTCTCCGCGATTAATGCGACTATTTATGGAAATGCGCGGTTGGGATACATTATTGCAAAAGAGGGTGAGCTGCCTGAAATTCTTGATGAAGAGAGAGGCAATATTCCTTTCATGGGAATTGTTATTATTACAATCTTGAGTCTATTGATGGGGAATCTGATTGATCTGACGGATATTGCCATTATCGGCAGTGCCGGTTTTCTCCTCATCTTTTCGATCGTGAATATCAGTGCGTTTAAATTGCGCAACAGGATTAAAGGAAATAAGTGGATTATTCTGGCAGCATCTTTTGCAAGCATTGCGGCATTTATTACTCTGTTGCTCCACACCTATTCAAGTAATCCGGGGGCTATTCTGGTTTTTCTTTCGTTTATCTGTGTTTCGATTCTTTTTGAGCTGGTGTACGGAAAATTTGTCCGGGGACACTTTTTTCACCGTAAATACAAAATTAACTGATTTCTGTTATATTCCGAATCTTAAGTTCTGTCCTGAAGCCTGTGCTATCAACGGGAATTATTCAGGATGGAAAGAAAAATTTCTCCGTAGCGTTTTAGTTTAACAGCACCGACACCGTGAATTTCAGACAGTTCCGCCAGAGTGGAGGGGTGGTATTTTATCATTTCAACCAGTGTGCGGTCACTGAATATCACGTAGGGCGGTACATTCATTTCCGTTGCCAGTTTCTTCCGTTTCTCTCTCAATTCTTCAAAAAGGTTCCGTTTTGCCGGGTCACTGAGCACCTCATCCCGGTTCGGGGTGCCGGCTTTTTGCCGTGCCGTTTTTTCCGGTTTTTTTCCCTGGTCCATCTTGCCGAAAAAGGTCTTTTCGGAACGGAGAACCGGCCGGGCCGCTGCTGTCAGTTTCAGGCCGCCGTAAGCCGGGTCCTGAGTCAGCAGTCCCCGGGCGATGAGCTGCCGTCCCAGCTGCTGCCATACCTGTTTTGAATGTTGTTTTCCGATTCCCCAGGTGGAAAGCCGGTCATGATTATTTTGAAGTATTCTTTTTTCGGTGGAACCCCGAAGCACGTTGATGATATACCCCATTCCGAACATCTGTCCGGTCCGCCAGACGCAGGATAGAAACTTCTGTGCTTCCACTGTTACATCCCGCAGTTCGTTTTGGTTTTCGCCGCTGCAGTTGTCGCAGGCACCGCAGTTTTCTTTTTGATAGTGTTCGCCGAAATATTGAAGCAGGGGAATCCGGCGGCAGCAGGTGGCTTCGGCAAAACCCAGCATCACCGAAAGCTGATTGTTGGCAATTCGTTTCTCGTGTTCATTTTCTTTCTGATTGATAAAGTAACGGATTTTTGAGATATCGCCGTAGCCCAGCAGCAGCAGACAGTGGGCCGGAAGCCCGTCCCGTCCCGCACGTCCGATCTGCTGATAGTAGGACTCGATATTTTTGGGCAAATCGTAATGCACCACAAACCGGACGTCCGGTTTATTGATTCCCATACCGAATGCGACAGTTGCCACAATCACGTTCACGTCGTCCCGGATAAACGCTTCCTGATTCCGGTTCCGTTCTTCCGCGCTCATTCCGGCATGGTAAGGCAGGGCGGAAATCCCCTGTTTTGTTAATTTCCCGGCAATCTGTTCGGTTTCCTTCCGGGAAACACAATACACAATTCCCGACTGATTGGAAAATTTTTCCATAAATGTCGTCAACTGTATGAACCCGTTGTTTTTTTCTTTTACCCTGAGAAAAAGGTTGGGCCGGTCGAAACTGGCCACGAACAGGGCCGGTTTTTTCATATGCAGGTTTGCCACAATATCTTCCCGTACCCGTTTTGTGGCGGTGGCGGTTAACGCCAGCACCGGCAAAGCGGGGAAGCGTTCCCGGATTGCGGCCAGTTGCCGGTATTCCGGCCGGAAATCATGGCCCCATTCTGAAATGCAGTGCGCCTCGTCAACAGTAAGAAAACTAAGGCTTATCTGCTCCAGTATGCCCAGAATGTGAGACTTCATCAGGGTTTCCGGTGCCACGTATAAAATCCTTGTGTCCCCTGACATAATCCGTGTGATACTCGTGCTGTAATCTTCCCGGCTCAGGGAGGAATTCAGCAGTACTGCGAATTCCCCCAGCTGATTCAGTTGCAGTACCTGATCTTTCATCAGTGAAATCAGCGGTGAAACGACAACTGCCAGCTTTTTATCGGATAAAATGGCGGGAAGTTGATAACACAGGGACTTTCCGCTTCCGGTGGGCAATACTGCCAGGCAGTCCCGTCCCGATTGGATTACATCAATAATTTCCCGCTGATGGGGGTTGAAAGAGGTATAGCCGAAAATTTCCCGGAGTTTGCTGTTTAAAATATTGCTTGTGTGAGTCATAAATGTCCGGTTAACGTGAACATCCGGTGCCGGCTAAAACCCCTCGGTGGAAGCGAACAGGCCGACCTTTAAATTTTCCGCCAGATAAATCAGCCGCCCGTCCACCAATACGCTGCCGTCCCCGATGACCAGTTTCAGTTTAGATGCCATGACCCGTTTGATATCCAGATGGTACAGAACCTTTTTTGCGTCCGGGAGAATCTGGCCTGTGAATTTCACCGCCCCGACACCCAGTGCCCGGCCTTTGCCCTGAAACCCTTTCCAGCCGAGGTAAAACCCCAGTAATTGCCACAGGGCATCCAGGCCGAGGCAGCCCGGCATTACCGGGTCACCGGGGAAATGGCACTTGAAAAACCACTTTTTCGGATTAATGTCCAGCTCCGCGATGATTTCACCTTTTCCGTATTTGCCGCCGTCTTCTACAATTTTTACAATTCGGTCAATCATTCGCATTTTTTTCACCGGCAGCCGGGCATTGTCTTTTCCAAACAATTTCCCTTTTCCACACTTGATGATTTCTTTCAATGTATAAAATGTCTTTCT
>JAADGL010000014.1 GCA_013152385.1 Acidobacteriota bacterium
AATAAACTCTAACAAAATTTTCAAGTTCCTCTTCCGAGGCCCTCTTTACAAGCATCCTTTCCTCTATCCAGTTGTCAAAGACCCAAAAAACGGGACCAATCTGCAAGCCCCATTGACTGTGCCTGCTGTTCTCAACCGAGCTTTCACTCTACTTTCCAAAAGAACTTCGCATTACCGCTGTATTCAGCAGGCAAGAATGGATTCTACTAAACCTGACAGGGAAGTCAACAGTTTTTTATCGAAAATATGATATTTTCTTTCCGAAAGAAAATCAGAAGAAAATACTGTTATATTCTGCCGAGTTTTCCCTTCAATACGTTGGCCGCAACCAGCACGGGATCCCACACCGGAGCAAACGGCGGGGCGTATGCCAGATCGAACATGGAAAATTCATCTACTGTGTTTCCATTGAATATTGCCGCCGCGATGATGTTAATCCGTGCTGCCACTCCAGCCTCGCCGATCATCTGGGCCCCCAACAGCCGGCCGCTTTCTTTATCTCCGGTCATTGCAATTTGTATGGGAGAACTTTCCGGATATCCGTGGGCGGCGGAAGATGCGGTAATGACAATTTCTTCTGCGTCAAATCCATTTTCAGCTGCTTCGTGAAGGGTCATTCCGGTACGGGCCACTTCCATTTCAAAGAGTTTAAATTCGGCACTGGATATGGCACCGGGGAATCTTACAGATTGACGGGCACAGTTCAATCCGGCTACCCGGCCATGTTTGTTTGCAACGGTTCCGAGGGGCACGTATATTTTTTTGTTGTTAATGCGATGAAAGGATTCCGCACAGTCCCCGGCCGCAAAGATGCCCGCAACTGAGGTTTCCATCCGCTGATCCACCGCGATGGAACCGGCAACACCCAATCGGATTCCGGCATTTTCCGCAAGTTCGCTGTTGGGCCGGATTCCTTTTGCCATGAGAACAAGGTCCGCTTCCACCAGACGGTCATTCAGCCGGACTCCTTTTTCCGTAATTCTTTCTACCCCCGCGTTAACAATCAAATTTATTTTGTTCTTTTTCAGTGTTTCAATGACGGTGGCAATGATTTTTTCATTCCACCCGAACATGGGCATGGCCCGGGCGGAAATCAGTGTGACTTCAATTCCGCATTTTCCAAGAGATTCGCACATTTCAAGGCCCACGTATCCGGCACCGAGGATGGTTGCTTTGCGGATTTTGCCGCCGGTTACCATTTCTTTGATTTTTTTCCCGTCTTCCAGATTCCGCAATACCACGACATGGGGTTGATCCGCTCCGGGAATCGCAGGGACATACGGGGCGGCGCCTGTGGCAATAACAAGACGGTCATAGGTGTAACTTCCCTCTATTCCGGACGGCAGTTTTGCATATTCAATTCGCCGCTGTGCCGGCAGAATCCGTGTCACCATGTGCCGGATACGAACGTCTATCCTGCGTTTATTTCTGGCATTTTCCACGCTGAGAACGATGAGGTTTTCCAATGTGGTGTTCGGGTTGGAGATGTAGTACGGCATACTGCACGCACTGTATGAGATGTATTGGCCTTTTTCAAAGACAACAACCTCAGAATCAGGATCCGCTTTTCTTATCCGGCTGGCAGCGCTCATCCCGGCCGCCACCCCGCCAATCACCGCGTAACGGTTTGTCATTTTTTTACCACCTTGCTTTTAATCTTTACCTTTCCATTTTCTTCAACAAGTTTGCATTCCAGTTCTTTCCCCCGTCCGCTCTTTTTTGCTTTTTCAAGCCTGTCGGACACACGGGAAACAAAATCATCATAGGAAAGTGTGACCATTCCTTCGTAAATGGTTTTCATCTCCACGTAGCGCTCATAAAATTTTTCAAGATCATTTTCCTGGCTTTCGGGCTGGAATAATCTGAAAGCATTTCCGGCTTTTTTCCCGGAAATGTTTCCTCCCGATGCAGGTGATGCCTGCTGAAGGTTTTTCCCGCCGGTAAGTGAGTCCCTTCCCTTACCAAATAGCATGTCTTTAACTTTTTCCTTATTTTTTTCCCGGATACCGGACATTCGATGAAAATTTATTTTCAAAATGTTAAACCGGGCCACCAGGTTCTCAAACCGGAATTTCGAAGCATATTTCTTAAAAGTTGTTTTATGAAGAAGTTTGATCAGGTCTGTTACCCGTTTTTCACAAAAATCAATATTCACGTCCGGCGCGTTGGCAATAAAACGGTTATATTCCATTCTCAACCGCTTAATATCACGCTCCAGATTGTCCAGGAGCATGCGAACTTCTTCCTGCTGCATTCAGAATCAACCTTTTTTAAACAGTGAAAGGAGTTTATTCAGAAAACCATTCCCGGTTTCTTTGGTACCGCGCTGTTCTTCCCGCTCTTTAAAACGGAGGTAGGGATTGTCTTCCTCATCAAAACGTTTCCGCTGTTCATAGATATGCATTTTGAAGGTTTTCATCAGTTCCGGCACCCGTTCCGCGGGAACCCATACTTTTGAACCTTCTCTGCTGACTTCATCTACTTCCAGCAATCTGTCCTCGGAAATCCATTTCTTCAGTTCATCCAGGGTCAGCCCGGTAAATTCATTCCCCTCCACCCGCACAACATAGCGGACGGCATCAGGGTCTGCTTTATCAACCGCATCATCACGGGTAAAGTTTTTTTCGTCGGACTTGTATTCAAGGTCCAGTTCAATTCCCGGGGACTCCGCTTCTTCAGTTGAGTCTTCCGATTTTTCTGTTTTTGCAGCTGCTTTTCGAATTGACGCGTCGATTTGTTCCTGAGAAATTTTGATTGTTCCGCCACCTGCAGGTGATGACGGAGATTCAAAATCAAGGTCCAACTGAAAACCGGTTTCCGGCTCCGGTTCAGGCTGTTCGCGGCGAACCAGAAAAACATGGCCGCATTTTCTGCATTTTACCTTCCGGCCTTTCTCAGGAATCAAACTGTCATCAACCCGGTATTTTTTTGAACAATTCGGACAGCTGATTTCCATTTATCACCTCCATATGCGGATGAAACAAACCCGTTTGGTTTTCCATTATATTTATCATAAGCAATTTTCAGGATTGGGCAAGGAATTTTTTGACTTCATCCAGAGAGCGGGTCAGCGGAACCGGGTAGAAACTTTCCAGAAAGATTTTTCCATATCTTTTTGTCAGTACGCGGTTATCAAGGACACAAAGTATTCCTCTATCTTCGTTGCTTCGAATCAACCGCCCCAGGCCCTGCTTAAACTGCAATACCGCAAGCGGAACAGAATAGCCAAAGAAACCGTTTTCCATTCTGTCCGCCCTTGCTTTGAAAACCGGTTCGTCCGGCTGCGGAAACGGGAGCCGGTCAATGATGACACAGCTGAGAGCCTCCCCTTTGACATCTATCCCTTCCCAGAAAGAAAAAGAGCCGACGAGAACCGAATTTTGTTCCATGATAAATCGGCCGACGAGGCCGGGCGCGGAACTTTCCCCCTGTTTCAGGATATTTAATTCGGTACGCGCCCGCAATTCATCCGCGAAACAGCTGACATTGCGATGGCTGGTGCAAAGCAGGAAGGCCCTGCCTTCCGTTAAATTCAATATGCGGATAATTTCTTCAACCGCAGCAGGCCGGAACGCATCCTGATTCACATCCGGAAGCGTTTTCGGAACATAGAGGATTGTGTTGTTTTTGAAATCGAATGTTGAAGCCAGTAAACAGCTTTTCGCATCTTTCAATCCTACACGGTTTTTAAAAAAGTCCAGTTTCTTCCGAACGGATAATGTTGCGGAAGTCATGATAATTGTTTCAAAATTTCCGGAAAATGCCTGTTCAATTTTTGATGAAATATCAATGGGAACCGATCGAAACTGACGGGCACCGCTATTGGAATCATAGTATTTTACAAAGTCCTGGTTTTCCAGTGTGTCCAGAAAGTCAAAAAAGGAACCGATTCTTCGAATCAGGTTATCCCGCATCTCAAAAGTGTCATCGTCCAAAGCGGTTAAATCTTTCCGCAATGTTTCCAGTCCCGGTTTCAGGGCCAGCAGCTTTTCCTTCATTTCTTCCGAAACCACCCCGCGCTGGCGAAATTTCATGTCCGAGTCAAACACCGGATCCTCCAGCAGTTCTCTGAATTTTTCCGTATGACGGAATTTCAGTTCTCCCGGCAATTGGCCAAGAAGAACGGCTATCATTCTCGCGGTGAGCATTTCGCCGAACTGGCTGGTAGCGATGTCTTCCAGCTTATGCGCCTCATCCACGGTCAATACAGGGTGCAGGGGCAGAATTGTGGCAAAATTCGTTTCCTTTACAGATAAATCAGCAAACAGCAAATGATGATTCACCAGTACGATTTGAGATTTTTGCGCTTTTTTACGGGCACGGTAGAAGTAACATTCCCGGTAGAAGGGGCATTTTGAACCGGTGCAGTAATTCCGGTCCGCATTCAGAGAAGTTAAGATGGGATGATTTACCGGCACTTCCTCCATTTCACTGAAATCACCGGCTTCGGTGAAACTGAGCCATGCCTTCACTTCCGCCCAGACCGGGATATCCCGTTTTGATCTGAACAGGGGATTTAACATAAACTGCTCTTTACGGAGCAGGCAGAGGTAGTTGGAGCGGCCTTTCAATATGGACACATCCGGATTTAATCCCGTTACTTTCTTTATCACCGGAATGTCTTTTTCCAGTAATTGATGCTGCAATACCTTTGTTGCGGTTGAAATTACGGCAGATTTTCCGGACTCAAAAATGGGTATCAGATAGGCAAGGGTCTTGCCGACACCGGTACCGGCCTCAACAATCAGGTTTTGTCCGGTGTTAATGGCATCAAACACCGCCTCTGCCATTTCATTTTGCGGCCCACGGACCTCATAATCGGCAAATGATTGTGAGAGCTTTCCGTTGGGGCCGAAATAGTGCTTCATTCCCCGACTTTGATTTTGGAAACGTAGTACGCCAAGACCTCCAACTGCGACTTGAAATCGGCACTGATTGTTTTGATGTAAGACGGCAGCTGAATCCTTACCGGTGCAAAGTTCATAATTCCCCGAACGCCGGCGGAAACAAAACGGTCTGCAATCCCCTGGGCCGCATCTGCCGGAACAGAAATGATCCCCATACGCACATTTAATTCCCGAACCCTGTCTTCAAGTCCGGAAATATGGTAAATCGGTATTCCTGTTCGGGTTTTGGCACCGACTTTGCGGTTATCCCGGTCAAATAATGCCACAATTCTGAAAGAATCCCGGTTAATACGAGGATAATCCGCCAGAGCGGTTCCAAGGTTTCCCGCTCCGGCAATTGCAACATTGTAAACCTGTGTCAGGCCAAGAACCTCTTTCAGTTTTACAATGGTATCTTCAATGTTATATCCCACTCCCCGCTTCCCAAATGTCCCGAAATAAGAAAGGTCTTTGCGGATCTGATCTGCATTCAAATGATAGCGCTCCGCCAACTCTTTGGAAGAGATATAATCATCCCCTTCCCTGTTTACCATCAGGAGACACCGGAGATAAAGGGATAAACGCCTTGTAACAATCTCGGAAACACAAGGACAGTGTTTCTTGATTTCTTTGTCTTCTCTCAATTCATGAACCTCGCCGCCACATTTGCAATGTCCGCAATTTTTGCCGGGAATAAACCGGCTGCAATTACCAGCACAGAGCAGATTGCCAATACCGTCATACTCAGGAAATTCAAATTAAACTTCCGCTCTTCCGGGTTTTCTTTCATGTACATGTGAACCACTACCCGCAGGTAATAGTACACGGATACCAGAGAACCGCCGATTCCAACCAGTGCCAGACTCATGTAATTGGCATGAATCAGTGCTTTGAATACATAGAATTTCCCCATGAAACCCACTGTGGCCGGGATTCCGGCAAGGGAAAACATGAATACGGACATGAAAATACCCAGCAGGGGATAACGATAGCCGATTCCGCGGATATCATCATAACTGACAAAGTCATCGTCCCCGATTTTTAACAGGGAAAGAACACCGAAAGCACCGGTGTTAATCAGCATATAGCCGGCAAGATAGAACAGGATACCGGAAACCCCTTCCACAGAGTAGGCAACAATTCCCATCAATAAATAACCGGCATGGGAAATGCTGGAATAAGCCAGCATTCTCTTTACCGACTGCTGAACAATGGCGGCAAAATTCCCGACAATTACGGTCAGAATGGAGAGTACCAGAACCGCTTCCCGCCAATAATCAACCATTTGAGGAAAAACGGAATAAAGAATTCGAATCAGAACCCCGATTGCCACCGCTTTCGGTGCAATGGACATGAAAGCCGTTACCGGCGTGGCTGCCCCTTCGTAGGCGTCCGGTGCCCACATGTGGAATGGAACCGCCGCTGCCTTAAATGCCAGGCCCATCAGAATAAACAGCAGGCCAAGGCGGAACAGGGAGTCTGTTTTTACGGTTTTAACGATGGTAATAAAGTCGAGGGAACCGCTGGCACCGTAAATCATTGCAATGCCATACGCAAGAAAACCGGATGCAATGGCACCGAGAATGAAGTATTTCAGGCCGCCTTCGACCGATTCCGGTTTGTAGCGCAGGTAGGCGACAGATGCGTAAAGGGGAATTGAAAGAAGTTCCAGCCCGATAAAGATGTTGACAAAGTTCGATGTATTGAGCATTACCATCATTCCGGTAATGGACGCCAGTAAGATGGCATAGAATTCCGGATGGGAAAAATCTTCTTCCAGCAGGTAGTGCTCAGACAATGCAAATGCCGCAACCGCGGTGATGAGAACAATGCCACTGAGAAAAACGCTGTAATAACTATAGGTCAGCATTCCGGATTGAGATTCCATGGCAGCTGTGCCGATTGCCGGCAGAATTCTCTCCATCACCCACCAGAAAGCAAATACTACCGATATACTGGCAACCAGGCCTGCCAGACGTTTCACAGAGTCTTTCATGGTTCCCATAAGAGCTGTCAGGGAAATACCTGCAAACAGAATTATCAAGGGCATAAGAGCGGTCATATTTACTGTCACATTCATTTCTGCACCCCCTCATCAACAGCAGCAGTCGGATCCGGGACCACAAGTTGGGTCGTCGGCTGAATCAGTTTGATGTAGTGTTCAACCGATTTGTCCATTCTTTTCAAAAAGAAGCTCGGATACAAACCAATCCAGAAAACCATTACCAGCAGAGGTAGAAGGTAGATTCTTTCCCTCAGGCTGGCATCTTTTAATTTTAAATTTTTCTCCGAAGGTTCCACGTTAAAAAAGACCCGTTGGTACATCCACAGCATGTACACAGCTCCGAGAATTACCCCTACAGCCGCAAAAGCAGCGTACCAGAAGGCATAGGGATAGGCGGATTTGAATGTTCCCATCAGAATCAGAAATTCCCCGACAAAGCCATTGGTCAGGGGAAGGCCGATACTGGACAGGGTAAAAATCATAAATAAAACGGCATAAACCGGCATCACCTTTGCGAGGCCGCCGTATTCTGAAATCAACCGGGTATGTCTCCGTTCATAAATGATTCCCACCAGCAGGAACAGAGCGCCGGTTGAAATACCGTGGTTAATCATCTGAAGCATCGCGCCCTGCACACTGTACAGGGTCAGGGCAAAAAGGCCGACCATCACGTAACCCAAGTGGGATACGGACGAATAGGCCACCAGCTTTTTCACGTCTTTCTGAACCATGGCAACCAGTGCGCCGTAGATGATTCCGATGATTCCAAGTACGATAACGTAAGGGGCAAAGATCTTGACTGCGGAAGGAAACAGCGGCATGGCAAAGCGGATAAACCCGTAGGTTCCCAGTTTCAGCAGTACACCCGCCAGAATAACGGAGCCGGCTGTCGGGGCTTCGGTGTGGGCATCGGGCAGCCAGGTATGAAAGGGAAAAATCGGCACTTTAATTGCAAAGGCGATTGCAAAGGCGGCAAACAGATAAACCTGCTCCCGCCCTGAAAAGGTATGGGCATACAGGTCAAAGAGCTCAAAACTGCCGGTTTGCAGGTACATGTAAATGATTGCCACCAGCATCAGTAGAGAACCGGCCATGGTGTATATGAAAAATTTAACCGCCGCATAAATCCGTCGTTCTCCGCCCCAGACTCCGATAATGAAGTACATGGGAATCAACATTACTTCCCAGAACAGGTAGAAAATAAATGTGTTCAGAGAAACCAGCGAGCCCAGTATCCCCACTTCAAGGAGAAACATGTTAATCAAAAATGATTTATGTTTCTTTGTGACGGAAGAATAAACGGAAAGAAAGATAATCGGAGCAAGGAAGGTTGTCAGCATGACAATCCAGAGATTGATTCCATCCAGTCCGATGTGATAATTCACTGCCGCGAAACGGGTGGAAAACCAGGGAATAATTTCTTCAAACTGAACTTTGTACACGGTTGAATCAAATCGGACAACCAGCAGCAGCGAAACCAGAAAATGAACCAGAGAGAATCCGACCGCAAACTGTTTCAGGGTTTTTTCCTGTCTGCCCGGAATTATCGCGAGCACAACCACAGCAAGCAGGGGAAGAAAAGTCACAATGGAAAGCAAGTGTGTATTTAACATCGTTCTACCTCACCCTACAAAAATCCAGAACAGGATTAATATTCCGGTCAACATCGAAAAGGCATACATTTTCACCGAGCCGTTCTGGAACAGGGTTATCACTCTTCCGCAGCAGGTGGCCAGCATGCCGGCCAAATTCACCGTACCATCAATGAGAATCACATCAATGTAATACCAGAGAAACTCCCCAATCCGTTTCACCGGATGAACGACAAGGGCAAAATAGATTTCATCCACATAATATTTGTTCAGCAGGAGTTTGTGAATGTATGAAAAGGTATTTGAAAGCCCTTCCACAAGTTTGGCGGATTCTCCGGCATAGAATGTGCGTGCAATCAGCCAGCCGAGAATCGCGATGGCAACTGATATTCCCATCATGGTCCACTCTGTGGAAACGTTGTGGAGATAGTGAACCGGATTGACAGCCGGTATCATCGGTTCCAGCACCTCTTCCAGGATATTCGGAAGATGAAAAATACGGGGAAATCCGATGAAACCGCCGACAGCGGCCAGAATGCCGAGAATGGTCAACGGCACCGTCATGCTGCGCGGAGATTCATGGAGCCCTTCCTCTTCTTTTTCACCGCCCCGGAAATTCCCGAGAAAGGCAACATAAATAAGACGAAACATGTAAAAGGATGTCAGTAATGCGGCAAATGCGCCGATGGCCCACAGTGTTTTGTGGCCGGAAGCAAATGCTTTCCACAGAATTTCATCCTTTGAGAAAAATCCGGAAAAGACCGGGAAACCGGAAATCGCCAGTGTTGCCACCAGAAATGTCCAGTAGGTTACCGGCATGTATTTGCGTAACCCGCCCATGTTCCGAATATCCTGCGGGTCTTTATCATGGATTCCCGCATGATGGTAGGCGTGATGCATGGCATGAATCACCGACCCGGAACCGAGGAAAAGCAGCGCTTTGAAAAAGGCATGGGTAATGATGTGAAAGAAGCCTGCGACAAAGGCGCCGACACCAAGGCCCAGAAACATGTATCCCAACTGGGAAACCGTTGAATACGCCAATACTTTTTTTATGTCGTTTTGTACGGTTCCGATGGTTGCCGCGAACAGAGCCGTAATTCCGCCGACCCAGGCCACAATCAACAGCGTGTTGGGGGCAAGCTGGAACAGGAAATTCAACCTGACAATCATATACACCCCGGAAGTAACCATTGTCGCCGCATGGATCAGAGCGGAAACCGGTGTCGGGCCTGCCATGGCATCCGGCAGCCACACATAGAGAGGCAGCTGAGCAGATTTTCCCACCGCACCCACAAACATCAGCAAAGTGGCAATGGTAATTAACCCCGTTGTCAGCTCGGGTAAAATATGATGGCTCAGGATAATTTCTTTCATTTGCGGGAATTGCAGGGTTCCGAAGAGGTAAAACAGCAGAAACATTCCGAGAAGAAACCCGAAATCACCGATTCTGTTTACCAGAAACGCCTTTTTGCCGGCATCGGAAGCAACTTTTGTGGTGTAGTAGAATCCGATCAGCAGATATGAACAGAGCCCGACACCTTCCCAGCCCACAAACATCAGCAGGAGATTGTCCGCAAGAACCAGTGTCAACATGGCGAACATGAAAAGGTTCAGGTACGCAAAATAACGGAAGTACCCATCCTCCTCCGCCATATATCCAACCGAATAAACATGAATCAGAAAACCGACACCCGCCACCATCAGGGTCATGGTGCCTGAAATCCGATCGAAAAGAAATGCGAAGTTTATATGGAAGGCACCCACGTTCAGCCAGGGGAAAAGAATGTTATGAATTCCCTCCTCGGACAGAGCCGGTGTGCCCAGCATGTGGATGTAAAGGACTAGGGCAAATACAAAAGACGCAAAAATAGTTAAATTCGCAATCCACGAAACAACTTTCCTGGACATTCGGGAACCGAAAAGCCCGTTGACCAGAAATCCTGCCAGGGGAAGTACAGGTATTAACCAGACGTAGTTTGTCATGCCATCACCCCTTCAACAGCTTCATGTCATCCACCTGGATGCTTTCTTTCAGTTTAAACCATGCGACAACCAGCGCCAACCCCACAGCCGCCTCTGCCGCGGCAACGGCAAATATAAAAAAGACGACAATCTGGCCATCCATGTTCCCGAGGAAACGGGAAAAAGCCACAAAGGCAAGGTTCACGGAATTCAGCATAATTTCAATACTCATAAATATGGTAATGATGTTCCGGCGAATCAGAATTCCGATGATACCGATTGTAAACAGCACGGCACTTAAAATCAGATAATCAATTAACGGTACCATGTCACACCCTCTTCTTGGAAATAAACACGGCAGAGATTATCGCCGCGATGAGCAGAACTGAAATCACTTCAAACGGAATAAAATACCGTGAAAACAGAACATCTGCAAGTTGCTCCACATTGCCCTTCATCCCTCCGACGGGAGACATTTTTGTATGGCTCAAAACAACCTTACTGGTAATGAAGGTCAAATAAACGCCCCAGCCGATTACAATCGCCGCCACAGTCGAAAGCGCCGTTACCCATTTCGGACGCCTGCTTTCTTTTTCCCGGTGTTGATTCAACAGCATAATGACAAAAAGAATCAGAACGATGATCGCTCCCGAATACACAATCAACTGCATCGCAGCCACAAACGGTGCGGACAGTGTAATGTATATGCCGGCCACCGAGATGAAACACAGGAGCAGATAAAGGCCGCTCACAATGGGCCGCTCACTGGCCACCACCATTATGGCTGAGAATATGGCCAGAAAACCCAGAACATAAAATGCAATTACCATTTTTCCACCCCGTTAATCCATCTTCTTTTTCGGCGTTTTCACCAGCTCTTCCAGGGGAATCAGCCCCTGTTCCCGGGAAAGCTGTGTAATTTCATATTCGTTGGTCAGCACAATGGCATCCTTGGGGCATGCCTCCTGGCAGAATCCACAGAAAATACAGCGGTGAAGGTCAATAATAAATTGTTTCGGGCGTTTTTCCACCGGATATTCACTATCCAAATCGTCAATATCTTCCGCTTCGATAAAAATCGCGTCCGCCGGGCAGGCGGTTGCACAGCAGTAACAGGCAACACATTTCACCGAACCGTCTTCATGTGTATTCAGGCGGTGAAGCCCCCTGTACCATTCCGGTACATCTTTTTTTCTTTCGGGAAACTCCACCGTGTACCGCTTTGAAGGCGGTGTGAAAAGCGTTTTGAAAAAATGCTTGATGGTTATCCCCATCCCCTTGACAACAGCCGGCAGATACAGGCGGTCCCAGAATGACAGTTTTACTTCTTTCTTCATGCCTTACCCCCTGTACGCCAGAAATACCGCGACCACAACCATGTTTAACAGTGACAACGGTATCATCACTTTCCAACCCAGCCGCATCAATTGATCATAACGGAACCGGGGCAGTGTCCACCTTACCCATACAAAAATCCACAGAATGAATGCGATTTTTAACAGAAATACCAGTATGGACCCCCAGATAAACTGGTCAAGCCACGGGAAATGCCAGCCGCCGAGATAGAGGGTGACAAACAAAGCCGAAGCCGTAATCATGTTGGCATACTCTGCCAGCGCAAACATGGAAAATTTCATACTTCCGTATTCCACGTGATAGCCGATGATCTCCGACTCCCCTTCCGCAAAGTCAAAAGGAAGACGGTTGGTCTCAGCGAACATGGCAACAAAGAATACAAGGGCTCCGAGAAACTGCGGAACAATGTTCCAAAGCCCCGTCTGAGCGGAAATTACTTTGTCCAGCCTCAGGCTGCCGGTTGACAGTACAACTCCGACAACCGCCATTGTCATGGCCAGTTCATAAGAAATAACCTGAGCGGAAGCCCGCATTCCGCCGAGAATGGACCATTTGTTATTGGAAGCCCATGCGCCGACAATAATACCGTACACCCCCATGGAACCAATGGCAAAGATATACAGAACACCAATATTGGTTGCCGGGGGGAGTATGCTCAGAAAATAATGCACACCGTTGAATTCAAATGGACGGCCGAACGGAATCGCCGCAAAGGTCATGGTCGCCGGTATAAACGCAATAATCGGAGAAAGCACGAAAAGCACCCGGTCCACGTTTTTCGGAATGACATCTTCTTTGAAAAAGAATTTGATGCCGTCCGCAACCGGCTGCGTCAGGCCCATAATCCTGAATTTACCGAATAAAGCAACCCGGTTGGGGCCGACACGGTCCTGAATAAATGCCGCTCCCCGACGCTCCACCCAGGTTCCCACCGCAACCATTGTCAGCACAACGAAGAAAACCAACACAACTTTTACAATCATGAATACTTCCGGGGTTAAAAGTTTTGCCATCATAGTTCCACCCCTTCTTGTCCGAGCTTTTCATAATCCAGCTCTATCGCCAGTTTCTCTTTGGCAAATTGTTTTAACAAACCCTCCGGGCCGGAAAAACGCTTTCCGAAAAACCACTTCCAGAGAGGGCGAACCCCCTGCGGGTACCCGAGGCTTCCGGTTGAATGCTGGATTCTTTTCCCCGAATTGATGTAACAGCCGTCTTCTTCCAGAAACATGGGCGCAGGAAGTGAAAGTTTTGAATTTTCACTGAATTCCGTATGTTCCGTTTCAAAGGTAATGCTGTATTTTACCCGTTTCAGCAAAGAAAGAATTTTCACCAGGCTGTTGTCCCGGATTGAACCGATATTATGCAGCACAATCACAACATCATAGTCTGAAGATTCCATATCTGTTACCTTCGGAATCTCCAGTAATTTCATCATCCTGTGATTCGGCGCCTTCACTTTTTCGATAAACAGCGCGGGTTCCGGAAGCTCTTTCCTGAAAGGAGAGGGACGAAAAATATCATATCCTTTCTCCTCGGCAAATAGAATCGCCGCGTAGTTTTCCTCCACCGAGACAAGGGGAGAAAGTACAACGGCACCGGTCAAACCACTGTCCGTTGCCTCTTTAAGAAAGGTTAACGCCTCTTCTTCATTGACCTCATTTCCATTGAGCACGGGGTTCAGCAGCCGCCCTTCCATATTGTTGTAATTTTTGTATGAATAACGTCCTTCATCACAGATGAAATAACGCTGCATGGAATAATTATCCGCCGATGAAAAACGGACAACCGGGCCGACATTCGGGTCAAGGGGCGTATGCCGGGTATGCAGGTCAACGGTAAGATTGCAGCCGGCCTCGCATCCCTGGCAAACCGCACGGACATGGTCTGTAAGCCAGACTCTCTTGCGGAAACGGAATTCATTCAGCCCCAACGCACCAACCGGACACAGATCCGCAATGTTTGAAGAAAAGGGATTTTTATCAAGGCCGTCCGGGTCCACACATGCGATATGGGTATGAGATCCCCTCTCAATGGTTGTAAATTCATGGGTTTTTGTCACTTCATTGAGGAAACGGCCACAGCGTGTACAAAGGACACAGCGGTTATCATTTTTATAAATCTTTTCCGAGATTTTTTCCACTTTGTGCCGTTCTTTGGGAAAAATACTCCGCCGTTTGGAAATTCCGTAATCGAAATTGTAATCCTGCAGAACACACTCCCCTGATTTATCACAGATGGGGCAGTCCACAGGATGATCCAGCAGAATAAATTCCAGAACACCTTTTCTGGCCTCTTTCACCGTATCCGAATCGGTCAAAATTTCCATTCCGTCCTGAACCACGGTGGAGCACGCCGTCATCAGCTTCGGCATCCCCTTTATTTCCACAAGACACATCCGGCAGTTTCCGGCAATGGAAAGCCCCGGATGATAACAGAAATGCGGAATATCAATCCCCAATTCCCTGCACACTTCAAGGATTGTCCGACCTTCTTCCACAGCGTGATCCGCTTCATTTATTTTTATATTTATCATAAGGTTCACCCGTAAATCGCCACTTTGTTTTCAACCAAACATTTTTTGTGCTGAATGTGATACTCAAATTCGTCCCGGAAACGGTCCAACGCACCCTTTATGCAGAACACAGCGGCATCTCCAAGGGGACAGACTGTCCGGCCGATAATCTTTGTACAGATATCGTACAGAAGCTCAATGTCGCCTTCCCGACCGTCCCCGTTTTCAATATTCCGGATAATCCTTGCCATCCAGGGTGTGCCCTCACGGCACGGCGTACATTGCCCGCAGCTTTCATGCGCATAAAACTCCGCAAGCCTTGCAAACGCTTCCACAATGCAGGTATCTTCGTGCATCACAATAATGGCGCCGGAACCCAGCATGGAACCCGCCTCTTTCAGAGAGTCAAAATCCATGGCAATGTCAAGATGCTCCGGGCCGAGAACGGGAGCGGAAGATCCACCCGGAATAATTGCTTTTACTTTCTTACCGTCCAGAATTCCCCCGGCATGCTCAAAAATGATTTCCCGCAGGGATGTCCCCATGGGGAGTTCGAAAACACCGGGATTATTCACATGGCCGCTGACTCCGTAAATTTTCGTTCCGTTATTCCGGTCTGGCCCGATTGTCAGAAACCAGCCCGCCCCTTTGCGGATAATATCCGGGACACAGGCAATGGTTTCGACATTATTTACAGTGGTGGGCTGGCCGAAAACACCAACCTGCGCGGGGAAAGGCGGTTTCAGCCGCGGTTTCCCTGTATGCCCTTCCAGAGACTGAATCAGGCCGGTCTCTTCTCCGCAGATATAAGCACCGGCACCGAGATGCAGATACAAATCAAAATCAAAACCGGAACCCAGAATATTTTTACCGAGATAACCGGCCTCATACGCCTTGTCTACCGCTTTCTGGAACTCATCGGCAATAAATTTGAATTCGCCCCGAATATAAATATATCCGACAGTAGCGCCCATCGCAAACCCGCCAATCACCATTCCTTCAATTAACTGGTGGGGATTTTCGGACATGATATAACGATCTTTAAACGTACCCGGTTCTCCCTCATCGGCATTACAGACAAAATACTTCTGCCGGTCATCTTTCGGCATAAAGCTCCATTTCAATCCGGTGGGGAAACCGGCACCGCCCCGGCCCCGTAAATTGGACTTTTTGACCTCCTCCACCACAGCTACCGGTTCCATTTTAAGTGCTTTTTTCAGCCCCTCATACCCTCCGAGCTGCGTGTAGTGATCCAATTCGCGAACTTCCGGGTCAATCAGGTGCTTGAACAGAACATATTCAGACATCGATTTCCCCCTTTTTTAACGATTCCACAAGCTTATCAACTTTCTCAACCGTCATATTTTCAAAATATTTTTCATTTATCTGAATCGTCGGAGCGGTACCGCAGGAACCCAGACACTGTACTTCCTGAAGTGTAAATAAATTATCTTCTGTTGTTTCACCGGCTTTGATTCCGAGCTTCCGGCTCAAATGCCGGAATATTTCACGGGATCCCAGAAGAGCGCACGAAATATTGGTGCAAACCTGAATATGATATTTTCCCACCGGTTTCTTGTTGTACATTGTGTAGAAAGTGGCCACGCCCAGCACATGCGCCACAGGCAGCCCCAGGCTCTCCGCAACCACCCGGACCGCATCATCCGAAATATAACCGAATTTCTTCTGGGCAAAATGGAGCGTCGGCAGGGTTGCCGCCTTTCTGTCCGGATACCGGTGGCAAATGGCCTCAATTTCTTTCAAATCCTGTTCGGTAAATCTTAATGCCATTTCCGCCTCCTACCTGTCCAGCTCACCGGCAATAATGTTCAAACTGCCGAGTATTGCCACCGCATCCGCCACCATATGGCCCTGAACCTGCTCATCAAAGGATGAAAAAATCGGGAAGCAGGGGGGCCGAACCCGGATCCGGTACGGTTTCGTTTCGCCGTCGGAAACAATATAAAATCCCAATTCTCCATTGGCAGCTTCTGTCGCACAGTAAATCTCACCGGCAGGAACCCGTACGCCTTCCATGATCAGTTTCATATGGGAAATTAATCCTTCAATGGTGTTATAAACATCCTCTTTCGGAGGTAACGCAATTTTCGGGTCTTCAATAATTACAGGCCCTTCCGGGATGTTTTCAATTGCCTGTTTCAAAATCCGGACCGACTGCCTCATTTCCTCCACACGGACCAGATACCGGTCATAAACATCGCCCCGGGTACCGGTGGGAACCTCGAATTCATAATTTTCATAACCAAGATAAGGCATTTTTTTACGCAAATCCCATTCCAGCCCCGCAGCTCTGAGACAGGGGCCGGTGTAGCCATATTGAATGGCATTTTCAAGGGTAAATTCGCCGATGCCCCTTGTCCGGTCATAAAAAATCCTGTTTTTCGTCAGTAGTGCCTCCAGCTCGTCAATTGCCGGAGGAAACTCTTTTAGAAAATCCCGAATCAAACGAATCGTTTCATCATCAAGGTCACGGGAAACACCACCGATTCTTGTATAGGAAGTTGTCAGGCGTGCTCCGCACATCCGGCTGAAAATATCATAAATCAGCTCACGATATTTAAAGATATACAAAAAAGCGGTGAACGCTCCGATATCCACAGCGTTAATCCCGATGCAGACAATATGGTCGGCAATTCGTCCCAGTTCGCAGGCTATCACCTCCAGAACCTGCGCCCGGGGAGGAGATTGTATCCCCAGCAGCTTTTCCACCGCCAGCGTGTATCCGACATTGTTATTGATGGATGAGGTGTAATTCATCCGGTCGGTAAACGGGATAAATTTTTGATATGTCCGGTTCTCACCCAGTTTTTCCACACCCCGGTGAAGATAGCCGATGTTCGTATGGCTCGCGACTATCGTTTCCCCGTCAAGTTCCAGAACAATGTGCAGTGTTCCGTGGGTAACCGGGTGGGAAGGCCCCATGTTCACAATCATTCGGTCGGTTTTAATGTCAATTTCTTTTTTTATATCAGTCATAACAGTGCAGATTATCCCCCTCAAGCGGGAATTCCTTCCGGAGAGGATGCCCCTCATAATCTTCCCACATGAGAATACGTTTCAGGTTCGGATGGTCTTTGAACCGGATTCCAAACATATCAAACACTTCCCGCTCATACCAGTTCGCCGTTTTAAACACGGAACTGACAGAATCCACCTCGGGATATTCTCCCTCCAATGGAACCTTCAGCAATAAACGCAGCAAAGGCTCCATTGCCAGCATGTTGTACACCAATTCAAATTGCTTTTCCCGGCCGGGGTAGTGAACCGCAGTAAGATCAATCAGCATGGAAAAACCGTTGTCCCGCAGCAGTTCCATTGCCTCTTTGATTCGGGATGCATCTTTTAAAAGGATGAAAGTCTCATCCCGCAACCCGGTCTGAACTTCGATACCCTCACCGAAGTATTTTGTCAGCAGGCCGATAGTCTGTTTCATAGTCCATTTTCTCCAATTGTTCATAAAAAGCGGCAATTCTCTCTTTTCTGTCAATCAGGGATTCCTGTTCAACCAGTTTTTGAATTTCCATCACACCGCGAATCATGTTTTCCGGGCGCGGGGGGCACCCGTTCACATAAACATCCACCGGCAGAATTCTGTCAATTCCCTGCTGAACAGCATAGGAACGAAAAAAACCGCCCGAACAAGTACAGGCCCCCACGGCAATCACCCACTTGGGCTCTGCCATCTGCGCGTAAATCTTCTTCAGCACCGGAACCATTTTCCGGGTTACCGTTCCCATTACCATCATCATGTCAGACTGACGGGGAGAAAAGCGCATGGCTTCCGCCCCGAATCGGGAAAGGTCAAAATGAGATGCCTGCATGGACATAAACTCGATGGCACAGCAAGCGGTACCGAAGGGCATGGGCCACAAAGAATATTTCCGGGCCCAGTTTACAATTTTACTGAGCTGAGTCGTCAGTACCGTATTCCCCAGTGCGGTTTCTATTCCCATTCCAGAGCTCCTTTCCGCCAGACATAGGCATATCCAATCAGCAGAACAACAACGAAAACACCCATCTCCGCAAGAATGAATTTTCCTCCGGAAAGATATTTCCGATACACAACCGCCCAGGGATACATGAACGCCACTTCAATATCAAAAAGGATAAAGAGCATGGCAAGAACGAAATATTTTACAGAATAGCGCTGCCGCGCCGTTCCCTGCAAAAGCGGCGCACCGCACTCATAGGTATCCAGTTTCTCTGAATCTTTACGCCGGGGGCCGAGAAGCGCGGAAAACCCCACAATCACCGCCGCAACCACGAGAGAAAGCCCGAGGAGCAGTACAATCGGTGAAAAAAGATAAAGTTCACCCTCCATTAATCCGTTCCCCTTTTTAGAAATTCAGCTGGCCGTACAGCTTCTTGTACTGTGCAATCGTATTTTCAAGATCCTTCTTGTCATTCTCATAATTGGCCGGGTACATCCCCTGCTTTCTTTTCAGTTCTTCCGCTTTCCGGATACGTTCCTGAAGTTTCAGAATTCGGGCCTTCATGTTACGCTTATTTGCCTGATCCGCAGCTTTGTTCTTCTTAACAATCTCAAGGTTTTTCTGAATCGAAGCGATCATCTTGTTGGCTTCGCCTATTTTTGAACGAATTCCTCTGTTCCCCGGAAATTTCGAACGTCCGGATTTCAATGTGGCAAGCGCAGTCTGAGCCTGACGCAATTGCTGTTTTAAATCTTTAGTTTTGGTGGCTAAAGCCAATTGGGCCGTTGCCATGTAGGTATAGATAACCGGTTCTTTCGGCATCTTGCTCCTCAATTGTTTCAAAACAGGAAGTGCTTTTCCAAATTCTTTATTTCCTACATAACTGGAAGCAAGGCCAAACAGAATCATTTTGTCATTTCCATAATTGCGCTTCATTTTTTCAAAGATACTGATTGCCGCGACATACTGACGGAGCCCAAGGTAAGAATTCCCAAGATTCAGCATCAAATCCTTGTTTTTCGGGAAATACCGTAAACCGGTCTGACTCCAATTGGCTGCCTTTTGATACATGGAGTTCTTTTTGCCCGCCGGCATTGTCCTCGCACGGTTCAAACAAACGTCCGTCAACAGATTCAACACCATCGAATTCCTCGGGTTCAATTTTGCGGATTGTTCAAGTGCTTTAATTGCGCCATCCAGATTATTGTTTTTGACATATGCATAGCCCAATTCATAATATGCCTGGGAAAATTTCGGATTCAGCGCCACGGCCTGAAGCAAGTCATTCACCGCTTTGGAAGTCTGCCCGATCTTGTTTTCGGCAAATCCCTTAACAAAATAAAGCTGCCCCTGAACACTGGACGGAGACTGGGGGATATATTTGTTTGCAAGGTTAATCGCTTCCTTATATTTTTTCTCATTTACCAGTACCTGGGCTTCCAATGCTTTAATCTTTGCAATATCCAGCACCTTGGTTTCTGACTTTGCTGTTGCGGATTCAGCTTCCCGAAGCATCTGCATCGCAGATGAATAATCTTTCATCTTCATATAGCAAACAGCCGACATATAAGCCGGGAAATACCAGTAAGAGCCGTAAATTTCAACATCCTGCTGAAACTCATTCAAGGCCTTTTTAACTTGGCCCTTTTTCAGATATTTAAGTCCGGCTTTGTATTCAGCAGTTGCCGTCCCCCAAAGTAAAAACAACGCAATTGAAACTGCAACAAACCTTTTCACAATCACACCTCTCTATCATAAGATTTTCAGGAACCCGAATTTCCTTTTAGAATCGCCTTAAAACGGACAGCCAAGTCACGGGAAGCCTCTCTTCCCATTCCCAGCATCACCGCCTGAAGCACCGCATTTGCCGTCTCAATTACGGCTTTTTTATCATTCATGTCAATATTTAAACGAGTCAAACCATCCTGAAGGATTTTATCTATCTCAACAAGTAACCCCGCATCCACCTGCTTCCGGGTTTCATCCTGAATCTTCAGCAGTTTTGTAACCAGCGGGGGCACCTCTTTTTCTATCTTTTTTTCGGCAGGGAATCGATTTAATGTTATCAGACCGTTAATCAACAATCCATAAATCAGTTTCGAGGTTCGAAAGGGGGTAATTCCGCATTCATGGGCAATATCCCGAATATTCTTGGAACCGTCTATATACCGCAGAATATCCCATTCCGCAGTATTTAAAGTTTTCTTTCCATTATTCTCGGAAATAATCGGAAAATACGAAAAAGACGGAATTTTACGGGAAAGTACCCGCCATTCATCCAGCCGCCTTGCCGATTCCATCAGCAGACTGGTTAAATTTCCCCGGACATTCTGTGTGTATTCTTTGTCAAGGGGGACAAACCGGAAAGCCCCGTCAAACCAGATGGCAATTTCATAAACCGCCTCATCACCGGCCAAGTCGCCGACCCGAGCGTGAATAACCTCTCCGTCTTTCAGAACGACTTTGCCGATTACGCCCTCATTATTCCGGAATTCAATAATTCCGGTCTCCTGGGACATGTTGGCCAGCTGCAGAATATCCGGAAGTTTCAGTTCAGCCAACGAGCCCTGAAGTTTCATAGTCCCCACCTTTCAGCAAAAATCTTGCCGGCCGAAGCCGGCAAGTATTCAGCGTCTCAATCGGAAATTCACAGTTAATGTCAATACAACATCAACCGGCTGTCCCCGCAGTTTACCGGGGGTAAATTTCATCTTCTTCACCGCTCTGATTGCAGCTTCAGGAAAGCCCAATGCCCTCAGGGAGCCGCCCAGTACACGGATTCTCCCGACCTTTCCGTCTTTCTTCAGAACAACTTCCAGGAGAACATATCCCTGCATACCGGCCTTTTTTCCCAATTCGGGATACACAACATTGGACTGTAACTGCGCCAGGTCATATACCGGACGGGTCAAGCCCAACGTACCGTCCCGAATCGGCCCGGTCGGCGCAGGAGGCGCATCCGGAACCCCGATAATGTAATCGTTATCGTTGATATTCAGCTGGGTCTGATCATTTGTTGTAATGGGCACAATGGGTTCCGGTTTATCCGGAGTCGGATCCGGAACCGGAATTTTCTGCATTTTTTTCTGCAGTTTCAACTGCTTCATCTGCTGTTCGGGCGGCGGCCTCAGAATTACCCGCCGCATAATTTTTTCATTTTTTTTCTCTTCCACAAAGTTTTTGTTCCCGAAATCCGGGATTGTAACCCAAATCAGAATAATGTGGAAGACCAGCGCAATCAAAAGCGCAATCTTGTACGTTCTTTTGTCCTCTTCCGCTTCCCATGCCAAGTCTACCGCGAGGCTGTGGTCATCAGCAGCAAAAAGGGCTGAACGATTTACTTCTTCTGCCATCATTCACCTCGCTTATTGATAGCCCCACGTCTCCGCCTCAGCCTGAGTCGGAATCGTGATGGTCAGGTTCGGAATATTTTTTTCCTTCTGCAACTGTTTCTCAAGCTGCTTCACCACATCCAGAACCGCAATCATGGATTCGTATTTGGCCTCGGGGTTGACATAAATAATAATCGGCTTTTTCCAGTTGTTGCTCAATTTCGGATACAGATAATCGTGGAGCATCCCCACCGCGTCAATTGAAGCGGGCGCTTCTTTATCCACGGTAAAAGTATTGTCCGCGTTTACCTTAATGTAAACCGAATCTTCCTTTTCAATATTTTCAGTTGTTTTCTTGTCCTGTTGCGGTAACTGATGTTCAATTCCCTTCGTCGCGCTGATAACGGTTGTGAGCATGAAAAACACAATCAGCAGGAAGGCGATATCCGCCATTGAAGCGGTAGGGATTTCGGGATTCTGTTTCTTTTTTTCAAGTTTCATCTCACTCCCCCTACTCGAACTTCTCTTGTTTGACCTTCATATCGGTCAGAAACTGAAGGTTTTTCGCGTGTGCCTGTTCCAGCTGGTCCAGAATCTGGTCCACAACATGCCACTTCACGTTTTTATCCACCTTCAAAACAATGGGCTGCTCGGCGTTTTTTGACATCAGGTCTACAGCAAAGGAAAGAATATCGGACTGATCAATGGGATGCGTGTCCTCTTTACCGTCGGAGACTTTGATGAAACCTCCTTCGGTCACAACAATAAATGCGGATCCCTTCACCACCTCGGACCGAACCTGCGACTGCGGTAACGTCAGGACGGTTTTGTCCACCTGAAACACGGTTGTGATCATAAAGAACACAATCAACAGGAAGGCAATGTCCGCCATTGACGCGGTGGGGATGTACGCATCAATTGTTTTTGTCTTTCCAAGTTTCATTATAACTCCCCAGCTTTACTGAATGGTTTCGATTTCCCCGAAAGTCTCCACCAAAACGTTTGAAGCAGACTCAATGTCACGGATAAACCCACCGATTTTTGCGGTGTAATAGTTATAAAAGAGCAGAACCGGAGCCGCAACAATCAGACCGCCGGCAGTGGTAATCAAAGCAGTGGAAATTCCTTCCGCAACCTTTGCCGGGTCATTCAATTTGGACATGGCGTCAAAAGAAGCAATCATACCGACAACGGTTCCGAGGAAGCCGAGCATCGGTGCCAGGTTGGAAACAGATGCCAGAATGCCAAGCCCTCTCTCCATCCGGGCAATCTCGTGAACAGCCGCGTTTTCCATGGCTTTTTCCACATCTTCTTTCGGACGGCCGTATTTCAGCAGGCCCGCTTTCAAAATAGCGGAAATGGGAGAACGGTAGGACTCGCAGATTTCAATTGCGGCTTTGACGTTTTTCTTTTTCAGCGCGCTTCTCAGTTTACCGAGAAGTTCGGAGGTATTGATTTTAGCTTTGTAAAACGTAATTCCTCTTTCAATGATTACCACCAATGCCGCAATTGAGAATGCAGCCAGCACCCACATAATCCATCCACCCTGATCCATGTATTTCATGATCGAGTTAGTAAAAACACCCACAGAACCGTACCTCCTGTTCTTTAATTTCGTAATTCAAACTTGAATTTGATTCCAATTGCTGAACCCCGTTGCCGGGATTCGGATTTTGAAGCCGCCTCACCTCCTTATGCTGTTTCTGCACAAAGCAACATACTTTCTACCATAGCGGAAAGGGCAAATCAAGCGATTTTACTTCTTCACACCCGAGGGCTTTAGTTCTTTGGTACCCTTCGGCCATTTTGTCGCCCAAACCTGCCCGTTATCGTCAAACCAGATTGCCACAGCCTTGTTCATGCTGGGCTCTTTATAGAACCACCCGTGAACAATTCGGCCAAGTTTATCTTTTTTTGTCTCCTTTGTCAGAGGGTAGCCCACCAGCTTCTCCACCTCATCCATGTACATATGTTTTTTGATTTTCTTGAATTCATCACGGGTCATGAATTCCCAGTCTTTAAACTGAGCCAGCATGTCCTTGGCCTTCTGGTTGTCCGGAGAAAACTGAAGTACATTTGTAACAATCTCAATCGCCTTCTGATATTTTCCCTGTTTTGCCCATTCCGTAGCGTAATACATCTGAGCATCATCCATCATGGCATTGGCATCCGGATTATTCGGTGCTTTGGAAAGAAGCAGTTGAACTTTACCGGAAAAGTCATTCATGATATCGTCTTTTTCTTTCTTTGTCTTCGCAGCATCAAATTTGGCTTTCAATGCTTTCAGTTCTGCCAGCGATTTGCTTAATTCTTCCGGAGAAATTTTGCTTGCCTGTTTTTCTGCCGACTGCCCCTTCTTCGCACCATTGTTATTACACGCCATCCATCCCCCAACGCTCAAGATTAGAAGCAGTATCACAAAAAGTTTCCGCATAAATTCCCTCCATCTTAATTTCCTCAATTTCAACTATATCAAAAAGCCGTTCCGGGGGATAGGAATTTCTGTTCAATTCTTCCAAATGCCGGCACGGTATCTGTCACACAAAATTTCACAAAAACTTCCAGAAAGCGGGTTCACGCTTTCCGTTACATCTGTTAGAATGTTACCGCTTTTGAAAGAGGAGGGATTATGTCTGAAAAAACCATCACAAAAGCTTCTATCGACGGCAACACTGCTGCGGCGAGAGTAGCCCACGCAATGAATGAAGTCATTGCGATTTATCCCATCACCCCGTCTTCCCCCATGGGAGAAATTTCCGATGCGTTGTCTTCCCGGAATCAGAAGAACATTTTCGGCCAGATTCCCCGGGTTTATGAAATGCAGTCGGAAGGCGGTGCCTCCGGTGCGGTTCACGGCGCATTGACGGCCGGCTGCCTGACCACAACCTTTACAGCTTCTCAGGGCCTGCTGCTGATGATTCCGAATATGTTTAAAATCGCCGGTGAACTGACCCCGGCTGTTTTTCATGTATCTGCGAGAACAGTCGCAACAAATGCCCTGAGCATCTTCGGAGACCATTCCGATGTCATGGCAACCCGGGAAACGGGATTTTCTCTGATGGCATCCGCCAATCAGCTGGAAATTCAGGATCTGGCATGTATCGCACAGGCAACAACACTGGAAGCCATGGTTCCGGTTCTCCATTTCTTTGACGGATTCCGTACCAGTCATGAAATCCGCAGAGTTGAACTCCTGCAGGAAGATGTAATGCGGTCAATGGTGGAAATGAAATACGTCCACCGGATGCGGAAACGGGCCATCAACCCCGACTCCCCTACCCTGCGGGGAACCGCCGAAAACCCGGATATCTTCTTCCAGAACCGGGAAGCCCAGAACCCTTATTACGACAAATTTCCGGCAATTTTTGACAAATACTGCGAACGGTTTGAAAAACTGACCGGGCGCCGCTATCACGCATTCGACTATGTGGGAGCAAAAGATGCGGAAGCTGTGGTGGTTATCATGGGTTCCGGAAGCGACACAGCGGAAGAAACCGTCAACAAGCTGAACAAAGAAGGCTATAAAACCGGCGTGATCAAAGTCCGCCTGTACCGCCCCTTTGACAGGGAAAGGTTCTTCCGGGCACTTCCAAAAACCGCCCGTAAAATTGTCGTTCTGGACCGGACAAAAGAACACGGCTCCATCGGCGAACCGCTGTACCTTGATGTTGTGGCCGCTGTGGACCAGCAGATAAAACTCGGACTGATGAAAACAGCTGACAAACCGGTGATTCTCGGCGGTATTTACGGGCTTTCATCAAAAGAATTCACACCGGCAATGCTGAAAGGTGCTTTTGACCACATCTCAAACACCCCGGCTGATAAACTGATACACCATTTCACGCTGGGAATTGAAGATGATGTCACCCACCGTTCTCTGCCGTATGACGAATCTTTTGATGCCGAACCGGCATCAGTTTATCGGGCAAAATTTTTCGGGCTGGGTTCGGACGGAACCGTCGGCGCCAACAAAAACTCCATTAAAATCATCGGTGATGTCGCGGGAAAAAACGCCCAGGGCTATTTTGTGTACGACTCCAAAAAAGCCGGCGGCATTACGGTCAGCCATCTTCGTTTCTCCGATGAGCCGATTCAGTCTCCCTACCTCATCACCAAGCCGGATTTTGTCGCAATCCACAAAAAGGAATATATCGGCACACTGGACGTACTGAAAGGAATCAAAGAGGGCGGTACTGTTCTGATCAACAGTATTGAAACCCCGGACAAGGTATTGGGCCGGTTCCCGAAAAAAGATGTTGAAACAATTATCAACAAAAAGCTGAAAGTGTATGTCATCAACGCCCACAAACTGGCGGCTGAAATCGGACTGGGAGAACGGATTAACGTTATCATGCAGACCGCGTTCTTCAAATTAACCGGTATTCTCCCGGAAGATGTTTTCACCAAAGCTATTGAAGATTCCATCCGGAAAACCTACTCCAAAAAGGGTGAAAAAATCGTAAACCTCAACATTGAAGCCATGCACAAAGGGCTGGAAGAAGTACACGAAGTGCCGGTACCGGAAAAAATCGAAGCGTTTACCGATTCCGACTGGCATATTGAAGTGGCACCGGAAGATAAAGATCACGAAGATTTTATCAACGATGTAATCAAGCCGGTTATGCACTTTGACGGCGACACGGTTCCGGTTAGCAAAATACCGGTTGACGGCGTTTTCCCCACAGGGAGCACCCGTTATGAGAAACGCTCCATCGCCGTCCGGCTTCCGGACTGGAATCCGGATAATTGCATCCAGTGCGCCCAGTGCGCTTTTGCCTGCCCCCACGCGGCGATTCTCGCCACCGTGGATCATGAAGATGACATTCAGCTGCCGGAAGACAAGTATCAAACCCTCAAATTCAATCATAAAGACAACAAAGAAGGAAAATTCCGCTTCCGCATTCAGGTCGCCCCGGATGACTGCACCGGCTGCGGCGTCTGTTTCACTGTCTGCCCCGGAAAGAAGGGAAACAAAGCACTGACGATGGTCCAGAAAGAAACCATTCTGGAACCCCTGCGGGAAACGTACGCGGAATTTATGAAACACCGGTACTCACCGGAAGAATTCATCAGCGATAAAACAATCCGGACAACCATGCTGGAACAGCCGCTCCTTGAGTTTTCCGGCGCCTGCCCGGGCTGCGGAGAAACACCCTACGTAAAACTGATGACCATGCTTCAGGGTGACCATGCAATTCAGGCAAATGCCACCGGCTGTTCCTCAATCTGGGGCGGAACGGCTCCCACCATCCCATTTTGCAGAAACAGCCGCGGTGAGGGCCCGGCATGGGGAAACTCCCTGTTTGAAGACAATGCCGAATACGGCCTGGGCATGCGCCTTTCAGTGGACCACCTCAACGGCATTGCATTTGAACTGAGGGAAAAACTCCTCGCGGCAGACAGCACCAAAAGAGAAATTAAAGACGCGTTAAACGAAGTGGCGCCGCTGGATGAACAGCGGGGGAACCGTGAAAAATTCAATCAGACACGGAACGCCGTGGACAAACTGAAAAAACACCTTGCAGGATACCCGGAAGACAGCCTGGAAGGGCAGCTTCTGGAAAATATCAGTTACCTGAAATATAAAGCGGTATGGATTGTCGGCGGTGACGGATGGGCCTATGACATCGGCTACGGCGGCCTGGACCACGCTCTGGCATCCGGCCAGGACATCAATGTCCTTGTTCTGGATACCGAAGTGTATTCCAACACCGGCGGACAGCGCTCCAAATCCACTTTCATGGGTGCTGTGGCGAAATTCGCCGCCCTGGGGAAAGAAGTTCAGAAAAAAGACCTCGGCATGATGGCCATGTCCTATGGCAACGTCTATGTGGCCTCCGTATCCTTTGGCGCCAACATGAACCAGACGCTGAAAGCCATGAGGGAAGCGGCCTCTTACCCGGGCGCATCCATTATCATTGCTTATTCCAACTGTATTGAGCACGGATTTAACATGGAAAAAGGCCCCGAACATGCCAAACTCGCGGTGGAATCCGGTTATTGGATGCTCTACCGCTACAACCCGCTTCTCGCTGCGGAAAAGAAAAATCCGCTGCAGATCGACAGCAAAGAACCCACGAAATCACTGAAAGATTTCTATGCCGGACAGCGGCGGTTCAAAACCCTGATGGAAACTCACCCGGATATCGCGGAAAAATATCTTGAAGATGCTTCCCGCTTCGTCCGGAACCGGTACCGGTATTACAAACACCTTGCCGAAATGTCCTACGAGGATTTTGAGGCATAACCCGATCTGTTCGGAATCACCGACGGGGCCGGAAATCCGGCCCCGTTTTTTTAGCACCTGATGGGGAGGCCTGCTTTATGAAAATTGCCGTTGATCTTCATTCCCATTCCGGCTATTCCGGCGGTGTCGGGAAAATCAGACTGGAAAATATTGCCGAAACAATGAAATTGAAAGGAATTGATATTTTCGGCACCGGAGACTGCCTCCACCCGGCCTGGAATGCCAAACTTAAAGAAGAATTAACAGAAACGGCTAATGGAATTTACCGGCTATCCGGATTTCCGAAAGCCGGATTCGTCCTCCAGAATGAAATGGTGCTCACGGCAGCACTGTCTCCCGCTTCCAAAACCCGGAAATCGGTTCATATGGTCTTCCTGTATCCGAACTTTCACAGCACAGAAATTGTAAGCCGACTGCTTGATAAATATGGCGTTAAAAACACCATTGGGCGCCCTTTTGTCAAACTGGAATCCCCGGCTGCCGTCAGCCGTTTCCTGAAAAATGTCATGGATGCCGCTCCCGGCACACTGGCATTTCCCGCCCACGCCATGACACCGGACGGAATCTACGGTTCTCACAATCCCGTAACATACCTTGAAGAATTTTTCGGTGATTACGCAAAGGAAATCCGGCTCATTGAAACCGGGCTCAGCGCGGACCCGGAAATGCTGGACCGAATTCCCGAATGCCGATCCCTGAATTTTATCAGCAACAGTGACTGTCATTCGGCAGCATTAAACCGAATCGGAAGGGAATTTACCCTGCTTAACGTAGATACGCCGGATTATTCCGGAATCCGGAAAGCGCTCACCGAAACCGGCATCTCCGCAACTTTTGAGTTTAACCCCCGGGAAGGAAAGTTTTTTGCCACCGGGCACCGGAAAGGCAAAGAAGGCCATTCACATGAAAGTTTCCGCCTTGAAACAGGTAAAATCCCGGACCGCTGCCCCGTCTGCGGCAAAGCGCTGACAATCGGCGTTGCTGACCGGGTTAGTCAATTGTCAGCATCCCAGAAAAAACAGTTTACGTCCAAAATCCTTCACCGGGATTTTCATCATCTGATTCCGCTGGTTGAAGTCATTTCAGCGGGATTGGGACAAAAATCCGTGTCGGGGAAAAAAGTACTCAGCCTGTACCGCATCTGTGTGGAAAAATGCGGAAATGAAGTATCTCTCTGGCAGATGAAGCTGCCGGAACTGGCCCAACGGCTTCAAAAGCTTCCGGACTCCGTATTGGCCTCAATTTTATCGGTTCACGAAGGGAAATTTACTTTCGACCCGCCGGGCTATGACGGAGAATACGGAAAACTTAAAATCCTGCGGGATTGATTTTTCCGGAAAACAACTCCGCCATTATGCCAAATACTGACGCAGCATCTGTGGCTGATCCGAATAAATCCGTACTGTCATCATTCCACTGTAACGGATAAAGCGGCTCCGAATTTGAATCAGCTCTTCAGCCGGAGCCACAACCTGAAAATAGCGGCCGCCGAACCAGCCCCGGCCCACCCGAACTTCCCGCTTTCCGGGAACCTTCCCCGGAATGTCAATCCACAACCGGCCAAAGCGGAAAAGTTGAATTCCCCGGCCATTCACCACCAAACCGAGACTCATAATCTGGCTTCTTCCCTTGAGTTTCAACATTACAGACGCATTGGCCTCTGTATAAAAAGGCAACAGTGTATTCAGCGTTTCCAGATCCGGTAACCGCCCCATTCGCCTGCTGACCGCCCCGGAAATCAAAAGAATCGGCAAACCGACTACAAAAGGAATCAACAGAAACAGTAACACCGGCTGACAGAAAACAAAATATCCCTCCCGGCAGACCCTCTGCAATGCTTCTCCGAATGCCGGCCCGTGAAAGCTTCGTCCCTCAAGACTGAGAGAAGAAATTACTTTAAAAAAAAGTCCGGCATAGGTGGCAAGCGAATGGCCGGTGGAAAAAGAAAGCCAGTAAGACGTATTATGATAATTGAAAAAATACGTAAAAACACGCCCCCTCCCCCGGGTGCGTATAACCAGCACACCGGGAACACGGGCACTCATATTCTTTGCAAAGCGGAAACTGCCCCCGGCATGGTAAAACACTGTGTGAACCGGAAAATTTTTTAAAGAAAAATAGCGGACGGCGGCTTTTTGAAAATCAGAGGATGCGGCGCTGGCAGTGGCCAGCTCAAGGGTGCCGATTTGACGGTTCATGAAGGTTTTGATATGCCAGCCGTTTTTCTCTTTCAAAATCGGCGGGTCAAATGACCGGGGAATTCCGACCGTAAACACCCCGAAAGAAACCGGCCGGAAGCCCGATTTAAGCGCCCGCGCCTCAATCCGATGAAAAATCAAATACAAAGACCCTGTCACCAGCAATATGATGCCCATTGCCAGAATTTGTATCTTTTTTTCAACTTTCATCTCTTCCCCATTTCAATTGGCAAAAGAAAATACCCATTCCCCCGGAATAAAATCAGTATCCCGCACATACACGGTAACTACCCGGGAAGAGACACTGTTATTCAAAAACGCTTCAGGGGAACTCCGGCCGGAGCCGCTTTTTGTATTTTTATTCCCCCGGGCAACACAAACATATCAGCTTTACAGCTTATTTTTTTCAGGTTCACCAGCGTCTGACGGTTCACCGTCACACTGTTATTCAACCGGACCGTAGCAGTAATCCGACGGGGAAATCCCGTCGCGTGACGAATCAGATCCAGAAAATCTTCATTCTTCGTAAAAAAAGACATAAAGTGAGAAAATCTGTCTCCACCACCTTTTACCGATTTTTCCGGCATCCATACAGTGGTTGTGGAATTCATGAATTCACCGGGCAGTTTCGCCTCAAAACAGGGAACTCCGCTCACAACCTTCCGGTTTCCGGTCCGCTTAAAAACCACCTGCGGGAAAATCAACTGTCCGGCATCGTCCATCAGGCCATATGGAATCAGAAACTGCTGATAAAACGGCTGATTATCCTGAAAAGAATAGGCAATGGCAGTTTTCTCTTTCATGTTCACTTTCCAGGCAAGACCTTTTTTCCGGTTGAAGATAAGAAAAGAATCCGAAGACAACTGAAAACGCATAAAGTCACCGCAAACTGTAATTTTCTCTTCATAACCGTAGTGATTCCCGGGAGATGTCACTTTCACGGAATACGTTGCCTGAAACCCTTCTCCGGCAAAAGAGAAGGCTGTCAAAACAAAAATCGCGATAAAAAAATAAAATCTTTTCATATCTTGAATTTTACTCCCCGAATATAGACGGAATCCAACTTCATTGTTTTCAGCTTCGGCATTTCTTTAAATGCAATGGCAAACTGCTCTTTCGCACCTTTTTTGTCTCCCAGTTTCATCAGGCAAAGTCCCATATTGTAATGGGCCTTCGGAGAATATCTGGAATACTTAAACTCCTCCGAATAATATGCCAATGCCTGATTATAGCGCTTCAGGAGATAGCACAGATTGCCCAGATCCAACCCCTGCCCGGGATCCGGATGGATGGTATGCTGCTCCTCCAGTGCCCGCAGTGCGCCGCCCAGCTTTTTCTGTTTCACAAGGAAAGTTGCATAAGTCTCATAGACAAAGGGGCTGATAATAGAAAGGGTAAATGCATTCTGAAACAAGGTCCAGGCCTCCGCCACCCGGCCTTTGTTGTAAGCACCGAGGGCATCCTGAGAAAGAACAATCGCCTTTTTGGTCGCCTCATCCAACTGCTGAGTGTAGGTACTCCTCGCAAGTTGAGTAAGGGGATTTGAAGGCGCATTCTGAATCGCCTTATTTACCGCAATTCTGGCATTTGAATAATCCTTTAACCCGATATAAACAAACGCAAGAGTAACATAATTCTGACCGTTATCCGGGTTCTTGTCTATTTTCGCCTGCAACTCCCGAATCCGGGCGTTGATTTTTGCGAGGTTCTTTTTGATGTTCTCCAGCCGTTTTTCAGTCTGTGCGCGGTCGGGTTTCATATTCAGAATCCGTTCACAGACCGCCTGCGCCCTCGGCAGTGCACCTATCATCTCCAGGCCCTCCGCAGTGGCATCGAGAAGGTCCAGATTATCCGGTGCCTGGGCCAATGCCATAAAAGCTGTGCTGTAGTATTCGTTAATCCTGTGTTGTTCCTTCAATTGTTTCAATTTTGCCATCACCCCGTTGGGCACTCCGGCAGCCAGGACGCCACAGGTGAACATCAGTACCACGATTATTCCGGTAAACCGCTTCATGTCTTCCTCCTCAATTGGTTATTTTCAATTAGAATAAATTATATGCGACAGGGACTAACACATTTTCAACCTTTCCGGCAGATGTTTTCATCCGTAGCTTCAATTTGCCGGTACCATAGCCCTTTTTCATCTTCCCGGGAATACTCTCCAGGTTTATACGGAGTCCGTCTTCCAACGATTCACTGCCGGCAATCCGGATAAAAGGAACGTCACAACTCATCTTTTCAAGCTTATACCCCCCCATCTTCCATTTCAATGTGACAGAACGAAGTGCTTTTGTTCCCGCATGAATTCCCATGAATAGAATATGGGAAGGCTCAACCCTGATTTCCCGCAAGAGATGTACCACAACATGATAATAAACCGGGTCTTTGAGTCCGGACAGATAAAACAGAACCGTATGATCCCCTTCACAGACATCACCGACAGCGGTAATTTCCACTTCTGTCGGGGAATTCTTTTTCAACTTAATACAGGAATCCCGGCACTCCACCCGTTCAATCGTAAACTTTTTACTTTTGATATTGCTGGAAAGATCCACTTCCCGTACCGCCTTTCCATCAAAATTCCGAATTTCCATTACCCCCGGTGTAAAGGAATATTCCTTTACAACATTCACATTAATCAATAGGAAGTACGTGTAGGGTTCATCTGTCTTCACCGTCACAACTTTTTCCTGGGGCCCCTGAAACATTCCGCTGTCAAAGCTAATTTTGATTTTCATGCTTTCCCCGGGGGACAGCTGCACTTTTTCCGGTACCGGTACGGTACATCCGCAATTTGCCCGTACCTGCAGCAACTTAATGGTATGCTTACTTGTATTGGTTACCTCGGTGACCCAGTGAACGGTTTTATGTTGCAGCAGTTTCCCGAAATTATGTGACATGCTGTCAAACTTCAACCCCCGGGCACAAAGAGGCATTGTCGCAAACAGAAACAGAAAAACCCAATGACGCATTCCACTCTCCTTATGTTCGTTCCTAAAATAAGAATTTAATCTGCTCATAAATATGCTTCGCGAGATCCGTTTTGGAAATCTTGCCGGCAATTTCCGGCTCATGAACATTGAAATAATCCGCAACGGCAAAAGAAATATGGTCAATCAACACCTCGTCCACATTCATATTCACCAACTTTTCCGGCTGATGTGCTTTAATCTGATCCCGGATCTCATCCAGCATCTCTTCATATTTGTCAGAAATCCCCAAAGAACCGGAAGCGTTCCTGATTCTTTTGTAAACACGGAGTTTCATACTCACATCCGCAAGAAAACGGGCGGTTTCACCATCCGGCTCAGCTGCCCCTCTCTCCCATTTCTCCACATCCGCAGCGGGAACACCAATCAGGTTTGCAAATTCTTCCACTGACAATCCCAGTTCTTTCCGTACTTCCGAATACATAAAAGCCTCCTCGTTTCTCTATTAATGACGTTTCTCTGCCGACAATAGTTTAATCGGATTGTTATCAGTTTACAACAGGCAAAATATCCCTTACCATAGGCAGGGAAAATTGAGAAAAGGGGTACAGCATGATCAGAAAAAGAATTCAACTGGCGCTCATTGCAATGATAATTCTCATAAACATGCCGATTTCCGCTTTGGCACAGGGCACAAACCCGGAACCTTCCACAAGCCGAGCCACTGTAACAGAAACAGTTCAAAAAAGCGGGCAATCGGAATCGCAAGAAACAAAAGCACTCAAAGCCGCAGAAGAAGAGGGAGAAAAACTGGGTACCCGGCTTCCGTTATGGAGTGTCATCCCATTTATCGGCATCCTCCTGTCCATTGCCCTGTTTCCGCTTTTGGCACCCCATTTCTGGCATCACCATTTCGGCAAAGTCAGCACATTCTGGGCATTGCTTTTCGCGCTGCCGTTTCTACTGGTATTTAAAGGTGAAGGAATTCATCAGATTCTTGATATTTATTTAATTGATTACATCCCGTTTATTATTCTGCTGTGGTCACTTTTTACCGTTGCCGGCGGCATCCTGGTACGTGGCGATCTGGTTGGAAAACCCTCCACCAACCTCATTTTTCTTCTGATCGGAACCTTTCTGTCTTCCTGGATCGGGACAACCGGTTCCGCAATGGTATTGATCCGCCCGCTGCTCAGAGCAAACGCCAATCGAAAAAATAAAACTCACATCGTTGTTTTCTTCATCTTTCTTGTGGCCAATATCGGCGGTTCCCTGACACCGCTGGGAGACCCGCCTCTCTTTCTCGGCTTCCTCCACGGTGTACCCTTCTTTTACACATTCCATCTTCTGCCGGACCTCGGTGTGGCATCGGCAATACTGCTCTCGATATTCTACCTCATGGACCGCTACTACTACTCCAGAGAAAACCCGGAAGACATCGCTGTCACCGGAACAAAACCATTTTCCATTGCGGGGAAGCGAAACCTGATCTTTTTACTCGGCATCATCGGCGGCGTACTCCTCAGTGGATTCTGGAAAGCCGGTACCGTTCATGTCCTGGGCGTACCTATGGCGATTCAGAACATGGCAAGAGACAGTATCCTGATTATCATGGGCCTTCTCTCAATGAAATTTACACCTGACAAATGGCGGAAAGAAAACGGATTTTCCTGGTTTCCCATCCTGGAAGTCGCCCTCCTTTTTGCCGGTATTTTCATGACCATTATTCCGGCACTGGCCATTCTGCGCGCGGGAACCGAAGGCGCACTGGCCTTCCTGATCCGTGCCGTTCAGGAACCGCACCATTACTTCTGGGTAACCGGTGCACTCTCCTCTTTCCTGGATAATGCGCCCACCTACCTGACATTTATGAACAGCGCCCTGGGCCAGTTCTACGCCGGAATCCCGGAAAACCAGGCGGTTCACATGCTCATCGCCCAGCATCATATTTACCTGAAAGCCATCTCTGTAGGTGCCGTTTTCATGGGGGCCAACACCTATATCGGCAATGCCCCCAACTTCATGGTCAAATCCATCGCGGAAGAAAACGGAGTTCCAATGCCCAGCTTCTTCGGCTACATTCTGAAATATTCTCTCCCGATTCTGATTCCGACCTTCATCATCATTCAGCTTGTATTCTTCCCGTGATTCAAGTCTTTTTTCCTGAGCCGGATTTCCGGCTCGGGAAAGAATGAGGGTACAGTAAACGGGCCGCCGATCGGCGGCCCGTTTGTTTTACAGGGTAACGAACAGAACGGTGCCCTTTATTCGCCCGCGCCGATGGCACTCATCCAGCTCCGGACATCGTCACCGGATACCGAAACCGCAGCAAGCCCCACGTCGGAGCTGAACCGGATGTAGTCTCCCGATTCCATGTCAGACAGGGAAAAGAGGTTGCCCACTACGGCGGCAGAACGGCTCATGGGCGGGATTTTTACCTCATTTACCGCTTTCGCCACACCGTCCGCCCCCACCAGTTCAAGTGTCAGGTGCGCACTGCCCTTGTTCGGGTTGGCAAATGCCAGTCCTGTCCAGCTGCCGCCGGCGGTTTCCGTCAACGGGAAGATTCCGGTGGTCAGCATTCTGCCGTTCAGCGGGAATCCGCAGATTCCGTTGTGATAAGTGCCGAACAACTCCAACCCGATGAGTCCGGCACCGTCTGCCTGTATCGTGCCCCAGGTTGCGGTGCCGTTACTGTTCGGAAAGAGGTCGTTCAGTATCCCTTTGACCCTTGACCCGGCAGCCACTTCAAAAGGATAAGTCCCCACCACATTGCCGGCATTGTCGTACAGTGTGGCAGTGGCATTCACCGGGGTATCAGACGGGTTCAGGAATGCAAACCCGGTCCAGAAAATGTCCGTCTCCGTGGGGATGTGAGGGATGTACAGTGTGGTTGAGCTGTGGCTGGTCAGTGCGATGGCGGCGCCATCGGAGCCTTTCCGCAGGAATGCCTCTATCCCGGTCAGTGATTTGGTGCCCCCAAAGGGATTATCGGAGCGGCCCTGGAACATTCCCCAGCAGAACGCGCTGTTTACTGTTTCCGGAAGGTAGGGGGTCAGATCCATGTCAAAATGAAGGGCCGGATCCAGTGCGGTCAGTTGGTTGTGAACCGTCATATCCACTGCCACTTTCTTACAATCGGACAGGAAAGCCAGTGAATCCCACTGCTCCACTTCTTCCGCCACATGGGGCGCATAAAGGAGCGAAGCTGTTTCAAGGGGCTGGTAACTGGTAAAGCGGAATGCGTCCCCGTGAACGTCCGCAACCACCAGCAGGTAGTGGTCGGCTGTCAGTGTAATGTCCCTGTAGTCCTGTTTCGCAAAACCGGATAAATCCACCGCCTGTTTCCCGTGCCCCGGCAGTGTAAATGAACTGGAACCGGTATCTGTGCCGTTTTCGTCTTTTGCCGTCAGTGTTCCGGACAGCGGTTCCGGGAATGGGTTCACCATCCAGATTGTCATTGTTGTATCTGTTTTGCCCCGTACATTATTCAGCAGTGCCGGCAGGCCCACCGGCAGCATCAACGGCGCCGCATCGGTTATGGTTATAGTCAGGGGTGATGATGTGGCAGACAGGCCCTGGGCTGTGGAAACCGTAACTGTGGCACCATAAATACCGGCAACCCGGTAGTGGAAGGCGACACTGCCGACGGTAGTGGTCTGATCCACTGTGCCGTCCCCGTCAAAGTCCCATTTGTAGGAGACGATAGCTTCTCCGTCCGGGGTATTGGCTTCACAACTGAATGTCACCGGTACCGGCAGGTTGCCGGAGACCCGATCGGAGATAAAAGACGTAATGACCGGCGGCATATCCGCCGCAAAACTGGCGTGGATGGAATGGTCTGCCGTAACGGTGTAGAAGGTGTAGGTGGCAGCCGGGCTTACCAGCCCGCCGTCCACCTGGAGATAGCCCACATGAAAGCCGCTGTCCGGCATGATCGTGAACGATTGATCTGCTCCGTGTGCCACCTGGATAATGCCGGAAGGTGAAATCACACCGTTGGGCCCCGCGGTGGCTGTAATGCTGTGATGGGCAATGTTCCCCACAAAGTCATTGCCCCCTGAATCCGCTGTGAGGTTGGCAAGGGGAAGCATGTCCGGGGTAAAGGTGTAGTTGGCGAGGGAGGGTGTCACCACTGTGCTGGTGCCGTAAGGAACAACGTAGCTGTATGTTCCCGCACTGCCGGTTACCACTGTTCCCCCGTCATGGGAAAAGGAGATTGTTACACCCGGAATCGGAGTTGAACCGTCAGTGACGGTTCCGGATATTGTTACCCCGTTCAGGATGGCGGTGAAGTCCTGCCCTGTCCGGTTGGACGCGATGTCTGTGATGGTACGGGAAGGCGGAGACCAGTTGGAGTAGCCTGCCGCAGACGGGGTGATGGTGGTGGTGGTACCGTAGGGAACGGTGGCGCTGTAAACACCGGCAGTGTTGGTGTATATCACTGACCCGTCATGGGAAAAGGTTATTGCCGCCCCGGAAATGGGATGGGTGCCGTCGGTGACGGTACCGGAGATGATGTATTTATTGACCGTTCCCACAAAGTCCTGATTCGGCTGGTCGGAAATGATGTTGTTCAATGCCCGAAACGGAGGAGACCAGTTGGAATAACCTGCATGGGACGCCGAAATCGTCGTTGTGGTGCCGTAGGGAACAATGTAACTGTACTGCCCGACAGCATCGGTCACCACCGTTCCCCCGTCATGAGAGAACGTCAGCGTGACGTCCGGAATCGGAGCTGAACCGTCGGTGACGGTTCCGGATACCGTGTAGCTGGGGCCGGATGTTCGAAATTCCACATCATTCCATCCCTTATTCTGAATGGAATACCAGGGGCTGACAATCTGGCCAAAACCGCATACCGAATCATACAGGAGCCGTACCCGCCAGTGATAGGGAGTATTAAGCTGAAGGCCGGTAACCGTTTCAGAAATCATAGTGGTGCCATCCCCTGTGTCAATCCAATCGCTGCTCTCTCCGGTAACAGAGAGAGAAGATACCGGCCCGAGTCCGAAAGGCACCCACAGAGAACAGAACTGCCACTGAAGTCTGATCTTTGTCCGGCCCATTGGACTATGCGCACGAAGCTTAACTGTAATGGCATTCCCGGAATCAGACGTCAAATACAGACAAATAGGCGTGATTCCGTCGGATCGGAACTGACCCGGTGTCATAGAAAAGCCGGGGCCATCGTTTCCGAGGTATACATAAACTTTCCCCTCATTCGTCTGGCCATCCTTATACAGAGGTGCTCCGACAATAATATCGGAATAGCCGTCTCCGTTCACATCACCTGCTGAAGACACGGAAGAGCCAAATTTTGCATACTGCTGATTAGACGTCGCTGTCCAGGCAACCGTGCTATTCAGTCCCGAAGCCGAACCGAGGTAGACATACGCACGGCCTTCATCCGACAGGGTATTGTCGAAAAGATATGCCCCGACAATGATATCGGAATAGCCGTCTCCGTTCACATCCCCGGCGCAAGATACCGAATAACCGAAATAAGCAAATGCCTGATTGCCTTCTGCTGTCCAGGCAGCGGTGCTGTTCAGCCCCGGAATCGAACCGAGATACACATACACACGTCCGGCACTTGTTTGGCTGTTATTATAAAAGACTGCTCCGACGATGACATCGGAATAGCCGTCACCATTCACGTCCCCCGCAGAAGAAACGGACCAGCCGAATTGTGCCTCTGCCTGATCAGATTCCGCAGTCCAGGCAGCCTTGCTATTCAGCCCCGAAGACGAACCGAGGTATAAATACGCACGGCCTTCTTTCGTCTGGCCATTGCTATAATCAGGTGCGCCAACAATAATGTCGGAATAGCCATCTCCGTTCACATCACCCGCTGAAGATACGGAATAGCCAAATTCTGCATATTCCTGATTGGATTCCGCCGTCCAGGCAGCAGTGCTATTCAGCCCCGAAGACGAACCGAGGTATAAATACGCACGGCCTTCTTCCGTCTGGCCATTGCTATAATCAGGTGCACCAACAATAATATCGGAATAGCCATCCCCGTTTACATCACCCGCAGAAGAGACGGAATAGCCGAATTCTGCATATTCCTGATTGGATTCCGCCGTCCAGGCGGCGGTACTGTTCAGCCCCGAAGCCGAACCAAGATATACAAAGGCACACCCCTCTTCCGTCTGGCCATTACTGTAATAGGAAGCTCCGACAATGACATCGCCATAGCCGTCCCCGTTTACATCACCCGCTGAAGATACGGACCAGCCAAAACGTGATCGCTCATGATTGGATTCAACAACCCAGGCCGGGGTACTATTCAACCCCGAAGCCGAACCGAGATATACATACGCACGGCCCTCATCCGGCTGGCCATTGTTGTAATAGGGAGCTCCAATAATAACATCGGCATAGCCATCCCCGTTTACATCACCCGCTGAAGATACGGACCAACCGAATTCTGCATCTTCCTGATTGGATTCCGCCGTCCAGGCGGCGGTACTGTTCAGCCCCAAAGCCGAACCCGGATATACAGATGCACGGCCTTCATCTGTCTGGCCATTGTCGTAACCGTCTGCCCCGACAATGATGTCGGCATACCCATCCCCGTTTACATCACCTGAGGAAGATACGGACCAGCCCAAATGAGCATCTGCCTGATCCGATTCATCGGTCCAGGCTGCGGTGCTGTTCAGTCCCGAAGCCGAACCGAGATACACATACGCACAGCCTTCATTTGTTTCGCCGTTACTGTAACTGGGTGCTCCAACAATAACATCGGCGTATCCGTCCCCATTCACATCTCCCGCAAAAGATACGGAAGAACCAAATTGTGTATTTGCCTGATTGGATTCAGAAGTCCAGGCTGCAGTACTGTTCAGCCCGGAAGGGGAACCGAGGTAGACATACGCACAACCTTCATATGTCTGGCCATTGCTGTAATCAGGTGCTCCGATAATGACATCAGCATATCCATCCCCGTTCACATCTCCCGCAAAAGATACGGAAGAACCAAATTGTGCCTCTGCCTGATTGGATTCTGCGGTCCATGCTGCGGTACTGTTCAGCCCCGAAGCCGAACCGAGGTAAACATACGCACAACCTTCATTTGTTTCACCGTTACTGTAACCGGGTGCCCCGACAATAACATCAGCATATCCATCTCCGTTCACATCTCCCGCAGAAGATACGGAAGAACCGAATTGCAGGCCTGCCTGATTGGATTCAACAGTCCAGTCTGCAGTGCTGTTCAGCCCCGAAGCCGAACCGAGGTAAACATACGCACAACCTTCATTCGTCTGGCCATTGCTGTAATCAGGTGCCCCGACAATGACATCGGAATACCCGTCCCCATTTACATCACCGGCACAAGATACGGAAGAACCGAATTCTGCATCTGCACGATCGCCTTCAACAGTCCAGGCTGCCGTACTATTGAGCCCCGAAGCCGAACCGAGGTAGACATACGCACAACCTGCGTTTATGTGGCTATTGTCATAATATTGGGCCCCGACAATGACATCGGAATAGCCATCCCCGTTCACATCACCCGCTGAAGAAACGGAGCTGCCCAACTCTGCATATGCCTGATCTGATTCTATTGTCCAAACAGGGCTGGTTTTAAGCCCTGCGGCCGAACCGAGGTAGACATACGCACAGCCTTCATAAGGTTGGCCATTGTCATAACCGATTGCTCCGACAATAACATCGGCATACCCATCTCCATTCACGTCCCCGGCAGAAGAAACAGACCACCCGAAATATGCATTTGCCTGATTCGATTCTGCGGCCCAAACCGGAGTGGAAAACAGGGGGTCCACCGTAATGGGGAATGCCGCATCTTTCGTCTCTATCAAAATGGATAAGTGTTTACCCTGAAGCTTGAAATGAGAATCCAGTATCTTCCCTTCCGAGTCTTTCACCAGGAGCTTGCCGTATTCAAGAACTCTGATACCGCCTTTGGTGAACAGTTCAATATTCTTTTTATTTTTCAGTGAAGCGGTTAAGGAGCCGGTAAAGGCCATTCGGATTTCAACTGTGCTCTGTTCTTCCGGATAGTTAATGGTAAAGCCCTGTTCAAGGCCGTCTTCCCGGTTTTCAAACCATTGTGTAATTTTATCATCCGGATAGGCTACTCTGCTTTTATTTGCCTGCGGTGAAATGTTATTGATTCTCTCTACCTTTCCCATCGGGCCGTATCCGGTAAAACGCAGTTGAAAAGTCCATTCCGGAGATAAAATCCCATCCGGATTATCTGCGTGTAACTCGTTTATTCTTTTATGGACAATAATACCTTTTTCAGTAAACCAGGTTCTAAAACCCTGTTTCCGGTTAAAGGCCTGGAGGGCTGTTCCAACACCGGGAAGTCTGCTTTTGGCTTTGGATACCGTATATTCACTTTCCAGTATCTTTTTTCGCACCGTACTCCACCAGTCGGCAGATACTCCCTGAGGCAACTCTGTTTTTTTCACATTGTTCGTTTGCGCCATCAGAGAGACACTAATCAGAAACAAAAGTAATAGTCGAACAGTCTTATTCATACCCCCCCCTTTTTTGAAAGACAATTACTTCAAGCTATTTCAATCGGCAACTGCCGAACAAACACACATAACTTTTGCCATACACCATAACATTATCACTCTTAACTGTATAGTATAAAACCTCATTCCCCCAGAGAATA
>JAADGL010000011.1 GCA_013152385.1 Acidobacteriota bacterium
TAATACGAGCACCTCGAGAGTGCATTGAATACGTAATTATCCACGAGTTGTGTCATGTGCAATATCATAGCCATAACGCTGAATTTTACAAACTACTTGAGCAACATCTGCCAGATTGGAAACGCCTTAAAAACAAGCTGGAGTTGTCTTTGTCATAAGCAATTTATTGCACACACGTATGTTAAGAACTTGGTCAAGCTGTGTAAATGGGCGGCCATTCCGGCAGGTTGCGGGGGAGATTGTTCAGTCGAAGATGCCGGGGATGGGGCGGCCGCATTTGGCGCAGCGGTTTTTGTTCATTCCGACGATTTCGGCGGCAATGCCGGCGCGCTGAATGAGGAGCGCACCGCAGCCGGGGCAGTAGGTGTTTGCCGCGTCGGTGAGGATGTTGCCGATGTACACGAAATGAAGGCCGTTGTTCAGAGCGATTTTCCGGCAGCGAAAGAGGGTTTCCGGAGAGGTGGGCGGAATGTTCTGCAGCATGAAGGTGGGGTAGAACCGGGAGAAGTGGAGGGGTACGTCCGGCCCCAGTTCACGGTATATCCATTTTGTCATGCGGTCGGTTTCTTCCGGGCTGTCGTTCAGTCCGGGGATGATGAGGACGACCAGTTCCAGCCAGGTGCCTTCTTCTTTTACAACGCGGATGGTGTCCAGTACGGGTTTCAGTTTTCCGCCGCAGATTTTCTGGTAGTAGCTGTCTGTAAATGCTTTCAGGTCTATTTTTACCGCGTCTAAGTAGCGGCAGAGTTCCCGCATGGGTTTTTCTTTGATGAAGCCGTTTGAAATCATGACGTTGGGGATGCCGCTTTTTTTGCCGATTCTGGCGCAGTCCCGCATGAATTCGAAAAATATTACCGGTTCGGTGTAGGTGTGCGCCACGATGGGGCAGCGGTGTTTCCGGGCGTTGAAGATGACGCTTTTTGCCGAGAATTCGATTGTTTTGACTTGTTCCGGGCGCTTCTGGGAGATTTCCCAGTTCTGGCAGAATTTGCAGATGAAGTTGCAGCCCGGTGTGGCGATGGAGAATGCTTTTTTTGTGGGGTGGTAGTGAAAGAGCGGTTTTTTTTCTATGGGGTCGATGTTGGCTGCCGCAATCTGGCCGTAGACGAGGGTGTAGTATTTTCCGCCGCGGTTTTCACGCGTGCCGCAGGTGCCCCGTTCTCTGTCGGTAACTTCACATTCCTGGGGGCAGATGTGGCATTTGATTTTTCCGTCTTTGAGTTTTTCGTAGTATTCGGCTTCATGGCCGTTGGTTTCTCCGGCAATCAGCGGTATGGCACAGGCGGAACATGCGATGCCGGCGGCACCGAGTTTCAGAAATTCCCTCCGGGTAACTTTGTCACAGGATAATTCTGTCAATGTATTTTCCCTCCATGTGGCCCAGCCCCCGTTTTTCCGCCGCGGCGATGTAGCCGGGCTGCCGGTTGACTTGTTTCAGTGTTTTCAGCCCTTTTTTGACCCGTTGCCGGTCTATGATCCGCCACCCTTCGGCGTCCACTGCCACCGGGTCTGTGCCCACCAGCAGGCCACCGTATTCCAGCGCGTAACGGTGAAAGTAGGCGGGGCCGTTTTGAAGCTGTATCCGGCTGGCATCTACAATGACGAGGCGCAGTTTGTCCCGGATTTCAGGGGATGCGCACAGGTCTGCCACGTAGGGATTACAGCCGTTTCCATGAAATTTGTTGGGGTTGTAGATGGCACCGTAAAAGTTTTTCATTCCGGCGGAGATGCCGGCGATGTCGTGGTCTTTCAGTACCGGTACGCTGATGATTGCGTCGAATTTTTCCATGAGCACACTGAAGCAGGTGCCGACGCTTCCGGAGATTACGATGCGGTTTTCGTAGCCGCCGTTTTTGTATTGGTCGGTGCCTACCACCCGGACGCCATGGCGGGAGAGGGTGAACCCGGCTTCTTTCAGTTCCCGGGCGGTTCTCTCCCAGACGATAATGTTTTCCGCCGGGATGCCCGCGAGGCCCAGCCCTTCGGAGATGGCGTGAACCAGCCCGACGGAGGTGGAGAGTTTCCGCCCCGGCAGGCAGGATATTTTGATTCCGATTCTTTCACGGCGGTTGAAGAGGTTTTTCCACGCCGAGATGTCGGATTTTGCCCCGGTGAGTTTCCGAAGCGCCTGATTCAGCAGTTTTAAGGTGATTTCAGGGTTCATGTTGTCTTCGGTACGTTTCAACCGCTTGTCCCGCACTTCCACTACCCGGCTTTCCGCCGAATGCGGCAGGGCAAGGATTTTCGGAAATGCGGCGGCAGCCGCGATGTATGCCATGGAGTCGGCACATTTCCGCAGGAATTCCCGGCGGCTGAATGTCACTTCAATTCACTCCCTTCGCTGAATACTTCCGCCTGAAATACGGAAAATTTCATCCCCGGTTTTTTGTAGGCGTCGGGGTCAAGCCCGGCTTTCATGCAGAGGCGGGAAAGAAATTGATCAAGGTTCCATCCGGTTTCCGTTGCCACCTGGGGCAGAAAGACGGCCCGGTAAAAGCCTTTGGAGATAATCACACCGTCAATGCCGAGGCGAATCCGGTGGTAGTCGGGAATTTCACGAAAGGGGGTCATGACTGAGATTTCAATGTCAATGTCTTTTACTTCACTGTGGCGAACCGGCGGAAACCGGGGGTCGCTTGCCGCCGCATTGATTGTGTAGTCCCGGACGCTGACGGGCAGCGGGTCTCCCTCCCCGAGGTTTCCGATGCAGCCCCGGAGGCTGCCGTTTTTGTTCAGGGTTACAAAGACGCTGCGCCGGACACGGAGTTCTTCGGGATAGTCGTTGAGGTTTATTTTCAGTTTTTCACCCGACCGGGTGTAGGCTTCCAGTGTTTTCCGTGCCAGTTTCAGCAGCAGTACCCGGTTTTCATGGCTGATTTGCCGGGGCACGGCTGTTTGTTCATCCATTTTGTCCTCCCCTTCTGTTTTTTTGTTTTCAAAGACAACGGCACCGTAACTCACGGACAGGCTGTAATCTCCGCTGCTGTCACCGGAACGGTAGTAGTCAGCCAGCCGCGCGGTGACCGGCCTTTTTTTCAGCATTTCCATCAGTACGGAGATGGGAATAAAGCCGCAGGCGGTGATTCCGGTTCTTTTTTTATAGCGCAGAAGCCCGTTTACGTCCAGTTTCATTGCCAGTTTTAAGAATCCCATGTCCAGTTTTTTCAGCCGTTCCGGGATGTGGTCTTTAAAGGGAAGGTAGCCGAAGCTTTTTCCATAGTGGGTCAGGTCGGAGCTTGCGATAATCAGTGTGGTTCTGGTGACGTAGCGGTTCAGTTCGGCAGAAATTTTTCTCAGCTGCGCACGATTGACCGAGCCGAGCAGAACCGGGACGATGCTGAACCGCTGCCCTTTCAGGATGTGTTGAAGGAAGGGAAGTTCGTTTTCAATGGAGTGTTCAAATGTCATGATTCTGTCATTTACCTGAAAACCTGGCAGTTTTCCCAGCGCCGCGGTGATTTTCGTGTCCACCGGAATGTCGCCGAGAGGGGTCCGGTTCACCGCGAAATCGGATACGCAGGCGCCGGAGAGGGCTGCCCGGTGCGCCACGCCGAGGAGGATGATTCTGTCGATTTTCCAGCCGTTTAAACTGGAAAACCCGGCGGCGGCACAGCGGCCCGAATAGCGGAGCCCGGCGTGGGGAACAATCAATGCGGCGGGACGACGGCGGGAAGTTTTTTTCGGAACCGCCATAAAGAGGCGGGCCATCATGTTCTCCAGCACGGCCCGGTTTGCCGGATACCAGCTGCCGGTTTTTAAAAACGGCCGGAAACCGCCGCCAGCTGTCAGCGGCAGTGCAATCAGCCACAGGCCCAGATAAAAAAGCAGATTCTTTTTCATTTTTCCCTCCCGCTCTTACCAGAATGTAGGCGCCTTATCCGCTGACGTCAACCGGGCAGTGAAAGATGTTCCGCTTCTGTTGCTGCCGAAAAAAGAACCGGGGGCACGCGTTTCCGCTTACCCCCGGTGAACGGCAAAACCGGAATCGAATCAGTTGCGCAGCGGTTTTCCGGTTTTAAGCATGTGCTCGATTCTGGCCTGGGTTTTGGGATTCGCGGTGAGTTCCACGAATGCTTCCCGTTCCAGTTCCAGGAGCCGGTCTTCGCCGACCACGGTACCTTCCGGTACGCCGCCGCCGGTGAGGACGTGGGCAATTTTGGAGCCAATGAGCATGTCATGCTCGGAGATAAATCCGCCGTCCAGCATGTTCTGGAGGCCCAGTATCAATGCGGTGTATCCGACTTTACCCGCGACTTTGACGGTTTCTTTCATCCGTCTCGGACGGAAACCTTCCCGTACCAGGGAAAGGGCTGCCTGTTTGGCGTAGTAAATCTGGCTGTCGGCGTTCATGATTTCCATGTCGGTGGGGCGCAGGTAGCCGTAAACTTCCCTTGCTTCTCTGGCAGATGTCGCGACTTTCGCCATGCCGATGGTTTCAAATACTTTCTGAGTGGCAGTCATGGCGTCCGGCGCAACCCGGTTGTCGTTGAGTGTCCGAATCAGCAGCTCTTTGGTACCGCCGCCGGCAGGGAGAAGGCCTACGCCCACTTCCACAAGGCCGATGTAGGTTTCAACAGATGCCACCGCCCGGTGTCCGTGCATGGTAATCTCGCAGGCGCCGCCGAGGGTAAGGCCGTAGGGGGCGGTTACCACCGGTTTTTCACAGTATTTCAGCCGCATGTTGGCTTCCTGGAAGGCTTTTGTAATTTCTTCCACTTCCCACCAGCGGCCTTCCTGCGCTGCCTGGAGCAGCATGAAGATGTTGGCACCGGCGCCGAAGTGCTGTGCCTGGGAACCGATAACCAGGGCTTCGTATTTGTCTTCCACCATGTCTACGGCACGGTTGAGCATTTCAATGACTTTGTCGTCCACGGTGTTCATTTTGGTATGAACGGTGCAGCAGATTACGCCGTCTCCGAGGTCGTAGATGTCGGCACCTTCGTTTTCCGCCAGTACTTTGCCGGTGGCTTTCAGTTTGCTCAGGAAAATCACGTTATTCCGTACCGGCACTTTTACGTAGTCTTTTTTAACAAAATCAAAGTAGTAGCGGTCGCCGTCAACGGTTTTGTAGAAGGTTTCACCGTTTTCCAGCAGGATGTTCAGTTTTTCCGGTACGTTGAATCCGTCCGCTTTCATCCGTTCGGCAGATTCTTTCACCCCGATGGCATCCCAGATTTCAAAGGGCCCGAGGTCCCAGTTGAATCCCCATTTCATGCCGTTGTCAATGTTGACAATGTCGTCGGCGATTTCGCCCAGGCGGTTCAATGCGTAAATCAGTGTGGAGGCGGTGTTTTTCCACGCCAGCTTTCCGCCCGGGTCGTCGGTGCTGATTACAACCTTGATTCTTTCGCCGGGGTCGGACACTTCTTTGGCTTTCTTGATGCATTTCCAGTCCGGCTTTTCCGCGGGAACGTATTCCAGGGTTTTCAAATCCAGCTGAAGTTTCTGTTTGTTTTTGTCCCGGGTGTAGAATCCTTTTTTAACTTTCCGGCCGAGAAGGCCTTTTTCAAGCATTTTCTCGATGAATTCCGGTGTTTTGAAGGTGTCCCGCATTTCATCGTTGACCAGTGCTTCGTATGAATTTTTCACCACGTGAACCATGGTGTCAATTCCCACCAGGTCATTGGTGCCGAACACGGCACTGCCGGGACGGGACATGGCTTTGCCGAGAACCGCGTCCACCTGCTGGGGGGTGAGGCCGTCTTCCAGCGCGATGCGCATGGCGTTTGCCAGCGCGAATACGCCGATACGGTTTCCTACGAAGTTCGGTGTGTCTTTCCCGAGAACAACCCCTTTACCCAGGGTGTTTTCTCCGAAATCTTTCATAAATTCAATCAGTTCGGGGTCTGTTAATTCACCGGGGATGATTTCCAGAAGTTTCAGATACCGGACAGGATTGAAAAAATGGGTTACGAGAAAACGTTTTTTCAACCCGTCGTCAAAGTCTTCCGTCATCAGTTTGATGGGGATACCGGAGGTATTGGAAGACAGAACCGCATCATCTTTCAGATAGGGCGTGATGTTTTTGAACAGGCTTTTTTTGATGTTCAGGTTCTCCACCACCACTTCCACAACCCAGTCACAATCTTTCAGTTTGTCCAGGTCGTCTTCCAGGTTGCCGGTCTCAATCAGTTTCAGGACGGTTTTATTGAAAATCGGAGACGGTTTCTGTTTCAGGAGTTTCTTTTTGGATGTTTCCGCGATGATGCTCCGGCTCTGCCCCTCTTTTAAATCCCGGGGGACAATGTCGAGCATGACAACGGGAATCCCGGCACCTGCGAGGTGAGCGGCAATTCCGCTTCCCATCACGCCGGAGCCGATTACAGCCGCTTTTTTAATCTTTCTTTTCATGACTTACCTCTCATTTCCCTTACGGTTAAACCCGTTCCAGCAGGGTCGCAATGCCCTGTCCGCCGCCAATACACATGGTTCCGACACCGAGTTTCGCGTCCGTGCGGATCATTTCATACAGCAAAGTGGTCAAAATCCGGGTACCGGAGATGCCCAGGGGATGGCCCAGGGCAATGGCGCCGCCGTTGACGTTCACTTTTTTCGGGTCAATTCCCAGCTCTCCGATGGATACAATGGACTGGGTGGCAAAAGCTTCGTTGATTTCCCACAGGTCAATGTCATCCACCGTCAGGCCGGCCCGTTCCAGCAGCCTTCTGGATGAATAAATCGGGCCCAGGCCCATCACTTCCGGTTCCAGCGCCCGGACAGCGGTGGCTTTAATCCGTGCCAGAGGTTTCAGCCCCAGCTCTGCGGCCTTTTCCGCCGCCATGACAACCATAACGGAAGCGCCGTCGGTAATGGGAGAAGAGTTCCCCGCGGTGCAGCGGCCCTTGACCCGGAATACCGGTTTCAGTTTTGCCAGAACTTCCATTGATGTGTCTGCCCGGGGGCATTCGTCATTGTCCATCAGCACAAAACCTTTGGGAACTTCCTTTCCCTCTTCCGCAATCTGCACTTCACCGGTTTTCGGATTCACCAGCAGGGGAATCACTTCATCTTTAAACTTACCTTCCTGCTGCGCTTTGATGGCTTTCATGTGGCTTTCGTAGCCGAAACGGTCCAGCGCTTCCCGGGATAAATCATATTTGTCATCGTAGCGGTCAATGACTTTTTCCGCCGTTTCCCCCATGGGGACATAGGCATTGGGAAAATCATTTTCAATAAAACGGGGATTGGGAGAAAACTTGTTTCCGATCATGGGCACCATGCTCATACTTTCGGTTCCGCCGGCAATGAAAATATCTCCGGCGCCACTCATAATGGCATGGGCGGCGGCATGGAGGCCGGTCATCGCGGAACCGCAGAAACGGTTAATGGTGGCAGCCGGTACATCCACCGGCAACCCAGCCATCAGGCAGGCAATCCGGCCCACGTTCATTCCCTGTTCCGCTTCGGGAAAAGCACAGCCGATGAGGACATCCTCAATCTGTTCATAATCAAACTCACCGATTTGCGCCAGACATCCGGTAATGGCTTTTTCCAGAAGATCATCCGGCCTTGCCTTGGCAAGCAGGCCCTTTCTGCCGCGCCCAATTGGTGTTCTCTTTGCGGCAACGATTACTGCGTCACGCATATCTTCCTCCTTCCAGGTTTTCAGATATAAACATTATAAAACTGAATGAGCGCTCATTCAAGTTTTTTTACGGTTTTTTTTGCAAAAATACGTCATTATATGCTACATTATCGCAAGGAGAAAAAAATGGTTAATTTTAACTATACGTCTCGCGAAGTAACGGTAAAAATTGTGTATTACGGGCCGGGCCTATGTGGAAAAACAACCAGCCTGCAGCACATTTACAAACATATTCCAAGGAGCAAAAAAGGGAAAATGGTTTCCCTTGCCACCCAGACCGACCGAACCCTGTTTTTTGATTTCCTGCCAATCGAACTGGGGCAAATCAAGGGGCTTAACACAAAAATTCAGCTTTACACTGTCCCGGGACAGGTTTTTTACGATGCCACGAGAAAACTGGTGCTGAAAGGCGCCGACGGAATTGTTTTTGTGGCGGATTCCCAGAAAGATATGCTTCAGGCCAATATTGACAGTTTCGGAAATCTGATTTCAAATCTCCGGGCGCTGGGCTTTGAACTGGAAGAGCTTCCCCACGTTATGCAATACAACAAACGGGATTTGAACAATATTCTGGACGTGGAAACACTGAATAAAGAACTGAACCGCTTTAATGTTCCGTTTTTTGAAACCTCCGCGATTACCGGGGACGGTGTTGTGGAAACCTTGCGTGAGATTGCCCGGATTGTCCTGCTCAACATTTCGGAAAAGTACGATGTGGAGCTGGAAGAACTGGCAACGGAAGAAATCATTTCCCAGCAGGGGGAAGAACCGGTTTCGGAAGTGGATGATATGGATGTTCAGGGCATGGACGACTCGATTTCCCTCTCCGACCTTCCCTATCCGGATTCCTTTTCCGCCGACCTTGAAGAATTAAAGAGGGATGAGCTGAGCAATTCCTACGAGGTTCAGCTGCTGGAAGAATCGGTTGATTCCGATGATGAGAAAGAAGTGGAAGAATTGTCTGCGGATTCGGAAATTAAGGAAAATCCGGAAGAAACGGAAGGGGAACCATTGGCAGAAACAGAACCGTCGGTGGATGACGGCATTCAGGCATTCCCCGGCACGCCCATTCGAATTGACCGCTACCACTATTCCCTGCCCATCACCATTGAAGTTCCCAAAAGCATCAATTTAAAAACCATGCGGTTTACCATTGATATCAATTTCAGGGAAAAGATGTAATTCTTCGCGTCCCCTCCCTGTTTTCCTGTACGATATCCCCGTTTTCTCTCAATCGCGGCCGATAACGGTAATATTTTCCGTCCTCAACCGTTCCAGCATGGGATTTTCCCATTTCACCGAATCATCCCCCGCCGGCGGCCCGCCCTGTTTCAGGGGCATTGCAAGGATTTCCCCGTCACTTAACATTTTCAGCGCCCCGGGCACCACGAAAACCGGAATCCCCGCTGCTGCGGCAAGACGCACCACCGCCCGGGTTCCGCTGCGGTTCACAATGAATCCGGGGCTGACAGCGTCACAACCGATAACCAGCGCCTGCACGTCCGCAATCCGGCTGAAATAGGCGCCGTCGGGCAGGAGAAGGGGACAGAGTTCCGGAATTTCGGCCAGAGACCGGGCCATTGCCCTGCCCTCCCCTTCAGGAGCGCAAAGTGCCACGTTCACTTCAAGGGGACGGTTCAATACCGCCAGCGCTTTTGCCACCATGCCGGAATTGCTGTAAACCGCCGTCCGGCCGACAGCGGCGGGAAAGGCGTTTCGAAACGCGTCCAGCATATTTTTTTCTTCCGCTCCCGCACCCCGGCGAAATTCAGTCAAGGTTTCCACAGATAAATCATTTTCCGAAAAAAAGCGCTTCAGGTGATAGAAACACGCCATTCCCCGGTGAACATTCAACAGGCGCTCCAACGCGCCATCCGGCAGCGGCGACTGCGAGGCTGCCAGTTTTTCCAGCCAGTTCAGTGCGGCTTCCAGAAGCTGGCTGGAACCGCTGATTCGGTCATTAAGAATTTCCCGAAACATGGCTTTCCTCACCGCTCCGGTTCAAGGTGATGCGGAAACGGGCACCGGTATCACAGGGCACCGCTTCGATTTCTCCCCCCATTTCCCGCATGAATTCCCGGGAAATAAAGAGCCCGAGCCCGGTACCGCTTTCCCGTGTGGAAAAATAGGGTTCAAATACCCGGGAAACGTTTTCTTCGGGAATCCCTTCCCCGTTATCCCGGTAATCCAGAATTACACGGCTGTTGTCTTCAATGATTTTAATTTTCACTTCACCGGATTCTCCTGCAAAACTGTAAGTGTTTTCCATAAGGTTGCCCAGAACACGGGTCAGTTTGAGACTGTCGCCGGCCACGGAAACTTCCGGCCCGGTGACTTCAACTTTCAGGTTCGGATACGTTTCCGACAGAGAGTTTACAAATTCCTTCAACCGGATGGAACGCAGGCTGCCGGATGATTTCCGTGAAGCACGGACCAAATCCGAGAACTGGGCTGAAATGGCTTTCAGTTCTTCGGTCTTTTTCAGAATATTCGCCACCACACGGGGAATTGCTTCCGGAAGTTTTTCCGGATTCCGTTTCGCCACCGAATCCAGAAATTCCGCGTTGAGCCGTATCGGAGTCAATGGGTTTTTTATGTCGTGGGCAACCTGCCGCGCCATGTCCCCGATGACGGAGAAGCGGCTGGCACGGACAACATCGGTAACGTCGTCCACAATGATTACCCGGTTCCGGTTTTCAAGCCTGACAACGGCAATTTGATAGGTACGCCCCTGAAAGACAAAGTCGGTTCTGTTTTGAAACGCCACTTCCCTGCCAATGAGCCCTTCCGTTACCGCCGGAGGAAGTTTCCCGAAAAGAGGGTTGGATGCCACCACTTCCCCGTCCTCGTTTACCAGTGCCACTGCGGAAGAAACGTTTGCCAGAAGTGCTTCAAGGTTCAACCGCTGATTTTTCAATGAATTTGCCATCTCTTCCATGGAGAGAATCAAGGTCTGCATTTCATCGTCGTAATCGTAGCGAATCTTCACATTGTAGTCACCCCTGGAAATCCGTTCCGATGCCGCAGCCAGTTCCCGAATCGGGTCCACCAGCTTCCGTGTCAAATAGGCGGAAATCAAAAATGAAACCAGCAGAAAAAGCACAAGGACAATCATCAGTGCCCGGGCTCCGTTGAGAAAAGGCGTGGTCTCCCAGCTTCCGATGGGGCGGACCTGCAATACAGCGGAAGGATAGCGGGAGAGGGAAAGGGGAACGTAGAGAAAATCACCCTCGATAAACGGTTCCCGGTCTCCCGGCTGCGTTGATTTCAAATACGCCGGATAATCCAGAAGAACCGGCGTTTCAAGATGATTCGTACTGAACACGACCATCCCCTCGCTGTACAAAGAATAGTCTCCGTGAATCAGTGTTTTCAGAAAACCGAGATAGCTGTCCGAAAGCATGGATTCATCCCGTTCCAGAAGCTGGCTGGCCAAATCCGCCGTCCGGTAGAGCCCCTCTTTTGACACGCTTCGGGTAAAAGAGCGGGATTGAAACATCAGCAGAATCCCCACAAGGGTCAAAAAACCGGTTAAAACCGCGAATTGCCCCAGTACAGTCCGGGCAAAGAGGCCCCGGGTACCGGGCCCTGTCAGCCTTGAAAAAGCAACGTAGAGAATCATGCCCAGCAACACCAGAAAAGCAAGGTCGGACAAAATTTTGAAAATCCCCGGTGTTTCAATCCGGATAACAGTCTTTCCCGACATTTCCCGTATCCGGAAACTCCCGCTGTACACACCCTGCGGTTTTAAGAACGGCAGGGTATACACGTCTGCCGAGAGACGCAGGGACAAAATACCGTATTTGAACGGCGCGGTGCCCGCCACCACCCGGCGTTCCCCCCGCCCGGCAGGCAGTGTCTCCACCGAATGCTCGGCAGGGAGGCTCATCACTTCCGGCAGCCCCCGGGAATAGGATCCGAGAATCTCACCGATCTGATTAAAATAAACCGCCTCAAAATCATAAGAAGAATCCACCAGGCCCGATTTTTTCAGATAATCCAGCAAATCCCGAAAACCGCCGGTTTCCGCAAGGTGCAGATAGTGATCCAAATCCCGAAATGCGGCAGCCTCCATCTGCGCCGGCCTTGTTTCACTTTCAACCAGCAGGCGGCGCATCCTGAAATACGTGTCCCCGTACAAAGCGGCCAGCACAAGCCCCGCCGTAATCAGAATCAAAAATACCGCGTGCCAGGGCTTTTCCATCCGATGAAAAAGAAGCGCCGCCCCTGCGGTCAGTACACAGAGGATGAATGCAGGAAAAGAAAAAAACAGGATGGCCAGAAAAATGAGGACAGACAGCCGGTTAAACCGGGTGGCGGAAAAAAATGCCGCCGCCATCCAGGCGAACCCCAGGACAGCAAGGGAAGGCGAATGGTACAGTGCTTCGTAAAAATGAAAAGCGTTGAATCCATGTGAAAAGAGCTGCACAAAAAAAATTCCCATAAACCCGGCAAACAGCGGATTCAGCCAATACCGGAGTGCCGGGCTGCGGCGGCTCCTGAAATACACCGCCCCGGCAAAGAGGAAGAGATAAGCCGGCAGAGGGGAAACAGCGGTTTGAATCAACAGAAGAAACGCGAACAGGGTAACTGCAAACTCACTTCCCAGGGCAATCAACCCCAGCAGGACAAAAGCCAGCAGCACAGGGAGGGAACCGTTCGGGGTTTTTCTCTGCGGCACAGCGACCGGCTGCTGCACAACCCCCACGGCACCGATCTGAACACCATTCTGCAATACAGGCATGGTCTCGTCATATTCCCCCTCAAAGGCGGTGGCGGCCTGATTCC
>JAADGL010000010.1:0-92282 GCA_013152385.1 Acidobacteriota bacterium
GCTCCAAGGGATTTATCCGGGAAGCATACAGCCTCTTCGGGGGAACAATTATTCAGAAGAAGGGACGGGGAGCGTATACGGTGGGAACGGGGCCGGGCGTTTATTCGCTGAGACGGCTGACCGGATGAGAACAGAATGGGGATAGGCACCGGAAACGTTCTTTTCTCCGGCCTGCGACGCAGCCGGGGCGCCATAGATAAACGGAATACATTTCCTTAAAATCATTCCGGGGAGGGAGAGGATTCTCACCCCCAGGAATGAACGCGACGGATTGGGCCGGATGGTGGTGCCTGTGCCCCCAATACAGCCGAATTTCCCACTGGCAATTTCCCACGCCCAAAGATATACGAATCTTCACGATCAGGGTTTACACCGGTGGTTCCCTGCTGTATCCTGCAACCATGAAAGAGGAGAAAGACGGACGGCAAAAAAGGATTCTGGCGGAGTTGACGTCGGTGGGGATTCAGTTTCCTGTCAGTATCGGAATCGGATACCTCATGGGCCGCTATCTGGATAAATGGTTTCACCTCTATCCGGTATTGACAATAGTTTTCAGCCTGTTCGGAGTGGCCGCGGCATTTATCAATGTGTTCCGCCTCAACGCGGAACTGAACCGGCTGGAAAGGGAAGAGCGGGAGGAAAAAGAAAAGAAATGAAACTTCCGGAAACGACTGAAGGAAGAATTAAACTGGGAATGTTGGGCTACGGCGCGGTGGGTTTTGTGGTGTTCTTTGTCTGGGGCGGGTTGTACGCAATGCTGAATTTTATGGCAACGTTTCTTGTGGTCGCTGTTAACTTTATTTATCTTGAAGCACTTACCCAAAAGGTAGTTCAGAAAAATCCCGGCAAGGGTGTTTTGATTGTAATTGTCCTCGGAATGTTGCGTTATCCCTTGATCGGGGTATTGCTCTATGGTATAGTTTCGTGGCGGTATTTTTTAAAAATCCCGGCGTTTGCAGGCTTAACGGCAGTTGTTTTTGCCCTTATCGCCTATCCTTTTATTGACGGAGGAGACCAGAAGGATGCATCAGGAAGTTTCGATTCTCACGCTGCTGATTAACTCAATTTTTCACGTTCAGATTCCGGATCAGATTGTGATGACGACCCTTGTTTTCATCATTTCCATTGTTGTTTTTGTGCTGATGAGAAAGACCCCGGAACTGGTTCCGGGCCCGGCGCAGCAGTTTTATGAAGGGGTTTTGAAAGCAATGGATGCAATGCTGCTGGATAATATCGGGAAAAGAGGGCGTCAGTTTCTACCTTTTATTACCGCCCTTGGGATTTTTATTTTTATTTCCAACACCATCGGCCTGATTCCGGGGCTCACTCCGGCAACCGGGAATTTGAATACTACAGCGGCCTGCGCGGTGGCGGTTTTCATTTATTATAATTACCACGGGTTCAAAGAACACGGCCTGGGATATTTAGAGCAGTTTATCGCGCCGAAGGGGCCTTTGGCATTGCGAATTCCCATGTCCATTCTTTTTATTCCCATTGAAATTATTTCTCATCTTGCCCGACCCTTTTCACTGGCCATCCGTCTTTTTGTCAATATGGTGGGGGACCACATTGTTCTGGGTGTTTTTCTCAGCCTGGTGCCCTTCCTGATTCCAATTCCCCTACTGGGGCTGGGCCTCTTTGTCTGTTTTATTCAAACCCTCGTATTTGTGCTGCTCGCCATCATTTATCTGGCGGGGGCTGTGGAAGAATCACACTGATTTTCAAGGTTCTTAACGGTTTCCGAAGCCGTTGAGTATAGATCATATCTGGAGGTTCTATGAAAAGATTTTTATTGTTTTCCATCACTGTTGCCGCAGTGCTGTTTGCCGTTCAGCCGGCAATGGCACAGGAAGCGGCGACACACGCTGCCAAAGCCGCGTCCACTGGAATTCCCTATGGGGCAGTGGCGGGCGCACTGGCTATGGGCTTTGCCGCCGCGTTCGGTGCGCTGGGCCAGGGCAAGGCCGTTATGGCAGCATGCGAAGGCACGGCGCGAAATCCCGGCGCGACCGGTAATATCCGGACCACTTTGCTGATTGGTCTGGCCTTTATCGAATCGCTGGTGCTCTACATGTTCGCCATCGTCTTCGTGGTCAAATAATAAGTAAGAACCCTTTTAAATTCCATCATAACGACTTGAGCAGGCAGAAATGCCTGCTTTTTTTGTGTTTGCTGTCTGCTTCTCTCTTATTCCCCGCTGATGACTACGCGGGCAAAAATACCAAGAAGATGCAGAAAACAAAACTGTTAGAAACCCGGGGACAGTGGGGCTGTTGAAAAAGTCCGTAAAAACCGATAGATGGTTCTTGTTCCGTTTCCCCACGGTTTCTGTAAAAAATTCCGGGGACAGATTACTAAAAAATTTTGTCAAGGGGGAATGTACGATTAAACAGCCAGCTGCATTTCCCACTGGCAATTTCCCACGCCAGAAGATATACTAATTTTTACGATAACAAGCAGCTTTTTATCCACAGGAAGTGCCGATGAAGCTAGTATGCGGAAACCTTAATCCTCAAAATACAAGTAAGATATTTATGGAACAATAGAAAACAAAGGGGAAAAGATTGGTAATGTGTCCCCCGGAATTATGCCCGAATGAGAAAGACTATCGAAGGTGGGAAATAACTACATTTTGGAGGAGATAATGAAGAAATTTGAAAAATGGTCGTTTGTTTTGATTGTTATAGTTTGTATTTCAATGGAAATCTTTGAATGTAGATTTATCATTCTACGAAAATTCAGCTCAAATTGTGTCAACTTGGGAGATTACCAGCTATCTCTGGGTTCGGATTATTACATAGAAAAATCGCAAAAAGGGCTTGAAATTATCGACACAAAGTCTACTTCCCTAGTGGCTTTGATTAGAGTTATTGATGAAATGGCCGAATTGACGGTTGCAAAAATATCCCTCAAAAGCGGTAATCTTAAAGAACGTAAATTTGGCAGTGATATAAGAGTTTATGAAGGAATTGCTAACAACACAAAGGAAAGGGGAAACCTGTATGAGAACATTCCATTCATTGTGGAAGTGATAGGTGTTGGGAAAAGTGAGTCGTGTATCTTGATACAGTATTTGGGCGAAGTTTCTAGAAAGGATAGATTACTGAGTGAAACCCTGCGAAGTTTGGAAAATTCCAGAGATAAGATGGTACCCAAACTTGACAAATAGGTGCAAGTAGATAAACCAGAGATAAACCAGGGACAGTCATCTCAAAAAAGTGGAGATTGTGGGGCTATTGAGAAAGCCTCCGGCAAAATACAGCCATGTTTCTCCCAAAAATGATAGAATAATCCAAACCGAACATTTGGAGACGTGTTGCAGACTGCATCTGATTCCCATTTTCTGATCAACAAATTACAAATTACTGGCCACGAATCACTGCGCTTTCGGCGAATTATCGGTGGGTGGTTCTGCAGGTGGGGAATAATTTCCCCCAGAGAGCTTGTTTTTAACTGAGATGATAGCGAAACGAAGTGATGGAGGTTAATTTCTTATGTACATCGAACCGATAATATTGTTTTTTGTGTCCACATTCGGGTACATAATTATGTTCTTGTTTGAGAAGAATGGAGATGTGTTTAATAATTGGAGAGAGAAAATGTCGGAAAAGGAATATCTTGTGCGTATAAAACTCCTTAAGACCAGCAAAGAAACAATGCTATATGCGGCAGTGTTTTCTATCATCTTATTGATTATAAATATTATTTCCAGATAAGGGAAAAATGGCGACAGGAATAATTCCGGAAACCCGGGAAACCTGGGGGGCTGTTGAATCACCCCGTAAAAACTGGTGAATGGCTCTTGTTCCGTTTTCCCACCGCTTCTGAATTGCACATTCGATGAAATTTCCTGAATCGGCCCCAAAATCCACCCATGATGAGAATCAGCCTGCATTTGCCGATTTCGAAGGGCTGAATTCAAATGTGCGAAAAATTCTTGATACTACTTGACGGTAATGTATTGATTTAAATCCGATTTGAGAATTCTTTGCAGTTCAATGAAATTTTCTTTTCTTGTTTCTGTGAATAAGAATCCGAAAACAGGATATTCTCTGTAGTCAATTTTCCGCAATTCGAGCGGCTTTTCAAAATCGGACAGTAACAAGTCGTAGTTAAATGCCGATATTTTATTCCCCTCAATACCTGTGGAATTGTCGAGAACGATTATGCTGTATAGTTTTCCTTCTTTGCCTTTCAGGATCGTGTTCCAATCCGGGCGGTTTTGATAAAAGTAAAGCTCATAGGGATTAAATCCATAGGCAAAGTAGGTCATGTCGGCGGTTGTGCACCAGCCGCCGAATCTCAATGGGTTGATTTCGATCGGCAGCACTGTGCCGGCCGGATCACGCCTGAGTTCAATATGGACAGGAAAGTTTTTCACACCTGACAGTTTTCCGATTTCCTGCAGAAATGCGGTAAATTGTTCTATGTTGCTTTCTATGATTTCCCTGGATGTGATGTAAACCCGGTCGCTTACGTCTTCGCCGGAAGAAAATATGTGCTTGTAAATGTTGAGAATAACAGGTTCTCCTGCGGCATTGAAGTAGGCGTCAAACGCGAATTCTTCCCCTTCAATATATTGTTCGATGACAAGTGATGTTGTATTCAGAACGGCTGCCGGATATAATTTTTGGGCATTGAGAATTTCAGTTTTGAGAGTTTTTTTTGTTTGTTCCCATTTGTCCGGGCCTGTGACTTTGTAAACGCCGATGCTGAAAAAACCAGCGGCAGGCTTTATGATAAACGGAACAGGAAGGTTGTGCAGAGGCAGATTGTCCAATTCGTCTAATTGTATTTCTCTGAAATAAAAATCAGGATAAATTGGTTTTGTCAGTGTCCGGAATTTTACTTTGTCTTTGAATAAGGAAATTTTGAGGGGAAGATCACTGAATGACAGGTTCTGGGCTATCCACCCGATAGAGTTTTCAGATGTAATGTAGATGGGGATGTTATCTGAGGATTTTACTTTTTGAATCACGATGTTTTCTTCAAGTCCGTTGGCTGTGTTTCCAAAACCCAGTTGTTTGGCAATTTCTGTTTTGACAACAGGAAAACCGTTTTTTTCAATTGTTTCTTTTAAAAAATCCGACACGAATGGTTTATCTACAAAAATCATTTTTTTCTCCATTATGTTTGCATGTTCGTTCTGTACCGGTACGTACGGAAGATGCCAGAGATGAGGAGAACCGGCCTTCCCCCGTTTTCTGCGCCGGTTGATATGAGAGTATCACAGTTTATGGTGGGAATTCGGTGGATTCGGGGACAGCTTCCTGTTAAAAACAATGTAACATACTGATATGAATCATATTGGAAATCCCGGAACTGGCCAATTATGAAAGAAAGTGCCAGCATCAATCCGGTAGAGGAGGCCAGATCGGAGAAAAATTTTTTCTTTACGGACTGGTTCGCAATGGCAACTGAAAATTGACCGCCCGGATCCGTGAAAACAGCAAGGACGGGGAATTATTCCGGTAATAGATTCTTTTTCTGTGGGTTGTGCCGTGCTAAAATAAAAGTCAGGAGGCAACTGTGAAATCAATGTTGAAGGGATTGATAAAAAAAGTAGTACCTATTGATTTTCTTAACCCCGAAGGAGAGCAAGGAATAAAAAAACGGGGCCATCGGGAGTATGTCGGGGGGATGTGGGATGAAATTGGACAATTACAATTTGATTTCCTTTTAAGGAAAGGATTAAAACCGGATTCATTTTTACTGGATATTGCGTGCGGCTCATTGCGTCTGGGTGTAAAGGTGATACCTTACCTTCAGGCTTCGCATTATTTGGGAATCGAGAAGGAAGGGAGTCTTGTTAAAGCAGGTTTGGAAAATGAGCTCGACCCGGCGCTCAGGGCAGAAAAGGAACCGAACATCGTTATTTCAGACTCATTTGAATTTGAGAAATTTGAAAAAAAAGCAGATTTTGCTATTGCCCAATCATTATTCACCCATTTGTCGCCTGCTCTGATAACTCTCTGTTTCAGAAAACTTTACCTATATCTTCAAGATGATGGTGTTTTTTATGCCACTTATTTTGAGACGGATCGAAAGATAAAAAATCCTAAAAAATCCCATGCCCATGCCATTTTTTCCTATACCCAAGAGGAAATGATTGATTTTGGAGAAATGAATGGTTTTACCGCTGATTACATCGGCAATTGGAATCATCCGAGAAACCAAGTCATCGTGGAATATAAAAAAGTTTAACAATTTGTTACATCTGACCGCTGTTTCCCTGCTCTTTCGGGATTCGGATGACTTGTTTTCCCGTATGATGCTTTCCGTATTTGACAGGTGTGTGATAATGTCTTTTATGAAAGAGTACCGGAAGGAAAGGTTTGAACTGATGTTTTACGTATTTGCCGCAATAATATTCACAGGGTTTGTCGGTCGGTTATATTTGCCTCATAAACTTAATCCCATGGCCCGTTCCAATGTCAGTACTACGGAAAAACGTATGATCGAATCTCTTCCCGTCCCCGGTTACAAAACACTTGTGCTGAATTTTTCCGATTGCCCCTTTTCCTACGCCTGATGCGAAGCTTCGTCTGCGCGGGAGAGGATTACCAGCGCCAGGTCCAGCGGCATTTCAGTGCAATTTGATTGGATAGGGGAATGCTCCGGCTCAGCGGACGGTACAATGGCTGTTCCCAACCGTAGTTCCAGACCAGAAATATGTCCCGTCCGGGAGCAATGGTCCAACGGAGCCGGTTATTTACACCGATTTCACGGGAACTGTTATCATACTGGGTGTAACTTGAGAGAACAAGATCCGGGGTAAAGGCATAAACAAGTTTAAACTGCCAGAGCCGTTCCACAAAGTTTCCCTGTGGCAGATAACCATAGTCATGTTCCGTTTGAAGTTCCATATGTAGATGGCCGCCGGTACCGGACCAGTGGAGGTAGGCCCGTGCCTGGGTCAACCGCCCGGTGTAAAATTCTCCGAACCAGGTGGATGTTCCGATGACAAAGGGATTGGAACGGGGAGATTCCAATTCTACCCGGAAGCGCAGGAAATGGTAACCGCCTGCCGGAATGAATACACCGTCGGAAATTTCAAAGGGTTCATACAAAAATTCGTATTGGGGCGCAATGTTAAATTCAAAGTGGGCACCGGACTGGGTGTCCACATTAAAAGGCGCGGTGAACAGGCGCCAGGATTCGGTAACACCTTTCAGGCTTTCCACATAGCGAAAATAAGACTCAAAAAACATCTGGCGGACCCAGTTTCCCAGCCTGCCTCCGGGCCGGGGCTGGTAAGCCATTCCCAGTGACAGCTGCCGGGTTCCGGGCCGGGGCAGAAAACCGAGGCCGGGATCCATTGCGTCCCCGAATTCTTTGTAGGTAATACTCATGTCCCAGAGGTCGTTGGGATAATCCACTTTGAAGCCCCAGCCGGATTTCCGTCCCGCTTCCAGGTCTCCGGATGTTCCGGCAAACCAGCCTCCGATACTGAAATTTTTGTTTCCCCGGAAGGTGGATGTTGTCCAGAGTGCATCCACGCCTGCCATTGTATTGTCCGAAATGCCGTCCGGATTTCCGTTTGTCATGATGGTTCCGATTCTGAGGTGGGAGTTTACGTCATATGTCAGCCGCCCGGCAAACATGTTGGTGGCAGGGACGCTGTCCGAATCTCTGGTTTGAACATCCAGCATTGCCATGGACCACGGCCCCTGCTGCCCCATGACTTTCACTCCGAAATCAATGGGGATCTGCTTGCCGTCATACAGCCCGATGCGGCGGGAGTAGAAGGGAATAAAATCTTCATGAAGTCCGGTTCCGAAATTAAAGAGATTGGAGCCTTCCAGGAAAAATTCGCGCTTTTCAGGAAAAAAGAGGCTGAAACGGGTCAGGTTGACCTGTCTGGTATCCACTTCTGTTTCCGCAAAATCCGTATTCAATGTCAGCATGCCGGAAATTCCCGGGGTGATGCTGTACCGGAGGTCAAGTCCTGCCGTTGCTTTCAATGCACTGTGCCCGTCCTGAAAATTCTGGTTGGTATTCACCACCCCGTAAGGGGAAACCGAAAATCCATGTCCCTGATTCATGCGCTTCATTCCGGCCAGGGCTCCGGTATGGCGCATATCAAAACGATGGCAGTCCAGCGTTGTGCCGGCCCAGCGCAGGCTCAGTTGTTTCCGCGCTACCCAGCGCTGCACATCCATTTTCCAGACCTCCTGCCCCGGTGTAAATCTCAGGGTGTGGGCGGGGATTCTCATTTCCACTGTCCAGCCGGTTTTTGTCCGCCGGGTTCGGGCATTCCAGATACCGTCCCAGTCCAGAGACATGCTTTCCGGGCCGGAAATCAGGCCGTCTGTCCGGGCACCGGCCGGGTTGACCTGGAACAGGAAACCGGTTCGGTTGTCGCCGAAGGTGTCAAGAAGTACCGCAACCTTGTCATCTCCCTCCATTTCACTGTCCCGCTGCATGGTATGAACTGAAATCCGGGAAGGGTTGGGATCGGTACATTGAATTCCGATGTACAGTGCCCGGTTGGTTGTAATAACATAAACTTTTGTGTGGAAAGGAGTGGGCTCCCCGGGGTGGGGGGATTGCTGAACCAGATCAGCGATAATTCCGGCATGTTTCCAGGCAGGCTCATCCAGTTTCCCATCCAGACGGATGGGAAGATTCGTATAGCTTGCAACAACTTTATTTATGGCGGAAGCAGGAACGGCAGTAAGGCCGAGAATGATGAAAAGCAGGAAAAACAGACGGAACTTCAGATTCATACACCCCTCCTGAAAAATTCAGTTAAAAAATTATACCGGTTTTTGCCCCGAAAGTTTCAGGGAAGCGGTAAAAAGCGGTGGTCAGAATCCGCCGCCCCCGCCGCCGCCTCCTCCGCCTCCGGAGAAACCACCGCCCCCGCCGCCGGAACTGGAACCGGGAGGTACGGAAGAAGAAGAAACCGCCGAACTGAATGAAGAAGAGAGGGAAGAAGCAAAGCCGGCCGCCCCGAGAGTATTCCAGGCGGTTCCGCTGTACCAGGCGGGACGATAACCGCCCTGTTCCCGTGACAGCTCTGTGTTCAGGATATTGGCGAAGCGTTCCGCCCACTGGTTTTCAACTTCGAGTGCCAGTGCGTAAGGGAGATATTTTTCAAAAAGTTCCGGTGTCTTTTTTACAGGAGTTTTGAAATTCAGTTCGTCCTTTTCAGAAACAGAAAGGAAAAGTTTGAACCCTTCGATTTTGTCCATTTCCTTTCGTCCGAACAATGTGGGCGCTTTCAACAGCCAGTAGAATAGTACATCAAGAAAAATAACGATAATAAGAATGGCAATGGCTGTATAACCGGAGGATTTTCCCAGCATATAGATTCCGGCGACTTCACCGGCCAGAAAAGGCAGGGTAAAGACAGTGGTTACAATGGCACTGCCGGGTTTTCCGCCGCCTTTAAATACACTTTTCCAGCTGCTGAAAGCGGCACCGGCAAGCGCCAGTACGCCCCCTGTCCAACCGGCCAGCCACAGGATCATAAACAAGGAGGGCGCTGCCAGAGGCGACAATGCCCCGACCGCCAGGAGGACAAGAACTGAAAGCAGAACCCCGGGAACAAACCATCCGGTATTCTTTTTGAAATACTTTTTCATAAAATGATTTTTTAAAGAATTTTGAAAAGCCTGCATCGCGCTCTGAATTGTCAATGCGTTGCTGTTATCCAGCATAATTTCCGGCCTGGGCCCCAGAAGCTTTGTAAATAATCTGGATTCTTCCGGTGACGGCTTCTCGCGGCCGTTCTCCAGCCGGATTAGGGTATAGTCTCCATCATCTTCTTCAATCCTGAGCCAGCCCTTCACTGCGAGATTCAAGATGGCGGCGGACATGGCTTTTTTATCAAACCCCATCCGCTTGATATACCGCATTGCTGCCGGGGATAATCCGTCCGGCGGCTCGTACAAGGGTACAATCGGCCCCGGAGCAGGGTCTTTTCCGACTTTAACCCATGCAATCATGTAGTACAGAAAGAGGAGGATGATTCCCGCAGCCCCCACAAGCAGGTTCAGGTTGTCTCTGAACAGCATTTCCATTTTTTCTTTTCCGGTGGGTTCGCGGACAAAGCCTTTGGGCCACAGCAGGACGATTGTCACCCCTTCCCCGGGGTTGAGTGTCCGCGTTGTTTCAAACACGGTGTTGCCTTGCGAATCAACAAATACCCGGCAGCTTTGTTCTTTTGATCCGAACCGGCCCACGTAAGCACTTTTCTCCATCACTTTGTTTTTTGCCCCTTCCGGCAAAATTACCGTAATTTTTACGTGGTCAATGGGAAACGCCCAGCTGTGGCCGACAGCGTTCCAGTATAGTTCATCGTGGTTTTTGAAATAACCGATTTGCCGGTCTGTGCGGTATCGCAATTCGTAGTTATAGATTCCGGGGAAAATGCTGCTGCTTTTACTGCCGAGATACACCCGCCAGCCGTTGGAACGGCGTACCACAGACCATGGAATCAATGTTCCGTTCCGTTTTACTGAAATCACTTCAAAGCGGACACGGACCCGGTTTCCCGTTTTGTCCCGGTAATCGGTGGGGAAATCCCGGTAGATTCCATGACGGATCCGGTTCCCCTCCGCCCGAACCTCAATTGATTCAACAACCAGCATGGAACTGTCCGGATTTACGGTGATCCGGCTGGCATAGTTTAGGATCCGTTCATCGGCAAATCCGTTGGCTGCGAACAGAACGATAATCAGGAACAAAAGTACAAACCGTTTCATTTTGTGTCCTCCCGAAAGGAAAGTTCCGGTGATTTTTCTTCTCCCGCTTCGAGCTCAAAATAGTCAGCAGGCTGATAGCGGAACATTTTAGCAACTATCAGCGAAGGGAAAGATTCCAGCTGCACATTGTATAGTTTTACTGCTCCGTTGTAGAAGCGGCGGGCCATCTGAATATTATCTTCAAGCTCCGAAATCTGCTGCTGCAATGCGAGGAAGTTCCGGTTCGCTTTCAAGTCGGGATAATTTTCTGCCAGTGCGAAAAGCTGCCGGAGCCCGGCTCCCAGAGCCGTCTCCGCATTTGCTCTCGCTTTTCCGTCTGAAATCCCCATGCAGGCGTTCCGGGCTTCCACCACCTGCCGTAAAGTGTCTTTTTCGTGAACAGCGTATCCTTTCACCGCTTCCACCAGTTTTGGAATCAGGTCGTGGCGGCGTTTTAATTGAACGTCAATATCACTCCAGGCCTGTTTGACCATGTTTTTTAACCGGACGAAGCGGTTGAAGATCAGAATGAACCCGAAAACAGGTATCAAAACCAGAATCAGAACCCAAATAAGCATTATGCCTCCGAACTTACCATTTTCCGAAAAAACGGGAAATATCAAAATAAATGTCCACGGTTTTCCCATCGGGCCGGACACAGATGATTTTGTCGTAAATTCCGTGTTTCCCCTGGAGAAGCGCCTGCCCCCGCACCTTCCAGTCCGGATGATGAACTGCGATCCAGTGATATTCGGACCGGACACCGTCGTCCTCCCCCTTTGCATTCAGAATGCTAACCGCGGTTTCCAGCGAAAGCCCGTTTCCACCGCCGTAACGGATGGCCGGGTTGAGCTGTTTTTCAACCGGAGTACTGTCATGGTTCGAACGCATGGTTGCCGCTGTTTCCGGTGCTTTCGCACAGGATAACGATATCAGCACTGCCGCGCATATCCAAAACAGGTGAATTTTTCTCATCCTTTTCCCCCCTTTCTTTATACGAAGTGATTCAGCGGTTCAGTTTCCACAGTTCTTTCAGGCCGATTGCCGAGAACCGGGTTAAAGCGGTTCTGGCTTTTTTCTGATTCCTTTTTAATAATTTTAACACTTTTTTCTCAAATCCGGGCACAGCCCGCATCAGGGTCGTTTCCACTTCGTCCCGTCTCAAACGAACCGCTTCGATTTTGTTTCCGTAGTCTGCGTCAATCCGCATTGCCTGCTCAAAGAATGACCAGTATGCCAGCTTTTCCGTGGCAACATAGCGGGAGGAATCCGGGGTAAATTGAGATGCTATGGCGCCGTCGAAGGGTTTTCTGGCAAAACCGTGGGGGAAGGCCAGAATTCCGCAGTATACCGGTACAAAGGGCTGGATACAGGGCCGCCGGGGGGCAATCCACAAAATTGCGCCCATGGATACCGGCAGTTCGGGACGAAGCTGTGCTACAAATCCGTATTGGGTAGTATCGGAGCAGATTCGTTTCACAAAATTTCCGTGGGGGTTGCCGTGGTTGAAATCGGCGGGAGTCTCAAACTGGCAGCCTTCGTAGTGGTCCCGGAGTATTGCGGTGAGATCGGGAATGCCGAGTTTCCTTGCCGGAACAAAGGAAAAGGGCAGCGGTTTTCTCAGACTCCAGTCTTTTCCGGATAATTTTACCACTCCCCGCCACCACCGGGCCAGGTTCCGGATACTGTATTTTGATTTCGGGGCATTGTAAATTTCCCGGAAATTAAATGCGCCGTCCCGGTCCGGCTTGTACCAGCCCCGTTTTACCGCATAGGAAATGATGGCGGGAGTGCCGAGGTAGTCGGCATTGTCCGACAGTTTGATTTCTCCGATGGTGTAGCAGTTGGCAATTACCGCGACCTGATTGTCCGGTACCCGTTCTGCCACCCAGAGGCGTCCGCGGACAACGGAAAACAGCCATGCTTCTTTTGTGTCGGCAATGGAATAGGTCCGTCCCGAAGAATGGTAGCCGAATTCTTCCACCAGTTTTCCGCCGATTTCCACCGCTTCCCTGGCGGTATGTGCCCGTTCCGCCATCAGCCGTCGAAGCCAGTATCCGATTCCTCCGTCCGTCAACTTCGCCTGTTTCACCCGGGATTGGCACTGATTGGATGAAATGGCCACCCCGTATTCATTCATATAACTGTCGGCAAATTCTTCTCCCGGCATTTGAAGCCAGATATAAGCTGCGGTTTCCGGTACCTGGGGTACTGTCCCCCCGTTTTTCAGGGTAACGACTTCTCCCGGTTTATGAGAGAGGTGCGGAACTTTTATAAAATTGACAATTTGAGGCGGCGGATCATCCTCGTTGTGGGCGAAATAAACCGCTCCGTCCCGTGTTGCGCCGTTGCCGGCCAGAACGGAAAAGCAGTTTTCACCAGCTCCCGCCATGGAAGACAGCGAGAAGAAAAGAAGAATAAACAACACGATTCCCCGGGTATTTTTGAACATAAAAGCTCCCCTCATGAAAGATAACAACAGGGCTATTTTACCGTTTTTCAGGCTGTTCGGCAAGGCAGGCGGTTTTTTGGTTTCTTATCCGCCATTCATTTTCTATTCCGGGTTTCCTGTCATGAAAGGCCCGCTGTCGCCGGCTGCACCGCCCACCACAGACCAGGTTACTTTTCCCATGTATTCCCGCAGGGAATCCAGCAGAGAATAGAAAACCGGCACTACAAAAAGGGTCAGAAACGTGGAAGTGGTCAACCCGCCGATTACGGTAACCGCCAGTGGGGAATAGGGAATCCCCACCAGATTGGATTTTCCGACCGCCAGCGGAATCAGCCCCATAATTGTGGTCAATGCGGTCATCAAAATGGGACGCAGACGGTTTTTGCTCCCCTCTATAATGGCTTCCCGCTTGGGAATTCCCTCCCGGCGAAGCTGGTTAACATGGTCAATGAGGACAATGCCGTTGTTTACCACAATTCCAATGAGAATCAGCGTGCCTGTGCTGGCCATGGGATTGAATATGGTTCCGGTGGCATAGAGAAGCCAGAATGAGCCGACAAATGCCAGAGGCACGGAAATGATAATGGAAAACGGCAGAATGAAGGATTCAAAGAGAACGCCCATCAGCAGCAGAACAAATGTGGCGGCAAGAATCAGCGCAAATAATGTGGCGTTGTCGCTTTCTGTCAGGTCCTGGAAACGGCGGCCTTTGGACCAGGAGTAGCCCGGCGGAAGTTTTACCCCTGCCATGACCCGGCTGATGGCTTTGGACATTTTCCCCATATCCACGTCGGAATAGGTGATTTTTACACCGATCATTGTTTTTTTGTTTCTGCGGTTGAGCTGTTGAAACCCCTTTTGAACCCGGAACCGGGTCAGGCTTTCAATGGGAATCATCTTTCCTTTTGAAGCGATTTGCAGAGAACGGATTTTTTCCAGTGAGCTGCGGTTTTTCTTCCGGAAAAGAAGCTGAACATTGATTTCCCGGTCCGGAGCGAGAAATTTCGGCAGGGGCGTTTCCCGGAGGACGCTGGATATGGTGGATTCGATTTCAATGGGCCTCACTCCCCGTTGAATGGAGGCTTCCCGCTTAACAGACGCCACAATTTCATCGGTCTGCTCGTCCATGTCCAGATCGGCACTGATTACGCCTTTGATGTTTCGCAGCCTCCGGATGGCCTCGGATGCGGCGGTTTTCAGTGTCCCCAAATCTTTTCCATAGAAATAAACATTGACGGTGCCCCCCTCCGCGGAGTTGTGGTTTCCCCTGAATCGGATACGGACACCGGGTTCTTTCGGCATCAGTTTTTTTACGGTTTTCATGATTTCCGTCATGTCCTGCTTCGAGTCCCGCTCGTCAATGAGCCACGCGTTGATCCACATGTTGTGCATGTTGGCAAATGAAGTTACGGTTTTCAATTCCAGCTCTTTTTTGTGTTTGTAAAAAATTCCTTCCAGCTTGTTGAGGAATTGGTCCCGCCGTTTCAGTGTCCAGTAGCCGGGCACCCGAACACGGATTCCAATTCTCCGGGGCCCTCCCTGCATGTCTCCCACTTTGTGCATGCGGCTGACAGGATAAATTGTACTCACCACCACCAGCAGGATGATGAGAAACAGCGAACGCTTGTGGCTCAAAGACCAGTTCAGCGCCTTTCCGTAACCGGAGGCAAGTTTTGTACTGCCATAGGAAACCGTGTCTTTTTTGTGTCCGTTTCTGCGCATCAGATAAGCGGAAGAGAAGGGAATCAGCACCAGTGCCACAAAGAGGGAAGACAGCAGCGCCAGGATAATGGAAATTCCAACATAGCGCATAAAGAGCTTCATGATCTGGTTGTTTCCCATGAGCATCATCGGGATAAAAACAACGATGGTGGTCAGGGTGGCGAGGGTAATGGCAAGGCCCACTTCCCGGGCACCCTGAACCGCGGCGGTACGGTTGTCCAGCCCCAGGGCTTTGAGCCGTTCGATATTTTCAGACACAACAATGGCGTTATCCACCAGCATCCCCACCGCCAGCATCAGCCCCATGAGGGTCAGCAGGTTCAGGGAGTACCCCAGAAAATAGAGCCACAATATTGCCATGAGCATGGAAAACGGGATAGACAGGGATACAATGAGGGTCAGGCGGAACCGCCGGAGAAATACAAATACCACAAGAAGGGCAAACAGGCCGCCGATGGCGCCGGAGATCTGCAAATCCCGAAGTGAACTGTGAATGACTGCGCCCTGGTCCCAAATGACAAAATGCTGATACCCTTTCAGTTCCGGCTGGGTGGCAAACAATGTGTTGACCCGGTTCCGCACCTCCCGGCAGAGATCCACCGTGTTCCCTCCGGATTCCTTGAAAACGTTCATGAAAATACCGGGTTTCCCGGCTACGCGAAATACCGATGTTTTTTCCGGAGCCGCATATTTTACGGTGGCAATGTCCCGGATTTTCAAATCTTTCACCCCGATGGGCAGATTCCGGATGTCGTCCAGAGATTGAAAACGGGCGGAAGTGACAACGAGGCTTTTCTTTCCCCCTTCAATAAGGTAACCGGAGGATAAAACAAAGTTGTCTTTCCTTAATGCCTGTAAAAGCCCGTAAAAATTCACTTTGTGCTGCTGAATTTTATTGATGTCCGCTTCAATGAGAATGGATTTTTCATTTAATCCGTTAAATTCGATTTTCGCGATTCCGTCAATTCTTTGAAGTTTGGGTTCCAGAATATCTTTCATGACATGGCTGGAATCTTCGGCGCCGGGAGCAGGATTAATGGCAAAGTTGATCACTGCCTCGCTGTTGGGGTCCCATTTCCGGATGTAAATATGGTCAATTTCATCGGGAAGTTCAGGGCGGACCCGTTCAATCCGGTCGGAAACTTCCTGGTAGGCGGTAGCCATATCGGTTCCCTGGTTAAATTGAATCCAGACTGCGGCCCCGTTGCTGGTGGAACTGGAATTCAGGGATTTAATGTTGGAAACCGTGCTGAGCTCATCCTCCACCGGAACCGCAATCTGGTTCATCACCTCCACCGGTGTGGAAGAGGGGTAGGGAATGTAAACATGCATAAAAGGAGCGGTAAAGCCGTCGGGAAGCATTTTCAACGGTAAGCGGAAATACGCGATCAGCCCGAAAATCACAATCACGGCAAACATCATCAGTACCGTAACCGGGCGTTTTACACTGAATTCGGGAATACTTGTCATAAAACCGTCCTGTTCAAATCAAAATAAGAAAACCGGCAGTGTCAGCCGCTGAACCTTATACGCTGAAAACGCGGATATGTTATACTTCAGCCTGAAAAATCCCTGAATTGCCCGGGAGGAAAGCATGTCAAAACGAATCTTTTTCTTATTCGCTGTGTCGGTACTGATGGTATCCTGCGGCGGTGTGCGCCGCCGGATGCTGAACGCAGAATTGACCCGGGCGGAAGATTTGAGAAATCCGGCGGAATTGATGAAAATCGTAGAGACTTTCCGCCCTTCCGATAAAGAAGCGGTTGTTCATGCCGCTCTGGCGTCCGGAAGGATTCCGTCTTTTCCCGCCTGGCGGGAAATCGCAGACCGTTTCGGCCGCAGGCCGGTTGTGGCGCAGGCACTGGCCACCGCTGTCCGTTTTCCGGAAAACGGGTTTGATCCTGAAGCAGCGCTGAAAACGCTGCAGGCGCTTCCGCTGAATAAGGAAATTATTATTTCCATGCTGGCATTAAATACCCGTTCCGCTTTTCAGGCTGCTTTTTCTCATCCTGAATTTGACAAAACCGTTGCAGCCAATCTCTGGCGGGCGAAGGATATTGTCCGCCCCGGGGATGTGGCGGCGGCATACCGGGTTTATCCGGCGCAGGCGATTTATTCTGCTTACCGGATGAAAGTAAAGGGGATTGTAACTGCAAAAGCGCTGAAATCCATGGGCGTGTTCCAAAAAGTATACGGTGTTCCGGTCTGCGACAGTCCGGCCGAATTTCTGAACGATCCCGACTGGCGGGTCCGTGTTGCTGCGCTTCGCGCCGTCAATACGAGAAAAGGGGCGGCGAAACTGCTGGATGACAAAAATCCGCTGGTTCGGGTCACTGCCCTGTCTGTTTACCTGAAAAACGGCGGTACGGTCTGGCGGAAAGCCAAAAGCCCCCTGTCTCCCATGGAGGTGGAAACGCTGTTGAGGGTTTCGGATAAAGCGGAGCTGGCACCGGCTTTTTTTGAAAAAGGCGGAAGGATGGCGGAAGTGGCGGCTCCCTATATGCCGGCTTCCGGAAAAACCGAAGTGCTGGCCGCAGCGGTTCCGGATTACGCGAAAATTTCTTTTCTCGACAACCGGATCGGAGAAGATGCCGCCCTGCAATGGTCGGAAGCCCAATTCAGGAAAACCGGCTCTCCCGCTGCTTTGCAATACCTTCTGGATAAGCTCCCGGATGTGGGGAAAGCGCCTTTTGCGGCGGATGCGAAAAAAATGGGCGGTGTTCTGCTCTCGGTACTGGATGACTTCGGTATTCATGAACCGCTGCCGAAACCCGAAGCTTTGGCGGTTTACCTTAACCGGCTGAAAGAAGCAAAACAGCTTCGGGGATTTACGTTGAGAACCGAAAAAGGCAATATCCGCTGCCGGTTTTTCTCCGGAGCTGCGCCCCTGACCTGCCTGAATTTTGCGAAGCTGGCGGAAAAAGGCTATTTCAACCACAGCCGTTTCCACCGGGTGGTTCCGGCATTTGTGACACAGGACGGAGACCCCACCGGTACCGGCTCCGGGGGCCCCGGTTACAGTATCCGCTGCGAATACAACCGGCTGAACTACGACCGTGCCGGACGTGTCGGCATGGCATTGTCCGGAAAAGATACCGGCGGAAGCCAGTTTTTTCTTACCCATATTGCCACTCCTCATCTGAACCAGAATTACACCGTTTTTGCCCAGTTGACATCGGGAATGGGTGTGCTGGAAAAAATTGAACAATTGGATGAAATCAAAGAGGTGACGATTGAAAAAAACGGAGCCCCCCGTTAAAAAGGTACTGGTCAGCGCGTGTCTGCTGGGTTACCGCTGCCGCTACAATGGAGAAGTACTGGACAAACGGGAAATTCCCGAACCTGACGCCGCTGTCATACCGGTTTGTCCGGAAGAGCTGGGAGGGCTTCCCACTCCCCGGCCCCCGTCATTTTTTGAAGACAGCCATACCGGTGCCGATATTCTCCGGGGCTGCGGCAGAATTGTCACGGAAGAAGGAAAAGACCGGACCGCCGCATTTGTGGAAGGTGCGGAAAAAACCCTGGAAATTGCAAAGAAAACCGGGGCGGGAAAAGCCTATTTGAAGGAACGCTCCCCCTCCTGCGGTTGCTTCAGCGTCTACGTCAAAGAACGCTGCGTTTCCGGTATCGGGGTTACCGCTGCTCTCCTGAGAGAAAACGGTATCCGGATTATTTCAGTCGAATAGAAGACGCGTTCCGCAACACGGCGAAGTGTGCGGAAGCAGTTTACACTTCCCTCTCTTCCCCCATCGCTTCACAGATTGCAGTCCGGGTTTGAGCCGCGATTGCTGCGGGGCCAAGGCCTTCGGTGATAACCGGGGGGAGCATGATGATGGAAATCCGGGCCCGGCGGGGAAATTTCTTCCCCGGTGCCGCAGCTTCAAACGCGCCGCGAATTGCCACCGGCACCACCGGACAACCGGTGGCGGCTGCAATAATGGCAAAGGTTTTTTTGAATTCACCGGGCCGGCCGGTGGGGGTGCGGGTGCCTTCCGGAAAAATTGCCAGATTCCGGCCCTGTTTCAGAATGCCGGCCATGGCGGGAACCGCTTCCCGAAGCCGCATGCGGGGATGTATCAGCATTACCTGGGCACTTTTGGCAAACCAGCGCCGGAAAGGGGAATTGAAATATTTGTCTTTGGCAATAAACCAGGTATTCTTTGCGATTTTTGAGGGGATGGCGGCGGAAAACAGTATCGGGTCGAGATAGCTCTGGTGGTTCAGGGCAAACAGAACCGGCTGCTTGTCTGCGGCAGGGAGGTTTTCCCGGCCTGAAAGCTGCAGGCGGAAATAATATTTCACCGGTAGAACCAGCATCCCCCGCCCCGGCGCCAGCAGAAGAGAGCGGCCGGCGGGGAATTCCACGGCACTTTGATTGATAAGTTCTTTCCACATAAAATCAGTTCATTCCGCCGGAAAAATTTCCGGTCATATACGTTTTCCAAGAAAACGGGCAAGGGCGGAAAGCTGTTTTGCCCAAACCCGAAAACGGTCCGGGTCCAGTGACTGGTCTCCGTCCGAAAGTGCGGTGCCGGGAGAGGGGTGGACCTCAATCATCACACCGTCTGCTCCGGCGGCGGCGGCGGCCAGAGAAAGGGCGAGCACCGCATCGGCACGGCCGGAGCCGTGGCTGGGGTCTACGATTACCGGAAACGGCGTAATACGTTTCAAAAGTGTGACAGCATTTAAATCCAGAACATTTCTGAATTCGGGGTCAAATGAGCGAATCCCCCGTTCACACAGAATCAGTTGTTCATTTCCGCCGGCAGCCACATATTCCGCCGCGTAAAGAAATTCTTTTACGGTGGCGGCCATTCCCCGCTTCAACAGGACGGGTTTGGGCTGCCGTCCCGCTTCCTTTAAAAGTTCATAGGCAGCCATATTCCGGGAACCGATCTGTAAAACGTCGGCATAGCGGGAAACCAGTTCCAGATATTTCAAATCCGTCACTTCGGTAACCAGCGGAATCCGCAAAGCGTCGGCTGTCTGGCGGAGAAGTTTCAGCCCCTCTTCACCTAAGCCCTGAAAACTGTATGGAGATGTTCTCGGCTTGAAGGCGCCGCCCCGAAGCAGCTTTACCGGAGTACCGGACAGAATATCGGAAATCCCGGCCATCTGCCGGCTGTTTTCCACAGAGCAGGGCCCGGCGGCAAGGAGAAAATCTCCCCGGCCCACCCGGGTATCCCCGATGGCAACAACAATGTCTTTCTGCTTCCAGTTTCGTGTATATTGAAGGTTTTCCACTACAATCCTCTTTTTCCCACCGTCATTCTATGCGAATTTCCGCTCAAATCCAATAAAATACTACGGGCGGATAATGGAAACAATCCGTTTCAGATGTGAAACCGGTGTTTCAGACAACCGGAACGCATCCTGAACCATTTCCGCGATTTCATTTACAGGCCGCCGGGGAGTTCCGAAATGGAGAGTGGCGACTTTTTCTCCGGTTTCAATCCGGTCTCCCCGTTTGACATGGAGCTCAATTCCTGCGCCGTAATCCAGCACGTCATTCTTTGTCAACCGTCCGGCGCCGGTATAAACGGCTGCCTCACCGATTTTTCTGGCATGAATTCCGGAAATGTATCCGCCGCGATTCAGCCGGATTTCCAGCTGCGACGCAGCCTGCGGGAAACAGCTGAAGTCATCAATCACCGTACTGTCGCCGCCGCTGTACCTTACCCATTCCCGGAACTTTTCCAGTGCACGGCCGTCTGAAAGGACTTCCGCCGCCATTGTTTTCACATCTCCTGTTTTCCCGGAGAGAAACAGCATTTCGCTGACAACGGCAATGCTGACTTCCACAAGGTCATTCACCGGTTTGCCTTTGAGGACCTCAATTACTTCCATCATTTCCAAAGCGTTTCCCACTTTGTAGCCCAGAGGGTCATCCATGTTGTCAATGAGGGCGGAAACCCGGATATTCCGGACAGGGGCCATGGAAATCAGCCAGTCTGCCAGTTCCTTTGCCTCTTTTTCCGTCTGCATGAAGGCACCGTTTCCGAATTTTACATCCAGTACCAGCCCGTCGGCACCGCAGGCCAGTTTTTTGCTCATAATACTGCCGGTAATCAGCGGAATGGAATCTACAGTGGCGGTCACATCCCGGAGGGCGTAAAGCCGTTTGTCCGCGGGGGCGATGGTCTCGGTCTGCATGGAATTGGCAATCCCGATGTCACGCAGGGACTGAATAAAGGCATCTGTGTCCAGGGTGGTGCGAAAGCCCGGGATGGAATCCAGTTTATCGATGGTGCCGCCGGTATGCCCCAGCCCTTTTCCCGAATACATGGGTACTTTCAGCCCCAGTGCTGCAGCCATGGGCGCAATAATCATCGTGATTTTGTCCCCCACTCCACCGGTACTGTGTTTGTCGCAGGTGAAGCCGGAAACCCCGGACAAATCCACCACTTCACCGGAATTCATCATGGCTTCGGTGAGAAACCGGGCTTCTTTGCGGTTCATGCCCCGGATGTAGGTGGCCATCAGAAAAGCCGCCGCCTGATAGTCCGGCAGGGTGTTTTTTCCGATTCCATCAATGAAAAACTTGATTTCCCGCTGTGTCAGAACTTCTCCGTCCCGTTTTTTCCGGATAATGCTTACCGGATCCATCAGCGCAGTTCTCCGAGAAAGGAATTGCCCGGAAGCGTATGTGAAATTCCGAAATTTTCCAGCACGGTTGCTGCGATGTCGGTAAAACAACTTCTTTCCGGTAAAATGCCGTGCGCTTTTAATCCTGGGCTGTACATCAGAAGCGGAACCTTCTCCCGGGTATGGTCAGTGCCCCGGTAGGAAGGGTCACAGCCGTGGTCGGCGGTGAGCATCAGCAGGTCATCGTTCCGGAGATAATGATTCATGAATTTTTCCAGTTCACGGTCAAAGGCTTCCAGCGCATCCCCATATCCCTGAACATTCCGGCGGTGTCCGTACAGCATGTCAAAATCCACCAGGTTGGCAAAAATAAAACCGCTGTCCAGTTCTCCTTCCATCAGTTTCAGGGTGTCCCGGCAGGATTCGGTATTGTTGTGGGAATGGATGGAGTGCGTAATGCCCCGTTTTACAAACATATCCTCAATTTTTCCGATGGCGCCGACTTTGATTCCCGCGCCTTTCAGCAAGTCCAGTGCGGTAGGGAAAGGCGGTTCCAGCGCAAAATCTCTGCGGTTTTCGGTACGGACATACCCGTCTTTTGTTTTTATGAAGGGACGGGCGATAATCCGTGCCACCGCGTGCTCTCCCACCATAATTTCATTCCGGGTAATTTCACAGATCCTGTACAGTTCTTTCAGCGGTATCACATCTTCATCCGCGGCAATCTGGAAAACCGAATCTGCGGAAGTATAGACAATGGGTTTTCCAGTCCGCATATGTTCATCACCCAGTTCCTGAATGATAACGGTTCCGGATGCCGCTTTGTTCCCGAGGTAACCGTAACCGGTTTTTTCAGTGAATGCGGACATGATTTCTTCCGGAAATCCGTCGGGATATTCCGGAAAAGTCTGCCGGTTGATAATGCCCATAAATTCCCAGTGCCCGGTAATGGTGTCTTTTCCCGGCGAACATTCCCGCATGGTGGTGGCATAGGCGCCGTCCGCCTGTTTTGACGCAACAGTTTTAAACGGACGGAGTTTTCCCAGCCCCAGTTTTTCCATGTTGGGAACGGAAAGCCCCCGGATTTCGTCAATATGGCCCAGGGTATCGGCCCCGGTATCTCCGAAAGCGGCGGCATCCGGCATTTCCCCGATACCCACACTGTCCAGTACCATCAGAATGATGCGGTTGAATTTCATTTGATTCCTCCTTTTCCGAGAACGGTGACAGTATTGCCATGGTCGTCAAAGGCCCGGATGATTGCGTCTTCGGCACCGCTCACATCCGCATGATAATTTTCATGGCCGCTGTCGGAAATTCCATCGTCCGGCCAGACTGCCTGCCAGCTCTTTCCACCGTCGGTTGAGATTTCCACCCTGGCAATGACGGAACGGCTGTCCCGGACCGTGAATGCGAGTTTTCCGCCGTTTTGGGATGTGACCGCCACAACCGGTGCGCTGTGGTCCACCGTGAACCAGCTTCCGGTGCCGCTGTCTGTTCCCGCATCCGGATAATTTGTCAGCGAATCGGAAACCGTTACGTGAAACCGGTAACGGCCTTCCGGCAGCCGGTAGGTATCGAAGGAAAAAACCGGAACAGAGCTGTTTTTCTTCAATGTCATCTTCTGTCCGGCGGCGGATTCCAGAACAAAGGTGTAACGTAATTTATCTTTGTTGGGGTCTCCCGCTTTCACCTGTACCGTCTGCATACCGGGACGATAGCCGGTTTTCATGCCGGCGGGGGGCACGAGTGTGCCCATTGCCGTTTTTGCCGGCCCCGGAATAAAGCTTCCTTTTACCCTCCGGGCGGTTTTTGATACAAATATCCCGGCCGGCAAGGTGGAAATCGAAACCAGAACCGGCGGCAGGTTCACTTCCCGGTAATAAAACCGGACACCAGTCAGCCCGGCGGTTATTCCCGGGTCCTGGCTGATGAGCCGGGCCTGCCACTGAACCCGGACGCTTGCCGGCAATGTTGGTGTTTCACCGCTTTTAATTTTCTGCCAGTTGCTCCATGTGGCGTCGGGGCTGGCGGAATTTCCCGCCCGTACCCGGAATTCCACCCGGGAACCGCGGGGTGCGGTGCTGTCGAAATAGAACGCTCCCCAATGGGCGGGGTTTCCGGCATCAAAAGGAACGGAGGTGTAGGTACCGGAAATTGCAAAAGGTTTTGTGACGCGGTAAAGTTCCCCCGGGTTGGCGGTAACAAAAAAGATTTCACCCTTTTGCCGGATGAAGCGCATTATCTGCCCGCAATTTACTTCTCCTGAAATTGTAAATTCCCGGTGCTGTCCGGTATCAATGCGCAGGAGTTTTCCGCTATGCCCGGTTCCCACCAGGATTTCTTTCCCATCTCTTAAAAACGAAAAGGGGGCGAGGGTGGAAAACCGCAGCCTGGTTTCGGGAACATTCCGGCTGTTCACCGTAACAATCCCTCCCTTTAAAAGCGGTATTGTCCGGATTTCCCGGGCCGGTTTCACTTTGGGCGGTGTCTGTTCATCGGGTTTGCCGTTGAAACACGCAGCGAACAGCGTCCCTTTCACTTCCGTAATATCCTTGATTTCACTGAACGGGGTGTCGGTGAGTAAAAAAGGCTTTTGCCCCGGCCGGATTTCCAGCAGGTAGCCGGAGGGAGAAGTTCCCGCCACAATCCGTTTGTCCGTGACGAGAAGGGATTCCACATGAGTATCAAGGTTTTCCGCCAGGGTGGTGGCCAGGTAGTTCCGATCCAGTTTCAGCACATTTCCGGGCAATCCCGTTGCCACGTAGAGAAACCCTCCGTGGCTGATCATCTTCCAGATGTATTTTCCTTTTTTTAACTTCAATTTTTCTGTGGTTTTGCCGCTTTTTGGATCGATTTCGAAAATCTTCCCCGAAGGGCTCAATCCGGCGATCAGTTTTCCCCGGAACAGGCAGATGGCATAAACGGTGCCTTCTTTGAAATGTGTCAAAAGCCGGGCTTCCCCCAAGCCGGGAGTGTAGCGGTAAATTTTTCCTTTTTCCCCTGCCGCGATAAAAAAATTCTGTCCGTCACTGCAGGCATCCCAGATATATGTCTCATTCAAAGACATCACCTTTTTCAGGCGGTGGGACATGAGCAGTTCTCCCCGGCTGTTCAGGGCCACACCGTCCAATTCCCCTTTTTCAAGTGCTGAAAAACCATGAACGGTTCTCAATTGAACCGGAGCCGCAATGACAGAGAATGAGATCAACAGTGCTATCAGTACCTTCAACTCAGCCCTCCACGATAATGCCGGCCAATTTCAGCCGGTAAAGATTAAACCGGCGGTCCGCGTTTCTGGATTCGCAGAACGCCACAAGAAAATCGCCGTCAAAAAACTTCGGTGTGATAATGCGTTCTTCCATCACATCCCCGCCCTTTTGTTTATACAACACTTTTACCCGATAGTGGCGCGCAATGGCAAACTGAAGGATTTCAACCCGGTCTTCAAGGGGGATATCGCCTTCCCGTTCAAGGGGAAGCATTGAGTTTTCCGCTTCCGTAAAACGGGGTTCGACACGATCCGGTCTGATTTCCGGGCCCGGTGCAATCTGAAGCCGGTTAAAAAGGTCAATCAATCGGGAATAATCGTCATTCTCTTCCGCAGCGAAGCGAAAGGCCAATTCCTTTAAAAATTCCGTTATATCTGCCATATCCGCCCGGTGGAGCGGCAGAAAATCCCGGCTGATATGCAGTTCGGGAATCAGCCCCTTTTCCACCAGCAGCCGTTTCAGTTCCAGTGGTTTTTTACTGCCATGAAGGGCAATAATCCGCTCGTCTTCATAAAAAATGTAACGGGAAACTTCATCCAGAGATTCAAGCCGTTTCTTCAGATTCTCCGTTCTGCAGAGCAGCACCGGGAATCCGGAAAGAATTTTGACCTCACCGAACCGTTCAAACGTATCGCGGATCATAAGCTTCAAATCCTGGGGGCATCGGGCGGAATGTTTCTCCACAAAAGAAATCAGGTCTTTTTCTGTCAACGCCTGCTTTCTGGCCTGGATTAATGAGCAGGAGTTGAAAACAAAATGGAAGACCTGATCAAATGATTCCAGCAAAGCCACCCGGGTCAGTGTGTTCAAAACGGTGTCCGAAACGTTTTGCTCCGCGAGGATTCGGAATCCGGGCAAGACAAAGAAATCTTCCCGGAATGCATCCGGAAACGAAACTTTTTTTGTATCCATAAACCGGATGGAAATATTTGTAAAAACAAAATGTTCCCTGTCTGTTGCCTTAATGAAATCACAGAGCTGAAGGAGTTCCCAGGCGGACTTTCCGGCCTGAAACCGGGATTTCTCCATCAAGGCACGTCCTCCGCTTGCCTTGGCCGCAGCATTCAGCTCGGCAAGCAGATTTCCGGAAAGGTTTGCTGCCATGTATTTAAAAAGATTGGTATAGAAAAAATCACGGCCGGGGAGCTGTTCCGGGATTGTAAGCCGCGTATCCTCTGTCCCGGGGATCAGAATTTTTGAAGCCAGCATAAAGTCATAGAGGACATCAAAAGCCTTTTTCGAAATCGAACGGTTTAATTTTTCCGAAACATATTCCAGCATTCGTTTCCCCGGGGCCAAATCATGAAGGCACCGGGTTTTTTTCATCAAAATTCCGTTGGCCAGTGCAATATACGCAGCATAGGCAAGGTGGCCGGAAACCAATTCCCGTTCATCCACTTTTTCAAATCCCGGCCCGTGTTCCGCCATAATTTCTTTCAGCACCTCGGGGAAATATGCATTCATGCTGTCGTCAACTGCAAAAAAAGCAAAATTCTGAAAATATTGCGCCTCTTCCCGGCTGCATTTTCCGGTATTTAATATTGCTTTCAGCGCCCGGCTGTCTTCCGGGCTCAACCGGGCAAGCGCGCTGCGGATATTTTCTGCATCTGTCAGCTGAGGGAGAATCGTTTTCAGCAGCACCGTTGTGTTGCCGTCCAAATCCGCTCCGCTGTCAAGATACGCGCACTGAATTTTACGGGTTACCGCAATATTGTAAAGTTCCGGCCCGCTGAGTCTGCCGATCAGTTCAATGTAATCCATAATGCTCTCCGTTTTCAATTGTATAGCGGTACCCCTGTTCGGAAAGAAAAATCTGGCGGTTCCGGGCAAATCTTACCTCCACACTCCGGTCCGTTACCAGGGTATAAAAAATTGCTTCATTGAGCCCCGGTTTGGGGCGCAGCACCCGCCCCAGCCGCTGGGCCTCTTCCTGCCTGGACCCGAAAGTACCGGATATCTGTATGGCAACATTGGCATCGGGCAGGTCCACGGCAAAGTTCGCCACCTTTGAGACCGCAAGCTGGCGGGCTTCTCCGTTTTTAAACGCTTCAAAAATCCGGTCCCGTTCTTTCTGAGGAGTGGCTCCGGTAATAATCGGCATTCCGAATTGTTTTGAAATTTCCTTCAACTGTTTCAGATACTGGCCGATAATCAGAACATTGTCATCCCGGTGTTTTTTAAGGAGATGGGCGACAACCGGCAACTTCATCGGATTTTCCGACGCGATTCGAAATGCCCGCCGGTTGTTTGCCATACTGTAGTCGTATGAAACAGATTCCGACAACGGCACACGGATTTCCACACAATGCGCCTGCGCGATGAATCCCTGCCGTTCCAGGTCTTTCCACGGGATATCAAATTTTTTCGGCCCGATCAGGGCGAAAACGTCCTTTTCATTGCCGTCTTCCCGCACCAGGGTGGCGGTCAGGCCCAGGCGCCGTTTGGCCTGCAGGGAAGAGACTGCGCGGAACACGGGAGCCGGCAGCAGGTGAACCTCGTCATAAATAATCAGCCCCCAGTTCCGGGAATCAAAGATTTCAAAATACTTGAATTCATCGTCCCGGGATTTTCGGTAAGTCAGAATCTGATACGTTGCCACCGTGACCGGCTGAACATTCTTTGTTTCACCGCTGTATTCCCCCACCTGTTCTTCGGCGAGCCCGGTTCGCTCCACCAATTCCCGTTTCCACTGTTTCAGCGCTGTCGTGTTTGTGGTCAGTACCAGGGTATTTGCCCGGACTCTGGCCATAATTCCAATTCCGACAATGGTTTTCCCCGCTCCGCAGGGCATTACCACCACACCGCTTCCCCCTTCCGCTGAGCCATTGGCATAAAAAATATCCACAGCTGCTTCCTGATACGGCCTCAGCTGCAGTTTCTCCGGGTCAATTTTTACATCCAGAGGGTCGCCGTCTTCATAACCCGCGACATCCCGTGCCGGCAGCCCCAGCTCCATCAGCACCTGTTTCACATCTCCCCGGGAAGCGGGGCTCACGTAAATTCTGCCGTTGACAGCCCGGATAATGTGATTTGCCATCGGCTCGAAATTGAGCACCCGCCGGTACGCGTCCGCATCTTCAATATCAAGATAGAAGCCGTCCTCCCCCCGTTTGAGCACCACTTTTCCGAAAGCATGGTATTCTTCATCAATTTCTGTCAGAAGCGTGTGGGAAATGGGATATTTACTCCATTTTCGGAGAAAATCGACAATTTCACCGTAACGGACTCCGCAGGCCGCCGCATTCCAGAGAGAAATCGGTGTAATCCTGTATGTGTGAATATACTCGGGAGATTTAACCATCTCCGAAAAACTGCCGAGAAATCCCCTGACTTCCGGATAAGCCGGATTCTGGACTTCCGCCAGTACGGTTCTGTCAGACTGGATAATCAGCGGTTTTTCCATCATTCTCCTTTTTGTAAATTCCGTTTATTCATCCGTGGTGTCACCTGAAACAGGCACATGCATACTCACGCCCATTATATGCGTTTTTTGTTGACATAAAAAGGTGATTTTCCTATGATATTTACAAATCGATTGTGTAGAGGAGAAAAAAATTATGAGTAGTGATGTTATTTCATGGAATGAAGGAAACTTTCAGGCGCCTCCCCCTCCCCCCGCAAACGGGGCCACACCGCCCCCGCCTCCTCCGGAAACCCCGGCACCGGAAGGCACAGGAGGGGAAATCAATGTTCTGATGGTAATCCTGGCATATTTCGGTATTCTCTGTCTGATTCCGTTTTTTGCGGAAAAAGATGACGAATTCGTCCAGTATCACGCCCGCCAGGGGCTGACCATGTTTCTGGCGGAAGTTGCCATTTTCATTGTTCTGATAATTCTCTCCATGATCCCCTTTCTGGGTTGCATTATTATGATTCTGGAACTGTTTTTCTGGCTTGGTGTACTGGTGTACCACATCATTTTAATGGTAAAGGCTTCCAAGGGGGAGCGGACCAAGGTGCCATACATTTCCACTTATGCCGAACGCTGGTTCAAGTAAACCCACAAAAGGGGGCCGCGGCCCCCTTTTTTTTCTATTCTTTGCACTGTTTTCCGCTATTTTGCTTTTTATTCTCACGGATAACGCGAAACCTCCGTCTCAACAGAAAATGGTCAAGTGGAGTATATTCCTGCTGAAGCACTACAAAACATCCATATCCCGACCCCTTGCTGCCCATAACATCCGGTCCTGCCGTTTTCATCCCAGCTGCTCTGTTTATGCCAGAACCGCACTATTGCGTTTTGGGTTTGTGAAAGGCTGGAGCCTGGCCTTTATCCGTATCCTGAAATGCAATCCCTTCTACGGTCATCCCCCCATTGAAGACCCCGTCCCTGCTGTTTCCAAGCAAAAATCCGGAAACAAACCGATGCCGGCCGCAGGGCGGCGCGGTGGGAAGAACCGAAACCGAAAGAGCAGCTCCTGAATTTCAGGCTGAATTTTGTCTGTACCCGGAACCATGTATAATAGTAAACAGAAAAACAATCTTCGGAGGACGGTATGGACAGGCGCGACTTTCTGCGGCAGGTGGCAAAGTGGACTGCGGGGGCACTTCTGGCTGCACCGGTTTTCAGGATAACACCGGAATTGCTGGCGGCGGAACAGCCGGTTGCGAAAGTGGCAATTGGCACCGGCACAGACACTGCGGCCCTTGTCAAAAGAGTGCTGGCCCCCTTCGGAGGGATGAAGGCGTTTGTGAAACCGGGAGACCGGGTGGTGGTCAAACCCAACATCGGCTGGGACCGGCGCCCGGAGCAGGCGGCGGATACCAACCCGGATGTGGTGAAAGCGGTGGTGGAACTGGTTCTTCTTGCCGGAGCAAAGGAAGTGCTGGTTTTTGACAACACCTGCAACGAAGAACGGCGCTGTTACCATCAAAGCGGCATTAAACCGGCACTGGACGGAATGAAAAAGGTCCGGTGCAGCTACATTGACAAGCGGAAGTTTGTTCCGGTGGACATTTCAAAAGGAAAATCCATCCACAAGTGGCTTTTTTACCGGGATGCCCTGGAAGCGGACTGCTATATCAACGTGCCGGTGGCAAAACACCATTCTCTTGCAGGACTGACCATCGGGCTGAAAAACATCATGGGCGTCATCGGCGGGCACAGGGGCCGGATTCATCACAATATCGGCCAGAATCTTGCCGACCTGAACACTGTAATCCGGCCGGCGGTAACCATCGTGGATGCCACCCGGATTCTTCTTCGAAACGGCCCTCAGGGAGGTCGGCTGCAGGACGTTAAGGTGTTGAATACGGTTCTGGCATCTCCGGACATTGTTGCCGCAGATGCAGTGGCCACAACCCTTTTCGGGCTGAAACCGGCGGATATTCCCGCCACGCGGGCGGCTGCCGAAATGGGGCTGGGTGAAATGAACCTGAACCGAATAAAAAAAATCCGGGTATGAGATGAAATATCGGCCTACCTGGCGGACAGCCCGAAAGCTGTCCCAGTTCCTGTTCCTTGTTCTTTTTCTTGTGCTGTTCCGGAAAACAGATTATGCAGGTTCCGATACCCTGCCCTATGCGGTCAATATCTTCTTTCGCTGGGATCCGCTGGTTGCCGCCACCGTAATGCTTTCTGCCCGAAAATTCATTCTGCTCCTGTTTCCGTCACTTTTCATTATTCTGCTGACCATCGTGTTCGGCCGGGTTTTCTGCGGATGGATTTGTCCCGTGGGGACGCTGCTTGACTGGCTGGACAAGGGCATCCGCCCCAAGCCCCGCCCCTCAATCCGGTTCAGAAAAATCAAATACCTGCTGCTGGTTCTATTGCTGGTTTCTTCGCTGTTCGGCCTTCAGCTGATTGGTTTTCTGGACCCCTTTTCTCTACTGGTCCGGGGAGGCACCTTCGCCGTTGACCCGATCTTCAATCTTATTGCCAGCGGATTTTTCAATACGGTTTACACACACGCCCCGGCACTGGCGGAACACGTGACAGAGCCGGTTTACACAGTGTTGAAAAACGGGATTCTCCCTTTTCGGCAGTCTTTCTATTTTCTCTCCGGGCTTTCACTGCTCATTCTTGCCGCAATCGGAGCAATGGAAAAGCTGGGAAAACGGTTCTGGTGCCGGAACCTCTGCCCGCTTGGCGCAATGCTGGCACTCTTTTCCCGCTGGAGTTTTTTCCGCCGGATTCCGTCCTCTTCCTGTAAAAACTGCCCTCAATGCGCGCCAAACTGCCGGATGAACGCTTTTGACCCCGATTCCGGAAAACTCCACCACGAAGAATGCAATATGTGTATGGATTGCGTGGACGATTGCCTGAACCAGTCCCCCCGGTTCACATTTACCCGGCAACGGGGCGGGCCGGAAACGGATTTAAGCCGCAGAGCTTTCGTAGCCAGCGCCCTTGCCGGAATAGCATTGCCGCTGGCAGTAAAAGTTAATGCCGCCTCCCGGGTTCCCCGCCCGCTGCTTCTCCGCCCACCGGGGGTGAAGAATGAAACGGATTTCCTTTCCCGCTGTGTCCGTTGCGGAGAATGTATGAAAGTCTGTATTGAAAATGCATTGCAGCCCTGTTTTTTTGAAAGCGGATACGAAGGAATGTTTTCACCGCGCCTGGTCCCGCGTCTCGGCTACTGTGAATTCAACTGCACCCTCTGCGGCCAGGTCTGTCCCACCGGAGCGATCCCGAACCTTTCATTGCCGGAAAAACAGAAAGCCGTCATCGGGATTGCCGTATTTGACATCAACCGCTGCCTGCCTTACGCCAACGGTGTTCCCTGCATGGTCTGCGAAGAACACTGCCCCACAAGCCCGAAAGCAATTCGTTTCAGGAACAAAACCGTAATGAACCGGGAGGGAAATCAGGTGCCGGTCAAACAACCGTACATAAAAGAAGGCCTGTGTATCGGCTGCGGCATCTGCGAAAACAAATGCCCGCTGCCGGGAGCTTCCGCCGTCCGGGTTATTACCGCATCCGGCGGCGGAGACACAGAATCCGGATACGGCGGGGAATAAAAGCAACAAAACCTTCCGAAAACGGTGAAATTTAAACCGGAACTTGTCCATATCTTTGCGGAATACATTGACAAATGACACCGAATTCAAGACAATCACAGGGATGAAAAAAATGTGCATCTTTGAAACAACGAAGAAAAGGGGTATCCATGAAAAAGCTGCTTAGTGTAATGATTTTGGGAATGCTGGCCGTAACAGCAATTTTTGCCGGAAATCTGGAAAAAATCGGAGAATGGGGCGCACCTGCCTACAGCCGTGTCGTAAAAATTCAGAACATGGCGTATATGCTTTCGGAAAGCGGTTTTCTGGACGTTCTGGATGTAACGGACTCTGCCAATCCCCAATTTGTCACCCGGCTGCATTTTGACGGGAAGCCTTCCTGTTTGCTGGTAGACGGAAACATTGCCTACCTCAGTGCAGGCTGGGGCGGAATTTATACCCTTGACGTCAGTGACCCGGCAAATCCCATTGTCAAAAACCACCTTGAAATAGATGCGGATGTGCGGGAAATGTCGGAAACTGACGGATATCTGTATGTTGTTGCAGGATTGCAGGGAATTGAAATCGTAGATATCAGTGACCCCCTCGCGCCGGTATTGGACCACGCATACGGAATTGAGGAAGAAGTTCTGGAAAAGGTAAAGAGTGTGCTGTTTGACGGCGACTGGGCTTTTGTTGCAGATGACAAAAAAGGATTGGTTGTCCTTGATACCACTGACCCGACCGCACCGTCCCTGGATGTTGCCCTGTCTTTGGGAACCTCCGTTTATGGAATGGCGGAATGCGGGAATACACTGGTAATTTCCCTTGGGCCGGCGGGAATTTTTACCGTTGATATTTCTGATCCTTCCGCACCGGCTTTCGGAATTAAACTTTCTTCCGGTTCGGTGGACCTTGACGGAGACGGAACCGATGATGTGACATTTGATATTTCATACGCTTATCAGGTTTTTCCGCTGGGAAATCAGGTCATTGTGGCCGACGGTACCAACGGATTTGACATTGTGGATGTGGAAGACCCTGCGGCCCCGGTTCTTCAGATGCAGGTCGCGACGCCTTACCCGACGACCGGTGTCGTTGCGGAAGGCAATACGGTATACCTTGCGGAAACCATCAACGGCTTGGGAATTTACGACATCACGGATACAGTAAACCCTGTTCTTCTCGGCAGTTATCAGGAATCCGGCAGTATCCGGGACATCTCAATTTCCGGAAACACAATGTTTATATCCGACCCCTACCTCGGTATCCGCGTTCTGGATATTGAGAACCACACCGCCCCTGTTCGTATTGCCAATGCGGTGGATGCCGGTGCCCCCATGGCGGCATTGACGGAGGGCAACCGGCTCTATGCCGCAGACCTCTTCCAGGGATTAACCGTCTATGACATCACAGATCCCGCAAACACCACACTGACAAACAGCCTGGCACTTCCCGGTGTCTCACTGGAACTGGCCCCCTGGGATGGCGGACTTCTCGTCTCCGATGAATGGGAAGGAATATCCGTCGTTTCTCTTGATGACCCCGACACCCCGGTACTGACCGGAACATTCACCGCATCCGGCTATGTCTATGGCGCATCGGCAGATGGAAACGAAGCAGCCCTCGCCGCAGGATTCTCCGGACTGGAAATGGTTTCCCTTGCCGACCCGGCGAATCCCATCTTTGAAGGTGGGTTCAACACAGGCGGCCTGGTGAACACCGTCCTTCTGCAAAACAAAATCGCCTATGTGGGCGATATGTTTGCCGGGCTGTTCATCATTGATGTCCACAATCCCGCGGCACCTCAACTTCTGTCTCAACTGCCGGATGAAACCGGAATCTCAGACCTGAAACTTTCCGATGGAATTCTCTATGCGGCGAGAGGCGCCCACGGGCTGGATAAACTGGATGTACACACTCTGGACGCCCCGGTTGTCCTGGAAAACATTCCAACCTTCGGTTCCTTCGGAAAAGTGCGGCTGGACCTTCCTTTCGTATACGCGGCAGACAGAACCAACGGCCAGATTGTGATACTGAAAGAAAATGCCGCAACGAAACTGGCTATCCCCCACATTGCGGATGGTTCCGGATGGGAAACCGGCCTGATACTGAAAAATTCGGCAGACACCGATAAAACAGCTATTCTGACAACCTATCGGGATACGGTTCCGGTTCTTTCCAGACGGTTGAATATTCCGGCATCCGGTACCGTGAACATTCACCGCTTATCGGGAAACTGCGGCACGGTGGAGATTTTATCTTCCGGCCTGGAAGTAACCGAAGTCATTACACAGATTAAATCAGGGGAACAGGCATCCTTTCCCCTGGCTCCGTTTCAACCCGGCGAAATTGTGATTCCGATTCCGGAAAATGCCAACGTTGCCTGGGAAGGGTTGGCGCTGATGAACGGGGGGGACAAAAACAGGCAGGTTACTGTCAAAGCCTGGAACGCCGCCGGTATTCTTCTCGGCACAAAAACAGTGGTTCTCGGCGAACAGTACCGGAAAACCTGGCTGCTGGACAGCATGTTCCCCGGTATCAATCAGAAAGACATTCGGACCATCACGGCAAGTTCCGACGCAGTAGTCAGCGGGCTTTTTATCAGCGGAAAAGAAGACGGTTCCATGGAAGCGGTTGTCGGTAAAAATTCGTAGACAATCGGCTATAGATTGATTGACACCATGGTCCGGCTTTTCTATAATCTGATTCATCGGGCGGGCATAGCTCAGTTGGCAGAGCGCAAGCTTCCCAAGCTTGAGGTCGCGGGTTCGACCCCCGTTGCCCGCTCCAATTTCCCGGCTTCAGGGAAATTGTCCCGTTATTTCCCTCATTTTGAGTTCTTCTGCCGTGTTATAATTAAATGGGAAAATTGTGTCGTTACGGGAAGAAACAATGACTGAACCGGAAAATCAGATTACTGATCAACCAGAAGCTGAAAAAGTATCTCCGACACCGGGGAAAAGAAACGGGCTCGGGGAAATCAAAGAATTGAGAAATTTGCGCCGTCGGCGCCTGCGGCGTAAATGGTTCCGTTATGCCGGGCTTCCCCTCCTGATAATACTGCTGATGCTCGGTGCCGGCAATTTGACCGGACGCTACATCCTGAAAACAGGCCAGGATCATACCCTGATGGAAAAACTCCGGAACTTTAAACCCCGGCTGATTACCAAAGTGTATGATATCCACGGCAGAATCATCGGAACTTTTTCCCGGGAAAAACGGGAACTGATAACCTATGACGAAATTCCGAAAAGTTTTGTTCAGGCGCTGGTGGCAACGGAAGATGCCAGTTTTTTCCACCATATCGGCGTGGACCCTTTCGGTGTGATGAGGGCGGCGGTGCGGAACGTACTGGCCGGGCGTGTCGTGCAGGGAGCATCCACCCTGACCATGCAGCTTGTCCGCCTCATTACCGGACAGCGGAAAACTTCCATGAAACGAAAAATTACCGAAGCTATCCTTGCCATTCAGATTGAGCGGATGTTTACCAAGCAGGAAATCCTGGAACGCTATTCCAATCTGGTTTATCTGGGACACGGCCTCTACGGTATTCAGGCCGCAGCCAACACCTACTTCGGAAAAGACGCGGCAGAATTGACCCTGTCCGAAAGTGCCATGCTTGCCGGCCTGGTTCAGAACCCCTACCGCTATTCCCCTATCCGAAACATTGAACTGGCAAGAAAAAGGCGGAACCACGTACTGAAACGAATGCTCGCGGAAGGTTACATCACGAAAGAAACCTACAAAAAAACAATCGAAGAACCGATTCAGACCATCCAGGCTGCACAGGGAGAAAAAGCCCGGCCCGGTGCCTACTTTCTGGAGGAAGTCCGTAAATACCTCTATAAACGCTATGGAATGAATCAAGTTCTGGATGCCGGGCTCAACGTATACACCACACTTGATCTGAACCTTCAGAAAGCGGCGGAAGAAGCCGTACGCACAGGATTGAAACACCTGGACAAGCGGGAAGGGTTCCGCCTTGAAGACAAACGTTTTGTAACCGCGGATGAAATCAACACCTTCTGGTCACCTACATGGAACCACAACATACAGGAAGGCATCACCGTAGATGGGCTGATTGTACGTGTAACACCGGACAAAGCCACCGTCCGTATCGGCAAGACAGACATTTCCATCGGCAAATACGAAATTGTCTGGACAAAAGCCAAACACATTTCCGACATCCTGAAAATAGGAGATGTGGTGGAATTCAAAATTAACAAATGGAATCCGGAAAAGAATCAATACAACATCTCCCTTGATCAGGAGCCCCGGGTTCAGGGGGCGCTCCTTGCCATAAACCACCATACCGGAGAAGTGGAAGCCATGGTGGGCGGATACAGCTTTGTTAAATCCGAATTCAACCGGGCATGGAACAGCCAGGCAGTGCGCCAGACCGGTTCTGTTTTCAAACCGATTCTCTATGCGGCAGCGCTGGACAGCGGATTTACGCTGGCCGATACCTTTTTTGACGAACCGACCATTTTTCTTGACCCGGCCCTGTTCTACGTGGACGAACATCACAAAATCCGGCAATTCGAATTGACGCCGGAACTGCGGCAGAAAATCAAGGACAAAGAGCTGGATGAACCGAAACCATATGAACCGGACAACTACCACCATTCCTATGACGGGCTGATTACCCTCCGCACCGCACTGGAAAAGTCCAAAAATATCGTCTCGGTGAAACTGTTCAACCGTGTCGGCCAGCGGAAAGTCCGGCATTTTGCCCGGGCCTGCGGCATCACAACCAACATTGCCCCGTTTCTGTCATCCGCTCTGGGCGCCACCAGCATTACCCTGAAAGAAGCCTGCCGCGCCTATGGGACATTTGCCAACGGAGGAATCCGGACGGAACCTTACTTTATCCGCAGGGTAACCGACCACTACGGGAAAACGCTGGAAGAAACAAAACCTCTGACTGTTCAGGCTGTGGCCCCGTCAACAGCCTACCTGATTGTTTCCGGAATGAAAGGGGTGATTCAGGAGGGAACCGGTGTCCGGGCCCGCTCATTGAACTGGAACCTCTGCGGGAAAACCGGTACGACCGATGACTATACCGATGCCTGGTTTGTGGGCAGTGACCCGGACCTCACCGTTGGCGTCTGGACCGGATTTGATCAGAAAAAGACACTGGGGAATAATGAAACCGGAGCGAAGGCGGCTTTGCCAATCTGGATTGACTTCATGAAAGCCTACATCAAAGGGCGGCCGAAACAGGACTGGCCCATGCCGCAGGATATTATTCGGGTGCCCATAGATAAGCGGACCGGACTGCTGGCAAATCCGCCGGCGGGATGCCGCCCGGCCGACATCATCCTCGAAACCTTCAAAAAAGGTACGGAACCAATGGAAAAATGCAATGCAAAAATTCATGCTCTGTTGAAACTTCCCTACTATCAGCAGCATGGGAAGGTTATTTTTGATGAAGTTACCGGGCTGCCGTTACCCAGGATTGAATTTCTCATTCCCCACCCGAAACCGGCACGCCGCCGATAACAACAGGAAATTATCTGCATGCCGGACTCAAAAAATGGAGGCCAGATGTACAATTGGAAACAAATCAGTCAGGTTTCGGATTCTTCCGGGAAAACAACACCTTTAACACGGGAAAACGTCCCCGAATCCGATAAATGGGACCTTTCGGACATTTATCCTTCCGAATCCGATTTCTTGTCCCGGCGAAATGCCTTCGCGGCCGACATTGCCAGATTGTCCGCTTTCCGGGGAACGCTGGGGCGGGATGCCGGAACGCTGCAACAGGCGCTGGATGTTTATTTTGAATTGTTGAAGACCTATGCCAGGCTTTCCGGTTACGCGTCCCTGAAAGCAGACGAAAACATGAAAAACGCCCACGGAGAACACCTGCGCAAAGAAACCCGCCAGCTCGGCGTCCGGTTTTCCGAAACCGCGTCTTACATCAGCCCCGAAATCATTGCCATCGGCGAAGAAAAGCTCCGTGCCTTCACAAAAGAAAATTCGGCCCTGGCCCCATACCGGATGTTCCTTGAAGACATGATGCGAACCGCCCGCCATACCCTGTCCGAAAAAGAAGAACTCATCCTGTCCAGAACCGGTATGCTGGCGGGGGCAGCCTCCAACGCTTATGGGATTTTTACCAATTCCGATATGATTTTCCCCACCGTTACCCTCAGTGACAGTACAAAACTCGAGTTAAATCTGGCCAACTTCGGGAAATACCGGGGAACAGATAAGCGAAGCGACAGAGAACTGATTTTTCAGGAATTCTGGAAAAACTTCAAGCACTACGAAAACACCTTCGGCACCCTGCTCTACGCCTCGGTGCAGCAGGACTGGTTTTATGCCCTGACCCGGAACTATGCTTCGTCTGTGGAGGCGGCGCTGGATGCGGACAATATCCCGCTGTCAGTCTATACCGGGCTTTTGGCCAATATCCATAACCATCTGCCTGCCCTGCACCGCTACCTTGCCCTGAGAAAAAAAATGATGGGGCTGGACAATCTGAAATATTCTGACCTCTACCCGCCCCTTGTCCGGGGAATGAATACGAAATTCCCCTATGAAACGGCAAAAAAACATGTTCTGGCGGCATTGAATCCGCTGGGAAGCGATTATACCGGGCCGTTGCGAAAGGGCCTGGAATCCCGCTGGGCAGACGTGTTCCCAACCGACGGAAAGCGCAGCGGCGCATACAGCAACGGCTCCTGCTATGATGTTCACCCCTATGTACTCCTTAACCACACTGACGACTACGAATCCCTCTCCACCCTTGCCCATGAATTCGGCCACGCCATGCATAGCTGGTTTTCCAATAAAAACCAGCCGTACCCCACCGCCGACTACTCCATCTTCGTTGCCGAGGTTGCCTCCACCTTCAACGAAAATCTCCTGAACCAATACCTCCTTGCCGACACCGACAGCCGGGAAATGAAACTTTTTCTCCTGGGCCACGCCCTGGAACGAATCCGCACCACCATCTTCCGGCAGGCAATGTTTGCCGAATTCGAATTGAAAATCCATGAAACTGTAGAAAACCAGAACGCGCTGACCGGAGAAACGCTCACTGAAATCTACCTGAAACTGGCCCGGGAATACTACGGCCATGAAAACGGCATTTGCCAGGTGGATGAACTCTTCGGAATCGAATGGGCATTTATTCCCCATTTTTACTACAATTTTTACGTGTACCAGTATGCCACCGGCATGGTCGCGGCCACCGCCCTGTCCGAGAAAATTCTGAACAAAGAACCCGATGCTGTCAGCCGATACCTTGCCTTTCTGAAAAGCGGCTGTTCTGACTATCCCATTCCTATCTTACGGAAAGCGGGAGCGGATCTGGAAACACCGGAACCCTTTGAACTGACCATGCGGGCATTTCACCGGGCAATGGATGAAATCGAAGCGCTTCTTGAAGCGGAAAATTCCGATTAGAACCGGAAACTGAAAAGGAGCTGTCCCATGTTTGAACTGGACAAAGGATTGGAAATTGTCGAACTGGCACTGAAAGAAGACCTTCCCGCCGGAGACCTCACCGCCGATGCTATTTTTTCAGACAATACGGAAATTGCCGCAGCCCGGGTGGAAACCCGGGAGTCCTGTGTAATTGCCGGATTCCCCGCAGTCCGGCAGGTGGTGGCTTATTTCTCTGACATTGAGCTGTCTGTCTTTCATAAAGACGGTGACAGGGTTTCCCCCGGCGACATTATCTACACGCTCACCGGACATCCGGCATCCATTCTCAAGGCCGAGCGGACGCTCCTGAATTTTCTCCAGCACCTCTCCGGCATTGCGACAAAAACAAGTACCGTTGTGAATATGCTGTCCGGCAGCGGAATCCAGCTGCTGGACACCCGAAAAACCACTCCCGGAATGCGGCATCTGGAAAAATACGCTGTCCGGGCCGGTGGCGGGCACAATCACCGCTTTTCCCTGTCCGACGGTATTTTAATTAAAGAAAACCACATCCGGGCCGCCGGCTCCATCAAGGCGGCCATTGGGTATTGCCAAAAACAGGCTTCTCACCTGACAAAAATTGAAATTGAAGTGGAAAACTTATCCCAGCTGGATGAAGCGCTTTCCGCCGGTGCGGACGGTGTTCTTCTTGACAACATGAGTACGGAAGAGATTGCCGCGGCCTGCACCCGGAAGGAAAACCACAGCTTCTTTATCGAAGTATCCGGCGGTATTACCGAAGCCCGGATTGCCGAACTGCTGCCGCTGGACATTGACTATATTTCCATGGGGGCTCTGACTCACTCCGCGAAAATCATTGATATGACACTGTTGTTTTAGAAAAAGAAATGAAAATACAGCAGTGTTCTTAAACCTGTTCAAGAAAACAGAACATGTCGGGCAGATAACAGAATAATATGGGTTTCGGACAGGTACTATTCGTGAAGGTAAACTTCAGGGCTGAGGAGGAAAACGATGTTAAACACATTGCTGAACCACCCCGTTTCCATTGCTTTGGTTACAATGCTGCTGATGTGGTGTGATTATCTGTTGACCCTTGCGCAGGAAAAAGAAAGAAAAAAATATTACTCAAAACACTATCAAAGTTATCCGGTCAATACGATTGAAGGAAACCCGGCATTTTACGAAGCTGTGGAGAGGTTGAAACTGTTCAGTCCCCGGCATACTGCCGCAATGCTGATTATTGGGGTTGCGGTGCCGCTTTCCCTGTTTTATATTCCGGAAAGTTTGAGGCTCGTTTTTCTCGCCTATGCCTGGGGGCTGTTTTTGATTGTTATTACACAGCATTTGAGTAATCTGCTTGGTTACCGAATCAGTCGGAAAGGTGTGCACGGAAAACTGCTTATGCACCAGCGAACCGGACTGATGATTCAATCGGCAAGGTACCTGTCATTGGCGGTATTTCTGCTGGTGCTGTCTGTGCTGTCGGAGTCTCAGGTCCTCTACGGTGTTACGGTGGCGGGGTTTACGTCATCCTTACGGCTGTTTGTTCTAAGCCGGAAAATTACACCGGTTGAAAAAGACGATATTCCTCCGATTGAAACTGTCACAGACCCCGGTTCTTCGGATAAGGAAGATTGATTTCAGCTGCAAAAAACGGGGAAAGGGGTAATATTCCCCTTTCCCCGTCTCTGGTTTTCCGTTGAGCGTGTACGAGACGGTTTACGTACACGCAGTTACTGTTTCCTACCGGACAGGATAGGGGGGATGATGAAGCGGAATTTCCGGTTTTCCCTCTTTTTTTATCTCATCCATAACCACCTGGATGGCTTTGTCAAGCTGCGGGTCTTTTCCCGCCATGACGGATGCCGGGTCATTGTCCACCGTAATATCCGGGTCGGCACCGTGATTTTCCACCCACCACTTATCTTCTTTGCCGTAAAAACTGTTGTTGGGCTGGTATACGGTGCCGTTGTCCACAGTAAGCTGGCCGTTGATGATACCCACCAGTCCGCCCCAGGACGGGACACCGACCACTTTCCCCAGTTTCAGGGCTTTGAAATGTTCAATAAACGCTTCTCCGTCAGAGCCGTTGTACTCATTGGAGATGGCTACATATTTTGCGGTGGAGGCGCTTCCGGGATAACGCATGGGATTCATGCCGGTGAGTACGTTGTACGCCACCATTTTCCGTTCCAGTTTGTCAATGAGAAAATATTCGGTCCAGCCGCCGGAATTCCGCCGCACGTCAATGATAATGCCTTTTTTGTAGCGGAAGGCACGCCAGAATTTATCAAATTCACCGATTCCGGCATCAGACATGTCGTTGATATGCATATAGCCCACCTGGCCGTTTGTCTTTTTCAGCACGTAATTAATGTTGTGCGCCAGCCAGTGGTCATACCGGAGCTGACGTTCCGAAAAGACCGGTGTGATCCGGTAGGTCCGCGCCTTCTTTCCGTCCGGATGCCGGCTCACGGTAACGGTGACGGTTTCTCCCCGGATTACCTGTAAAAATTTATACCAGTTGTCTGTGTTGCTGATGTTGTGACGGTTGATGGCAATGAGGTAATCCCCCGCCGTTACTTTCACATCCGGCCGTGCCAGCGGCCCGGTCACATCCAGATTGTACTTTGTGGGGCCGAATATCGCGGCAAAACGGTAGCGCTTAGCTTTGGTATCGGGGATCAGGTCGGCACCCAGTAAAGCGGGATAAATATGTGCCCGGTTTTCAGGAACACGCAGACGGTTCATATCTCCGCCGAAGATATAGGCGTGGCCGACACAAATTTCTCCAACCATCTGAGAAATCAGCCAATTGAGGCCGTTCCGGTTTGTGACATAGGGAATATATGCCCGATACTGTTCCCCCAGTTTCTTCCAGTCATGGCCATGGAGGTTTTTGTCGTAGAAAAAGTCCCGCCACCACCGCCATGCATCGCTGAAAATCTGGTTGTACTCTGCCAGTGTGTTGACCCGGTATAGCATTTTGGACAAATCCAGTGTGTCGCCGAACTTCTTTTGACTGTATGCCTTGTCTACGGCGATAATATGGAATCCGTCGCCCCGGTGGATGATGAGCTGGCTGCCGTCGGGAGAAACGCGGAAATTCTGTACCTGTCCCGGCAGTTTGACTTCTTTTTTCTTCTCCATATCAAAGATATGAAGCCAGACCCGGGTGTAGCGGTTGGGTTTGAATACCGTATCGTAGTCGTGTTCCACCCATTTATCCACCGAGCCGTAGAGCACTTTTCCGTTACCGGCTTTCAGGTAGAGGTCGTTTCCGGGTTTGACCGGCAGCGGAAATGTACGGGCGGAAAGCCCTGCAAGGTCAATGCGGAACGGAGAGTCTTTTTTCTTCTTTTTTTCTGCCGATTTTTCTGTTTTGTTTACCGTTTTTACCGCGCTTAAATCCGCGAAGGGGGGCTTTTGACCTGCCCGGAGCTGCACTGCCACCGGCGTGTAGGGAGAATTCAGAATGTGGTCATCTTCATAGAAATCCATTTGCACATTGAAATTGCGGCTGGACAAGTAGTAGAGATACTGCCCGTTTTTATCAAAGCGGGGATTCAGGTTGTCATAGAAATCATCGGTTAAAACCACCCGTTTTCCATCGGACAGGCGGTAGAGTTTTACAACACTGTTCCGATTTTCCGCCACCGTAGTGTAGCAGAGCCAGTCCGAGTCCGGCGCCCATCCGTAATCGTCAATTTCCCAGTAAAATTCATCATTTTTCAACTGATGATATTCATCTATTTTTGTTAATTTCTTCGTCGCGATGTCCACCACATAAATTCTGAAAAATTTAGTTCCGAACAGAATTTTCTTCCCGTCCGGAGACCAGGCCGGCCGGTAGGGATAGGCGAAACGCCCGTCTGTCAGCTGAAACCACGGCCCGCCGCCGACAGACTGCTTGTAAAGCTGATACTCTCCGGTTTTGTCGGAAAAGAAACAGACCCATTTCCCGTCCGGTGAAATCCGGGGCAGGCGTTCCCGGGACGCGGAAGTATCGGACAGGTTCAGGGTGTCCTGTTTTTTATCCGACGGAATTACATACACATCCCCCCGGGCTTCCAGAACAGCTGTTTTCCCACTGCTGGACACATCCATGAAATGAATATATTCTTTGGGATTGATAACCCTGTCCCGCATCCGCCAGCGGTCGCTGGGAAGCGTCACCGGAATGTCGCGAACCGAAGCGGTGGCTGCGTCCAGTACATGGAGTGTTCCGTTTTGTACATACACCATCCGGCTTCCATCATGTCCCGCCATCATCACATCCAGTTTGCCGTAATGTGTAAGCTGCCGGATTGCACCGGTGGCAAGATTCTTCATGAAAACATTGCATACCTTGTGCGGGCCCCGGTCGGACACAAAGACCATACTGTTCTGGTACCACATGGGATACGTGTTTTTCCCGACAAAATGCGTCACCGGGGTAAATTCCCGGGTTTTGAAATTATACCGCCAGATATCCACATAGTCTCCGCCCCGATAGCGTTTCCACTGATATTCCGGATTTCCTTTGCGGCAGTACAGCATCTCGCTTCCGTCCCGGTTGAATCCGACCAGCACCCCTCTGTCCAGCGGCAGCTGCCGGGGAGAAGAACCGTCCGCGTTTACGGAAAACAGTTTCGGATCCCGGTAGATAAACGTCTTCATGTAAGATGAAAACACAATCCGCTTTCCGTCCGGTGTCCAGTCCAGTACCTTTGCACCTCCGGGATTCCAGGTCAGGCGCACCGGCTCTCCGCCGTTTGCCGGAATTTTATAAACCGACTGCACACCGTCATAGTGTCCGGAAAAGGCAATCCATTTCCCGTCCGGGGAAAATTTCGGGCTGCTTTCGGTTCCGGGAAAAGCGGTTAATCGGTTTGCCTCTCCTCCGTTTACCGGCACTGTCCACAAATCTCCCTCATAACAAAATACAATCCGGTTTCCATAAATATCCGGTTCCGCCATGAACCGGGCCGTTTCCGCCGGGAACACCAGTCCGGCAACCATCATAATTACCGCTGTCCAGATAAATTTTCTCATCAGGATACAGGCCTCCTTTATTTTTCACGGGATTTTTTAAACAAAAAAACACACAGTTCCCCCATATTTTAATTTTACGCCAAAACAATACCGCTTGTTGCAAAAATCCTTTTGGGGCACCGTCCTGAAATCGCTTTTCAGAGGATTTCGGATGTGGTAGTCTGTTGTTAAAGAAAGGAAACCCGGAATCGGAGGAACATATGCATATCAATGACCTTTTGAAGATTGCCACAGAACGGGGAGCATCTGACCTTCACCTGAAAGTGGGGTCTCACCCTGTGCTCAGAATCAACGGCAGGCTTACCCCGTTGACCGAAGTAAAAAAACTGATGCAGGAAGACACCATCGCCATGGGGTTTTCCCTGATGAATGCCCGACAGAAACAAAAATTTAAGGAAACACTGGAAATTGACATCGCCTACTCGGTGCCGGGGCTGGGGCGTTTCCGCTGCAATATTTTCCAGCAGCGGGGTACGGTGGGACTGGTTCTCCGTGTGATTCCGGTGAAAATCCGGACGATTCGTGACCTTCTCCTGCCGAAAGTAATTGAGAAAATCTGTCAGGAACAGCGGGGGCTGGTTCTCTGTACCGGAACCACGGGTTCCGGTAAATCCACCACCCTGGCCGGAATGATTGACTACATCAACAGCACCCGGACAGAGCATGTTATTACCATTGAAGACCCCATCGAATTTCTGCACCGGGACAAAAAAAGTATCATCAACCAGCGGGAAATCGGTGTGGATACAAGAAACTTTGCCGCAGCCCTCAGAAGTGCACTCCGTCAGGATCCGGACGTGATTCTCGTCGGTGAAATGCGGGATTATGAAACCATTGAAACCGCGCTGACCGCGGCGGAAACCGGGCATCTCGTACTCAGTACCCTCCACACACTGGATGCGACGGAAACCATCAACCGGATTATTTCCGTTTTCCCGCCCCACCAGCAGAAACAGATTCGGCTTCAGCTGTCCCAGGTGTTGAAAGCCGTTATTTCCATGCGCCTGGTTCCCAGGATGGACGGAAACGGCCGGGTCCCGGCCTGCGAGGTTCTGGTCACAACGCCCTACATCCGTACGCTGATTGAAGAGAAGGAGAAAACAAAGCTCATCCACGATTCCATTGCCGTCGGAACTTCCCAGTACGGAATGCAGACCTTTGACCAGTCCCTGTTCTTTTTGTATAAAAAAGAATATATCTCCTATGACGAGGCATTGAAACGGGCCAGTAACCCGGACGAATTCAAACTGAGAATTCAGGGCGTTCAATCCACCGCGGACATGTCCAGAGAAATGATGGAGCAGAGTATGGAAGGTGATATGCTGGGTGCCGGAAGGGATGAAGACGAGAAAGACAACATTATTAAATTCTGAAAATTTCCATTGGAAACCTTAAAAAAGGGGGGCGGATGCCCCCCTTTTTCCCGTTTCGTTTCAATTTATTCACATAATATCGTCCGGATGAAAGCCGATCCGGTCATAAGGGTTGCTGATTGCCGAAGCTACATTGATAAAATGAGCAATTACCCGTTTCAGATAACGGTAGTACAATACCAGCATGGCGGCGCTTTTTCCGGGAACCGTTTCGTTTCCGGTTAAAATTTCTTCCACCCGTTTATCACAGAGTTTTGCCAGGGGGAAGTACTCATTCTGGATCCGGGTGGCGGAGACGTCATCCTGTTTTTCAAGGGCGGTTTTCACCTCGGGCACCAGTGCTTTTACCCTGGTTTCCAGTTCTGCCAGTTCCTTCTCATGGTTCTGAAAATCCAGCTCTCCGATGATTCTTCTCAAATCATGAATATTTTTGATGTAATCGCCGATACGTTCCAGATCCACCCCGATTTGAACAAGAATCAGAGACATGTACAAATCCTGCTGCTGGTTCAACACCAGATGGTTGTAAACATGGCGCCGGAGTTTCTGTTCCAGTAAATTCACCCGTTTATCCAGCGTGTAGGTGTCTTCTCCGCTTTCCGGGGCGGCCCCGGTGTGAAGATAATTCACACTCTTTTCAAACATATTTCCGAGAACGTCGATCATTTCAACCGCTTCGTTATAGGCCTGGTCCATAAGAGAGCCTTTTTTCAACAGGCTTAACAGTTGTTTCAGCATAGTCACCTCGCAATAAAGATTAGTGTCAGCGGTACAATAAAAAATGTAACCAGAATGAACAGAAATGCAATGTATTTCCGCTTTGCGCTTTGGGTTGCCAGCAGCTCTGCCAGTTTAATGGGGAAAAACTGAAATTTCCAGATTGCCCCAATACCGAACACATTGAACAGCAGGTGCGCAAACGCCACCGTCAACGCGGCCGGGGTACCAATCACCAGGGCGGCAATAATCGCTGTAATTGTTGTTCCGACATTGGCGCCCATGGTATAGGGGAAAATCTGTTGAATAGTCAGAATTCCGGCACCCACGATTGGGACAATAAAAGAAGTGGTAATGGAACTGCTTTGAACCAGCATGGTTAAAACGGTACCCAGTACCAGCGCCCGTCCCGCGTTTTTGAATAGACGGGTTTTAAACCAGGATTCCACCTTCCCCACCACCAGCCATTTTAGAATCTTCACAAGGTACCGGAGTGCCACAAACAGTGCCGCAATGGCAATAATGACGCATAAAACCCCGTTTTTGCCGGTCAGCTCGATAATGAGATGGGAAAGGGGTTTGGTAACCAGTTTTACCGGACTCAACAAATCCATGCCCCCGACATCCTTGAACGCTTCTGCGAGGACATGTGCCGGTTTCTGCAGAAACCCGAAGAAAATCTGCAATGGCAGCAGCCAGGTTACCGTAATGATGTTGAAAAAGTCGTGTACCACCGAGGCGGCAAAAGCGCGTTTAAATTCCACATCATTCCGGATATGGCCCAGTGAAACAATAATGTTGGTTATGCTGGTGCCGATATTGGCGCCCATAACAATGGGAATGGCGTTTGTGATGCTCAACGCACCGCCTCCCACCAGGCCCACCACCAGGGATGTGACGGTGGAAGACGATTGGACCACCGAGGTGACCAATACACCGATAAACAGCCCCACAAAGGGATTGCTGGTGGTGGCCAGCATCCGGTGGGCAAAGCCCTTTCCCATCAGTTTGAACGCGTCTCCCATCAGTTCGAGACTGAAAAAGAAAACATAGAGAACGACGATCAGGGCCAGCACTTTTAATACAGGAAGCCACCATACTCCGGGAGATTCAGACGTTCGATTCATTAAATTTCTGTCTCCTTACAACTTCACATTTTTTCCAGTAGACCTGAAAATTATACCAGACATTTTCCCGGCACAAAACCACAAGTTAAATAAATACAATTCAAAAATAACAGGACAGACAGAAGAGGAGCCGGCTGTCATATGTCTGAAAAATCACTCTCATGCGCAATTCCGGCACACCGGCCCCGTTTCGGCGCAGCTGCAATATTTCACGCCCAAATCATTTTTCTTCTCTTTTCCGGCAATAGTGGTTTAATATGAAACGGCACCATTATTGCATCATACAGCCTGGAAAAGGAGGACTGATGAGAAAATACATATTGGTAATCTTGCTATTGATGAACATCGGAAATTTCAATAGCTTTGCCGGAGAAATGCCTCCTTTGCTTAAACAGGCACTATCCAACATGAATAAAACAGACTATGCAAAGTGCGCGTATATTTTGACCACAACAACGGAAAGCAAAAAAACAATTGAAGAGCATGACCCTTTTTTAAAGCAGCCGTTTAAATGGAAATTGTTGAAAATAAATGGGAAAAGTCCAAGTAAAACTGAAATTCTGGAATACAGAAAACAGAAGTTGAAAGAACTGAAAAAAGGGGAAAACAAAAAAGGCAGATTAAACCTCCAAGTCATGTTCAAAAAAGGCACGGTAAAATTTCTGAAAGAAGAAAACGGCAGAATCACGTACTCATTCAGCCCGGCCGCAGATTCCAAAGATGAAAAAAAGATAATGCCTCATGTTTTCGGGGAAGTATGTGTGATAAAAGATAAACCTGCCATCGAATCCATTGTATTAAAAAGCAGAAAACCCTTTTCTCCGACATTCTCGTTCAAAATAAATAAATTTATATTGGCTATGTTCTTTAAACCGTTCAAAGGCAGGCATTGTTACCTGCTCAACTCGGTGACAACTGAAATCGAAGGAAAAGTAATGGGAATAAAAAAAATCTCCCAAAAAACAAGTGCCGAATACTCAAACTACGAATTTTCCCCGAAACAAAAACAGCCATCTTCCGGCACCGGAAGACAATAGCGGGAAATCCGGTTAAGAGTTTAATCTGTCATTTTACACAGCTAACGGGGGATGATTTTTGTGATCTGTTGATCGTCGGGGAGAATTGTGTCGTGGCCATGCAGCCGTTTTTCTGCCCGAAGTGCCAAGCGATCCAAACCGGATATTTGGAATCTCATTGAAAACTGAACATGGTTTTTCCTGTGTGATTCACAAACCGCTGAACATAAAAGTGTTCCGGATTACATAGATAGCAGGGAAAAAAAGAAGGGTAAAATTTTTTATGGTTTATTGTTACTTGTGTCAATATCAGCGTACATAAGTTTCCCTTCATAAAAATCGGTTAATTACGCAGAAAATGCCGTAAAAAAACATTTCCCTCTGTGGGGGACTCACTACAGTGAAATGCAGGATGTGGCTGGTGAGCATTGGGTCAGTTATGGAAAAGGACAGGTGTTGCTAAAAAATGATTTTGAAAGTGCCGCAAAGGAGTATGGGGACTGCTGATAGTCATCGGTTTCTAATTTGTTATTTTATTGATTTGCCGGTTTGTTAGGAAATTTTTCTTTTTCCCTGTTTTGCCAGTTTTTCCGGTTTCCTTTCTGCTTTTCATTTCTGTGTAATAGTCCGTGTTCGGGGGAAGGGCGGTGATTTTTGGTATTTTTGGAAAATAGGTGGTGACAGTGAAGGGGGCACATCGTAGAATGTAGATATCAAATTTACATTCGAGGAGTTGGAATGAAACAGCCTGCGAACAAGAACATGCCGAGGGAGAAAGCATTGGACCTGGCGCTGAGCCAGATTGAAAAGAATTTCGGGAAGGGTTCGATTATGCGCCTGGGGTCCAAAAGCGGGATTAATGTGGCCTCTATTCCCACCGGGTCAATTGGCATTGATCTGGCCCTGGGGGTGGGCGGAATTCCCAGGGGAAGAATTGTGGAAGTTTTCGGGCCGGAATCGTCGGGGAAAACGACGGTTTCTCTTCATATGATCGCGGAAGCGCAGAAACAGGGAGGGATGGCGGCTTTTATTGACGCGGAACACGCACTGGATCCGGAGTATGCTGCGAAACTGGGTGTGGATGTGGACAACCTGCTGATTTCTCAGCCCGATTACGGAGAACAGGCGCTGGATATCGCGGAGATGCTGATCCGTTCCGGTGCCATTGATATCCTCGTGGTGGATTCCGTAGCGGCACTGGTTCCGAAGGCGGAGCTGGACGGTGAGATGGGGGAAACTCAGGTGGGGCTTCAGGCCAGATTGATGTCCCACGCTCTGAGAAAGCTGGCGGGGGTGATTTCCAAGTCCAAGGCAGTGTTAATTTTCATCAACCAGATTCGCCAGAAAATCGGGGTGACTTACGGGAGTAATGAAACCACATCCGGCGGAAATGCGCTGAAATTTTATTCTTCCATCCGACTTGAAGTTCGCCGAATTACAACACTCCGGGACGGTGACAATTCCATCGGCAACCGGGTTCGGGCAAAGGTTGTGAAAAATAAGGTGGCGCCGCCTTTTAAGATGACCCAGTTTGACATTATGTTCGGTACCGGAATTTCCAGAGAAGGCGAACTGATTGATTACGGGGTGGACCTGGACATTGTGGAGAAGAGCGGCTCCTGGTTTTCCTACGGTAAAACAAGGTTGGGGCAGGGCCGGGAAAATGTAAAACAGTTTTTCAAAGAAAATCCGGATCTCCGGGATGAAATCGAATTAAAGGTTCGGGAGAAGCTGGGGCTGGTTCCGGCTGAGGCGGCACCTGAAAAAACGGATTGAATGGATGAAGCTGCGAAGCTGTCTGGCTTTTTTATTTTTTCTGATACTGTTTGCAGGTGTTTTTTCCCCGCCTGCCCGGGCGGCGGATGAGGTTTACCTGAAAGGGGTTCCCGCAAAACTCAATGCCGGGAGTGTTGTTTCCGGGCCGAAAAATAAGGTGCAAAAGGCGGGTATGGTATTTCTGGAAACCGGCAGAGGGGTCAGGCAGACGGCTTCCGGCAAAAAGAGAAGTTTTCTTGTTATTCATCCGATTTTGTCCATTATTCCGCCGCTGGTGGCGATTTTATTTGCCCTGCTGTTCCGTCAGGTTATTTTGTCACTTTTGATGGGCGTTTTGCTGGGAGTCTGGATTACAGCCGGTTACAGGGTTCTTCCCGCAGTGCTGAATACCCTTTCCCGGGTCATCCCCGATTCCCTTGCCAGCCATGACCATATTTCCATCATCATTTTCAGTGTGCTTCTCGGCGGTATGGTGGGGATTATTTCCGCCAACGGGGGAACACCGGCAATTGTGGATTTGGTTTTGCCCCGGATTCGCAGCCGCCGGGGGGCCCAGCTGGCCTGCTGGTTTTTAGGGTGTGCGATTTTCTTTGACGATTACGCAAACACGCTGATTGTCGGAAATACGATGCGGCCCATTACCGACCGCTACCGGGTCAGCCGGGAGAAACTTTCCTTTTTTGTGGATGCCACAGCCGCCCCGGTGGCCAGTATGGCAATTATTTCCACCTGGATCGGATTTGAAGTGGGGGTTCTCACCGATGTTTTTCATTCCAGAGGGATTGCCATGGACGGTTATTCCGCTTTTCTGTTTTCCATTCCCTATCTGTTTTATCCGATTTTTACGGTTATTTTCGGTTTTCTCCTCTCTGTGAGCGGCCGGGATTTCGGCCCGATGCTGAAAGCGGAACGCCGGGCTGTCCGCTATAATCTTCTTTTGTCTGAAAACGCGTCCCCCGCTGCCATGGAAACAAAAATGGGAGAACCCAGTCGGCCGGCGCTGGCTTTTATCCCCATTCTCGCAGTGATTTTTGTAACCCTCTGGGGGATTCTCTACACCGGTTATTCCGGGCAGTGGGCGCTCCGGGCGATTTTCGCGAAGTCCGATAGCTTTGCGGCGTTGATCTGGGGGTCGGCCGCCGGTTGTTTTACCGCGGCGGTACTGTCCCTTTTCGCTCGCCGCCTGACGGTTTCCGGGGTACTGGACAGCTGGCTGGACGGAATCAAGTCCATGATGATGGCGGTGCTGATTTTGACGCTGGCATGGAGCCTCAGCCGGGTCTGTACCGATTTGAAAACAGCGGATTTTATTCTTTCGGTGGTTTCCACCCGGATGCCGATGTGGGCCATTCCTCTCCTTACGTTCCTTGTGGCGGCGGCGATGAGTTTTGCCACCGGAACATCCTGGGGAACGATGGCAATTACCTATCCGCTTCTGGTTCCGGTGGTTATCGGCACTCCGTATCTGTATCCCACCATCGCGGCGGTTTTGTCCGGCGCGGTGTTCGGTGATCATTGTTCCCCCATTTCCGATACTACCATCATGTCCTCTATGGCATCCGCCTGCGACCACGTGGACCATGTGCGAACCCAGATTCCCTACGCGCTGACGACGGCGGCTGCCGCGCTGGTGCTGGGTTACCTGCTCCTTGACCTCCGCATTCCCGCTGTTTTGATTTATGCCATCGGCGCTGCCGGTATGTGGCTGGTGCTGCGTTTTGTCGGCAAAAAAATCCCTGATACTGTTCCGGCGGGGGGGGACACAAAGATGGAGATGCCGGATACCGGAGCAGCGGGGCAGGGTTGAAGTCAAGCCCCGGGCTGAGGGTGAATAAAAATTCGTTTAAGAATCGGATTCACCGGTACTTTGTGTTGTTTTTGAATTTTCCCTGCCGGTATTTTGCGATTTTTCTTCCAGAACTTCTTCAATAACGTGCATAAATGTTTCCACAAGTGCCTGCTCACCGGTTTTGGCGACCAGCCGGCCTTTTTTATAGATTGCGGCGTAGCCTTTCGCACCGCAGAGGGCAACATCTGCTTCTTTTGCCTCGCCGGGGCCGTTGACGGCACAGCCCATAACGGCAACGGTGATAGCACCCCCCAGTTTTTCCACTTCCTGTTCAATCAACGGTGCGTATTTCCGGATGTTGAAGTCCAGCCTGCCGCAGGTGGGGCAGGAGATGAATTTGGGTGCGTTGGGCAGTATGCCCAATGCCCGGAGAATTTCCCGCCCGGCCAGTACTTCTTTGACAGGGCCGGCGGTGAGGGACACCCGGATGGTATCGCCGATGCCGTCAAGAAGCAGCGCGCCGATGCCGATATGGGATTTTACCAGTCCGATGTGTTCGGTTCCCGCTTCGGTTACCCCGATGTGCTGGGGGTAGTCAAAACGCTTTGCAAAGAGACGGCAGGCAGCCACGGTGCGGAATACGTCGGAAGCTTTGAGGGAGACTTTAATGTCGTTGAAGTTTAATTCTTCAAGGTAACGGATGTGGGAAGCGGCACTTTCCACCATGGCTTCCGGCGTCGCTCCGTATTTTTCCAGCAGTTCTTTTTCCAGTGAACCGGTGTTGACGCCGATGCGGATGGGGATTCCGGCCCCGGCGCAGGCTTCTGCCACCGCCTTTACCCGTTCCCGGCTTCCGATGTTCCCGGGGTTGATTCGGAGCCCGTGGACACCGTTTTTCACCGCTTTCAGCGCAAGTTTGTGGTCGAAATGGATGTCTGCGATGACGGGAAGCGGGGATTGTGAAACGATTTCAGCCAGGGCATCCGCAGCTTCACTGTCCGGTACCGCTACCCGGACGATGTCGCAGCCGGCGGCGGAGATTTCCCGGATTTGGGCGATTGTTGCCGCCGCATCCCGGGTGTCAGTTTTTGTCATGGTCTGGACCGATACCGGATTTCCTCCGCCGATGGCCACCGGCCCCACGTGAACCGTTCTCGTTGGCATTTTTCGGTTTGCCCTGCCGGCTACCAGCCGATATTCAGGTTTTTCAGAATGTCACTGATGATGACCACCACCATAAGCGCAACCAGGAGAAAGAACCCGACAGAGGTGATTTTTTCTTTCAGTTTAAAGCTGAAGTCTCTCCGGCGTACCGCTTCCAGCGCCAGGATGGTGACGTGGCCGCCATCCAGCATCGGAATTGGCAATAAATTGAAAATACCAAGCTGTAATGAAATCATGGCCATGAGGTAGAGGAAGGAAAGGGCTCCGCTGCGGGCTGCCTGTCCGGATAACCGGGCGATGTCCACCGGACCGGATATGCTGCGGATCGACAGATGTCCCGTGACCAGTTTCCCCAGTACGGTAAAGGTTAACGCCGTGATGCGGCTGATATCTCTTCCGCTTTGAATCAAAGCTTTGCCGAATCCCAATTTGATCAGGCGGTAGGGTTCTTCCAGATAAACGCCGATTTTGTGATTTCCGGGTTCCCCCATGGGAGTTACGGTAATCGGTATTTTGCTGCCGGAACGGTTGACAACGATTTCAATGGTTTTTCCGGCTGTCTTTTCAATGGCAGATTGGCATTGTTCAATACCGCTGGTAATAGGTTTCCCGTTGATTGACAGGATTTCATCTCCTTTTTTCAGTCCGGCCTTTTCTGCGGGGGAATTCTCCAGAAGGGCCTGAATCTGAACCGGCCGGTAGGGTGAAACTCCGAGAAATCCTGCGTCGTCCCGGCCTTTTGAAATGAGTTTTACCGGAAGGGTGAGAAGCCTTCCGTCCCGGTCCACCACCAGTTTCGCTTCATGGTTCGGGTTGGTGGCAACGAGCAATTGCAGGGCGCTCCAGCTTTTGACCCGGGTTCCGTCGAAAGAAATAATTCTGTCGCCGGTTTTCAGATTGGCAACAAACGCGGGAGAGGACGGATCAACAGCGCCTACCACCGGTGTGGAGGAATGCCACAGGGGTTCTGCGCGTCGCACCATGTTGATGGCGGTAAGAAGAAAAAATGCCAGAATAATATTAAAAGCAGCACCCATTACCAGAATGATAAACCGCTGCCAGCGGGGTTTCAGGTTGAAATTTCCCGGCTCTTCCACTTCGGCGTCTTCGGGGTTTTCTCCCAGCATGGCGACATAGCCGCCAAGGGGAATCAGGGAAAACTGATATTCGGTCTCTCCTTTTTTAATTGAAAAGAGTTTTTTTCCGAAACCGATGGAAAACACTTTTACATTAACTTTAAAGAGTTTTGCCATGAGAAAATGCCCGGTTTCATGGATGAGGATCAGTATCCCCAGCATAATGGCCATGGCAAGTACATTTCCGAGATACGGGATACTAAAAACGCCCACGTTCTACCTCCGTTTCTGCCTGTTTCTTAATTTGTTTGTCCAGTTCCATGACTTCCTCCACTGTATCCGGATGGGGAATGTCAATTATGTTCAGCATATGCTCAATCAACGCCGGAATCCCGGAAAACGGGATTTTTCTGTTTAAAAACGCCCGCACCGCCACTTCGTTGGCACTGTTGAGAACAATTCTCTGGGTGGCGCCGGTTTTCCCCGCGCGGTACGCCAGATCCAGACAGCGGAAAGTTGTCCGATCCGGATCATGAAAATCCAGGGAGAAGCTTCCCTCAATGGGGAAACGGAACGACTGTTTTTCCGGCCGTCCGGGATAGTATAACGCATATTGAATGGGAAGTTGCATGTCTGTGATGCCAATTTGTGCCAGAATGGACCCGTCCCGGAATTCCACCATGGAATGAACCACAGACTGGGGGTGAATTTTCACACGTATTTTTGAATACGGAATCCGGAAAAGGAAGTGGGCTTCGATAACTTCCAGCCCTTTGTTCATCAGGGTGGCGGAATCAATGGTTACTTTATTTCCCATGGACCATGTGGGATGTTTCAGCGCTTCTTTTACACTGACGGCTGCCAGCTGTTCATGGGCCAGGCCGAAAAACGGGCCACCGGATGCGGTGAGAATCAGGGATTCCACTTCTTTTGCTTTCCCCCCGCGCAGGCATTGATGAATGGCATTGTGCTCACTGTCCACCGGTATAATTTCGGCACCTGACGCGGCACATTCCCGGCGGATAAGGTCCCCCCCTGCCACCAGGGATTCTTTGTTGGCCAGTGCCACCCGTTTGGCGTGACGGATGGCGTGAACGGTGGGTAGCAGCCCGGCTGTGCCGACAATGGCGGAAACCGCGATGTCGCAGTCCAGCTTCAACGCTTCATCAAACGGCAGAAAGGCGGTTCCCGGAGTGTTTTCTTTCAGAAAACGGGCCAGTTCACTGGCTTTTTCCGGATTGTGAATCGCGGCAAAGCGGGGGTGAAATTCAACCACCTGCGCTTTCAATTTATCAAGATTGTCCCCTGCTGAAAGAAGGTTAACGGAAAATATTTCCCGGGCGCTGCGAATTATTTTCAGTGTGCTGGTTCCGATGGAACCGGTGGAACCCAGGATGTTAACGCTTTTCTGCATCTTACATGAAATAAATAAAATAGTAGTACATCAGTGGGGCACTCAAAGCAAAGGAATCCAGACGGTCCAGCAGCCCTCCGTGGCCGGGAATCAATCCGGCACTGTCTTTGATGCCGGCCCGGCGTTTCCACATGGATTCAATGAGGTCGCCCATGATTCCGGTGATACCGACCACGAGGCTGATGACAATAACATCCTGCCAGGAGAGCCGGGTAAAGAACCAGAATTTTGCAACAGTGGCACCGGCAAAGTTGAATACCAAATTGGCAATGGCGCCTTCAACTGATTTGCCCGGGCTGATTTTCGGCGCCAACTTGTGTTTCCCAATCAGGGAGCCGAAAATATAGGCGCCGGTGTCTCCCAGCCAGACCACAATGAACAGGGTAAAAACCAGATCCGCCCCCATTCCCGGATAACCGTGATAGGCGTGGGCGTCGGAGCTTTTCAATGCCACCATGTACGCGGCGGGAATCGCAAGGTAAAGTACCCCGAGAAAGGTCAGCGCGGTGGCTTCCAGGCTCTGCTGAATGTCCCGGTCAATGAGGAGTGAATAGAGCATGACCATGACAAATCCCCCGGACAGTGCCAGATGCGCCGGAATGGTCGGTACCAGAAATGATGCCGCCAGCGCTTCCATCATCAGGAAAGCGGGAACGCTGTAAAATCCTTTTCCCAATTTGTCCGCAAGGCGGTGAAATTCAAATGTTCCGAGGAAGAGAACCAGGGTAATCAGCGCAAAAAAATACCCCACCGGCAGGTATTTGACAATGTAGAAAAAGAGGGGGACAAAAATCAGGGTTGTAATCGCCCTGAGTGCAAATTTTCTGGGATTAATCGCCATGTATGCCTCCAAAGCGCCGGACCCGGCCCTGAAAATCCAGCAGTGCTTTCAGCATCTGCGTCGTGTCAAAATCAGGCCACAGGACATCGGTGAAATATAATTCCGTATATGCAAGCTGCCAGAGGAGAAAATTACTGATACGCTGTTCTCCCGAGGTTCGAATCAACAAATCCGGATCCGAAAGTCCCGCGGTGTACAGCTCCTGCCTGAAACGGGCTTCTGTCAATTCGTCAGGTTGAATCCCGCTTTTCAGCAGGCGCCGGGCCGCTGTCAGTATCTCTGCCCGTCCACCGTAATTCAGTGCCACATTAAAACACAGGCGGGTGTTGTTCTTCGTTTCTTCTTCAACCCGGTAAATCCCTTTCCGGATGGGTTCCGGGAGTTTGGAAATGTCGCCAAGCGCCCGCATCCGGATTCCTTTTTCCATCAGTTTTGCCAGTTCAATCCTCATGAACTGGCGAAGAAGGGTCATCAGAACACTGACCTCCATCGGCGGCCTTGTCCAGTTTTCGGTGGAAAATGCAAATAAGGTGATATTTCCGATACCCAGGTTCAACACCGTGTCCAAAGCGTTCCGAATCGCCTTTACCCCGGCTTTGTGCCCCTTCGCCCGGCTCAGGTTCCGCTGTTTTGCCCAGCGGCCGTTTCCATCCATGATAATGGCCACATGTTCCGGCAAACGGGAGGAATCCAATCTTTCCCAGAGTATTTTTTCGGCAGGCGCTGTGTTTTCCGGTGCGTTCATCAGAAATCCCTTTCCGTGATAAAAGCACAGATTTTACGGAACACTCCGGTGTATCGGTTTTCCGTAAATCCGTTCAGTTGTTCCAGTGCTCCGTGAATGCGGTCTTTTGCCAGTTGGATGGTTTCCGCGAGAAAGCCTCTGTCCCGGAGTTCCCGGGTCAGTATTTCTCCGTCTGCTGCTGAAATTTCCCGGTTCTGGAACACCCTTTTTGCAATGGCGGTTACGACCGGATTATTCTTTTCCAGTGCCAGAAGAACCGGCAGCGTCGCCTTCCCCTCTTTCAAGTCAATAAGGCGTGGTTTTCCCAGTTTGTCATCGGCGATATAATCCAGGCAGTCGTCAATCAGCTGGAAAGCAAGGCCGATATTTTCGCCGATTCTGAAGCCGGTTTCAGCCTTGCCCCTTCCGGATTGAAGAACAATGGGCACCCCGCAGCAGCCGCCGAACAGCACAGCGGTTTTCAGCCGGATAATCTCAAAATAGCGTTCCCGGGACGGGGGAAAACGGAAGGCAGTGGCATTTTGCAACAGTTCCCCGCTGACCAGTTCCCGGGTAATCCGCGAAATTTCTTCCAGTGCTTCAATGTGTTTCAGTTCCACCGCAAGGCGCATGGCGGAAGAAAACACAAAATCGCCGTAAAGAACGGTCAATGTATTGTCCCATTTCGCGTTATGAGTTGCATGGCCCCGGCGGGTCTTTGCGTTATCAATCACATCATCGTGAATCAGTGTGGAGGTGTGCAGCAGTTCAAAGCAGGCGCCCAGTTTCAGTATCTGTTCCATGTCCAGCCCCGCAATATGGCCGAACAGAATGGTAATGGCCGGGCGGAGCTTTTTCCCGGTTTTTTCCAGGGTATGGGTGTTGAACGACTGAATCTCATCGTAAGGGGTTTTCAGGTATTCTGCCAGCAGTCGGTCGATTTGCTTCAATTCACCGGCAATGGGGTTCAGAACTTGAATAGACAAACAAAACTCCTCATAGAAACGGTTCGAAAGGCATTGTAGCACAAAAGCCCGCCGAGACAGAACGAAAGTCCGGCCGTATACGGGGAAGATGTGCCGGCAAAACAGCCTGCGGAATGAAAACACCTTTCCCGTGCTGCTTGAAACCTCATCCGGATTAAATCATATTTACTTTGTTTATTTCATCATGTAAAATCAGAAGAGTTACTAACAAATATATGGAAAAGCGGAGGGGCACTGTATGTTTACACTGGCAACCATATCGTTTGTCATTCAGGTAACTGCTGTCCTTCTGGCATTTCATACCATTCGGATTACCGGACGAAGGACACCGTGGACTATTTTTTGTTTTGCCGTCCTGTTGATTGCCGTTCACCAGGGGATGGTGGTTCATCGTATGCGATTAATCGGAACTGTTATTCATACAACCTGGGGAATGGAATTACTCAACCTTGCTCTTTCCGGGCTGCTTTTGGCCGGTGTGATCTGGGGCCGTCCCCATTTGAGAAAATTGATTCGAAACCGGGAACGGCTGGCCCATTCTGAAAAATTAAGAAAAGATCTCTTTGAACAATCACAGGATATGGCTTTCGTTCATTCTTTATCCAAAGACGGTTCTCTTTCACTTTTTCAGAATGTGAATGAACAGGCCTGCCGGATATTGGGATATTCCAGAGAAGAACTATATTCCATGACTCCGGAAGATATTACAGCCTCAACAATCAAAGCCGAGGATATCCGAATTCTGCAGGCAACCGGAAGAATGGTCTCTGAACACCGGTTCCGCACAAAAGACGGCCGTTTCATCCCCGTGGAAGTTACCGTCTATTATTTTGAACAGGACGGCCGTCCGCAGATGATGACGTTTGCAAGGGACATTTCAGAGTTGGTGAAAAGCCGGGAGGCTGCAAAAGAGGAAAACCGCCGCTGCCGGGAAATTTTGAATCTGACACCGGTTTCCATCTGGCATGAAGATTTTACGGAGGTAAAAAAATGGCTGAACGAATTGAAGGGGGCGGGGATTGAAGACCTTCGCGGTTACCTGGCCGGGCATCCGGCTCTGATTCGGGAGGCTGCAGCCAGGGTAAAAATTATTTCAGTCAACGATGCGACACTTAAACTCTTCGGGGTGACAGACAGAGAGCAGCTGTTGGGCCGGCTGGACCGCCTGTTTACAGAAGAAAGTGATCTTGTTTTCATGGAGGAGCTTCTGGCGATCTGGGGCCGTAACAATCATTTTATTTCAGAGCTTTCCGTTCAAACGGTTTCCGGAGAAACAATCCCGGCAATTCTGGAATGGTATGCGCCGACGGTGAACGGGGAACTTGCCTTGGAGCAGGTGATTGTCACATTGAGTAATATCGGAAAATTGAAGAAAGTGGAAGCGGAAAAAGAGCGGCTGTCCGCACTGATCGAACAGACGACGGAATCAATTATGATCACGGATTTGTCCGGAAACATTGTGTATGTAAATCGAGGATTTGAAAAGATAACCGGTTATTCTGCCGCGGAGAGCCTGGGGCGGAATCCCCGCTTTTTAAAAAGCGGGAAAACCCCGGCCAATACATATAAGGATATGTGGGCTCACCTGTTCCGGGGAGAAAACTGGCGGGGCCGTTTGTATAATTTGAGGAAAAACGGTGAGCCGTATCTGGAAGAAGCACTGATTTTTCCCCTGAAAAGCCCCACCGGGCAGGTTACCCATTATGCAGGGGTTAAAATGGATATTACGGAAAAACAGGAACTGGAGGAACAGCTTGCCCAGAGCCGGAAAATGGAAGCCATCGGAAAGCTGGCAGGTGGAATTGCCCATGATTTTAACAATATTCTGACCACCATTGTGGGGAACGCGGAAATGGGCGCGGTTAAAGCCCGGAAAGGAAGCGAATTTTACCGCCATTTTACTGAGATTCTGTCGTCAGGAAAGCGGGCGGCAAAATTAACCGGCCAGCTTCTTGCGTTCAGCCGTCGGCAAATGATTAAACCCGTCATTCTGAACCTCAACAGAGTGGTGAATGAATTGGATACCATGCTGCGGCGTCTGGTGAGTGCCGATATCCATTTTGAATTGAGAACGACCCGGGATATTCTTCCGATTCTTGCGGATGAGACACAAATCCAGCAAATACTGATGAATCTGGTTGTCAACGCCTATGATGCCATGGCCGGGCAGCCCCCGCCCCGGAACTTGAATATCAGCACCGGAGAAGTTTTCGTGGATGAAAAGATGGCACACCGTTTTGAAGGGGTGTCTCCCGGAAACTTTGCATTGCTGGAAGTTTCGGACACCGGATGCGGTATGAAAAAAGAAGTGATTCAACACATTTTCGAGCCGTTTTATACCACGAAACCAATGGGAAAGGGTACCGGCCTGGGGCTGGCTACCGTTTATGGAATTTTGAAACAGAACAAGGGAATAATTGATGTTAAATCTTCTCCGGGACTGGGGGCGACTTTCCGGATTTACTGGCCCATAGCAGAGGATGAAATTGAAATGAGCCAGCAACCGGAACCTTCGCAAAACCTGAAACCGGTTGGGAACGAAACGATTTTGATTGTTGAAGACAATGACGGTGTGCGCCGTTTTGCCGCAGGTGGCTTGAATCGGTTGGGATATCGGGTGATTTCGGTGGAAAACGGACGCAAGGCGGTTTCGCTGATTGAAGAGCAGGGTGAAACCGTTTCGCTGGTTTTTACCGATATGATTATGCCGGAAATGGGAGGAATGGAGTTGGCTGAAACGCTTCGGACGCGGTTTCCGGATATTCCTGTTCTCTTTTCCACCGGTTATACGGATGATTTTCTCAACGGGCGGGGGAACATACCGGATACTCTGATATATAAACCCTATACCATTGATGAAGTGGCCCGGCAGATTCGTTTCGTACTGGACCGACAATCTCAAAATAAAAAGAAATGTTAAAGTACGGCCTTTTTTCTTTCAGGGGGAACGGAAGGGTACGGGGGAGCGGAATCACCGCCGGGTAATCCGGAGAAAATGATTTTAAACAGAAGTTTTTTTGTTGCCGAAGCGCTTTGTTGTTTGACAGACTGCCGTTTTTTCCGGGAAGATGTGAAAGTAAAAAAGGCGGGCGGTAACCGCCCGCCTTTTTTGCTTTTTTACTTTTTCAGAACCTGCTGAACTTCTTTGATGAAACTTTCAGGTGTTTTGTTTTTCCCGGCACTTAAACGTCCGATCTCTGTTTTGCCGTCCGGTCTCAGAAATATATATGTGGGAACGCCGCGGACTCTGAATTCCCGGCCGAGTTGCTGATTCCGTGACTGAAAATTTTCCGGAACCTTGGTTTTGTCTCTGGGAAAGTCAATTGCCACCAGCACCAGATGGTCTTTGGCCCATTTGCAAAATGTATCTCCGGAAAAAACGGTTTTATCCATAAGTTTGCACCAGTAACACCAGTCTGATCCGGTAAACATGACCATGATGGGGAGCTTGTGCTCTTTTGCGTAGGTTTTTGCCGCTGAAAGATCCTGGGTCCATTTACCCGGTTCTACTCCCTTTTTCAGTGCGTCCAGCGCATAGCCGGAACTGCTGATGCCAAGTGTTATGACCAATGCCAGTGCGATAACTTTCAACTGTTTTTTCATCCTTAATTTCTCCTTCGTGATTTCATTTGATTCGCGGAGCCTTCTGCCGCTCAGAGTGTGAAACGAAATAGCCGGCCTTTTGTTGCTGTAAAAAATGCCGGAGCTACCGATTGAAACTACAACAGGCTTCCCTGAATTTCAAGATAATTCGTCAGCCGACGGGGGATTCATCAGGCGGACAAGCGGAATTTTAACATTCCTTTTATGTAAAGTCAACGGATTGTTTTAAAAAAATGAACTAATTTGATCTGTGTCAAGTTGTTTTGTGAAATTTTATCATAAAGTATTGACGGATGACTACAGGCTTTCATTTTTTTATTTACCAATGCGGATTATCCGTATGAAGGAGGGGAATTTTATGAAACGAATGATCTGGTCTATTATTCTGGTTTGTACCGCCGGGTATCTGGTGTTCGGGGCAACTCCGTCACCGAAAACAGTTGCGGGAAAATGTATGACCTGCCACAAAGACAAGTCGCCGGGTATATATAAACAGTGGTTTGCATCTGCCCACGCGCGGCACGATGTAACCTGCCTGGATTGTCATCAGGCAAAGAAAGGGGATGCAGATGCTTACATGCATTATGACGCGCGGATTGCCACACTGGTAACGCCCATGGATTGCGGCCGTTGCCATGAAAAGGAAATGAAGGAAGTGGACGGGTCCCACCATGCCACCGCCGGATTGATCCTTGATTCCAATGATGCATACCTGGCCCATGTGGCGGGGGGAAATCCTGTTGCCATTCAGGGATGCGAAAATTGCCATGGTTCCAGGATTAAGATTGATCCGAAATCACCCAATCGTTTGTCACGGATGACTTGGCCCAACAGCGGGATCGGCCGTTTGAATCCGGACGGCTCCAAAGGTTCCTGTACACCCTGCCATACCCGCCACGCGTTTTCAAAGGCGCAGGCCCGTCAACCGGAGGCTTGTTCCAAATGCCACCTGGGTCCGGACCATCCGCAGAAAGAAATCTACGAGGAATCCAAACATGGGAATGCATATTACACGCACAAAGAAGACATGAATCTGAAAGCGGACCGTTGGGTGGTGGGACAGGATTATTTTGAAGCTCCCACCTGCGCCTCCTGCCACATGTCCGCCACCCGAAAACAAAAGGTGACCCACGATGTCGGTGCCCGGATTTCCTGGAACCTGAGGGCGCCCATTTCCAGGAAACAGAAAAACTGGCAACAGAAGCGCAAAAATATGAAGGATGTTTGCACAAACTGTCACGGGCAATCGTTCGCAGATGGCCATTATTACCAGTTGGATGCGACAGTTAAACTTTATAATGAGAAGTTTGCGATTCCGGCCGCCCGAATTATGAAACTGATCAGAAACAAACATCTGCTGAAAAACCCGGCGGCTTTTTCCAACAAAATTGAGTGGACTTACTGGGAACTCTGGCACCATGAGGGGAGACGCGCCCGCCACGGTGCAGCCATGTTCGGCCCGGATTACACCTGGTGGCATGGATTTTATGAAATTGCTCAGCATTTTTATTTCAAATTTATTCCGGAAGCCCGGGAATTCAATGATCCGGAAGTCAATGCTGCCATTGACAAACTGTTGAAGAACGATCCGATGCACCAATGGCTCCAGAAGCCGACAAATGATTTGAAAGCGGCGATCAAGAATGGAGAAATGCAGAAAATCTACCGGAAGATGTTTTCCGCCCAGTAATGGGAAGCGATTGAATCATGTTTCGGAAGTATCGAAATTTTCTCCGGGGAATCTCAGTCAACCGGATCGGACAGGTGGGAGTTATATTGACAACTACCGCCTTTGTCGGTTTTCTGTTCTTTGAATTTCTCCGGTTGATCGGGGTGTTGGATAATGCCTACATCGGCTTGATTACCTACCTGTTTTTCCCTGCAATGTTTGTTGCGGGCCTTGTTCTGATGCCGCTTGCATGGTACCGGTACCGGAAACGGCAGGGAAAATCTACCCGGGAACTTCTGAATGAACGTTTTGACTCCGTGGATATTCGGGAGGGATTTTTCGGTTCCCGGGTTTTTCTGGTCATTCTCCTTCTAACGATGGTGAATGTGCTGTTCATTGCCGGTGTCGGTTTTCGGACTATGAAATTTATGGACGAACCCAGATTCTGTGGAACCGCGTGCCATTCGGTGATGGGGCCGGAGTGGACGGCTTACCGGCAATCTCCCCACTCCAGGGTTAAATGTGTGGAATGCCATGTGGGACAAGGTGTGGACGCGGTGGTCAGTGCGAAGCTCAATGGTTTGCGCCAGATGGCACTGGCTATGCTCAGTAACTACCAGCGGCCCATTCCCACACCGGTTCATCAGCTCAGGCCCAGCCGGGAAACCTGTGAGCAATGTCACTGGCCGGATAAATTTTATGGAAGCCGTATGGTAACTTTTACCCGTTACGGTATGGACCGGAACTCCACAGCCAGCTACACAACACTTCAGCTGAAAATTGACACCGGCCATAAGGCGGGGAAAGGCGGGATTCACTGGCATATTGCTTCAGACAACGAGGTCCGCTATGCTTCGGTCGGGGATAAACGGGAAAACATCATATGGGTAGATTGGCGCCGGCGGGATGGAAGTACCCGGCGTTTTGAAAATATCCGACTGAAACACAAGGTGAATACAGCCGATTATAGTCGGGTCCGGATAATGGATTGTGTGGATTGCCATAATCGGGTAACCCATGTTTATGAACCCCCGGAAACTGCTGTAGATAACAAAATCACCAGGGGGATGGTGGATCGCACTCTTCCCTTTGTCAAACGGGAAATGCTGGCGGCAATTACCGCTGATTATCCGTCTGATGAGGCCGGGCTTCAGGGAATCCGGAACCATCTTTTCGGATTTTACCGGTCATTGAATGCGGTGGCGGGAGCTCGAATGTCAGATCAAATTGAGAACGCAGTTCGTGTCGCACAGGCTATTTACAAACGCAACATTCACCACCATATGCGAATTGGCTGGAACACCTACCCCAATCACCTGGGACACCGGGACGAAGGCGGGTGTTTTCGCTGCCACAACCCGAACATGCGCGACAGGGACGGCAAGGCAATTCGTCATGGGTGTACCCTGTGTCATTCTATTCTGGCTTACGATGAAGCGGACCGGTTCCAGTACCTGTACAAACCGGACAAGAAAAACCCGAATTATAGGATGCACCTGTTTTTGAGGGATGAATTTCTTCATTCAAAGGTGCAGGCTGATAAGAACTGAGGAGAATATTACATGCGGATAAAACCATTATTTCTGTTAATTTTGTGCGTGATTGTCGCGCTATCCTTTGCGCCGGCCCATGCCGGTGATTCCCTGCTGGACGCCCTGAAAAACGGCAGGACAACAGCCCAATTTCAGTTCAGTTTTGAATACAGCGATTTCAGCGACGCAGCAAACCTGAACGCGGCAAAGGGATTGACCCTCCGCACCCGGCTGGGGTACCGGACCGGCAAATGGGGTAATGTTCAGGGATTCATCCAGTTCCACAACCTGTCCCAGCTCCTGGACGACTATCGTTGGCCCGGCGGCGGGAACAACAACTACGACGTTATTGCTGACCCGGACGGCAGCCGAATCCACCAGGGCTACCTGGACATTTCCTTCGGAGAGCATTCAGCGCTCCGGGCCGGACGTCAGGAAATTATTGAGGACGATGCGCGCCTCATCGGAAATGTGGGCTGGCGGCAGAATGGCCAGTCATTTGATGGGCTTACATTTTCCTGTTCCGGGTTGACAGACAATACCTTCACAGTTAGCTGGATCACCCGGGTTAATACCATTTTCCTGACCCACATAAACCTGGACAAACTAATTCTTCTCCATGACAGTTACCGGATTTCAGATAACATCAGTATCAGTGGATTCGGCTATCTGCTGGACACCGAAAGTGAAGCGCCGGACTCACGGGATTCCGCCACCTACGGGGCCCGGTTGAAGGGGAGTCCCGGCATCTTCAGCCTTGATGCTACTTACGCCGTGCAGACCGACTTCGCGGACGGGGAAAACCACGGCGGAGACATGATAACCGTGATCGGCCTTGTGAAGGCGGGGAACTGGAAACTTGGCGGTGGTACCAACATCATTTCCGGGCAGGACGGAAACCACCGGCCCTTCGATACACTGTTCAGTACCGCCCACAAATGGAACGGATGGGCAGACCAGTTTCTGGCCACCAATGGCGGAAATCTGACGAATGGCTTACAGGACGTGTTTGTCCAGGCAGGTACTGCATTTGGCGGTATCAAATTTCTTGCAGTGGCCCATTGGTTCGATACCACCGATGCCAATACCTACGACGGGAAATATGGAACAGAGCTGGATTTTCTCTTCACGAGGAAGTTCAACAAAAATTTGTCCGGGCTGCTAAAGTTTGCGTTTTACAATGCCGACAGCACAGCCGGAAACCCCACAACGGACGAAACCGTAATCTGGGCACGGTTGAATTACCACTTTTAGGTGAACAAGCGGGGAGCAGCGCTCCCCGCAATATTTTTTCCCGCTCCTGCAAATGTTTCCGGTTGAAATCAAAAACAAAGACTTTTGACAACGGAAGTCGTGAAGAGCTTTTTCCTTCTGTTTTGAACTGTGATATTCTCGTGGCAACCGCCGGGGTAAATAGGCAAAGGCTGTCATGGGTAAACAGTCTGACAACAGCGGGAAGTATGGGATTTCTCTCAAATAATGAAAAAGTGATTCCGGCAGATTGGCAGTGGAACGATATGAAGGAGGCCGGTTTATGAATGTGGCGGCGAGATACAGATACTTTACATTGATTTTAACCTTGAATATCGCGTTTCAATTAATTTCAGATGCGACGGCGGGTAAAATCGTACTCATGTTTGGTGTCGGAGTCTCAATTACGGTTCTGTATTTTCCTCTTACCTACATCATTTCCGATGTTGTAACGGAGGTTTACGGTTACGCGGTGGCAAGGATGATTCTATGGTATACACTTCTGGCATCCGTGCTGGCGGGGCTGATGTATCAGCTTGCCGTATATGTTCCGGCCGCCCCTTTTTTCCCCGGCGGAGACGCCTATAAAACGGTTTTCGGCATTGTGCCGAGGGTGCTTGTCGGCGGGTGGCTGGCAGTGTTTGCCGGGGATATATCCAACAATTATGTTCTTGCAAAGTTGAAAGTTCTCACCCGCGGGAAATATCTCTGGCTTCGGACAAATGCTTCGACTCTGGTCGGGCAGCTGGTGAACACAGCGGTGTTTTATGGCGTTGCGCTGTCCGGGGAGCTCCGGACAAATGTTCTGATGGAAGCAATTCTGGCAGGCTGGCTGATTAAAAGTGCGGTTGAGGCAATTATGACTCCGGTAACCTATTGGATTGTCGGGGTGTTGAAGAAAAAAGAACATGTTGATTTCTATGATGTGAACACGGACTTTAATCCTTTTATTATTGCTCCCGATACAGAATCGGATTAATCATTGTATGCGTACTGATGCGGTGCTGTGGTGAAAGACGGTTTTTGCAGGAACGATATGTCATTTTGACGTGGTTTTTCGGGCATAAATATTGCATACAAAAGGGGGGACAATTGAAGTAGGGAGGAAGCGATGAGACTGAAAGAAAAAGCGAAGGTGTTTGCCGGCGGTATGATTGCTGCGGCGTTGCTGCTTGGAACGGGATTCGGAATTCGAATGCTTACGGAACCTGCGCACGTTACCCCGGTGTATGCGGCTCCGGCGTCCCGGATTGTGTCGCTGCCGGATTTTTCCGGAATTGCTCATATGTTGAATCCGACGGTGGTGACCATTGAGTCGGTTTCCACGTTCAAGCATCCGAATGTGGCGCCTTTCGGTGGGAATGATGATTTTTTCAGATTTTTCTTTGGGCCGAATTTCAGAAATCAGATGCCTCAGCAGGAACAGAAGCAGGTGAGCTGGGGTTCCGGTGTTATTGTGTCGTCTGACGGCTACATTATCACCAACAATCATGTGGTGAAGAATGCGGATAAGGTGAAGGTAACGCTGGAGAATGACGACACGAAATATGATGCGAAAATCATCGGTACCGATCCTGAAATTGATATTGCGCTTTTGAAGATTAATAAGAAAAATCTGCCCACGGCAAAACTTGGCGATTCCGCCGCATTGAAGGTGGGAGAATGGGTGGTGGCGATTGGAAATCCGCTGGGATATTCTCATTCCGTTACGGCGGGTATTGTTTCCGGTAAGGGGCGCCGCCTCAGTACAGGGATGGAGTCGTTTATTCAGACGGATGCGGCAATTAATTTCGGAAATTCCGGCGGCCCGCTGGTGAATATGAGCGGAGAGGTTGTGGGGATTAATACTGCCATCAGCGCTCAGGGCCAGAATATCGGTTTTGCGGTCCCCATCAATATGGTAAAGGATGTGTTTCAGCAGCTGAAGGAGACCGGAAAGGTGGAGAGAGGCGCGCTGGGAGTCACGGTTTCAAAGCTCAGTGAAACGGATAAACGCTATTTCAAAGTGGACCACGGCGCACTGATTCAGACTGTCCAGAAGGGGATGGCTGCGGACAAGGCGGGGTTGAAACCTTATGATATTATTGTGGCACTGAACGGCAAGCCGGTGAAGAATAACGATGAACTGGTTCATCTGGTGGCATCTCACCGGCCGGGAGATAAGGTGAAGGTGACGGTGTCCCGGAACGGAAAGACCAAAACTTTCGGTGTCACCCTTTCTTCGAGGGATGATTTTACCGGGAACACCCCCGCCGGCAGAGACAAAAAAGCTCCGGAGAATAAGTCGCTTTCCGGGAAACTCGGTTTTAATGTGATGCCGCTGACAGACCGGCTCCGCTATCAGCTTCGCCTGGGGCCGAGCATCAACGGAGTGGTGGTTGTGGATGTGGACCAGATGAGTGAAGCTTATGATAAATTTATCCGGGAGGGCAGTGTGATTCTGGAAATGGACCGCCAGCCTGTGACGGATTATGATACTTTTCTGAAAAGAGTACAGAAGCTCAGAAAGGGAGATGTGATTATGCTGAAGCTTTATGACCGGGGGAATTTCCGGATTGTCACGCTGGATGTGCAGTGAGACGCAGATTTTTTGTACCGCTTTTATTGGTTTTAACGATGAACGGCTGGGCTTCCAGCCGTTTTTTCATTCAATTGAACGGAAGCCCGGTGGGGTCATTGACAGAGACCCGTCAAATAGACAGGCACGCCGGGACGGTTACCATCCGTTCCGTTTCGCACATAGTTTTGATCAGAGGGGGCGCAACGGTGAAGTTGTCGGAAACCGTTGTTGAGGTCAGCCGGCTGGACGGTTCTCCGGTGTCTCTTTCCGTCCGGGGGAATCTGGGCGGATTAAACATTAATTTCCGGGCTGAATTTTCAGGCGGTTCCGTTCTGTTATTTCAGGACGGCAGGCGCCGGAAGGTAAATGTTCCTGCGGATACGGTGCTTTCTTACGGGAGTGAGAAAAAGGTGGCGGCTTTTCTGAAATCGGGAAAGGCTTCCGTTACATTTCCCGTTTTTTCTCCCGATACCATGGAGATTTCTTCCCGGACTGTCCGCAGGCTGGCAGAGGGAAAGGCGGGAAATGAGAAAAAGGGTTCCGGTTTTCAGGTGCGGGTAACAGATGTTTCAAAGGGTGTGACACTGGTTCAGGAGATGCGGGTGAACCGGAACGGTTTTCCCTTGTATGTAAAAAGCCGGATGATGGGGTTGACCATTGAGTATGTTCCGGAGAATGGAGGAAAAACGGAACCGGCGGCGGATACAAAGAAAACCGATATTTTGATTCAGACACTGTTTCGGGCAAAAAAATGGTTCCCCAGCGGTTTTGATGTAAAGGCATTGACCTTGAAGGTGACAGCAGAGAGCACTTTATTGTCAATTCCAAACGAGGATTTTCAGCAGGTTAAAAAACAGGGAAACAGTTTGGTTGTGACGGTTACCCGTGCGGATTTGACCGGGAAGATGAAACGGGATGTTGTGCCGGACGCATTAAAAAACGGCCCGATTGTTCAGCCTGATCTGCCGGAAATCCGGCGGATTTGTAAAAGGCTGAGGAAGCGCAGCGGAGATGATGCGGCATTTATCGCTGATGTGGTTCACACGGTGTACCGGATGATTGAGAAAAAGGGCTATGGTGTCGGGTTTGCGGATACTGCCGATATTTTAAAGTCCCGGGAAGGGGACTGCACCGAGCATACGGTGCTGGCAATGGCAATTCTCCGGGCGGGCGGAATTCCATGCCGGGCGGCTGCGGGGGTGGTGGCGGTAAATGGGACAATCGGTTATCATATGTGGCCTCAGGTGGCAATGGGCGGGAAATGGATTTCCATTGACCCCACTTTTGATGAGAAAAGCGCCGATCCTTCCCATATTGTCATGGCAGTGTCTTTTTTGAATAATACCGCTTTTCAGCGGGACCTTCTTCCCATTGTTCAGCAGCTGGGGGCACTGTCCGTTGAGCCGGTGTCAGTGGTTTTCCTGAACGGAAAAACGGTTTCCCGCTTCGGAGTTCACCGGGTGGGCCGTGTGCTCGCGGTGGGTGGCTGCGGGTGCCGGCTGAATCCCGGAGAGGTATTTCAGTGGGAGCCGGAAACGGCACGGGAAGGCGCGGACTGTTTCCCGCTGGGTGTAATGAAGCTGAAAGACGGAATGAAGGTGTCTGTCGCGCTGGCCGACGGCAAGAGCCGCAGAGAATTAACGCTTCAGGCTGAAAGCCTGCTTTCGGATTTTCGCCCTTTGTCGATGGAAACGATTCTGGATCATCCGGTTGTCCTCGGTGAGAATGGAAAGCGGATTGCTATGGTGATTGCCTGTGGTTCAACACTGTTTCGGTTTACCTTTTCAGCGCCTTCGGCTACAATGGAGGGAGTATTGAAGGAGAAGGCGTACAATATCTGCCTGAAATTGCTTGCAAATGTCAAAAGAACAGATTCTGATTGTAGATGATGAAGAAAATATCCGGCGTACCATCCGGGCTATTCTGGAGGATGAGGGCTATGCGGTCCGGGAAGCGGGTTCCGGCAGCGAAGCCTTCACTCAGCTTCAGGACGGGCAGGTGGATCTGGTCATTACCGATGTCTGGATGGAAGATATTGACGGGCTGAAACTGATTGATTTTATCCGGAATTCCGGAATTGATGTGGAGATTATTGTTATTTCCGGCCATGCGACTATTGAGGTGGCGGTGCAGGCTACAAAGAAAGGGGCAATCGATTTTCTGGAAAAACCCCTGTCTTTTGAAAAATTACTGCTTTCCATTTCCAATGCGTTGAAACACCGGAAATTAAAAATCGGGAACCGGTGGCTGCTGGAACAGGCGTCCAGAGAAGTGCAGCTCATCGGTATTTCCCCCGCTTATCAGAAACTGATTCACGATATTGAGCTGGCGGCGCCTTCCGAAGGCAGAGTGCTGATTTACGGAGAAAACGGCAGCGGGAAGGAAATTGTTGCAAAAAGCCTTCATATGAAGAGCCTGCGGGCGGAAATGCCGATGGTGGATATCAATTGTGCCGCGATTCCCGAGGAACTGATTGAAAGTGAGTTGTTCGGACATGTGAAAGGTTCGTTTACCGGTGCCCATGAGACCAAGAAAGGAAAGTTTGTGGTGGCAAACGGAGGAACGCTGTTTCTGGATGAAATCGGTGATATGTCATTAAAAACACAGGCAAAGGTGCTGCGTGTCCTTCAGGAGAATGCGGTTACGCCGGTGGGGGGAACCCGGAGCATCAGTGTGGATGTCCGGATTATTGCTGCCACAAACAAGAATCTTGCTCTGGCAATTGAAGAGGGCTCATTCCGGCAGGATTTGTATTACCGGCTTAATGTGATTGAGCTGCAGGTTCCTCCGCTCCGGGAACGGATTGAAGATATTCCCCTCTTGGCCGAACATTTTATTCATCAGTTTGCAGAGGAAAAGAAGGTTCCGGTCAAAACCCTTTCGCCGGAGGTTATGGATTTGCTGAAGATGTATAATTGGCCGGGAAATGTCCGGGAACTTCAAAATCTGATGGAACGTCTGATGATTATGGTGCGAAGCCACACGGTAACGGTTTCGGACATTCCCTATCCCATCAACCGCAGCGGAACTGACGGAGACAATGAACATCCGCTGCGCCTCAAAGAGGCAAGGGAGGCTTTTGAGCTTTCTCATATGATGAAGGTGATTCGGATTTCCGGATTTAACATGAGCCGTGCGGCTGAACTTCTCGGGATTGAACGCAGCCATTTGTACCGCAAACTGAAACAGTATGGAATTGAACCGGAAACAATTCGTCAGAATAAGAGGTAAGTGATGGCAGGACGCCCTTTTGACCCCAAAGAACGTATCCGCCGGCTGACCGACGATATTCTGCGCCACCGCAGGTTTTATTATGTGGAGAACAATCCGGAAATTTCCGATCGGGAATATGATGCGATGGAAGAGGAGTTGGCAAAACTGGAATCGCAATACCCTGAGTTCCGACTTCCCTGGTCTCCGACACTCCGGGTCGGCGGCCGGCCGGTGGACGGGTTTGAAACCCTTTCCCACGGGACTCCGATGATTTCGCTGGACAATACGTATAACCGGGAGGAAGTGATTGCTTTTGACCTGCGGGTGCGGAAGATACTGGGCAGGGCGGTTCCCTATACGGTGGAGCTGAAAATCGACGGCCTCAGTATGGCTCTTCACTATGAGGACCGCGTTCTGGCCCGTGCCATTACCCGCGGAGATGGAATCCGGGGAGACAATGTGCTGGAAAATGCCCGGATGATTCGGAATATTCCGCTGAAGCTGCCGGAGAGTGCTCCTGAAAAGCTGGAAATCCGCGGGGAAGTGTTTATGACTTTTTCCCGGTTTGAGAAACTGAATGCTCAACGGCTGAAAGATGGACGGGAACCCTTTGCCAATCCCAGGAATGCCGCCGCAGGTGCCATGCGGCTGAAAGACCCGAAAGAAACAAGGGCCCGGGGCCTGATGATGTTCGGTTATCATATTCTTTCCCCGGAAACATTGCCGGAGAGCCAGTTTCAGCGGCTGCAGTGGCTGAAGGGTATCGGCTTCCCGGTGGCACCCGGAAGCCGCCGCTTTTCGGAAATCGGGCTTGTGGTACGGCACATTGAGGTGTTTCAAAGAGAGAAAGACAAACTGGACTTTCCGGTGGACGGACTGGTGATTAAAGTGGATTCCATACCGGATTGGGAGCGCCTCGGTTCCACCGCAAAGTTTCCCCGATACGCGGTGGCGTATAAATTTCCGGCGGAACAGGCCACCACCCGGGTGAAAGCGGTTTCATTTCAGGTGGGCAGAACCGGTGTAATTACGCCGGTGGCGGAACTGGAACCGGTGGAAATTGCCGGAACCACGGTGCAGCGGGCGACATTGCACAATTTTGAGGAAATCCGCAGGAAGGATATTCGCGTCGGGGATACGGTATTTATTGAAAAGGGCGGTGAGATTATTCCGAAGGTAGTGAAAGTTGTTTTGTCGAAACGAAACGGAAGGGAGCAGCTTGTCCGTGAACCGGGAAAATGCCCGGTATGCGGCGCGGACACCGTGCGGCTGGAAGGCGAAGTGGCATTAAGATGCATTAATCCGTCCTGCCCGGCGGTGATCAGCAATTCGATTCTTCATTTTGTATCCCGGGATGCCATGGATATCCGGGGAATGGGAGACGCACTGGTCCGGCAGTTGGTGGAAGCCGGATGGGTCGGTGATTTTGCGGATATTTACAGGCTGACTGCCGGTCGGCTTGAAAAACTGGAAAGGATGGGGAAAAAATCAGCGGAAAATCTTGTGGCGGAAATTGAAAAGTCAAAGGCTGTGCCGTATTACCGGGTGCTGTACGCGCTGGGTATCCGGTTTGTCGGGCTCAAATCCGCCAGACTTCTTGCCGGAGCATTTCCGTCTGTCACACTGCTGCGGAAAGCCGGGGTGGAGGATTTGGCAAAGATTGATGGTATCGGAAACGTCATCGCTCAATCCGTTGCCCGTTTTTTCGCATTGAAACAGAACCGGGAAATGCTGGGCCGCCTTGCGGACGCGGGCCTCAATTTGGAGGGGAAAGGGGATGAGAAAGAACAGAACCGTCCCCTTGAGGGCCGTACCTATGTCCTGACCGGGGAACTGGCCGCCTATACCCGGAAACAGGCAAGGGAATTGCTGGAATCCCTCGGGGCCAATGTTTCTTCGTCGGTATCCCGGAAAACCACGGCGGTAATCGCAGGGGCAAAGCCGGGCTCCAAGCGCAGGAAGGCAGAAGAACTGGGAATTACAATCCTGGATGAATCTTTTTTAACCCAACTGAAACAACAGGCAGGAGATGACAAATGGACGGCCGATTGATTGTAATTGTGGAAGATGAAGACAGCGCCCGTCTCGGAATGGAACGGGCGTTGAAGAAGAAGGGCTATCAGGTGCTGTCTTTCGCGGAAAGCCCCCGGGCACTGGAATATATCAAGGCAAATTCCGGCGAAATAGACCTGGTCATTACCGATCTCAGGATGCCGGAGATGGACGGGATTCAGCTGATCCAGGAGATTATGAAACTGGCGGACGATATCAGTATCATTCTGGTTACGGCTTTTGGTTCCATTGAATCTGCGGTGGAGGCGATGAAGCTGGGTGCGGAAGATTACCTTTCCAAACCGCTGGATATGTTTGAGTTGAGAAAGCGGGTGGAAAAGATAGTTGGTAACAAGCGGTTGAAACGGGAAGTGAATCTTCTGAAACAACGTCTGGATAAAAAGTATTCTTTTTCCAGTATTATCGGGAACTCTCCGGGAATGGAAAAGCTGTTTGAAAAAATTCTTATGGTTGCGCCCACCAGCAGTACGGTGCTGATTACCGGTGAAAGCGGAACCGGAAAAGAGTTGATTGCCAATGCGATTCATCAGAATTCTCCCAGGAAAAACGCCATGTTTCTGCCGATTAACTGCGCTGCCATTCCGGCTGAAATTCTGGAAAGTGAACTTTTCGGCCACGAAAAGGGGGCATTTACCGGTGCCGTCGGCCGGAAAATCGGAAAATTTGAAATGGCCAGCAACGGAACGCTGCTTCTGGATGAAATCGGAGAAATGAGCATGGATCTCCAGGCCAAGCTCCTCCGGATTATCGAACAGAAAGAGTTTATGCGGGTGGGGGGGAGTGAAATTATCAAGGTGAAAACAAGGATTGTGGCCAGCACAAATCGGAATCTGGATGATCTGGTTCGGGACGGCCGGTTTCGGGAAGATCTTCTCTTTCGACTGAAAGTGGTTCACCTTCGCATTCCACCGCTCAGGGAAAGGCGAGAGGACATCCCTTTGCTGATCAATCATTTTCTTAAGATTTTTACGGAGGAACACGGGAAAGCGGGACTGGAAATCAGCCAGGATGTCATTCGGGTGCTTTGCCGGTATGATTGGCCAGGGAATGTCCGGGAATTGAAGAACGTGATGGAAAGTCTTGTGATTTTCGCTCAAGATAGTACAATTTCTCTATCGGAACTGCCGGAAGAAATTGTGGGGAGTAATGGCAGCCACAGCCAGAGCGGGAGTGATGCCGGAGAAAAAGGTTTTTTGAATGCGGAAGATTCCCTGCTGTTAAAAATCGGTACCCCGATGGCAGATGTGGAAAGGGAGCTGATTCTGAAAACCCTGGAGCAGTGTGACGGCAACCGGACGGTAGCTGCCCGGATTCTGGGAATCGGATTGAGAACCCTGCAGAGAAAACTCAAAGAATACGGCGAGGCGGAGAGCGATGAAAACACTGCTGGTCATTGACCCGGATGCTGGCTTCCATGCGAAAGTCAAAGAGTTGCTGAAACCCGGCCAGGTTGAACTGGTCAGCACGGACAACGGTTCCGACGCGGTGAAACTGGCCGCAGATGTACAACCGGATATGATTATTCTGAATCTGGAACTTCAGGATCTCAACGGATTTCTGGTGTGCAGTTCGCTGAAAAAAAATCCCGGCACCCGGGAGATTCCCCTTGTAATTACCTCCGGTACGAAAACGGAAGCGGATTTCGATCAGCATCGAAAACTGAAATTCCGTGCTGACAGCTATTTCCGTAAACCAATGTCAGCAAAAGAACTTGGTTCGGTCCTGATTGATTTTCTCGGCGCCGGTACGGTTCAGACCGAAAAAGAGGTTCCCCTTGGAACCGATTTTGATGAGGAAAATATCGATAAACTCCTTGACAGTACTTTTACCGCTTTCAGTACGGATGGATCGCAGTCTGAGGCTGCTTTGTCCGATGAGCCGGTTGAAGAGATCCTTGAGCCGGGTAGTTCGGAAAAAGACGGGGAAGAAGAGGCGTTTAACCTTGAACTGGAACTCCGGGAAGAAGATGAGGACATTGCCCCTTCAGTGGATTTAAGTGACCTGGAGGAGGAAAGCGGGGAAGATGTTTTGCCGGAATCGGAAGACGTGCCCCGGGTGAGTACCGGAGACCTTGAGCTGGATATAGATGAAGAACCGGAAGAGCCGGAAAAAAAGGCGGAACCGAATCCCGTTGCAACCATGCCGGAAGATGCAATTCAAATTAACAAATTGAAACAGGAAACGCAGGAAAAGGCGGTTCAGATTATTACCCTTCAGAAAGAGAATGAATTTCTCAAAACCGAGAATCGCAATCTTTTGATGGATTTGACTTCGCTGAAAGCGGATATCGCGGAGCGTGAACAGGAGCTGGCACAGAAAAAAAGCGTGCTGGAATCTGAGAACACTGCAATAAAAACCAGGTTGGAAGCGATTGAGGCGGAGCTCGCCGCAGCCAAAACATCCGGAGAAGAAAAAGGCCGTCTCTATGAAGAAATGGAGGCCCGGAACCTGAAGCTGGAAGAAAGTATTGATGCGTTGCAGAAAGAGAATCAGGGCTTGAAGGGGGAACTGGAACAGCAGAAGGCCGGTAATGAAGAAACTGTGGCGGAACTGAACCGCCAGTTGATTGCCGAAGAAGAAAAAGCTCGGGCTTTGCAGAAAGAGCTTGATGAATGTAAAGAGAAGGAAAATCAGCTTCGGGAAGAGTTCCGGCAGAAAACCGCTGATTTTGAAGAAAAGGAAAGTATGCTGATGACCACCATTGAAAACCTGACACGGAATAGCCGGGAAATGGAAGATGAGCTGAAACTCAGCCGGGAGAAACTTAAACATCTGGCAGGTATTCTTAAATCCGCAGCCGCCGAAGTGGATGCGCCGGAGGAGTAAGCCGTGAAAGTAAATCGTGTTTTTATAACCCTGTTCATTCTCCTGATTCTACTGCCGTCCTGTTCCCGCAAACCGGATGATATGCCTTTCCGGATCGTTCTTTCAAAATACTTTACTGCGGTTCAGAAGAATGATGTAAAAACCATGGCCGCATGTCTTATGCTCTTTAACGAGATTCGGAGCCGCTACGGGGAAACCGGCGGGGCGGTGCTGGAATTTAAACAGAAAGTGAAAGATATTTCCGCGAAGTACAAACAGGAACTCCAGGACGGAATGCTGCATTTTGACCCTTACGGCATTGAAGCCACCCACATTATGGGGCTGGGGAAGGGCTTTTACTATGAGACTGTGGGGCTGAAAGTGAATAAGGATGCCGCGGTTTTGACTCTTTCCCACAGTTTCCGCTATGATAAATTAAATTATGATGTTTTTCCGAGGGGTACGACGCTTTTCTTTCTCTCCTGCCCGGTGGGGAAAATTCTGAAAGTTAAAACCGGCGAATATCAGAAGGGATTGCGTATGCTGCTGCAAAAAATTCAGACCCGCTGGTATTTCAAAAAAGATCTGCAGGGCAAATGGAAAATTGTCAGGATGGAGGTCCTTCCGGATACCGCGCACTGTATCCAGAGTCACCGTCCCCGTTACTGACGGCTTTGCCGGATGGACAGAAGGAAGGGGAAAAGCATTCGGGATGTTTCTTTTTGATGCCGCTGGACATATCTCCGTTTTTTCCCGGATAACGGGCATTTTCATTATGGTAAACTTGCCGGGAATTGCGCATTTGCAGGAAGGAGACAGGTGAACGGATGCTGATTTTTCTTTGTGTGGCGGCATTTTTTGCCGGAATTTTCAATACCATGGCGGCTGGCGGGTCTTTTTTGATGCTGCCGCTTCTGATTATGGCGGGATTGCCCGCCACCGTTGCCAACGGTACCAACCGGATTTCTCTTCTGGCGCAGAATTCAATGTCGGTGTACGGGTTTCACCGCAAAAGGATATTTGACCTGGAAACCAGTGTCAGGCTGATGATTCCCGCCCTGCTGGGCAGTGTCGGCGGAGCGTTGATGTCGGTGAAAATTCCCGACACGGTTTTTCAAAAAATTATATCGGTTCTGATGCTGGTTTTTGTAGTGGTTTCCGTATACCGGGAACGCCGGACAGCTGCCGGAAAACCGGCATTGAAACCCGGGCCGGTGATCACCTTTATCCTGTTTTTCTGTGTGGGGGTTTACGGCGGGTTTATTCAGGCGGGAGTCGGGCTGTTTCTTATCGGTTCCATCCGCTTTGCCACCGGCCTGGATCTGGTGAAGACCAATAGTGTCAAGGTGTTTATCATTGCGAGCTATACGGTGGTGGCGATTCTGGTTTTCGCGCTGAACGGCAAAATTGACTGGAAGATTGCCGCTGCGGTGGCGGTTGCTCAGGGTGCCGGCGGCTATGCGGGTACGCGAATTGCCATTAAAGGGGGCGAAAAACTTGTAAAAAAGCTGATTTTCGCCGCTTTGATCCTCATGGCGGTCAAACTTTTTCTGGGATAATTCTCCTGCGGTTGAATTTTTCCTTATCTTTCCTTTTTTCCTTGACTATAATGTCGGTACAAAGGATGAGGAGGGCTTCGTAAATGGCTGAAAACCTGAAAGGACGAAATCTGCTGACATTGCTGGACTTTACACCGAAAGAAATCCATTATCTGCTGGATCTTGCGGTGACATTGAAGGCAAATAAGCGTGCGGGCGTGTACGGAGATACGTTGAAACGGAAAAATATTGCTCTGATTTTTGAAAAACCGTCCACACGGACCCGGACGGCGTTTACCGTGGCCTGTGTGGATGAAGGTGCCCATCCGGAGTATCTCGGCAAGAATGATATTCAACTGGGAAAGAAGGAAACGGTAAAGGATACGGCCCGGGTTCTGGGCCGGATGTTCGATGGAATTGAGTTCCGCGGCTTCAAACACGATACGGTGGTGCAGTTGGGAAAATATGCGGGGGTGCCGGTGTGGAACGGGCTGACCGATACCTTTCACCCGACGCAGATTCTTGCGGATTTTCTCACTGTGAAGGAAAGTTTCGGCCATTTGAGAGGGATTCGTTTTGCCTATCTCGGTGACGGCCGGAATAATATGGCAAATTCCCTGATGATCGGTGCCGCCAAAATGGGGATGGATTTCCGTATTGTGGCGCCGGAGGGGATGTATCCCGATGCCGGCCTTATTGATACCGCAAAAGAGATTGCAGCGGATACCGGAGCGAAGCTGACATTTACGGCGGACGTGAATTCCGGTGTGAAGGATTGTGATGTGCTCTATACCGATGTCTGGGCGTCCATGGGGGAAGAAGACAAAATTCCCGAACGGATTCGTTTGCTGAAGCCCTATCAGGTAAATATGGATGTGGTGAACGCCACCGGCAACGGCGATGTGATTTTCCTTCACTGCCTCCCGGCTTTTCACAATGATGAAACGGATATGGCAAAGAAGTTTCCGGATATCAAGGAAGTCAGTGAGGATGTTTTTGAAAGTAAACATGCCAGAGTATTTGACCAGGCGGAGAACCGGATGCACACTATTAAAGCGGTGATGGTTGCCACTTTGGGCAACCAGTAGGCCCCGGAGGCGGCCGGCCGGGTTCAAGTTTCGGATTGACAATTAAGGAAAGCGGGGAATGAAAATTTTCCCCTTTTTCCGGATCTTTTTCAGATTCAGGCCCGGCCGTACCCTGTTTCCCCGCGTTGACACCTGTCTATCGGGCAGGTAAAATGAATTGTATAAAGCACGCAATGTCCTGACAGGGGGTGGTGGTGATGAAATCCCGTGAAAAGAGAGACTTGATTTCCCAATGGGCGTTTGATTCCAGGCCGATTCTGGGCCGGTTTCACCTGTGGCTGGAAGATGTGGATGTGAAATGGGTACGGGGAACTCCCTTTGAAGAGTTTCACGGGGAAATTTCTTTTGTGGATGGGCGGATGGAGCGTCTTTTTGCCATGACCGGTGCGGTGACCGCACTTGGTACTCAGCTTTTCGGCCGTTTCGGCGAAGGTGCCGGGCTGGATAAATCCGGTTTGAATCAGGTGAAGAAAGATGCGGATGCCATTTCCGCTTACATTATGAGTGAGAGCCTCTGGTACCTTTCCCGGCAGCTGCCGGAAAATCATGCCATTATGGTGAGCCTCGGAGAAGGCCTGATGCCAAAAGGGGGAGAAACCCCGGAGATGGGGTCCAATCCCCAGCTGGGCTTCGGCAGGGTCTATGCCAGGCCGGAGGTGGCCAAATGGCTGGACAAACGGGTGCAGAAGATGCTCAATGACAGCGCTTACGGCTGGAAAGGGTTTTACCGGGATTTGAGAAACGCCGGTATTACAGTGTGGGGGACCGCCATTGACACGCTGGAAAATACATCCCGTTTCGCAAAGGGGAAGAAAACCGGCCCCATGAGCGTGCTTCATATTTTTGATCAGCCTTTGCATGTTACCCGCCCCTATGAAGGATACGTGGGTAACCTGATTCTTCCCGAAGCGGTTGTCCGGGCTGCCGGAGACCGTTCCATTCTGATCAACTTCCGTACCCCCCGGAAGCTGGTGCTGGAAGCAATTGAGGCGGCATATCCGGGAATTAAACGGGAAAATATCCATGTCTGGACCCTTCAGGGGAAAAGCCGGGAGCTTCGAATCGGAAAATTATGGAAAACATGGCATGACCTCGGTGTCCATCTGACGGAAGACGGATGGATTCTGCCCACAACGGGGATTCCGGTTTTTACCGATTCCGGCACCTATGCCCCGACGTACCATATCGGCAGCTGGAAGGATGATGCGGGGCAGACGCATTTGTTTTTTGTGGATGGCTATGCGGCTTCCGCGGAAGCCATGCAGGCGGCAAGCCTGGCTCCGATGCTGGGGTTGGAAGCCTTTCTCGCTGTTTTTACTTCAAAGTTCAAACTTCCGTATGACCGGGAATGGTACATTATGGGACTGGATCCCGAAGGGCGGGATTTTGCCGAAAAGCTTGCTGAAATCATGGGGAGTCAACCGGACAATGAGACGGTGGAACTTTATCGTGAAATCATTCGAAACGGTATTGAAGCCGGTATTCCGGTTCAGAACCCCAACGTCAGTGCCGATGATTTTTTTCCGGAAAAGAACTGGGAAGTCATGGCGATTTCCGGTTATATGTGTCCCGATCCGTATTCCGGGGCTTCCGGGGTGGAAAAAATTGCGGACGGAATTTATCAGGCCACTGTCCGCCAGGCGACGCCCCTGGGGGACAAACAGATTACCTTTACTTTCCGGCTGATGGAAACAATGGAGCAGAGCCGGCTGGTGTTCAGCCCGCTTCTGAACCGCTTTCTTTACGGTGAAGATTATGAACACCGTCCTGTGAAGATTTCCGACTCCGGCAGAATTCGAAATGAGTTACAGACACTCTGTTCCGAAGCATTGGAATTTCTCGGGGAAGAACGGATTCGGGTGCATTTCAGCCGGATTCTGCCCGATGTGATTTCCCTTGAACAGCAGGCAAAACTGAAAGACATTCTTCGCTGGTACAAAGCGCATCATCCCCTCTGGTTTGGATGGCTGGAACTGGCGGATTAAGCTTTTTTTCGGAGAGTCCGGGCCTGTCTGTTTATGGGGCAGGCCTTTTTTTGTGGTGTTTGACATGATTTTGGAGCATAATGGGTGTATGAGTGAAGATTCGAGCCTGTTTTTACCGGACAATACCCCATCCCTCTCACGGATTCCACCGGATGCAAAACTGAAAGGGGATTTAAACGTCACCGGGGCAATTCAGGTGGACGGCCGTCTGGAAGGCAATCTTGTCAGTGGCGGGCCGGTACGGGTTACCGGTACGGTAATCGGAGATATCCGGTCTCCGTCGGTGGTGTCTTCGGGTACGGTAAAAGGAAATATCCGGTCCAGCGGTTACGTCAAACTGATGAAGGGGAGCTTTGCCAAAGGGGATATTCACGCGCCGTCTGTGATTGTACAGGAGGGCGCATCCCACAACGGCAGAATTCAGCTGCTTACGGCTGCCCCGGATAAGCTCTGAGCCCTTCTTTCAGAATGCGCATGGCCTTTGCCAGCTGCCGGCTTTCAATAATGTAGGCAATACGGATTTCATCGAACCCGATGTCTTTTGTGGCATAAAACCCGTTTCCGGGGGCCACCAGCACGGTTTCATTGTCCAGCTCAAATTCTGTCAGGAGCCAATGGGCAAATTCAACGGTATTTTTCACCGGCAGTTTTGCCTGAATGTAAAAAGCGCCCCGGGGTTTTTTGCAGAATACGCCGTCAATTTCCATTAACCCGTCAAATACCGTGTCCCGGCGTTTCTGGTATTCACTGCGGATTTTATCAAAATAATCCTGTCCCAGTTTGTGCACTTCCATTGCCGCGTACTGCTCCACCGTCGGGGGGCACAGCCTCGCCTGTCCCATTTTTAAAATTGCGTCCATAACATCTTTGTTTCGTGAAGCCACCTGCCCCAATCTGGCGCCGCAGAGGGAAAACCGCTTGGACAGGGAATCTACGATTATGCCGTGATCATCAAATCCCGGCTTTGACAGAATGGAGTGATGGGTGCCATCGTAGACAAATTCCCGGTATACCTCATCTGAAACAAGAAAAATGTCATGTTTCAGGCAGAGTGCTTTCAGCATTTCTATTTCTTCTTCGGTGTAAGCGTAACCGGTGGGATTTCCCGGATTGCAAATCATGACGGCCCGGGTGCGGGGAGAGATTTTCTCTTCCACTTCCCTGATGGGGGGTAGCGCGTAGCCGGTTTCCGCCCGGGAAGTGACCGGAACGATTCTGGCTCCGACCATGTTGGCAAAGCCGTTGTAATTAGCGTAGAAAGGTTCCGGGACAATTACCTCGTCTCCGGGGTCGGTAATGGCGGCGAACACAAAAATAATCGCCTCGCTGCCGCCGGTGGTTACGAGAATTTCATCCGGCGTCAGCGATATGCCGCAGTTTTCATAGTAGGTGGACAGTGTTTTCCGGTATTCCGGCAATCCTCCGGATGGCCCGTATTTGATGGTCGGGTCCGGGAAGTTCCGGTACACATCCATGTATACCGCAGGCGTTTCAATATCCGGCTGGCCGATATTCAGCGGGTAGATACGGCTGCGGACATTTTTCATTTTCAGATACGGAGCTTCCAGCCGCCGCATGGGCGAAGCGGGCTGGGCCTGTCCCCGGTTTGAAATTGATTTTGTCATAAACTGTCTCCTTATTCATGGCGGCCATACCGCCTCTGCAGGCTTTTTTCCGCCCTGATTATACCGAACCCCCTTCCTGTTGGCAAAGAAACTCTCCTTCTTTTAAGTCATTTTCCGTAACGGGCAGGTGGAATTTCGCTGTGAAATGTAGGATAATGCCGTTTTGAGCCCGGAATATCCGTAGAATTACAGTGTACTGCCGGGTGCAAGTAATGAAATTGAGGTGAAAAATGGACCATACAAAAAGCCGGCAGGCGTTTGATGCAGCGAAAAAATCCATCCCGGGCGGAGTGAACAGCCCGGTCCGGGCCTTCCGCGCGGTGGGAAGCGAACCGGTGTTTATTGCGTCCGCGAAAGACCAGTTTGTGGAGGATGTGGACGGAAACCGCTATCTGGATTTTATCTGTACCTGGGGGCCGGCGATTCTGGGCCACGCCAATCCGGAAGTGCTGGATGCTGTGAGGCGCCGGATGGAAAAGGGGATCAGTTTCGGTATGCCCACGGAGATTGAAACCCGTCTTGCGGAAAAGATGCACAGTATGCTGCCCTATGTGGAGAAAGTGCGTTTTGTCAGTTCGGGAACAGAGGCAACGATGACCGCCATCCGTCTGGCCAGGGGCTACACCGGAAAAGAGAAAATTATCAAGTTCAACGGCTGCTACCACGGTCACCATGATTCTCTGCTGGTGAAGGCGGGGAGCGGAGGTGCCACGCTGGGGGTGCCCGACAGCCCCGGTGTGACTCCGGGAACCACAAAATCCACGGTGATTTGCGAATACAACAATGCCGATGAGGTCCGGGACGCGCTGGAAGGGGGCAATGTGGCAGCGGTGATTGTGGAACCGGTTGCGGGAAATATGGGTGTGATAAAACCCGGAGACGGTTTTCTGCAGGCGCTCCGGGAATTGACGGAACGCCATGAGGCGCTGCTCATTTTTGATGAGGTGATGACAGGGTTCCGGATTCACCGGCAGGGGGCGTACGGCCTCTATGGGGTGACACCGGACCTGGCAACCTTTGGCAAAGTAATCGGCGGCGGAATGCCGGTGGGTGCCGTCGGCGGCAGCGCCGCCGTCATGGACTGGCTGGCTCCGGTGGGGCCGGTGTATCAGGCCGGCACCCTTTCCGGAAATCCGGCGGCGATGGAATGCGGCCTGAAAACACTTGAAATATATGAACGGGAAAATGTTCCAGACCATATTCAAGCGGTATCCGGGCATCTTGCCAACGGCCTGGCAGATATCTGCAGCCGTCACAACACAGTGTCTTTTTCCGTTCAGGGCGGAATGTTCACCGTCTTTTTTACCGGAACGGCACCTTCTAATTTCCCTGAAGTGGCAGCCTGCGACATGGAACGGTTCCGGTGTTTTTTCCAGTACATGCTGGAAAAAGGTATATTGCTGCCGCCCTCTCAGTATGAAGCGAATTTCATTTCTTTTAAGCATACAAAACAGGATATTGACCACTATCTGAATGCGCTGGAAACCTTTCTGAGCGCTAACTGAGGAGGCGGTATGGCATACAATTTTGCAGAAATTGAACCCCGGTGGCAAAAGCGCTGGGCGGAAGAAAAGCCTTACAAAGTGAAACGGGATTCTTCAAAGAAAAAATTTTATTGCCTGGAGATGCTTCCGTATCCCTCCGGCCGGATTCATATGGGCCATGTCCGGAATTACAGTATCGGCGATGTGGTGTCACGTTTCCTTTCCATGAAAGGCTACAATGTGCTGCATCCCATGGGCTGGGACGCAATGGGGATGCCGGCGGAGAATGCCGCCATCAAAAGCGGGCGCCATCCCCGTGAACACACCTATGATCATATGAAAATGATGCGGGCCCAGCTTCAGAACCTGGGGTTTTCCTACGACTGGGACCGTGAAATTGCCAGTTGTGACCCGGAATATTACCGCTGGAACCAGTGGATGTTTCTGAAAATGATGGAAAAGGGCCTGGTGTACCGGCACCGCCGTTCTGTCAACTGGTGCCCTTCCTGCCGGACCGTGCTGGCCAATGAGCAGGCGGAGGGGGGGACTTGCTGGCGCTGTGATTCCGACGTGGAATTGAAGGAACTGGAACAGTGGTTTGTCCGCATCACCGACTACGCGGAGGAACTGCTGAATGATCTGGATGAATTGCCTCTGTGGCCGGAAAATGTTAAAGCTATGCAGCGCCACTGGATCGGGCGCAGCGAGGGGAGTTTTGTGGAATTCCGGCTCCCTGCGGTGGATGAAGGCCTGGAGGTGTTCACCACCCGGATTGATACGATTTTCGGTGCCACCTTTGTCTGCCTGGCTCCAAACCACCCGTTGGTAAAGAAAATCCGGGAAGTTTCACCGGAACGGGAAGCCATTGATGCGTTTGTGATAAAAATGAACCGTATGAGCCGGGAAGAACGCCTGGCTTCCACTGAAAAACTGGGGCAGTTCACCGGAATTTACGCTGTAAACCCGTTTACGAAAGAGGAAATTCCGGTTTATCTCGCAAATTTTGTGCTTATGGAGTACGGCACCGGTGCGGTAATGTCGGTTCCGGCCCATGACCAGCGGGATTTTGAATTTGCGAAAAAATATAAACTTCCGATTCTGCCGGTAATTGTTCCGGAACCGGGTTTTCATTACGATAATGAGTTGACAGAGGCGGTGGAGGCAACCGGTGTGCTGGTGAACTCAGGTGAATTCAGCGGATTAACTTCGGATGAGGCGAAACAGAAAATGAATGAAACGGCGGAATCCGGTGGGTTCGGCCGGGGCGCGGTTACCTATAAACTGAAAGACTGGGGGATTTCCCGCCAGCGTTACTGGGGAACACCGATTCCTGTCATTTATTGCGACAACTGTGGGATTGTGCCGGTGCCGGAAGCGGATTTGCCGGTAAAACTGCCGGATGATGTAGTGTTTACCGGAGAAGGGGGTTCTCCTATCCTGACATCGGAATCCTTTCTCCATACCGCCTGCCCGAAATGCGGGGGAAATGCCAGGCGGGAAACCGACACCATGGACACCTTTATGGATTCATGCTGGTATTACTACCGGTATTTGAGCCCCCGTCTGGACACCGCTCCTTTCGACACGGAGGAGGCGGCGTACTGGACACCGGTGGATCTCTATATCGGCGGAGTGGAGCACGCCACAATGCATTTGATTTACACCCGCTTTTTTACCAAACTGCTCCGGGATTTCGGCCTGCTGAAAATTGACGAGCCGGTGAAAAAACTGGTGACTCAGGGAATGGTTATTAAAGACGGCAGAAAGATGTCAAAATCACTGGGAAACGTGGTTGATCCCGACGATATGATTCAAAAATACGGCGCGGACGCTGTCCGGGTATTTATGCTTTTTGCTTCTCCGCCGGAAAAGGAAATCGAATGGAAAGATCAGGGTGCCGAAGGGGCGCTGAGATTCCTGAACCGGGTCTGGAATTTTGCGGAAAACAACGGCGAAATTGTCAAAACAGAAACAGAGTTTGATACCGCAACTCTGGCTGGGAAAGAAAAAAAACTGTTTCAAAAGCTTCATCAAACCATTGCGAAAGTGGGAGACGACATTGAAAAACGCCTGCACCTGAATACTGCGATTGCTTCACTGATGGAGCTGTTTAATCTGCTTTCCGCCACCGAAATAAAAGAAGGCGTCCTGAAAGCGGTCGCCGGGGCGGTTTATCGCGATTTGGTTCGAATGCTGATGCCTTTTGCACCGCACATGGCGTCTGAATTGGGCGAACTCTACGGATTTGATGCCAGCCGCTGGCCGGAACTGAAACAGGAATTCGCAGTGGCGGACACCTTTACACTTGTGGTGCAGGTGAACGGAAAAATTAAAGATAAAATTGAAGCGGAACAGGGTATTTCAGCGGATGAGGCGTTCAGGCTGGCAGCGGAAAGCGAGCGGGTTTCGGCGGAACTGGCAGGGAGAAACATAGTGAAAAAAATCTACGTGCCCAATCGCCTGCTGAATCTTGTGGTAAAATAGCACCATGAAAAAAGAAATATTGTTCTTTGTCCTGTTGCTTTTGCTTTCCGGATGCGGCTACCGTGTGGCGGATATGCCGAAGATGTCGGTTTATGTCGCTCCGGTTGAAAACCGGCTTAATAACCGGGCCACTCTGGGGATTCTGGTGGAGCGCGCGGTGGAGAATCGCCTTCAGCAGCGGGGAATGACGCTGGCGGATAGCCCGGTGGGAGCGGATGTCGTGATTCAGCTCCAACTTTCCGGAAACGGCAGGCGGACGCTTCAAAGCGGTATTGACAACCGCATGACTGCCGGAAGGGAAATGATTTCGCTGAAAGCGGTATTCCAGAAGAAAACCGGAGAATGGACCATGCGCCGGCAATTTCCTCTGGTCACCCAGAGCCCGACCCAATCCCGCTTTTATTACAATGAAAGCGGCCGGGAAGAACGGGAGCTGGCCGGGCAAATGGCTCTTCAGGTGGCGGCATGGCTGGTAAAGCCATAGTTTTGCTCATCGGAAGCGAAGTTTTTCTCCGCCGGGAACGGCTGGAACAGCTTGTGCGGGAAGCACTCCCGGACGGATTCTCGGATTTCAACTACATGCGTATGGATGCCAGGGAAAAAAAGCTGGTGGATATTCTGTCTTCCTGGGAGGAACGGGGGTTCGGCGGCGGCAACCGGGTGATTCATGTGGAAAATATCGGGAAGCTCCGGATGAAAGGCCAGGAAAAAGTTGCGGAACTTTTTCTGGACCGGGTAAAGAAAGGCGGGGTTCCCCGTGCGGTTCTGATTCTTGAAGGGGAGTCGGTGGACCGGCGGACCTCTTTTTTTAAAAAACTCGCCGCTGCTGTAAAAACGGAAGAATTCAAGCCGATCAAAAGTTATCAGGTTCCGGCCTTCATCGGTCGGCGTCTGAAACAGAAGGGGTATGAGATTACGCCGGATGCGGCGGAATTTCTTGCGGATTTCGCTTCATCCGAGTTAATGGCCATTGCGTCCGAACTGGAAAAGCTGATTCTCTTTGTCGGGGACGAGACCCGGGAGATTACGCTGGAGCACGTGAGGGGGCTGTTGATGCCGTCCCGTTCCTATTCCACCTTTGATTTACAGGACGCTATTTTAGCACGGCACCGGGATACTGCCCACCGGGCGCTGCAAAGTATGCTGACAGAGGGGGTTTCTCCCATTGTAATCTGGCGGTTTTTTCAAAGTACTTTCGGAAAGGCCCGGCGTCTGGAACAGGCCCGGAGCCGGGAGGAAATGAACCGGATTTCACGCTCCGCATATTATCTGGACAAGTTGCGGCAGTTGGGGGGCAGTTTCCCCGGCGGGGCCGGGCGGGCACTTGTTTTAACCAATAAATTGGAGCTGGCTTCCCGCAGGGGGAATTTGGCGGATTCTTTTTATCTTGGCTATCTTCTGGACGGCCTGTTTCGGATGATGCGGTGAGGAATGGATGCCGGCAAGATTTTTACTTGTACACAATCCGGCGTATTTGTATAATGTTAAAGACTGCAAAGAGTAAAGCGAACAGGGGTGGCCGATGCCTTTACCAGATTTTGTGATGTACGATGAGGAATATCAAAGGATTAAAGAAGTTACAACAAGATTGAAAGATGACGCAAACGCAAAAATTGTCTTTCTTGTGGACAAGAACGGCCAGCAGATTGCCGCCTGCGGAGATCTGGGGTCAATTGACACCACCTCGCTGGCTTCGCTCACTGCCGGAAACGTTGCCGCCACCGATGGGCTTGCGAAACTTATCGGTGAGAAAGAGTTCAGTATTCTCTTTCACGAAGGGGAGAAAGACAATCTCCATATTTCCATTGTCGGAAAGCGGGGAATTCTCGTGGTGATTTTTGACAGCCGTTCCACGCTGGGGCTGGTTCGTCTCCGTGTGAAAAAAACCTCGGCGGAACTGGAGCGGATTTTTGATGTGATTGAAGAAAAGGCGAAGCATCAGTTTGAGGGAGAAAGGGAATACGAATCCCCGTTTGCCGAGATAACTGAAGATGATATTGACAAATTATTCGGCGATAACTGAAAATGGCATTCATCAATCACTCCGCAAAAGAAATTAATTGCAAGCTGGTATATTACGGGCCGGGACTCTGCGGCAAGACCACCAATCTTCAATATATCTACAACAAAACCAACCCGGATTTAAAGGGGAAAATGATTTCTCTTGCCACTGAAACCGACCGGACCCTGTATTTTGATTTTCTGCCTTTGAACCTCGGTACGATTCACGGTTTTAAAGTCCGATTTCAGCTTTACACCGTTCCCGGGCAGGTGTTTTACAATGCGTCCCGGAAACTGATTCTGAAAGGTGCGGATGGAGTTGTTTTTGTGGCGGATTCCCAGGATGCCCGCTACGAAGCCAATATTGAATCCATGCTGAACCTCCGGGAAAACCTTGAGGAAAACAATCTGAAACTGGAAGCGATTCCCTATGTCCTTCAGCTGAACAAGCGGGATTTGCCCAACGTGACATCCGTGGAGGAATTAACAACGGCACTGCGGTTTAAAGGCGAGCCGGTTTTTGAGTCTGTGGCCACGACAGGCGTGGGTGTGTTTGAAACCCTGAAAGCCTGCGCAAAACAGGTGCTGAACAAACTCGGCCGCTGATTTCCGCGTTTTATATCCCGTATCAAGTTTACAAATGATGGAAATTGCGTTTGCGATAAAAAAACACAATGCGGGGTTCTGCAATTTTTGTTTCTGTTCTCTTTCTTTTTGTCGTGAGGCGGGATTATGAATTCACAAAGGCAGATTATCATCGGTACCGCCGGCCACATTGACCACGGCAAAACAACGCTGGTCTACCGGATAACCGGGACAGATGCGGACCGCTGGGAAGAAGAGAAACGCCGGGGAATTACCATTGATATCGGGTTTGCCCATCTGGAACGGGAAAGCCTGGCCCTGAGTTTTATTGATGTACCGGGGCACAAGGATTTTGTCACCAATATGCTGGCCGGCGTCCATTCCATTGATATGGGGCTCCTTGTGGTGGCGGCGGATGAATCAGTTATGCCCCAGACCGAGGAACATTTTCAGATTCTCAGGCTGCTCGGGATTTCACCCATCATTCCGGTGATGACAAAGATTGATTTGGCGGATGAAGAAATGCTGGAATATACCGAGCTGGAAATTCGGGAGCTTTTCAGTAAAAACGGCCTGGCAGAGCCGGAGAGAATTTTCCGTGCCAGCGGCACCACCGGTGAAGGGGTGGAAAAACTGGTGAATTTTCTCTTTCGGCTGGGGGAAAGTATCCACAATGAAAACAGTTCTCAACCGGCACACCTCCATGTGGACCGGAGTTTTACCATCAAGGGCCACGGGACGGTTATTACCGGAACGCTGATGTCCGGATTTCTGAAAACAGGGGATAAAATAACGGTATATCCTTCTGGAAAAACATCTGTTATTAAAAAGCTGAACAATCACGGACATGATGTCAGCGAGATTTTTTCCAGAAAAAGGGTGGCATTGAATGTGCCGCAGTTTGAAAAACATGAATTGAAGCGGGGGATGGTTGCGGTAAAAGATAAGCTGAATATCGCCACCCCCTTTGCGGATGCCCGGATTCAGATTGTGTCCGGTGGTGAGAAATTTGAAGACTTGACCCGGGTCCGAATCAGTATGGGCAGTGAAGATGTGGTGGCCAGAATAAAGGTTCTGGAAGCCCCTGTTCTGGAAATCCCCTGCAATGCATTCTGCCAGCTGCGGTTTGAGCGGGAAGTGGCATGTTTTATGGGGGAGCGGTTCATTGTCCGTTCCTACTCTCCGGTTCATACAATCGGAGGGGGAATTATTCTTGATAGCCGGCCTCCGAAACGCCGGGGTTTTCACCCTGTACCTTTGGGACTGAAATTAAAAAATGAGGAAAGCGGCCGTGCCCGGCTCCTTGGAATTCTGGCCGAATCCGGGAGCGTGGAAATGGAAAATGCGCGGGCAAGGCTGTTTCTGACAAAAAACCACTTTGAAAAGCTGGTCCAATCGCTGGCAGATGAGAAAGAGCTGTTCAGGTTTGACAAAGACAGCCGGCTCTATCATCCTGATGAAGTTCGGGATGCCCGGCGGAAAATTTTGTCTGTTGTGGCGGAATTTCACAGGGAAAATCCCCGGAAGGACGGTTTTCCGGCCGGCCGGCTTTCCCGTTTTCCCGAAAGCATTGTCCGGGCACTGGTTCAGGAAGGGGAATTGGTACAAAGGGCCGCAGTTGTTGCGCTTCCCGCATTCTCCAGAAGCTATTCTTCCGGTGAACAGGCGGACTATGAAAAACTTCTTTCCGTATTCGGGAAAACCGGCCTTGAAACGCCGCTTCTGCCGGCTTTGAAACGGGAGTTTCAGGATCATGCCCTGCTGGCAGATCTGCTTCGCCGGGGGATTGAAGAAAACCGGCTTGTCCGGATTTCTTCCGAGTATTTTCTGGACCGGGAAATTTACCGGCAGTTTCTGAAACAGTTTCGAAGCTGGGCGGGGGCACAGGGGGAATTCGGAATTCAGGAGGTGAAATCGGAATTCAATCTGGTGCGTAAATATTTAATTCCCCTGCTTGAACATCTGGACGGGGAACGGATTACCATTAAAATTAACGACAAACGTAAATTGCTCTGACAGAAACTGGGTACTCTCCGCTGCAGCCCCGCTTTTCTTTTTATTGTCCGAACAGTTCCGGTTTTTTCTTTTTGTGCATTACAATCGCGGTTTCTCCGTCCTGATAGTATGACCGGCGTTTTCCAATCGGCTGAAACCCCAGCGCTTGGTAAAGTGAAATTGCCGCCCTGTTGTTTTCCCGGACTTCAAGATAAAATTCCTGTGCGTTTTTAAGCTCTGTGAGCATCCACTCCATCAGCTGTTGTCCGATGCCCTGTTTTCGGAATTCAGGTAAAACAGCAATGTTCAGGATATGGCATTCATTCAGAAAATACTGAAAACAGGCGAATCCGACAGCTGTTCCGTCCGGATTTTCCGCGAGAATAATCCCTTCTGTCCCGGAGACGGTAAACATGGCAGGAGACCAGGGGTCGGGAAAACATGCGTGTTCGATTTTGAGAAGCTGTTTCAGTGTGTTCCGGGAAACCGCTTCAACGGGACGGATGACGATGGAGTTCCGCATCGGATTTTCGAATGTAAAGGGGTTCGGTGGATGGAGCTTCTCCCGGTGCCGGGTCAAAAGCCGCATCTGCAAGAAAGGAGGACAGGCAGGCGGGCGGTTCCAGCTGCGGGGATTGCGGGAAAAGCCGGGCCAGTGCATCTCCGTAGGGTTCGGACGCACTGCCGAT
>JAADGL010000010.1:92335-140990 GCA_013152385.1 Acidobacteriota bacterium
GCCAGAAAATCCGGTAAGAATTCGGGTTTCAGTACAACATACGGTGTCCGGGGGCGGTCATTTTCAAAAAATGCGGCATATACCTGCTTTTTCCTGGCGTCAATGAGGGACAAAATACGGTGGTGCCCCGCTTTTCTTCCGGCCCGGTTCAGCAGGTAGAGCGAAGTGAAACCGCTGAGTTTCACACGGGGCTTTGCCGCCTGAAGCCCGTAGGCAGCCGCAATGCCGATACGAAGCCCGGTGAACGAGCCGGGGCCCCGGACAAAGAGAACCCGGTTCACCTCATTCGGTGAAATTCCGGCCTGTTCCAGTAAAACGGAAACAGAAGGGAGTAGTGTTTCGTTATGGCCGTATACCCGGGACAATTCGATGCTGGCAACAATCTTTTTCCCCCGGGTTACTGTGACACAACCTTTTTTGCCGCTGGTATCAAAACATAGCGTATTCATCACGGCGCAAGTATACCACGAAGGAGAGGAAATTTAAGCAGAATACGGCCGGGGCGCCGCCGGTCGCTGTTTTGCCCATGTCTCCGGACACGGATTGCCGGGGCGGAACTTTGTACGGATTTATGGGGTACGGTCTTCCTTACCGCCGGTAAAAAATGATAAAATAACAACGGAAAGCAAATTTTTTCGGGGGGAAAAAACATGAACTCTGTTTTTTTAATTGTCGGGACAGTACTTGCCTACCTGCTTGCCTACCGGCTTTACGGACGCTATCTTGGCCGGAAAATTTTTAAACTGGATGACACAAAGCCTACACCGGCTCATACCATGCGGGATGATGTGGATTATCTTCCGACAAAAAAACAGGTTCTTTTCGGGCACCACTTTACATCCATTGCCGGGTTGGGGCCCATTGTCGGCCCCACCATCGCGGTAATCTGGGGCTGGCTTCCGGCCATGCTGTGGGTGGTTTTCGGTTCCATCTTAATGGGCGGTGTCCATGATATGGGTTCCATCGTGGTTTCCATGCGCAACCGGGGCCTTTCCATCGGCGAAATTGCGTCGAAACTGATTAACCATCGGAGCCGGATGCTTTTTCTCCTGATTATTTTCTTTGAACTCTGGATGGTCATTGCGGTATTCGCGTTGATTATTGCCATTTTGTTTACCATGTATCCCGCTTCCGTACTTCCGGTCTGGTTACAGATTCCCATTGCCATGGCGGTGGGGTGGTATGTGTATCGAAAAAACGGTAATATTTATGTTGCTTCAGTAATCGCCATTATTCTGATGTATCTGACCATTGTGTGGGGGACATATGTTCCCTTGGCTATTCCTTCTTTTATGGGGCTGTCTTCCACCGAAATCTGGATGATTATTCTGTTTATCTATTCTTTTGTGGCATCCATTCTTCCGGTCTGGCTTCTATTGCAGGCCCGTGATTTTATCAACGCGCTGCAGCTGGTAATTATTTTAGTTTTACTGGCGCTTGGGGTACTGGTGGCGCATCCGGTGGTGGTGGCTCCGGTTATTCAGGCACATCCGGCGGGAGCACCCTCCATGATTCCCTTTCTGTTCATCATCATTGCCTGCGGCGCCAATTCCGGGTTCCACTCCCTGGTGGGTTCCGGCACCACATCAAAGCAAATCAATCTGGAATCGGATTCACGGTTTATCGGATACGGCGGAATGCTGATGGAAGGTGTTCTGGCCGCATTGGTGATTGTGGCGGTGGCTGCCGGTGTCGGCATGGGGACCGGATCCGGTGCCGGTATACTCACCGGAAAAGCCGCCTGGCTTCATCACTATTCATCATGGAGTGCGATTCAGGGCCTCAGTGCCAAGCTGGCGGCCTTTGTCACCGGTGCGGTGAACATGATTGAAGCAATCGGGGTGCCCAAAAACATCGCCGCCACCATTTTCGGTGTGTTTCTTGTTTCGTTTGCCAACACCACTCTGGACACGGCGGCCCGGATTCAGCGCTATGTGATTTCTGAAATTTCACTGGATTACCATGTCCCGATACTGAACAATAAATATGTGGCTACTTTCCTGGCCGTGTTTACTGCAGCCCTGCTGGCTTTTTCCAATAAAGGGGGAAAAGGGGCGCTGACTCTCTGGCCCATGTTCGGCGCGGTAAACCAGTTGCTGGCCGGGTTGGCGCTGCTGATTATTACGGTTTACCTGAAACGAAAGGGCAGGAAGGCTCTTGTGGCGGGGATTCCCATGATTTTCATGATTTCCATGACCGGTTATGCCATGGTCCTGAACATTCTTGATTTCATGAGAAAAGGGAATATACTATTGCTTCTGGTCGGCCTTGTTGTGCTGGTTCTGGAATTGTGGATGATTGGCGAGGCGGTGGCGGTTTTGACAAAAAAAGGAAAACACGGAGAATTGAATGGCGAGAATATTGATTGATAAAGGATATGACCACGGAAAGGCGGAAACCGAGTGGTATCGGATGTGGGAAGAGCGGGAATATTTCAAAGGGGAAGCCGTATCGGACAAACCCCCGTTTTCCGTTGTCATTCCGCCGCCGAATATTACGGGGAATCTGCACATGGGGCATGCCCTTGTATACACATTACACGATGTTTATGTCCGCTATCAACGGATGAAAGGCAAAAACACCCTCTGGCTCCCGGGGGTGGATCATGCCGGAATTGCCACCCAGAATGTGGTGGAAAAGCAACTGGCAAAGGAAGGGAAGACCCGGAAAGACATCGGAAGGGAAGCTTTTGAGGAACGGGTCTGGAAATGGAAAGACGAAAACGAAAGCGCCATTATGAACCAGCTTCGGAAACTGGGGTGTTCGGTGGACTGGTCCCGGCATCGGTTTACCCTGGACCCGGGCTTGTCCAGAGCGGTTCGGAAAGTCTTTGTTACCCTGTATAAGGAGGGCCTGATTTATCGGGACACTATGCTGGTGAACTGGTGCCCCAGATGTGAAACTGCCATTTCAGATCTGGAAGTCAAACACAAAGAGAGAAACGGCAAGCTCTGGTATTTCAAATATCCGGTGAAAAACAGTGACGACTTTCTGGTCATTGCCACCACAAGGCCGGAAACCATGCTGGGAGATAGCGCAATTGCGGTGCATCCTGAAGACGAACGCTATTTGTCCCTTGTTGGGAAAACAGTCATATTGCCCATTGTAAACCGTGAAATTCCCATTATTGCCGATGATTTTGTGGACAAAGAATTCGGTACCGGCGCGGTGAAAGTAACCCCGGCGCATGACCCCAACGATTATGAATGCGGAAAACGCCATAAACTTGCATTTATTTCGGTTATTGACAAGCACGGGAAGATGACAGAAACCGCAGGCGAGTTTGCCGGAATGGACCGGTTCAAAGCCAGAAAAGCCGTGGTGGCACGGATGGAATCCCTGGACCTGATTGAGAAAATCGAAAACCATGCCCACGCGGTTGGGGAGTGCGACCGCTGTTCCACCATTATTGAGCCGGCAATTTCCACCCAGTGGTTTGTTAAAATCGACCCTCTCGCAAAACCGGCACTGAAAGCGGTGCAGGATGGTGATATCCGTTTTGTCCCGGAAAAGTGGGTAAAAACTTACTATGAATGGATGAAAAATATTCATGACTGGTGCATTTCCCGTCAGCTCTGGTGGGGGCACCGGATTCCGGCCTGGCACTGTCCGGACTGCGGCCATATTACCGTATCGGAAACCGACCCCGATGCCTGCGAAAAATGTGGTTCCGCCCGGATTCAACAGGATTCCGATGTACTGGACACCTGGTTTTCTTCCGGCCTCTGGCCCTTTTCCACCCTGGGCTGGCCGGATGAAACGGATGAACTCAAAACCTTTTACCCCACCTCCGTACTGCTGACCGGATTTGACATTCTCTTTTTCTGGGTGGCCCGGATGATTATGATGGGATTAAAGTTCATGGGGGATATCCCCTTCAAAACCGTTTATTTCAATGCCCTGGTCCGGGATGAACACGGCAGCAAAATGTCCAAATCCAAAGGGAATGTCATTAACCCGCTGACAGTGATGGAGCAGTTCGGTACAGATGCACTGCGCTTTACCCTGTCTATTATGGCAGTACCGGGAACCGACATTTCCCTGTCGGAGAAAAGGCTGGAAGGGTACCGCGCTTTCTGCAATAAAATCTGGAATGCCACCCGCTTTGTTCTGATGAACATAGACGAAGAACAGGAAACCGGAAATATTGATTACAGCAAACTGGTGTTGGCAGATAAATGGATTCTTTCCCGTTTGTCCCGGCTCACCGAGTCAGTGGATAAAAACATTGAAGAATTCCGTTTTCACGAGGCAGCCAATCAGCTCTATCATTTTCTCTGGGATGAATTCTGTGACTGGTACATTGAAGCGTCCAAACCCCGGCTTACAGACGGGGATGAACAGGTAAAAATGCTGCTGGTTCAAATTCTGACCCGGATTCTGAAACTCCTGCATCCGTTTATGCCCTACATTACCGAAGAGCTTTACCAGAAACTTCCCGGCCATGGGGAGAGCATTGCGATTGAATCTTTTCCGGTTGCCCGTCAGGACTGGCTGGATGAGGCTGCGGAGGCGGAATTTTCTCTGCTCATGGAACTGGTTTCCCGGATTCGGAACATCCGTGCCGAAAAGAATATTGCGCCTTCCAGAAAAATTGAGGTGGAAATCCTTGCGGTTTCCAATGAGGCGAAGGCAATGGTGACAGAACAGGCTCCGCTGATTTCCTTTCTTGCCGGAACGTCCAGGCTGGAGCTGGTTTCGGCTTTTGATGAAAATGGAATTTACAGCAAAGCGGCGGCAGCCGGCATGGAAATCGGTGTTTCTCTTGAAAATCTACTGGATAAGGGCGAGGAAAAAGCCCGGATTCAGCGGGAGCTGGACAAACTGGAGAAAGAAGCGGAAAAACTTTCCCGGAAGCTGAATAACGAAAACTTCCTCTCCAAAGCTCCCCGGGAAGTGGTGGAAGCGAACCGGCTGAAATTCAAGGAATTAAAAGAAAAACAGAGTATTCTGCGGGAGAATATAAAAAAACTGGGAAATTAATGCGGATTTTGCCCTTTTACGTGTGATTTGCATCACATTTCTGCATTTTCGGTACCGGAGTTTGTTGTCCCATCCCGGATTCGCTATAATTGTAAAAGAATTCATTTTCTTAAAAGGGGAGGGCGAATGCAATGGAAACACCAATCCTGCTGATTATTACTGCCGGGGGGCTGGGCAAGCGGTTTGGTAAACCCTACCCGAAACAGCTGGAAAAAATTGAAAGCCAGTCGATACTCAACCGGACGGCACGCTTTTTCCAGGCAATCCATCCCGACCAGACTATTGTGACCTGTCCGGAGGGGTTTGAGAAACAGTTTCAGATGGATTTGAAAGATGTGAGTTACCCGCTGAAAGTTATTCCGGGAGGTGCCACAAGGTTTGATTCTGTAAAAAAGGCAGTGAACCGGCTGGTGGACGACATGTACGCATCCGGCAGCATTGTACTGGTTCATGACGGGGTTCGTCCGTTTCTGCGCAGGGCAACGGTGGAACGGATAATCCGGGGTGTGGAAGAATGCGGAGCGGCTGCGCCTTTTGTTCCCATCAGCGGAACTATCCGCCGCCTGAAAGAAGAGGAGTTCCGGGAAACTGTGGATCGGAAAGAAGTTGTGGAAGTTACCACTCCTCAGGGGGCGACACTGGGTATTTTTGCCCACTGTTTTAACCGTCAGAAACTTTCTTTTCCGGATGAGACAACGCTGCTTCATGCAGAGGGGGTTCCCGTTCTTCCGGTTCTGGACTGGCATTTGAATATCAAAATTACCACCCAGGCGGACATGGAAACTGCCCGTGTTCTGTGGGGGATGAGATGAATGACATTCGAATCGGCCAGGGAATTGACTTTCACCGTTTTGAACCGGGTCGGCGTCTGGTGCTGGGGGGAGTTGAATTCCATGAACCTTACGGCCTTTCCGGCCACTCGGATGCCGATGTGGTGCTTCACGCAGTGGCGGATGCGGTGTTGGGTGCTGCGGGGCTGGGAGATATCGGACAGCATTTTCCGGATACGGACTCCCGCTGGAAAGATGCGGATTCCCGGAAACTGCTGGCAGAGGCGGTGGCACTGGCCGAAGAGGCCGGCTGGAAGGTGGGAAATGCGGATATCACCGTTATCGGCCAGCAGCCGAAAATCGCGGTACGCCGCGGTGAAATGCAGCATTCCATCGCGGAAATTCTGAAAGTGACTCCAAACCGTATCAATGTTAAAGCGACCACCACCGAAGCAATGGGTGCCCTGGGCCGGGAAGAAGGCCTTGCAGCATTTGCCATTGTGCTAATGCGGCATTTTTGACTTGATTTCAAATTCCGGGTTTTTTGCTTATTTGAAACGGATAAACATAATATTACAGATGGTATTGTGGTACATTATGGGAAAAGAAGGGCAAGGAGGCACTTGTGGCGGAATTTGACATTGTTCCCTGTCCCGCGGTTCGGAACTTATATTTTATCGGTAGAAATTATGTGAAACACGCAAAAGAGCTGGGAAATGAGCAGCCTGCCGAACCCCTCGTATTTACAAAACCATTATCCTGTCTGGCAAAAAGCGGGGAAACCGTTCCGTACCCTGCCCATTCACATTCCCTTCATTATGAAGGGGAGATGGTATTTGTACTGCCGCAGGGCGGCCGATTTTCAGGGGACAATCCGAAAATTCTGGCCGGGTGCGGAATTGATTTTACCGCCCGGGACATTCAATCCGAGTTGAAAAAGAAAGGATGGCCGTGGTTCACCGCAAAATGTTTCCGGGGTTCCGCCGTGCTTTGTAACAGTTTTATTTCCATTCCCGTGGCCCGGCTGCCCCGTCTTTCGGTGGAGACATGGATTAACGGGGAGATGCGTCAGCAGGGCCGCTACACCGAAAAGCTTTTTCCGGTTCCGATTTTGACAGAGCATCTTGCCGGCCTGGTGGATATTGGTGCCGGAGATGTTCTTTTTACCGGGACGCCGGCCGGTGTCGGGGAGGTTGGGCCGGGAGACCGCATTGAGGTAAGATTGCTGTTTGAAGGGAGGGTACAAATCCAATCGGAATGTGAGGTGAGCAATGGACATTCTTGAATTTTTAACCGTTCTGAAGGAAAAAAGGGGACCGGTTCTTGTGATGCTGGTTCTGGGTGTTCTGGTGGGAATTCTGGCCTACTTTGTATTGACCCCTGTCTTTGAGACCCGGACAACGTTTATGGTCCTGGAATCCAAATTGATTCGGCGTTCACTGGAGGGAAAAAAACTGGATATTGATACCTATCTGGACTTTGTGGACAATGAATCACTCTATCACAACATTTATGACAAACTGAATATCTACAAAAAATATAATATGGATTTTGAAACATTTAAACGTTCTTTTGAGGTGACGACGGTGGAAGATACCGCCATTATCAAGCTTCTGGTAACCTTCCGGGATCCGGAAATTTCTTATAAAATTGCGAAAATGCTGGGGGATCAGGCATTGGCGTTGAATCGGCAGGTAATTGACAAAGAAGTTCATTCCGGATACCGGTTCAGTGAGGCACAGGTTCGGGCCGCGTCTGCTCAGCTTAAAACCGCCGGTGAAACTCTGGACCGTTTTCTTGCATTGCATCCTGTCCCCCGGATGGCAATGGAGCTGGATACACTGCGAAACCGGATTGCGATAGAAGAAAACGGAGAACTGGCGGCTTTTCCGCCACTGGAAAGTACAGCTTTAAATAGTGGAATGAATCCGCAGCTTTCCCTGTCATCCGGAATGACGCCGGAAGCATTTCTCTCTCTGGCCCGGATTCAATCAGAGATTTCGGAAATAAAGGCGAAACTGGCCGGTGTCAGAACCGATAACGGGAAAATTGATGCGAATCGCCGGTATAATGAACTCAAAGAACTGTTAAAACAGAAACGCCTGACACTCTCACATCTGAAATCCCGTCTGTATGACGCGGAAACAGCATATTATCCCCTTAAATCTCAATACGAAGTGCTTCGGAGTGAATTTCTTGCAGCACAGAAAGGTTATGAAAAAATTTATCAGACCGGATTGGAATCCAAGATTGAAATCGTCGGGAAGACCAAAGAGATGACGATTATCGATCAGCCTGTAAAACCGCAGAAACAGGCTTTTCCCAAGTTGGCAATTACGTTGATTGCCGGAATTTTTCTGGGAATTCTTGCCGCTTTTGCCTTTGTCGCAATGGTGGTGTTCAACCGCAAACTTCAGGATGATTAGCGGAATTATCAGCCTTTTCGGCGCGTTTTTCATTGGGCAGGCGCTGTTTCTCGAAGCTGATGACGGCACGGCTGTCATTTTGTCTCTTGGAGCCGCTCCCATGCTGCTTGCCATGGTACTTTACCTGATTTTTTTAATTTTTCCCGGGCTTTCTCCCGCTACGGTTGGAATGTCAATGGCAGTTTTGTTCGGTGGCAGTGGTGCGGTTTTTCTGGTGCGGAATCGAAAAAAAATATTTCATTTCTCTGCCCCTTTTCTTTTTGTGCCCCTGCTGATTTCCCTCCCTGCATTCTTTTTTGTCTCACACCATGTTTCGTCATTTGATCCGATTAACTATGCTTTTATCGGAAAAACTTTTTTGAGCCGGATGTCTGTGCGGGGGTATCCCTTTATTTCACCCGGCCATATCGGCGGTGTGTTCTCCTGGTTTGCCCATCCTCCCATGTTTTCCCTTATGCAGACATGGCTCCGGCTGGCAGGGCTGGATGCATTTGTCCGTTTTATCGGTGTTTTTTACTACATGCTTACAAATTTACTCATTTTCCGGGTAATCCGAAAACAAAAAGGGCTTGGCATTGCGGTTTCATTTACCCTGGTCCTGGCAATGACGCCATTCTTTATCAGAACCTCGGTGGAGGGGTTTACCACTCCGATTCGGATGTTTTTCTTTACGGGAACAGCAGTGCTGCTTGCTTTTTCGAAGGAAAGGAAGATCTGGCCCGCCGGAATTTTTGCCGGTATGGCCATGCTCAGTCACACCATCGGTCTGCTGGCAGTTCCGGGTGGAATCCTCGCTCTTATTATAGTTGACCGTGGGGTGAAATGGAAAAGGCTCATCCTGTTCGGCGTAATTGCGGGACTTATCGGAGGGCTTCCATATCTGTTGATTTTCCGGAAGTTTCACAGTCTGGCGACAACCGGTGTTTTTGTCGGGGCATTCGGGAAAAAACTGGTTGATGATGTTTTTCGCTACCAGTTTATTCAAAAAGGGATGCCGACTTTTGCCAGCCGGTTGATGTACGGTTATTTTTCTCCGGTTTTCCGTTTCTCCAGTTACGGACCGGCTTTTATTCTCGGTTTTGCCGCTTTGGCATTTTCCGGTCTGCGCCGCATTCCCCGAAACCGGATAAGGGATGCCGCACTGGGATTCCTCCTTGTTTATTTTACGTTGCACTTTTTGCCGCTTCATCATAATATTTTTATCCTCAGCCCCCGTTATCCTTTGACAGTGCTTCCGCTTTTGATACTGGCCGGCGCGGTTTCACTGCCGGAAAAACCGGCCTGGAAATATGCTGCCGGAGCCGCAGCGGTAATTTCCGGAGGTATGATCCTCTGCTTTGCCCCGCCTTTTTACCGTCAGCCCTGCCTGCAATGTGAAATGAGCCGCTATATCAATACACATCTGACAAAACAGGACCGTGTTCTGGTGTGCCGGAGCCCGTTTTTCTTTCTGGATATCCGGAATATTCCGGGGGTGGATGCAATGGAACCGGCATTGGCACCTCTTTATCGGGAACCGGATTTGAACACAATTCTTCATAAACTGAAAAAAACAGGGATTACATACGTTTTGTTGCCCTACGCACCGACCCCATTTGAATCCGAGGGGTTTGTACGGCGGCTGATTGAAACTCCTGGGATTCTGGAGGGGGTAAAACACACACCGGCATTTCACCTGTTTCGAATCCATTATCCCGAAACCCGTCTCAAAAATCCGGAACCGGTCAAACTGCTTTTCTGGTCCCCGGAAAAACCCGCATTGACCTTAACAGCGTATGACCACAGCCGGAAACATCATCCCCTGCGTTTCTGGTACAACGGGGCCGGGCTCAATATATTTGCTTCCTTTACAGATACGAAACTGGCCCTTGCACGGGATATTCCCTGGCGGAAACATGCCCCTTACATTGAAACAAAGGGATGCGGTTTTATGAAAATTTCTGTCCGTTTTCACAGCGCAACCTTTCCGTTCAGGCTCTGCTGGGACATCTTCCAGTTTAACTCGGGTGGAAAGCTGCTCCGTGTGACACATCCCCGCCCTGTCGTTGTGTCTCCGGGCTGGAAAACCCTTGTGATGCCAACCGATTATCCCAGGATGCTGTCTTCCCGTCTGCCGCTGGACAGCCGAACGGCAAAGATCGTCCTGTCATTCAGCTTTTATTCGGAATCAGGAGGTGCCTGTGTCAATGCAATCGACATCACCGGTTATCGATGAGCGGATATTGCTGGGGCTTCTGGTTCCCCTCTTTGTTCTGCCGTTGCTTCACCCTCTGGGCTTTGTTATTGCCATTGCCCTGATTCCCGCCGGTTATCTTGCAATTTACGGGCTTCAGCACAATGAAATTTTTCTAATGCTGACCCTTTTTGCACCGGTACTGAAAACCAGTCCCTTGAATCCCATTCCTCCGGAGCTGGATTTAACGGTAATTTTTTATGCCATGTTTCTTGCGGTTACCGCCCTTCTTTTTATCTTTAACAAACGGAAATTCCCTAAACCCGAACTCCTTGACATTCTCCTTGGTATTTTTGTGCTGATTGTCATTGTGGAATTTTTCAATGCACCGGGGAAAGTCCGGGATTATTCCCTGTTCAAGCTGATTCGTTTTCTTTTTCTGTCCCTGCCGTTTTTCTTTTTCCCGCGAATTTTTGCCGAGTTGGAGTTTCGCCGTCTCAGCAGCCTCATTGCGACAATCGGCAGCGGAATTTGTCTGGCTCTGTTTCTGGTTTATCCGGATTCACAGGTCATGAAAGCATCCGGAAACAGTTATCTGACTGTTGCTGCCATTGCCGGCATTGCTCTTTTTTTTGCGGCTGCCCGGTTTGTACAGGAAAAAGGGTTTTTCCGGAAGCTGGTTTACATAACGGCAATGACGGTTGATCTGGTTCTGGTTTTCAAGACCAATTCCAGAGGCGGTATGCTGTTCGGCGGGCTGGTATTGCTTTTCTATTTTTTGGTTGTTTTCCGTCAAAAACGGCTGCTGGTGCTCTTTGGCCTGATGTTGCTGATAATGACCACATTCTTTACCTATACGCTGTATCCTGACTTTTTTACCCGCTTTTTTTATATGTTCCGGCAGCACAAAGGCGCTTCCATTTCAGGCCGTTTTGTTGTGTACAAACTGGCATTGAAGCTTATTTCCCAACGGTGGATGACCGGTATCGGGCTGGGCGGGTTCAGCGATTATCATTTTCTGAAATATCCTCACAATTTATTTCTGGAGATTTTTGTCGAGCATGGAATTGCAGGGATACTGGTGTTTCTTGCTTTCCTGTCAGGGGTCTTTTCCCGGGGAATGGCGGTTTTTCGCAGGCAGGCGCTTTATTCCTGGCGTGCCCCCTATCTTTTGGGAGCCATATTCATGTTCCTGTTTCAAATGACCTCTTTCGGCCTGGAGTCCACCCGGCTGTTTTTTTTCTTCACCGGCTGCCTTATCGTGTTTTATCAGAAACCGTTGAAAAATACTGGAAAATCACTTTCCGGAAACCCATAATGATTTAGGTTTCGGTCTCTTTGGGGTTGGAGATTCTGTTGTGAAAGGGTAAGATATTGCCGCAGACGGCATAAAATAATTTTTTACAGGGAAATCAGTTGAATGGAAAATGAAAATATAATTCTCTTTTCTTCCGATGATTGGGGATGGAAAACCAGCAAATATCAATTGGCAATTCGATTTTCCCGTAAAAACAGAGTTCTTTTTGTTTCTTCCATCGGATTTCGGGCACCCACGGTTTCCCGACAGGACATGGGCCGGATTCTGCGTAAATTAAAATCCTTTTTAAAAGGAATTGAAAAGGTGGATGAAAACCTCTATGTTCTTACTCCCCTCGTGATTCCTTTTCAAAAAAATCGTTTTATTAAACGGGTGAATTTGTTTCTTCTTCGTACTCAACTGCGCTGGGCCCGTGTCCGGCTGAAAATGCAGAATCCTTTTGTTTTTGTTTTTTCCCAGAATTGGTATGAACTGATAAAAAAAATGCCGAGAAAGAAACTGATTAATTACTGTGTGGATGAACATTCGGGTTTTAATATTGCGAATCCGGAATCGTTTCGCAAACTGAATCAATTAATGTGTCAGGTATCGGATATTGTATTCTGTTCATCAAACCTGCTGACTGAAGCATACCGGAAGTTCAATCCAAATACCTGCCACATCAGCCACGGTGTGGATTACGCACTGTTTTCCAGAGCCGTGTTTGATACCTCGTTGGAGACGGCTCCGGAAGCTGCCGGATTGAATGCGCCGGTTCTTGGATTCTGGGGCCACATTTCATATGAGTGGGTGGATGCCGGTTTATTGAAATATCTGGCGGAGAAGCAGCCGTCCTGGACTATTCTTCTGATCGGCCGGAATTCCATGCTGCCGGATGAATTCTCAAATTACGGAAATATTGTTCTGGCAGGGGAGAAGGATTTTGAGGCTTTGCCGTCATTCTGCAAAAAAATTGATGTGGCACTGATTCCCTTTGTCCGTTCCACCCTGACAGACAATTGCAACCCTTTGAAACTGTATGAGTATCTTGCCGCCGGCCTCCCGGTGGTGTCAACCGATATTCCCGAAGTCCGGTTCCACGGAAAGCATGTTCTCATTGCAGAAGGCAGAGAGGAATTTCTGAAACGCTGCGAAGAAGCGCTGGATCTGAATTGTGAAGAGAGGAAAAGGGAAGTTTCGCTCAGTATGAAGGAAAACACCTGGGATCACAAGGTGGAATTGATTTACCGGATAATTGAGGGAGATTGTGCCGATCAAAATTGAAATTCACTTTTCCGGTTTCCAAATAAATACCATACGGCGAATGTTTCGATTAAAGCAAAGGCGGTAATTGCCGGCACCGGATAAAAAGTTGCCGCATAGACCAGGCCCAGAATAATGAGCAGATGTACTCCCCACATTCCGGGCTTTCCCCGGAACCCGATCCGTTTTGTGATATAGCCGTAGCTTGAAATACCGGCAGTCAGATGGGACAGTGCCAGTGAAATTGAAATCACAACTGCGGGGGAATTCGGAAAAATGCGGCTCAGGACGGCAAAAGAAACGATGAGGACACTTCCCCGTGCCAGATCCACGAAGACCTGTATCGGCCGGGTGTCCACTCCGTGGATAATGCTGCGGAACATCAGATAAAACAGGTAGGGAAGTGCGGCGAAGGCTAAAATTTGCAGGATGGGGATTCCGGATTTATACTGAGCCGGCAGAAACCAGTGAATTGCCAGCGGTCCCAGTGCATAGAAAATGAAAATAGCAGCGGTTCCGGCCATGACCACGAGATTTGCGTATGAAGACAGAGATCGGGCCAGTTCTTTTTTTTCTCCTTTTCCCCAGAGCTCGGATACTCCCGGGAGCAGTACCATGTTGAATGCATAGGCCAGTGTGCCGGCCAACTGGAAAAAACGGGTGGCAATACCGAAATCTCCGGCAAGGGCACTGGAATAAAAATATTTTGCCAGCATGACTGCTGATGACATCATCAGGCCGGTCATAAAGAGGGAAGGAACGCGGGGAAAGGCATAAATCAGAATTTTTTTGAAATCAAAATTGCGGGTCCATTGGGTGGTCAGGATGTAGCAAAAAGGCAGCAATGAAACACCGGGCATCAATGCGACAAACCAGACAATTTCCCGGATTCCGTTGATTGCCCCGGTCGCAATCAGCATGGCTGCCAGAAGGTTTCCCAGAATAAAGATGGCGGATTGCAGAATATTTGCCCAATACATTTTTTTGTGCCCCTGGAAGAAGGTGTAGGAAATCCGGTAGGTTCCGGTGAAAATCAATGCGGTTACCAGTGCGTAAAACAGGCTGATACGGCCATCGAAAAAGTGTTGCAGAATAAAGGGTTTTGCCAGCCAGACAATTGAAGTGGAAAAAATACCGATAATAAAAAAGACGGCCAGCACAGTGGTGGTTATCTTTTTTTGTTCGGAAGAATTTCCGGTATGGTAGCCGAGGTAGCGGGCCTGAGCAATATCCAATGCCACCGTGTAAAGGGGAAACAGGGATGCCACCAGTGCCCGGAAGGTAACGTAAAGCCCGAGATCCGCTTTGGAAATGTACCGGGGAAGAACGAAAACCAGCAGAATGACGAAAGAAATCAGGCTCAGGATCTGAACCAGCCCCGTTTGCAGAATATTAGCCCGGAATTTTTTGTCAAACAACAAAATCTCCCCCTTTTCCCCCCTGGAGATGGGTTATTCTGCCGTTTCGGCCTGTCATTTTATCGGCCCTTTGCCAGAAAAACGGTGGCGGCAGTTTTCAAGAGAATTTCAGCATCCAGCAGAAAAGAGATGTTTTTAACGTAATACAAATCATATTTCAATTTTTCCAGTGCGTCTTCCACCGAAGCACCGTAACCGTAATTTACCTGCGCCCATCCGGTAATCCCCGGTTTTACGAGGTATCGGAACATGTAGAAAGGCAATTGCTCTTTCAACTGGCTGTCAAATTCCGGCCGCTCGGGCCTCGGACCGACAAAACTCATATCGCCGCGGATTACATTGAAAAGCTGCGGCAGTTCATCAATTCGAAGTTTTCGAATCAAACGGCCGATTTTGGTGATCCTCGGATCATCTTCTGTTGCCCACTGGGCCTGCCCCGATGCTTCCGCGTCGTTTCTCATGGAGCGGAATTTGTAAATTACAAAAAATTCTCCGTGAAGGCCGGTTCGCTTCTGGCAAAACAGGGCGGCACCGGGAGATTCCAGCCGAATTAAAATGGCGGTTATCAGCATGACAGGGGCGGTAACGCAAAGGAGGGCCACTGCCAGAAAAAAATCCGTTATCCGTTTTACTGTAGTGGGAAACCGCCGCATGGCCCGGCTAAAGCCGGTGGGCTCAAAAAAGAATCGGCTGTCCACCATGTCTGCTGCCACCTGGCGGAAAAACAGCTCGTAAAAACCCGCAAGTGTCATTACCGGTTTTCCCCGGAGTTTTTCCAGCAGGAATCGGTGCATCGCACCATCGTCAATTTTCTCAAATTGGTCCACGATTACATAATCATTTACCGGCCCTTTCGCCTCGGGGATTGTTCCATCCGGAGGCAAATGAAAAATCGTACCGTTTTCGGAAAGTTTTTTTCTGACAGAAAGAGGCAGGGCCTGTTTCGTAATTCCGGACAGAAGAATCCGGGTCGGAACACGTTGTTTGGCTCCGGCAACGAACTTTCCCCGGAAAAACAGATAGAAAATTGCAATTGCGGTGTGCAGCAACAGAATTTTTCGCCCGATGGAGCGGAAGAATAATGCATAGTCAACAAGGACGGACAGGATTACGGCAAAAAGGACGACAAGAAAAACAGCATAGAGTATTCGGGACGCATCAAACTGCCGGGGCGAATAAAAGTCAAAGGCATAAAGAAAAATCAGATATGATACGGCTAATATGGCAATTCGCGGGAGCGGTTCCATTGGCGCGTTGAGGAGCCGCACCGAGAGGATCAGAAATGCGGGTATAAAAATGATGTCCATTATCCCGAGAACCACACCCCGTTTCCATGTGGCCAGCCTGAAAATTCGATTGACCAGAACCGCCCCCCTTATTGCCCGTTATTCGGGCCCCGGATTTCACTTTGATGATTATACTATGAGTTGAAAAGTTTTCGGGGAGGATCAGGAATTTTTCTCGTATTTTATCCCGGTTTCGCTGGATTGGTATTTTTGCCGTTTCCGAATAAAATTAGTTGTCCGTATGGATCAGCCCAGAATCTTTGCGATTGCCTGTGCCAGTTCATTCAGGGAAAAGGGCTTCTGGATAAAAGCGACCTCTTTATCCAGTACTCCGTGATGGGCGATGGCATTGGCAGTATATCCGGACATGAAGAGTACCTTTACTTGTTCACACATTTTTGTTATTTTTTCCGCCAGCTCTTTTCCGTTCATTTCCGGCATAACCACATCGGTCAGTAATAAATCCGGCACACAACCTTTTCCCCGAAGAAATGACAGTGCTTCCATGGGCCGAGCTGCGGCGTAAACGCTGTATTCCAGCTCTTCAAGCATGGTTTTTGTCATTTCCAGAAGTCCGGCTTCGTCTTCAACCAGCAGAATCTGCCGGCCTTTGCCACGGGGAATCGGTATGTTCACATCCTCAGCTTTTTCAGTTAATTTTTCCCCGTGTTTGGGAATGTAAATTCGAAAAGTGCTTCCCTCGTCCGGTTCACTGTAGACATTGATAAAGCCTTTATTTTGTTTCACAATGCCGTGGACAGTGGACAGGCCCAGCCCGGTACCTTTCCCCACTGCTTTTGTCGTGAAAAAAGGTTCGAAGATTTGACGGCGGGTTTTTTCATTCATTCCACAGCCGTCATCGCTGACCGCCAGCATGACATAGCTGCCGGGAATGGCTTCCGTGTGGGTTTCACAGTAGATGTGGTCGATTTCCCTGTTTTCCGTTTCAATGGTGATGGTTCCTGTTTTTGGAATGGCGTCTCTCGCATTGATACAGAGGTTGGCCAGAATCTGATCCACCTGTACCGGGTCCATCCTCACTGTCCAGAGTATGGCGGCAGGCTGCCAGATCAGGTCGATATTTTCCCCGATGAGGCGCCGGAGCATTTTCAGCATACCTTCAATTGCATCATTCAGATTCATTATTTTGGGTTGTATTGTCTGTTTCCTTGCGAATGTCAGTAGCTGGCGGGTCAGGTCTGCAGACCGGTCTCCGGCACGCATAATCGCTTCCACATTGGAGCGATTGGGGTCATCCGGTGACATTTTTGTCAGCAGCATTTCCGCCCGGCCCAGAATTACACCCAGCATATTGTTGAAATCATGGGCGACTCCCCCGGCCAAGCGTCCCACCGATTCGATTTTCTGGGCCTGGAAGAGTTGTTCTCTCAGTTTTTCCCGTTCCGCTTCCGCCTGCTTTCGTTCCGTAATGTCTTCGCAGATTCCAACACCGCCTTTTACCTCGCCGTTTTCGGAGATAACCGGCTCGAAAAACACGCGAATGGGGGTGATTTTATCCGCGGTAACGGAATGGTAGTCTCCTTCGTAAAAGCCGGCTTCTTTATTGAGAGATTTTCTGACAGCCTGTGCAACCCGCTTGTCCGGTAGATTCATCATATGTAATCCGATGAGCTGTTTTCTGGATGAGCCGATAATTTCTACGAATTTATCATTGCAGGAACTGATGATCCCGTCGGCATCGTAATGGAAAATCCCCAGCGGGGCGTTATTGAATATCAGGCGGTATTTTTTTTCGCTTTCCCGCAGCCGTTCTTCCGCCAGTTTCCGTTCGGTGATATCTTCCACTGTCCCTTCGTAATAGATAATTTCTCCGGCATCGTCCCGGACGACTCTGCTGTTTTCGCACACCCACAATGAGGTTCCGTCTTTTCTTTTCCATGCCGATATGCAGCCTTTGACCTTGCCATACTGTTCCAGCAATTCCCTGAACTCTTTCCTCGGCGTGCCGGGTTCATAAACAGGGTCGGTTTCGAGGTTCCGTTTTTCCAGCTCATCAAAAGAAGAAAATCCAAGCATTTGAATCAGGGCGGGATTGGCCATGAGAATTCGGCCGTCCGGAGTCGTTCGATACAATCCAATACTGATGTTGTTGTAAATACTCCGGAAACTGTTGATGCTTTCCCGGAGCATGCTTTCCGCCAGTTTTTCTTCGGTAATATCCCGAACAAGTCCCTGAAAGCCCGCCGGAATGCCGGAAGGGTCTTTTATTAATGAAACAGATGCCTTGATGGTGTGTTTGATCCCGTCTTTTCCGGTAATTTCCCAATCCACACCCAGTACCGGGATGCCGGTTTGATATACTTTGTTGAAAGCCCGATACAGTTTTTCCGCATTTTCTTTGTCAGTGTAATTCCGGTAATTCATTTTCATCAGCTCATCCTCTGAATAGCCCAGTAAACGGCACAGAGAACGGTTAAAGAAAACCAGATTTCCGGCAAGGTCTGTTTCGTAGTATCCTTCCTGCATATTTTCAAGGATATTCCGGTATCTTGCTTCACTTGAAGCAAGTTTGTGCTCGGTTATAATGTGGCGTTTTTCCATACCCAGGAGATATCCGATCAGCACGGTTGCAGCCGGGAAAATTAACATGACCGGCAGCCAGATCTGGCGGAGAACAATAAGGCCTGCAGGCCAGGGTTGGATCAGCAGTTGACAGGCCAGCATGATAAAGTGGACAGTAAAGCCCAAAACAAAAAGCGGGAGGATGGTGAGTTTTTCAGGATGATTTCCATAAGCCCGGCGAAAAGCCAGTCCTGTCAACGCGGAAGCGGTGATGGTTGCGATTCCTGCCCACATCCCCACGCCGCCGAGATGCGCCCGGTAAAGCCCGGCCATGGCCACGGAGATAACTGTGGCTGTTCCGCCGCCGAATAATCCCGCCAGTGCGAGGATAATGGATCTTCCGTCGTAAATAATTCCCGGAGTATAATGTATCGGAATCATCATTGCGGCAATGGCGATACCGCCGAAAAGAAACCCGGACAGAATTTTGCCCCGGGGTGTTTCATTCATGCTGACCCGGGTCAACATGCCGTAGAGCATGCTCAGGCCCAATACCAGTGCGATGTTCTGGATGAAACTAATCAGCATGTTCATTTCTCCTTTTGTTTGGCCGGGTTGCGCGTCTTCTTGATTCAGATGGCGGAATGCTGTAAATTTTCCTTATGTCCAGTATATTGCCATGACGCTGGACAATTGCTTTTTCATTGTCATTGTTTCGGAACACGAAGCTTGTATCATTTTTTCGGCTTATTTTCATACGGGAGTTCGGGTTTTCAAGCAGTGAAATGAATACGGCCCGGCTTTTTTTCTCATCCTGGTAATTTATCCGGATCAATGTTTCTTTCCCCTTCCGAACCCTGTAGTCGGCAATAACAGCCCAGGTCTTTCCGTGCAGCCGGAGGACATCATCTTCGCCGAAAGAGAGAACCGGGCGCAGTGCCAGCGGGCCGCGTGCCAGGCGGACGGAACCTTTTATTTTTCCTTTTTCAGGGAGTGTACAGGGCCATTTCACTTTTATGTTCGGGATCTCCGCAGCCAGCTTATTTGCCAATTTCTCCATCAGAGGCAGAGATTTTCTGTTTTTGTCAAAACGATTGATAACAATAAAGCAGGCGCTTTTAACGAGTTCCAATTGAAAGGAATCACCGGAATTCCGTGGGATAACCCCGGCAATCGGTGTTTCCGGCGCACATCTGTTAAGATAAATTCCCAGTGCGGACAGTGGACCCGCCATTTGATAGATTTCCACTGAGAACTGACTACCTTTTCGTGATAACCGGGCAGCAGTCATTTTTTTGAAGCCGAATTCAAGAAGCAGCTCGGCTGCTCCGTCAATGTGACGGCAGAGGGTTTCGGGGGAAAAGGTTTCCCGGCTTTCAATCTGCCATCCCACAGGGGGTAAAATCAATGGAGCGGCAGTATTCCGTGCTGTCGGAATGAGCAGCAGAAAGAAATACAGCAGGAAATGGTATTTATTCATGTGAAATTGCCTTTTGCTGTCAATTGCCCTCACATACGCAAGTTACTTTTCCTAACTATTCTATCATATTCAACGAATTTATAATGAGAGGCGGACGTTCCGGCAAAACAGAAGAATGAGGGGGGTATGCGGCTTTCCCGTATTGCGGGCAGGTGGTACTTCTGGTATTCTTTGACTACGGTTTGAGATGAAGAAAGGGTTTTTGAATAAGGAGAGTGTGATGACACTTGAAGAACGATTGAAAGAATTGGAAAAACGGAATCGGGAAGCGGAACTTGGCGGCGGTGAGGCCCGGATTGAACGTCAGCATAAAGCGGGAAAGCTGACCGCAAGAGAGCGGATTGATCTATTGATGGACAAAGGCTCTTTTGAGGAAGTGGATCGTTTCGTGGTTCACAGATGCAATAATTTCGGTATGGAAAAGAATAAGATTGTCGGAGATGGAATCATCACCGGGTTTGGCCGGATTAACGGCAGGCTGGTGTATATTTTTGCCCAGGATTTCACTGTTTTCGGCGGGTCCCTTTCGGAGATGTACGCCAAAAAGGTCTGTAAAATCATGGATATGGCCATGAAGGTTGGTGCGCCCATCATCGGGCTGAATGACTCCGGCGGAGCCCGGATTCAGGAGGGGGTGGTATCACTGGGCGGTTACGCGGACATTTTTCTCCGGAACACATTGGCTTCAGGGGTAATTCCCCAGATTTCTGCCATTATGGGCCCCTGTGCCGGAGGGGCAGTGTATTCTCCGGCAATTACGGATTTCACGCTGATGGTGAAAGATACCTCATACATGTTTGTGACCGGCCCCGATGTCATTAAAACCGTTACCCATGAAGAAGTGACAAAAGAAGAGCTGGGGGGCGCCATGACCCATAACAGTAAGTCCGGTGTCGCTCATTTTGCGTTGGACAATGACCGGGCCTGTCTCGCGGCAATCCGGGAACTTCTGTCATTCATGCCTTCCAACAATATGGAAGATCCACCGGTAAAAGAAACTTCAGATTCTCCGGATCGTGAAATTCCGGATTTAAACACTGTAGTGCCTGAAAATCCCAACACTCCGTACGACATCCGGAATATTATCCGTCCTGTATTGGACGATCAATATTTTTTTGAGGTTCACGAGCATTTTGCAAAAAATATTGTGGTGGGCTTCGGACGGCTCGGTGGAAAGCCGGTGGGAATTGTGGCCAATCAGCCTGCTTTCCTTGCCGGGGTGCTGGATATTCAGGCTTCCCGGAAAGGTGCCCGTTTTGTCCGTTTCTGCGATGCGTTCAATATTCCGTTGATTACTTTTGAGGATGTGCCGGGTTTCCTGCCGGGGGTTAACCAGGAGCATGGCGGTATTATTATCCACGGTGCCAAGCTGCTGTTCGCATTTTCGGAGGCGACGGTTCCGAAAATCACAATCATTACCCGGAAAGCGTATGGCGGCGCATATTGCGTGATGGCATCCAAACATATCCGTACCGATTTCAATTTTGCTTATCCCACCGCGGAAATCGCGGTTATGGGGCCGGAGGGCGCGGTTAATATTGTGTACCGCAAAGAATTGACGGAAGCGGCGGATCCGGAAGCAAAACGGAAAGAGCTTGTGGAAAATTACAAGGAACTGTTTGCCAATCCGTATATTGCGGCGGAAATGGGATTTGTTGATGAAATTATTGCACCGTCAACCACCCGCAGAAAACTGATTTCGACGCTGGCGTCACTTGAAAATAAGAGGGAAGGGCTGCCGCCGAAAAAACACAGTTCCATTCCGCTTTAATGGAAACATCCAATCGGATTTTTGCCGGATAAGACAATGGACCTTCATTTTTCGGTTATACCGGGGCAAACCCGGAACGCTTCCTTTATTCATCTGGATGAAGGTATCCGAAATTACACCGCACAAAACACCTTCTCTTCCCCCCTTGTGCTGTCGGCGGGTCTGCGCAAGGCGGTGAAACTCTTTTCCCGGCGGGTGGCGATTTTGAGAAGATCCGGTACAGCCGGCAGGCTGGAATTGCTGATTCTGGACGGCAGCGTTGTTATCCGGGCAAAACGGCCGGGGCCCGGAGCCGCGTACAAGTTTTTTGAACCGGATGTTTCGGTCAAAAAAATAGAAAATTTCTTAAACCGGCGGTCTTTTTTTCATTCTGCCGCCGTAAGCCTGAAAAGCGGGACATTCAATCTTATAACCGGCCGGAACGGAGAAAAGTTCCTCCACGAGTGGTTGTCTCATCCGGCGGAAGAAGGAGAACCGTTGCCGGACGGGGTTTCATTGCGTTCTGTCAGTCCGCATTTTTATTCTTTTGGAAGCCCCCGTCTTGTCCGCGGCCGGATTCAATGTAGACACACTGTGGATTTGCCGGAATCATGGCTGTTGATTCGGACAGTGGGAGAGGGGCGGTATGAACATGAAAGGCGCAGGGTATTCTTTTCCGTCACAGACGCTTTCCTGAAAAAAGACAGTCTGATACAATCCCTGTATCCGGCCCGTGTCAGTGTGAGCGTAGATGATCTGAACCGGGGGTTTTCCGGTTGTGTTTCGGAAAAGACGGTGACGGGATCCGGCTTTATCTGCAGTAAATTCGGGGAAGAGGTGTTCGGGCGTATTGTGTCACCGGCCGTTTTGTTCACGGAAATCCCCCTGGAAGTGGAGGCATAGATGAATCGTGATGTTTATCAGAATCCCCTGATTACGCGCTACGCGTCCGGGGAAATGTCCCGGGTTTTTTCCGATAATTTTAAATTCCGGACATGGCGGAAGCTCTGGCTGTTGCTGGCTGAAGCCGAACAGGAGCTTGGACTTTCCATTACCGATGAACAACTGGAAGAAATGCGGGAACATATCGAAGATATTGATTTTGAATATGCGGCAAAAAAGGAAGAGGAACTTCGCCATGATGTTATGGCGCATATCCACGCCTTCGGCAAGGATGCCCCCGCAGCTATGTCCATTATCCACCTCGGCGCCACTTCTGCTTTCGTGGGGGACAATACCGACCTGATTCAGGTGAAAGAGGCGCTGCATTTGATCAAAAAGCGCCTGCTGACGGTGATGAAAAATCTCCGGGAGTTTGCCTGTGAGTATAGAGAGATTCCGACTCTGGGATTCACTCACTTTCAACCGGCACAGTTGACCACGGTGGGAAAACGGGCCGCGCTCTGGCTTCAGGATTTATTGATGGACTTCAAACTGGTGGCACTGCTGGATTCCCGGATTCCGGGCCGGGGGGTGAAAGGGACAACCGGTACCCAGGCCAGTTTTCTGAAACTTTTTGACGGAGATGAAGAGAAGGTGAAGGAGCTGGATGAGCTGGTGACGGAGCGAATGGGTTTTCCCCGCGCCGTCAGCATTACGGGTCAGACCTATTCCAGAAAGATTGATGATGACGTACTTCACGTGTTGCGGCAGATTGGGATTTCCTGTTCCAAGTTTGGAAATGATTTGCGCCTCCTTGCCCATGACAGGGAGATGGAAGAACCTTTTGAAAAGAAACAGGTGGGCTCTTCCGCCATGGCATACAAACGCAATCCCATGCGGTCGGAACGGATGACTGCCCTGTCCCGTTTTCTGATTTCACTTTCCGACAACACGGCGTATACGGCGGCGACCCAGTGGTTTGAACGGACCCTGGACGATTCTGCCAACCGGAGGGTGGTCCTGCCCCAGGCTTTTCTCAGTACAGACGCAATTCTGCTCATCTATGCCAATATTACCGACAGCCTTGTGGTTAACCGGGAGGTTATTTCAGCCCATGTGCACGAGCAGCTTCCTTTCATGGCAACGGAAAATATTCTGATGGAAGCAGTGAAGCGGGGTGCCGACCGGCAGGAAGTTCACGAAATTATCCGGGAGTATTCCCACATGGCCACTGCGAAGTTGAAATCCGGCAGCCGGGAAAATCCCCTGATTCATTTGCTGGCGGAAGACAGCCGGGTGCCGCTGAATCTGGAAGATATTGAAAAAATTCTGAATCCGTCCGACTTTGTGGGCCGGGCGCCGAATCAGGTCAAGGAATTTCTGAACAAGGAAATTGATCCGATTCTGGATTCCTACGAGGAGCTGCTGGACGGCAGCCGGACTCATCTGTTTGTTTGAGACCGGCTGTTTTTATCTTTCTTTAAAAGGGGCGTGTCCGTGTTCTGGATATTGACCGTCTATCTGGCGGTTCTGACACTCTATTCCATCAGCTTTATCTCCCGTTCCCGGACGGCGGCCGGTTTTTTCGTGTCCGGGCGGCAGCTCGGCCCTGTCACGCTGTCGCTGACCATTGCCGCCACCACAATCGGCGGTTCCGCCATTGTGGTCACCTGGACGCTGATTCGCCGCTATGGCGCATGGGGGATCATGCCGGACATTGCCGGTGGGGCGGGGTTGTGCCTTCTGGGCCTATGGCTGGCAGCCAGGGTCCGCCGGTCGAAAAAGCTTACCCTTCCCGGGCTTTTGGATTCCCGTTTTCCGCCGTACCTTGTGAGACTGCTGGCCATTGCCATTGTGTCGGCCCAGATTGCATGGCTGGCACTTTCTTTTGGTTCTCTGCGGATTGTTGCCGGCCTCACCGCCCGGGAGCTCATTGTAATCTGTTTTTTCACCTGGGTGTATTCCTTCATCGGCGGGCAGTGGAGTGTTTCCCGTACCGATGTTCTGCAGTTTGCCATTCTCGGCGGCGGGTTTCTCTTTGCGGTTTTCACCGGTGGAAAGTTTTGTGTTCTTCCTGCGGGGGAGCTGGGATTGCCCCTTTTCTATCTTGCGGCGCTGATGTTTTTTTCTCACCTCATCGGGCCGGACGTGTTTTCAAAAATTTTCAGTGCGAAAAATGAAGTGGTGGCAAAGCGGGGCGCAGTGGCAGCAGGAATTCTGAAAATACTGTTTTCCCTGCTGCTGCTGGCGGCGTTTTCCGCCGGCCTTTCCATAAAAAAACTGAATCTCATCCTCTTTCTTGCGGTGGCTTCCGCAATTCTTTCTTCTGTGGACAGCGTTTTTATCTCTGCCACAGCTATACTGGAACGGGATATTTTAAAATTGAAGCATCACCGTTTTACCCCCCGTCTGGTGGGAATCCTGCTTCTGGCAGTGTCCCTTGCCTTTGCCCTTTCCGGCACGGGAATTGTAAAAATTCTGGCTTCCGGCTATACAATTTTCCTGATTTTCCTGTTTTTCCCCACACTGTCGGTTATTCTGAGGGGCCAGGCGGGGAAAATGACAGTCTGGTTCCCCGTATTGACTTTTTTTGCCGTCTGGGCTCCGCTGGGCCGGCCGGCGGCTTTTTTCGCGGCATTTGCCGCAGGAGGTGTTGCACTTGCCGCTGAAAACAATTGCAGCCAAAAAACAGATACCTCTCGGTAAACTGGCCCGTGTTCTGGGCGTTCCCGGAGAAGAACTGGTCCGTGCCCTTTCCCTCGGCGGAGTTCAGGTTAACGGCCGGCGGGTAAAGGACTCCGGCACCGTTGTCCCGGCAGGAGCGGTTTTGTCTGTCTGCTGGGGGGAAGACCCGCCTCCTTTTTGTTTTGACCCCAACTGGATTGTTTTTGAAGACGATTGTCTTATCTGTATGAATAAACCGGCGGGGATGACGACCCAGGGAACCCGCTGCTTCGACGTTAACCACCTGTATTTTTTTGTTAAAGCGTATCTGGACGGTTATGCCGGGCTTCACCACCGCCTCGACAGGGACACCACCGGGCTGGTGCTGTTTACGAAAAAGCGTTCGGTGAACCGGGCGGTGGGAGGGCTGTTTCAGAAAAAGATGATTCAAAAAAGTTACCTTGCGCCGGTTCATGGTGAGCTGAATGAGCCGATAACCGTAAAACTGCCCATCGGCCGGGTACCGGGGCTGAAACCGGCCCGGTTCTGGGTCAACGGGGACAACGCAAAAGCGGCTGAAACAAAAATAAGGCCGCTGGCTGTGAAAAACGGATACACCCTTGTGGAGGCGCTTCCCCTGACCGGGCGGACTCATCAGGTACGGGTTCATCTGGCGGCTTCGGGACACCCCATCGCGGGAGACAGTTTTTACAATCACAATGAAGTTCTGCGGCATCTCCGGCCCCTTCTCCACTGCCGGCGCCTTTCTTTTCCCCATCCGGTTTCGGGGACGGCAATGGAGCTGAATGCCCCCCTGCCGGAAGACTTCAAATCCTTCCTTGAAGAAAACGGCTTTGAAGCTGTATAATGGATTCAGAATCCAACTGAAAGGAGTGCGACATGAAAACCGTTCGCAATATTCTGGAACGCAAGAACTCCGAAGTTGCCACCGTTCCCGTCGGTACGACAATCCGGCAGGCCGCGAAAGTGATGGCGGAAATCGGCATCGGCTCTGTCCTGATTACGGACGACAGGGGGCTCAAAGGCATTTTTACCGAACGGGATGTAATGAAACGTGTGGTGGCGGAGGGCCTGGACCCGGACACTACCCTTGTGGATGATGTGATGTCCACAGACATCATGACCTGTTCACCGGATGACACCATTGAAGAAGTCAGCCGTTTCATTACCACCGCACGGAAGCGCCATATTCCGGTTACCGAAAAAGGAAAACTGGTGGGAATCTGTACCTCCGGTGACATTATGGCTTCGGTTCTGGAAGACCGTACCATTCAGGTGGAACATTTGAAAAGCTATATTCAGGGAGACATCTCCACTTGAAAAACGCAGTTCCGGCTGAGAACACGTATGATTATATCGTAGTCGGTTCCGGATTCGGCGGTTCCGTGTCCGCCATGCGCCTTTCCGAAAAGGGATACAGGGTTCTGGTTCTGGAAGAGGGAAACCGGTGGGAAGACAAAGATTTTCCAAAAACAAATAACAATGTTTTCCGTTTTTTCTGGTTCCCGAAATTGTTCTGCCGGGGGATTCAGCGGATAGATTTTTTCCGGCATACCGCTGTATTGAGCGGTTCCGGTGTGGGAGGCGGCTCGCTGGTGTACGCCAATACGTTGCTGGAACCACCGGATGTTTTTTTCCGTTCGCCGGAATTTCCACCGGAAGTGGATTGGCAGCAGGAACTCGCCCCTCATTTTGAAACAGCTTCGGCAATGCTGGGAAAAACCACCAACGAAGTTCATACCCGGATGGATGAAATGATTTTGCAAACGGCGAAAGAATTCGGTGTGGCAGACACATTTTACCGGGAAAAAGTGGGGGTGTTTTTCGGTGAACCTGACGAAACGGTTCCGGACCCTTATTTCAACGGAAACGGCCCGGACCGTACCGGCTGTACCCTCTGCGGCGGCTGTATGACCGGCTGTAAAGTAGGGGCAAAAAATGTTCTGCTGAAAAATTATCTCTACTTTGCCATAAAGAACGGTGCTGAAATCCGTGCCAATCAGAAAGTTATTGATATTTTTCCGGAAAAAGACGGCGGATATACCGTTGTTGCCCGGCATCCCGGGGCTTTCCCGCTGCGCCGTACCCGGTACCGTGCCCGGGGAATTGTTATTGCCGCGGGGGTACTGGGAACGTTGCGGTTGTTGTCCGGCCTGAAAGCAAAGGGGCGGATTCCTGTTTCCGACCGGCTCGGAGACAGTGTGAGGACCAACAGCGAATCCCTTCTCGGTGTCCGGTGTTTCGGGAAAGATGTGAATCTTGCGGAAGGGGTTGCCATTACCTCGGGAATTTACCTTGACCCGGAAACCCATGTGGAACCGGTGCGTTACCCTGCCGGTTCCAACATCATGGGCCTGATTACCACCCTGCTCACCGACAAGAAAAGCGGAAAGAACCGCCTTTTTCTTCTTCTGAAAGAAATTCTCCGCCATCCCCTCCGGGCAGTCAGAACCCTGTGGCCGGGAAAATGGGCAAAACAATCCATTATTCTGTTGGTGATGCAGTCCAAAGATAATCGGATTCGTTTGAAACCGAAGAAAAAACTCTTTGGGGGAATAAAACTGAAAAGCAGCCTGGAGCCCGGTGTGGAGCGGGTGCCGGTGTTTATTCCGAAGGCAAATGAATACGCGAAAAAAATGGCGGAACGTTTTCATGGTGTTGCCATGAGCAATATTTACGAAGTACTGTTTGACACACCGCTTACCGCCCATATTCTCGGCGGCTGTCCCATTGGAACTTCTCCGGAAACCGGTGTTGTGGACACAAACCAGCGCCTTTTCGACATGGACAATTTCTTTGTAGTGGACGGCAGTGTCATTCCCGCGAACCTGGGCGTGAATCCTTCCCTGACCATCACCGCCATGTCTGAGCGGGCCATGAGCCTGATCCCCGGTGCCGGTACGGGAAAAGACGGCCGGGAAAAATAAGCCGGACCTGAAATTTCCCCCTTTCCTGCAAAAAACGATTGTTTGGATGTTGCCGGTATGCCCTATTGGCGGGGGGTTCCGGAATCCCTGCCGTTTCCATTTGATGACGGCCGCAGCAGGATGCCGGCGCCAAAGAGTAAAACGGAGACGGCAAGCCCCGGAAACATGGGCTGAATTCCCATAAAATTGTTCAGTCCGGCAAGGGACGGGGACTGAAAGGCGGAGATAATCAACCAGAAAAACGGAAAAAGAAAGCCGAAAATAAGGTTGGCAACAATCCAGCCGCGGCCCGGAGCGATGGCGGGAAAATAAACGGAAAGTACCGGCAGGAGCATGGGCGGGATGAACAGGGAGCCGATAACGTACCAGATACGGATTACGGAGGGAAGCAGTATGGCGATAAGGATGGAGAGGGCTGCGGTGACAATCAGCCCCAGCCGTACGGCTTTTACCCGGCCGATTGCCGCTTTTGTCCGGCTGAGGATGTCATGGCCGATGGTGATGGCGGAGAGAAGGGATAAACTGTCGATGGTGGACATGATGGTGGCGAACAGCCCGGTGAGAAAGAGCCCGGACAAAAGCGGCGGCAGAATGTGGTGGCTCAGCAGAGGATAGCTCAATGCCGGTGTTTTCAGTCCGGTGAGCAGAGCCCGGGCATAGAGTCCGGTGGCGGTGGTGAGAAAGTCGAAAATAAACCAGAATCCGATGGAAATCAGAATGCCCCGTCTCGCGGTTTCCGGGGTTTTGGCTGCGTCGCAGCGCTGATGGAAGCCGGGGTCAATGAAAGTCCACAGCGCAATAAAATACCAGACCAGCAGGTAAGAAGGGGGATTCCCCCCGGTGAGGGTCAGGTGGTTTACCGGAAGGTGGGTGCGTAAAAACGGCAGCCCGCCGTAGCGGGACACAAGAACGGCAAAGAGAAGGATGAAGCCGCCGAACATCAGAATAAATTGGAGTTTATCGGTACGGACAACAGAACGAAAACCGCCGGACAATACATAAATCATGGAAAAAACAGTTCCGATTGTAATGCAGAACCAGAGGGGCCAGCCCGTGACTGCCATCATCAGGATACCGATCATGAGGACGTAGGGGGCGGGTAGAACCATGAACAGCGTCCAGAGGGCACCGATTCTTCCCGCCGCCGGCCCGTAGTCCCGGTACAGGCGGTCCGGAATGGACAGGCCGCCGTCCCGGCGGATCCGGGGTGCAAGGAAAATGGCGAAAATAAAAGCAAACAGGTAGTAGGGAAGTCCAAATACCACCCAGTTGGAAAGGCCGTAGCGGTAACTGAATTCTCCGACACCGAGGATGCCGCCGTACCATGTGGTGACCAGGGTGGCGACAAAGGCGGGGAGGGTGAGGGATCGGCTGCCGATGATAAAATTTTCCTCGCTGTCATCCCCTTTTTTTCCGGTGAAACCGAGGAACAGCAGGAGCAGCAGGTAAATGACAACCGGAAGAATCTCCAGCGGGTGCAGGGCCACGGTTAATACTCCGGGTAAAGGCGGAAAACGAACAGAACGCCTCCGCTAAGGGAGATGCTGCACCGGGAGCTGCTGAATTCATTGCTGGTGCCTTCCCGTTCTCCGAATCTCAGGGTTTCGCTGTTTAAGGGATATTTGAGCCCGGTGGTGCTTACCTGAATCGCTTCTCCCATGGGGACGAGGGACACCGCCTGCCCGGGTATTCCTTTCAGCTCCAGTGTTTTCCTGACAATGAAAATTTCCGATTCCGGTGTCAGAATCCGAAGGGAAAGCTTCCGGTCATGGCGGAGAAGAACAGACAGGTTTCCAAGTGTGTGGTCCGGGCGCTTCCCTGTCGCTCCCAGCAGAATGACAGTGGAGATGCCTTCTTCTTCACAGAAAATCAGGGCTTTTTCCAGATCGCACTGTTCCTGGGACGGACGGCGGATAAAGCGGGTTCGGGGAAAAAGCCTGTGAATCCCTTCCGGCAGTGAGTCGAAATCTCCCACCACCGCGTCCGGGGTATAGCCGAAACGCTTTGCATGGGCAATTCCTCCGTCCGCTGCCACCACAATGTCAAACCCGCTTTGCCCGGCAATGGCGGTTTCCCGTTTTGTTACTTCTCCGTTGGCGAATAGAACAGCCTGTTTCTTCATAATGCTATGCTACCATACCCCCGGCCCCCGGAACAGCAGGGTCCGGGCAGGGAAAGCGTTTGAGCTTTTTCCCCGTTTCTCTTTTTTTATTTTTGCAGCGCCGCACAACAGTGTTGTTAACTCACTTTTATTTCAGTAGGTTGCACGGATTCCGAAACTGAAATGAAAACCGGCGGACGGCCAGTAGTAATTTTCTCCGGCCCACGTGTCATAGTATCCGGCCGTATATGTCAGTTTATTGAAAATATTGTAGAACTTCAGATTCAGTACCAGCTTTTTTAATCGGCCGGGGCAAGGGAGCCGGGTGCTGATCCATGCGTTGACCATGTTGTAGGAGGGAATAATCCGGTTCCGGTTTTCGGTATTGTCCAGATACTGTTTTCCGAAGGCCTGCCAGCGGACAGCTGCGGTGACAGCGTCTGTCCGCCAGGAAATTGTGGTGTTGGCAATGAAATCCGGAAATCCTGCAATGGTATTCCCGGACAGGTCCACATCGGTGGATTGGCCGGTGTTCCAGTCGTAGTCATGAAAAATAAATTTTTTGAAATAGTTGTCGTTGAAAGAGCAGTTGACGTCCAGTTGAAAATGCCCCGGCAGTTTAAGTGTCCCGGATAATTCAATCCCCCTGTGAATAGTTTTATCCGCGTTGCCCCGGATGGGAAAACCGTCGTCATTTACCTGACCGTATGAAACGATTTCATCGTGGAAGTCCATCCAGAAAAGGTTTGCCCGAAGTGTCATCCGGTTTGTGGTACGCATGATGCCTGCCTCATAATCCAGGAGTTTTTCCGGTTTTACTTCAGGGTCAACCCACCGTACACGGATAATTTGCCTGTTTTCCATTATCGGCTGACTCCGGGAGAACAGCGGGGTTACGCCCAAATCGTCCGGGCCGTACCAGGTGTCGTAAAGCTCGGAATCCGCCGGTTCGCGATGGGCGCCGGAGATGTTCGCATACAGATTCACAGTATCGCTCAGGTTGAAATTGATTCCGGCCCGGGGGTTCCAGAACCGGTAGCGGACCCGGAAACTGTTCAGCAGGCTCCCTGTGAAGTTTCCCACCGCCTGCTGGGCCAGCCCGTAACTCATGTACTGGTAATGGAGGTTGCCCATCAGTGTAATCCGGCCGGTGGGGTGATAGAGTTCATTTATGTAGGCGGTGGCATATTTTTTCCCGCTGAAATAGCGGTGATAAACAAAATTCGGCTGAAATCCCGGAATTTCAAGCCCGATTACATCATCCACTTCTCCCCAGTGGTGGGAGTTATAAGAGCTGAAATACGTGCCGACGGTCAAATCACTGTTTTCATGGTGGATGCCCAGTTCACTGACCCAGCCGTACTGATTCTTTTTTACCCACTTCTGCCGGATAATATCGGCATGGGGGGCGTTTTCCTCCGTGGGCCAGAGGCCGTAGTCGTACATGTTCCGGTGATGTTTGTACTGTTCATAGTAGCCCCGTCCATGGATGTAAAACAGGGTATTTTTCCAGTAAGTATTGTCATTCAGGATGATTGTGTGATGAAGTTCGTAGTGGGGCTGACTGAAATTGTCAATGGTATGGGGATAGGTGATGGGATTATCATGGTGATTGATTCGCAGAACACTTTCCGGGGACGCTTCCCAGGCTGCGTGGGCAATTTCATTTCCGGTATATGCCACAAACCGGGTGATTGACCGATCGCCGTTGCGGGCAACAGAAAGGTATCCGGCCCACTGCCGGACACCGGAGTTGTCCCGGTACCCGTCGGAAACCAGCCGGGAAGCCCGGAAAGAAATATGGTAACGTTTACTTTCCAGCGGAATTTCCGCCGTTACTCCGGTTTTCCAGGTGTTGTAACTGCCGCCGCTGGCATAGAATTCACATGATTTTCCGCTTCCTGTTTTGGTCAGCAGGTTCAGGGAACCTCCGAAAGTATCCACGCCGTAGAGAGAAGAACCGACACCCCGCTGAAACTGGATGCTGTTCAGGGATTCGGCGAAATCCGGCATATCCACCCAGTAAACCTGATGGTCTTCCGGGTCATTCAGGGGAATGCCGTTGATCATAACGCCGATTCGGCTCTGATCGAATCCCCGGACTTTCAGGTAGGAATACCCGGTTCCGCTGCCGTCGTCGGAATAGGAATAGACATTGGGCAGTCCGGAAAGAAGCATTGGAATATCTTCGGCGCCGTGTTCCTCCCGGATTTGTTTCGCGTCAATATTGGTAAAAACCACCGGTGTTTCCCGGTTTACCGCCCGGGTCGCGTCTACCGTGATGGATTCGGACACAAAAACCGGGGAAAGCCGGACAAGCCACAGTTCCGCCGGAGCGGGACAGGGCACAAAAAGAGTTCGGGTGCGGTAACCCGGTGCCTGCACCCGAATCCGGGCCTGCCCCGGGACATTTGAAAAGTAAAATCGGCCGTCCTTTTTCGTAACCACTGTTTTCCCGGCGGGAAAGAGTGTGACAGTTGCGCCTGCAACAGGTTTTTTGTTTCCTTTTCCGATGATTCGCCCGTTAACGGAAGCGGCGTTTGCCGCCAGTGCAAGAAAAGAAAAAAGTATCAGTACCACCAGCCGTTTCATTGAAACCTCCCTGTTCTTTCGGAACAAACGATAAATTTTCGACTGTGGATGCGTGCGGGGAATGAAAAAAGCCGTTCCCGTGGGGGGAACGGCTTTGCAAATCGGTTCATTCCGCCGTTCCCTGCGCCGGCATTACCCGGTTCAGGTTCCAGGGGTGTGTTCTCAGCCCGTTGCCACCGGCTTTCTCTCCGGTAGCTGCGAGCACCCCCACGGTCCGGAAGAGATTGTATCACGATAGCGGATGATTTTGTCTATTGAGGAATGAAAAAAGGGGAAACTGCGTTTTGGGGTGTTATTTTAATTTCTTTGCGACATCCCGGAACTTCGGGGAAATATCATATACCTGTTGAAAATACGGTTTTGCGCGGTCTTTTTGTCCGGCAGCTTCCAGAACCCGGCCCGCCTCGTAAAGAAGCGGTTTTACGTCCCGTCCGTCTGATTCCGCCCGGCTGATGCCGCTTTCCAGCCATTCCAGCGCCTGGTCAATGTCCCCGATTTCTTCGTACACGTTGGCAATCATGAAACAGCAGTCCAGAAAACGGTGATCATCATGGGAGGCTTTTGCAAATTCTTCAATGGATTCATTGGTGAGTCCCATTTCTTTATATGCAATGCCAAGGTTATAGTGGGTTTCATAATCTTCCTGGTCAATCTGCTGTTCCACCCCTTTCTTGAACTCTGAAAACAATTCGTCCAGAGATTTGACCTGCTCGGTGGCCTGCTTGTCGGTAAGCTCCGTATTATCGGAAAACATGTCCAGGTCTTCTCCGAATTCCGCCTGAAGGTCAATAAATTCGTCCTGGAGCATTTCTTCAAGGGGAGCCTGCGTGTCTTTGTTCTTGTCAAGCTCCATGGTGGCTGCCGTTTCCACTTCCCGCTTTACCTTTTCCAAATCCGGATGCCCGGCATGGTCCAGTTCCAGGGTCCGAATAATGTCCCGTGCCTCTTCCACCATATTCTGGGAGAGGTAGAAATCCACCTCCTGGAGTTCATCGGTGAGGTCAACGGCTGTTCCGCTTACCCGGGTGGCATCGGTTTTTTCTTCTTCCACTTTTTCGAGATCGAGGCCCAGGTCATTGAAATCGGGCAATGGCTGTTCCTCACTTCCACGGCTGTCCAGGATGACACTGTCTTCTTCGATAATTTCCATTTCTTCGGGTTCTTCCAGGTTCAGAGAACCCTCTTCTTCTTTCAGATCAGCGAGTTCCAGGGTATCGAATGGTGCCCTGTCAGAGAGGTCCATTGTTGTTCCGGGCAGCTCCAATTCAATTTCAGGCCCGGATTTATCTTCTGATCCGGCAACAGAAACCTCGTCTACACTCTCGGCAAACAGGATGTCTTCAGACACAGAGTCATGTTCTTCTTCCGCGCGGCTGAAATCATCCATATCATGAACGTCAATTTCGACTGACTCTGCAATGGATTCAAGCTGTTCCGCTTCAAGAACGGAGGGTTCTTCCAGATCGGAAAGCTCGAGGAACGGCATCCCTTCCTCTTCTTCCATGCTGTCATCCAGTTGCTGTGTAGCCAGCATCTTTCTCAAATACGAAGACGAGCCGGGCAGCAGCCGGTCGGATTTATCCAGAAACTTTTCCGCTTTTTCCGCTTTCCCTTTTTTTAAATAGGATTCTGCCATGTTCAGGTAGCATTTAGAGGCTTTGGCAATTTCTCCCCGTTCGATACACAGGTCGGAGAATATCCGGTTTGCTTTGATATCAAAAGGATTCTGCTGCAAAAGTTTGTTCAAAAGCTTGTATGCTTTTTTCTTCAGGCCGTATTCCACATACATTTCCGCTTCCGCAACAGAACCCCGGACCTGCTGGCGGGTTTCCTCCATGTCCATTGCCCCGGGGGTTCCGGCTTTTGCAGGTGCCCGGGTTGCCGTATCGGATTTGCCGTCGCTTTCAATGGCAAAGCTGCTCCCAAGGTCTTTCAATGCCGATTTATAATCATAATTCATGGGGTCCAGCTGGACCAGTTGCTTCAGCGCCTTTTCCGCGCCGGTGACATTTCCGTCCATTTTGTATGCGTTGACCAATTTTTCAAGGGCTGAAATTTGAAATACTTTTTCCCCGTTTTTTTCGTAAAGAACGGCCAGTTTTTGAATGGCGGGAGCAAAGTGTTCTGCTTTAGCGGTGATACTCTTCAGAAGAGAAATGGCATCGTCATACTCTTCATTCCGGGTCATTCGATCCAACAGCGGCTGTGCGGCTTTCCATGCTTTTGAATATTGCTTTTCCTCAAGAAAGCGGTTTACAAGTTCCCGGAGCGCCTTATCTCTCGTATTGTCAATCTGGAAAACCTGACACAGGATTTTCAATGCCTCGTCAAAGTTTCCCTGCTCCATTTTAATGTCACCCAGCAATTCCAGAATCATCGGGTTCCGGGTAAAGCGAGCGGATGCGGCTTCCAGTACCTTCTCGGCTTTTCCGAGTTCTCCTTTTAACACCAGTACCTTTGCCAGAGTAATATCCACCACCGGATCCGGGATGTCCAGTTTGCGGGTTTTCAGCAGAATCTTTTCCGCTTCATCGAGTTTTCCCTTGTCCCGGAGCGTCTTTGCCAGTGTAATCAACTGTTCGATTGCTTCCTGCTGCATTCCTTCGGAATTGAACAGTTCCGCCAGCTTCATTCGGGAAGCAACATTATCCGGATCCATATCCACAATTTTCCGGTAAGATTCCAGTGCCCGTTTTGTCAACCCTTCCCTGTGGTATTTTTCCGCGATTTCAAGATACTGGCGTTTGGCATCCTGAACCATCCCTTCCTGTGTGTACAGTTCCGCAAGCTGTTCCAGTGCGCGGATGTTTTCCTTGTCCATTCTGAGGATTTTTTTTAAAATCGCGATGGCTTTGGTAAAAAACCCTTCCCGGATATAGTGATTTACGCTTTTCTGGAAGTATTCAATGGCACTTTCCCGATTCCCCATCTGGGCAAAAAGATCCCCGATTTTGTTGATAATATTCACCAGCTCCATATCGTCAGGGGCGGCCTGAACGTAGCGCAAAAGTTCATCAATCGCCGGTTTCAGCTTTTTCTGACGAATGTACTTGTCTGCTTTTTCGAGGATCTTACTTTTCTTTACTGATGCCATACCTTTCCCTTGTATAGAACAGATGAAAATATAACATACCCGATGACTCGGGTCAATGGAGGTTCACAAAAAGAAATCAGGAATTTTTGTCAATTGTCCGTTTGCGGCGGGCTTTCCGGACCTCCGGTCCGATTTCCGTAAAAGGCTTCAACCGCCTGAATATCGCATTGGCAGGATTTCCGATTTCTCCGATGAGGCACTGAACCAGTTTTGGATAATCTATGCCGGAAAGGCGGCCACCGTGGGCAAGAAGCAGCGTATCGGCATTCAGTTCTGCAAACCGGGCCAGTGATTTTTTCATCCTGTCGGGGAAGGGGACGGGAAACGGCAGCATAAACTTGCCGTTGATATGCAACACGAGGTCCCCCGCATAAAAAACAGAAGCGCTATTGTTGAACAGGCCGATATCGAAAGCGGTGTGGCCCGGAAACATCATCACCGCCCAATCCGGAAACCCCGGGAGGTGGTCTCCTTCATGGAGGGGATAGTCGGGATTCAGTCTTCTCGGATATGCTACCCTTTCCCGTTTTTTGCCGTTTCTCCGGGCGGAAAAGCGTGCAAGCTGTCTGTCCACACGATTTTGCAGCCAGCCCCGCCAGCCCTTATACCAGTTGTCAATTTTGTGGTGGGCTGCAATTGGAATTCCGAATTTTTTTCTTAAAATCGGTGCGCCGCCTGCATGGTCCGGGTGCATATGGCTTACAACCATCAGGCCGATATCCGTGACCGGCCGATGAAGTTCTCCGGTAATAAACGCTTCAATCCGTTTCGCGTCCCCCCGGCATCCGCCATCCAGAAGTAATAAGCTTTTGTCTGATTCCACGAGGTAAATGGATTCGATGTAGCCCTCTATTTCATAAATAGTGAATGAATGCTCACTCATGCCGGAAGTATACCGGATTCTTCGGGAAAGTGCCAGGTTTTTCGGGCAATTCTCCTGTTTTTCCCCGGCTGTTTTTCTTCTGCTTTGCGGGGGGGGGCTATTGCTTCACCGGAAAAGTCAGAACCGTTCCGTCTCCCAGCCCCACCTGTACATTGTAATGGGTCAGCCCGGCAGAGATAGAGCCGTTATCCTGCATGTAAAGTTCCAGGAAAGTGTGGGGTTGTGTAGTGCTGAAATTAACACTGCCGTCGGGATGGTTCTGCCGCAACCCGTCCATTATCACCGCAAGCGCCCAGCCGTTGTTTCCGGGAATCGTATCCCAGCGGGAAGGCATACCGTCTGTATTTTCCATTGAAATCCAGCGGATTGTTGCGGGAAACGGAATTTCCACTTCAATATGACTGTCCGGAAACCCGTCGCCCCGGAAAACTTCACCCTGGGAAACAAAATCCACCAGTCCCTGTTTTTCTTTTAAGACTGCGGTACCGGCACTTGCCTGCTCTTGTCCCGATCCGGTATGCTGCTGCGCAGCATTTGACTGTCCGGTTTCGGCCGGCGCTTCCGGCAGTACGGGCAGAACCAGTGTTCCCGGCACGAATGTCATGCTGTTTCGTTTCGGCGGAGTGATGGAAAGCTGAAGCGCCACCCGGCCGGTGGCCTGAAAATAGTCCACCCGGATATCGTGCCGGCCCGAATACAGATGAACCCGCCCGGAGCGTGTGCGGGGCGCGTGCATTCCGCCGTTGTCCACCACCATCTGTCCGTCCACGTAGACAATGGCGCCGTCGTCCGCCCGGACGCTGAATCGGTATTCTCCTGTTTCCGGAACGGAAAAGCTTCCGGTATAGCGAATCATAAACCACTCGTAGCGGTCGGTGATAAACGGAAATCCCTTGTCAAAGAAACCCGGCCGGATATCCAGCTTGTCGGTGTACAGTGTGCCGAGAACCGTATTTCCCCGGGCGCGGCCCGGACGCAGAACAAAACTGTGCGGAACTCCGTAAAGAGTGCCGGTGAATGCGTCATGCCTGCTTTCCCAGACGTTTCCGAAGGGGCAGTTTCCCCGGCCCACCGGTTTGTCTACCCGGAAAATCAGTGCCTGTCCGCCGGGGGGAAGAATCCAGAGCTGGAGAGCCACGGAATACCTCGGCCCCTGAAAATACTCCACCCGAATTCTGTGATTTCCCTCTGACAGGCGGATTCGGCCGCTTTTGGTCCGGGCAGGGTGGGCGCCGTCATTGTCTACCACCAGCCGGTTGTCAATGTAGAGGCGGGAGCCATCATCGGATCGAAGTTGAAAACGATATTTCCCCTCCTCCATGACACGGAAGGAGCCGGTATAGCGGATTGCGAACCATTCAAAACGGTCGGTAATTCCCGGAAATCCTTCCCGGAAATCCCGTTTCGGGATATCCAGTTCTTCGGTATAAATTGTGCCCACCGGATTCTGCCATTTGACATCCCGCAGCCGCCGGGTTCCTGCCGGGAGCAGAAAAATTTTCCCTTTCAGCGCGCGGGGCAGCATCCGTTTGACTCCGAATATCCGTTTCCCACCCGCCCATGCCGGTGAAACCGTTAAACTGAAAATCAGAAGCCCGGCCACTATGCCCCATACCGGCCGGAACGTTTTTTCTGCTTTGAATATTGTTTTCTTCATCAACAGTCTCCTTTTTGAAGTTACTCTGTAATAAAAAATTCATTGTTGGCATGCATTGTATCACTGAACGGGACGCCGGAACAGGGGATATTGTACGAAGCCGGTTGAAAAACTGCTGAAGAATATTTTTCATCCGGCATCTAAGTCCCGGCGTCGGGCATGCATGGGTCGGGTTTTCTTTTTCCCCGTCTGAAGCCGGTGACTCAGTTTTGTCCATTCTTATGATAAGATTCAGGGGATAAAGAGACATGGGGGAGAGGATGTTCAAGTGCGATACCCGAATCCGGGTCCGGTATGGAGAGACGGATCAGATGGGGGTGGCCCACCACGGGGCGATGGTGAACTGGCTGGAAGCGGCGCGGGTGGACTGGTGCCGAAAAGCAGGGGTGCCGTACCGGGATGTGGAAGCGGCGGGATTCAATATGGCGGTGGTAGAGCTGCAAGTACGCTATCTGTGCCCGCTTTTTTTCGATGAGGAGATTCGCATTGAAACGATGACGGAAAAATTTACCCGGAAGCTGATTCATTTTCATTATCGGGTTTTAAACCGGGACGGAGAGCTGGCAGCCGAGGGAGATACCCGTCATCTTGTGGTGAATACGGATTTGAAGCGGGTATCCCTTTCCGCTGAGCTGATGACAAGGTTTCTTGCGGGGATGCGCCCTGATGCTTAGGTTCGGCACAGCCGGTATTCCAAACGGCGTAAAGTCTTATGAGAAAGGATTTGAGCTGTTGAGGGAACGGGGGCTGGATTCCCTTGAGGTTGAGTTTGTGTACGGGGTCCGCATGCCGGACAGCCGGGCGGAAGAAGTCGGGCAACTGGCACGGAAACAGGGAATTGTGTTAACTTGTCATGGCCCGTACTATATCAATCTCAATGCGGCGGAGCCGGAAAAGCTGGAAGCAAGCATCCGGCGGGTGAAACGGACGATTCATGCCGGCCGGGTACTGGGTGCGGTTTCGGTGACTTTCCATGCGGGATTTTATCTGAAACAGGATCCGGAGGCGGTTCTTGCGGTTATCCGGCAGCGGATTTCCGAAATTATGGCGGATGAAAAGATTCCGGGAACACCGCAGGTGGCACCGGAAACTACCGGGAAGCCTTCGCAGTTCGGCTCACTGGAAGAACTGCTTCAGGTGGTGAATGGGCAGGAAAATATGTCGGTATGCATTGATTTTGCCCACCTTCATGCCCGGTCCATCGGCCGTTACAACACGGGAAAGGAAACGGAATCCGTACTGCGTGATGTTGTCCGGACACTGGGGGAGGCCGCTCTTTCCCGGATGCATTTTCATATGGCGGGGATTGTGTACGGCCCCAAGGGGGAGAAGCACCACGTAAACCTGGCAGAATCGGATTTTAATTTTCCGGAAATTCTCCGGGTGCTGAAAAGCTGGGATGTAGGCGGTGTGGTAACCTGTGAGAGTCCGAATCTGCAGGATGATGCATGCCTGCTGAAAGAAACATACAGCCGGTATTGAAACATAAGGAAACGGGGAAACGTATTTATGGATGTGACTGAGGAACTTCAGGTCATAGACGCGGTGTTAAAAGGGGATGCGGATCGGTATGAGGCACTGGTGAACCGGTACCAGAAACCGATTATCAATTTCATTTTCCGCATGGTGGGGAATTATGAGGATGCCGCAGAACTGGCGCAGGATGTGTTCATCAAGAGTTACGTGTCCCTTGCGGGGTTTAACCGTCAATACCGGTTTTCCACCTGGCTGTTCCGAATTGCCACCAACAGGACCATTGATTTTTTGCGGAAGCGGAAGGTGGCAGTGGTTTCGATGGAGGGCGATTATGAGGATTACACGCCCCAGTACAAATCCGACGGCAGTTCGCCTCTGGATACACTGGAAGACAACCGTGTCAAAGCATTGCTGGGGGACGCGATTCAACAGCTGCCGGCGGAGTATCGGGAGGTGATTGTGCTCTACCATGTGAATGAAGCCAGTTATGAAGAAATCGCGGAGATTACGGGTTTACCCCTTGGAACTGTCAAGAACCGAATCTTCCGCGCCAGAAAAATGTTGAAAAAAATCCTGGAAGGTGAAATATGAAAGAATGTATGGGATTGCAGGCGTATCTGACGGATGCCATGGATGTTTCTGAAAAAGGGCGCTTTGAGGCGCATCTGGCGGATTGTTCGGACTGCCGGGCTGCGGTGGAGGAAGACCGGGCCATGTCCGCAGCCCTGAGCGGGATTCCAAAGGTCAATGCCCCGGCCGGTTTTACTGCGGCGGTGATGCGGGAGGTGTCGGCCAGACGGCGGTCCCGGCTGGCGTGGAGTGCTTATGGCGTGGCGGTGGTGCTTGTGGCCGCATTGGCAGGTATGATTCTGGGGGGCAATGTCGGTGCCGTTGCCGGGGATGCGGCGGTTCTTATTCAGTCGTTGTCTGATTTCGGAGCATCCCTCTACACGGCGGTTCACAATATTTCGGCGGTTTTGTTCGGAGCGCTGCCGCTGGGTCCCGGAACACCCCTTGCAGCCGGTGCGGTATTTTTTATTCTCTGTTTTGTGTTTTACAAAACCGTATTTGAATTTTCGGCGGGACGGAGATAGCGATGTTTTCATCTTTTTTAAGGCGTTTTCCCCGGGTTTTGATAATTGCGGCATTGATTGCGGCAATTGCTGTTCCGGCCCGTGCCGCCCGGGTGAAACGGTTTTATTTTTACCCGGCGCATCCGGTCGTCATTGACAACAGCGCTGCCGGCGATATGCTGGTAATTGGCGGGGATGTTGAAATCAGTGGCAAACTGGCCGGAAACGTATCTGTGGTCGGTGGTGATGTCCATCTGAACAAAGGCACTGTCACCGGGGATGTGGTGGTGGTTGGCGGGGAACTGATTTCAGACAGAAGCTCCCGGGTGGCGGGCACATCGGTCGTTTTTGCCAGTGTTCTGAAGCGGAACCATACCGCACTTCTGTTAATTTCCACTCTGTTCTGGCTTCTGGCTATCGGTTTTGGTTTTTATTTCTTTCCCGGACATATCCGGGAGAACGCGTTTGAATTTGCCGATGATTTTGTCAGGGCGATTCTTCTCGGGATTTATGCCGCTGCGGTTCTTGTGATTTTGTCTGTTCTTTCATTTGTGCTGATTCAGGTGGTTGTGGGAATTTTTCTGCTGCTTGCGGTGGCGGTGTTCGGTATCGCCCTCTATCTCTTTTCAGTTCTGACCGTGTTTCAGCTCCTTGGTGAACTGATCTGGAAACATGTGCTCAAAACCCCCATGCCCGGATTACTTCAAATGGTTACCGGGCTGATTATTTATGAAGCGCTGGCATGGCTCGGTTTTATCGGCCTGCTGGGCACCCTGGTCCTTGTTCTCGGGGCGATGGGCGCAAGCCTGCTGTCCCGTTTCGGTACATTCAAACCCTGGTTCGGCACCCGCCGCTATTGGGGGCAGGGATAGGGTTGTGGAAAGCTGACCTTGTAAGCTGTCTGCCGGAATTCTTTTTTTATGTTTGCCTGTGGTAAATTTTCCGCAGGGACGATTTAAATTAAATCATTATATTTCAATAAAATACAAACAAAACTCCCTTTTTACTTTCAGAAAGGCTTCCGTGCAGGGAGATTTTTTATAAAAAAACCTTGCGTTATGAACATATGTTCATTATATTGAGGGTGGAGGTGAAAGATGGTGCGACCGAGAAAGCTCCGGTTCGTGGGAATGGAACCGGAATTCAGAATGTTCAAACCGGTGGGAATTCCGGTGGTGGAAATGGATCGGATTGTTCTGACTCTTGATGAGTTCGAAGCGATCCGCCTGGTGGATTTCGAGGGAATGGATCATGAGGGTGCGGCGGCTCTGATTGAGATTTCCCGGCCCACTCTTTCACGTCTTGTGGAACAGGCCCGCCGGAAGGTGGCGGATGCGATTGTCAGTGGAAAGGCACTGGTGATTGAGGGCGGCAATGTGGAGATGGTCAGCCGGGGCCGTTGCGGTAACTGCGGTTGGGAAATTCCCCGGGGCCGTGGCGGCGGACGCCACCGTTGCGGCGGTGGAAGAAGGTAAACAAGGAGATGAAATTATGAAAGTTGCAGTCAGTACACTTGGAAAGACGATGGAAGATAAGATTGATCCCCGTTTCGGACGGGCACAGGGTTTTGTGTTTTATGACACTGAATCCGGAGATTCCGAGTATGCCGGAAACGGTGAAAATATTGCCCTGGCCCAGGGAGCGGGTACACAGACGGCCCAGTTTATTGCGGACAAAGGGGTGGAGGTGGTGATTTCCGGCCATTTCGGGCCCAAGGCCGCGCAGGTATTAGAGACTGCGGGAATTCAGATGAAGGAAGCGGATCCCGCATGGACAGTGAAGGAAGCGATTGAACAGCTTGTCAGAAGCTGAATAAATATATGAGGCCGGCTGTTGGCAGTTGGCCCCGATTGCAGCAGGAGGTGCTTTATGCCACAGGGTGATCGGACAGGACCGGAGGGGAAAGGCCCCCGTACCGGTAGAGGTTTGGGAAGAAGTGCGGGAAACAACGGCCCGGGTTCTGAACAGCCGGGCCCCGGAAGGCTGGGCGGTAGCCGCGGCCAGGGCCGGGGTACCGGAATCGGACGTGGCCAGGGCCGGGGAATGGGCTCGGGCCGGGGCCGTGGCGGCGGGCGCGACAGATAAGGTTTTTGATTTATTTTAATATAACAGGAGGTGCTTATGCCATATGGTGATCATTCCGGGCCGATGGGTTATGGCCCGAGGACTGGAAGAGGAATGGGATTTTGTAATGGATATGATGCTCCGGGCGCGGTAAACGGCGGCCGGATGGGCGGTGGTTTCGGCCGTGGCTTTGCCCGGGGAATGGGCAGAGGGATGGGCCGCGGTTTCGGCTTTCACCGGGGATTTGCCCCGGTCTGGGGCGCCCCGGTTTCGGTTCCTGCTGTGGACGAAAAGCAGTTTCTCGAAAACGAGGTGGACGCCCTTTCCCGTCAGCTGGAAGCTGTGAAAAGTCGGCTGGCTCAGTTGCAAAATGATAACGGGGAAGAGTAATCGGAAGCGCAAAATGATATGAGTATAGCGGGTGCGGCAAATGCCCCGTTCTTGTGCCTGAAGAAGCTGATTTCCTGTGATAATGTTAAATCCGGGAGGGGAGTCGAAAATGAGAATTGCGGTTGCATCGGGGAAAGGGGGAACCGGCAAGACCTTTGTCGCCACCAATCTGGCGGCGCTGCTGGCAGATATGGGTGAAACGGTGACCCTTGCGGATTGTGATGTGGAAGAGCCCAACAGCCGGTTGTTTATCAAACCGGAAATGATTGAAAGCCATCCCATTACTATTGAGGTTCCGGTGATTGATAATGACAAATGTACCGGCTGCCGGCTTTGTTCATCCCATTGCGAGTTTCACGCGTTGATTACGGTGAAGGACAAGACCTATGTGTTTGAGGATATGTGCCATGCCTGCGGCTTCTGTATGCGGATTTGCCCCGAAGGCGCAATCGGCAAACGGGATAAAGTAATCGGCACTTTTTTTAAGGGGCAGTTCGGCCGGGGGCTGTTTATGGAAGCGGAAATGAAGGTAGGGACGGAACTGGCAACTCCGGTAATCCGACACCTGAAAGACCGTTTTCCGGAGTCCGGCACCTTAATTCTGGATTCTCCTCCCGGGACATCCTGTCCGGTGGTGGAAACAATTCAGGGTTGTGATTATGTGGTTCTTGTAACCGAACCGACTCCCTTCGGAATTAATGATTTGAAGCTGGCGGTGGAGATGTGCCGGACACTGGGCTTGAAGTTCGGGGTGGTGGAGAACCGGGCGATGGAAGGGAATGCGACGGTTCGGAATTTTTGCCGGCAGGAGAATGTTCGCCTGTTGGCAAGTATTCCACTGGAACGGGAGATCGCGGAGTGCTATTCCCGGGGTAATCTGCTGATTCGGGAGCTTCCGGCGTATCGTTACCGTTTTGTAACCCTGCTGGACGCGGTGAAAGAGGAGTCGGGGCAATGAAGGAAATTGTGATTATCAGCGGAAAAGGCGGAACCGGAAAGACAACGGTTGTGCTGGGTTTTGCCTCGCTTGCGGAGAATGCGGTGCTGGCAGACTGTGATGTGGATGCCGCGGATATGTTTCTGGTATTGGATCCGGAAACCTATCATACTGAAAGCTTTACCGGGGGAAAGGTGGCGGAGATTCTCCCGGAACCCTGTACATCCTGCGGAAAATGCCGGGAAGTGTGTGAGTTCGATGCCATCAGCGAGGCTTATGTGGTGGATGCGCTGGCATGTGAAGGCTGTGGCGCCTGCTATTATTTTTGTCCCCATAATGCGATTTTATTTGAACCTCAGTATACCGGGACGGTATTTCATTCCAGGTCCAGGCTGGGGCCGTTTTTCCACGCCAGGCTGAATCCCGGACAGGAAAATTCCGGCAAACTGGTAACACGGGTTCGAAACGATGCCAGGGCGGCGGCGGTGGAACAGGAAAGAGATTTGATTCTGGTGGACGGTTCCCCCGGCGTGGGGTGTCCGGTGGTGGCTTCGGTGACCGGGGCGGATTATGTGGTGGTGGTAACGGAGCCCACTTTGTCCGGTTATCACGATCTGGAAAGGGTCTTTGAATTGATGTCTCATTTCAAGCTTTCCGGCGGTGTGGTGATAAACAAGTTTGACATTCACCGGGAAATGTCCGATAACATAGATGCTCTGGCGGCGAAGGGCGGATTTGACCGCCTCGGCCGGATTCCCTATCACGCGGAAGAAGTGATTTCAGCCATGAACAATGGCCGGACTGTGATTGAGGCGGCACCGGATTCTCCCGTAGCGAAGGCGGTTAAGGCTGTATGGCGGGAGTTGACTGCAAAGCTGCCTCAAAGCTGAATCGAATAATTTGGAGGACATAGCAACATGAGTGGAAATTCCTGTTCAACAGGCTCGTGCGGAATGAATCAGAACCCGGAACAAATTGCCCGGCAGCGCCAGGTGGAAAGTACTCTGGGCGGAATCAAACATAAAATTGTAGTTCTTTCCGGTAAAGGGGGCGTGGGGAAAAGTACCGTTGCAGCCTCCATCGCCACGAAACTGGCTGTGGAAGGGTACCGGGTGGGGATTCTGGATGTGGATATCCACGGCCCCAGTGTGCCGCGCATTTTCGGCGTGAAGGACCGGCGTCCGGGAATGACGGATGAAGAAAAAATGATTCCGGTGCCGATGACGGACAACCTGAAACTGATGTCGGTGGGATTTCTGTTGCCCCATGACAAGGAAGCGTTAATCTGGCGAGGCCCATTGAAAATCGGCCTTATCGAACAGTTCTTTTCAGATGTGGACTGGGGTGAGTTGGATTATCTTGTGGTGGATTGCCCGCCGGGAACCGGAGATGAACCGCTGTCTATTCTCCAGATGGTTCCGGATGCCAGGGGCATTATTGTGACCACTCCCCAGGGAATGGCGGTGGAAGATGTGCAGAAATCTATCACCTTCTGTAAGAAAATGAATCTCGAACTTCTGGGAATTGTAGAAAATATGAGTACGTTCCAATGTCCGCACTGCGGCAGACCCATTGAGATTTTTCCCGGTAAAGGGGGGGAAGAAATGGCAAAGGATGCCGGGATTCCCCTGTTGGCAAAGCTGCCTTTAAATCATAAACTGATGGAAGCTTCCGATAATGGAAAGCTGATGCAGGCGTTTAAGGAAATGTCGGCTTTTGACCCCATTGTGAATGTTTTAAGTGAGTTAAAAGATAAACAGCCGGTGAAAAAAGAAGTCGGGACAACCGCCGCCGGGGCGAAAGCAGCGTCAGGCCGTAAAAAAGATGACCGGATTCAAACCATTGCCATGCCGGTGGATGAGAGCGGTATGCTGGACGCCCACTTTGGCCATGCCTCCGGTTTCGCGTTTTTCACTGTGGACACCCGGAAAAAAGTGATTGTTGAAGCCAGAACTCTGACCCCGCCGGCCCATGAACCCGGTGTGATTCCCAAATGGATTGCGGACCAGGGCGCCCACGTCCTTCTGACCGGAGGAATGGGAGAAAGCGCCCGGAAAATCCTGGTAAACAAAGGGGTGGACGTGGTAATCGGTGTGGCGCCGGATAACGCGGCCAGGGTGGCACAGGATTATCTGAACAATTCTCTGAATATTGCAGGAAATCAATGCAATCATTGAAAAACAGATAAATTGAACAAAGGAGAAAGAATGAAACACAAAATGGACACGCTGTGTATTCACGCGGGAATGACGGAAAATGAACATCTTGCGGTGGCGCCCCCTATCTACCAGACCTCCACATTCAAATTTCGGGATGCGGACCACGGTGCCGCTCTGTTTGCCGGGAAAGAAGAGGGATATATCTACACCCGGATGCTGAATCCCACCGTAAAAGCACTGGAAGACGCGGTGGCGGAACTGGAAAACGGGCACAAAGGCCTGGGCACGGCCAGCGGCATGGCTGCCATTAACACGGTTTTCATGGCATTTGTGAAAGCCGGGGACCATGTGGTATGCAGTGAATCGGTGTACGGCCCCACATCCACCTCCCTTGAAAAAGTGTTGGTGGAATTCGGTGTGGAACACAGTTTTGTGGATACTTCGGACCTTGAAGCGGTAAAGAATGCCATTCGCCCCAATACAAAAATGGTCTATGTGGAGACTCCCGGCAATCCGACTCTTGTGGTATCCGATATTGCCGAAATCGCGAAAATTGCCCATAAGGCCGGCGCGGTACTGGTGGTGGACAATACTTTTTCTTCTCCTGTTGTCCAGCAGCCGCTGGAGCACGGTGCGGACATTGTGGTGCACAGTATGACCAAGTTTCTGAACGGCCACGCCGATGTTGTGGCGGGAATGATTGTAGTGAAAACCGAAGAACAGTACAAACCCTGCCGCTACATCCTCAACCATCTCGGCGGCATTATTCCGCCTTTTGAAGCGTTTCTTGTTCTCCGGGGAATCAAAACTCTGTCAATTCGGATGAAAAAACACAATGAAAACGCGCAGAAAATTGCGGAGTTTCTTGAAGCTCATCCGGCTGTGTCCTGGGTAAAGTATCCGGGGCTTAAATCTCATCCCCAGCATGAAATCGCGAAAAAGCAGATGAATGGGTACAGCGGTATCATCAGCTTTGAGCTGAAAGGGGGGCTTGACGCCGGGAAACACATGATGAACAGTGTGAAAATCGCCCAACTGGCGGTTTCCCTCGGCGGTGTGGAGTCCCTGATTCAGCATCCGGCTTCCATGACCCATGCCGGTATGCCGAAAGAGCTTCGGGAACAGGCCGGTATTACCGACGGCCTGGTCCGTCTCTCCGTCGGCATTGAAGATGCCGATGAGCTGATCGCCGATTTGAATCAGAGCATGAAATAGACAGTTGCAGACAATTTCGATATGGAAACGGGGTGGAAGCCCCGTTTTTTTTGTCGGGGGATTTTCCGGTGGCCCGGTTTGAAGACGGGGAGATTTTTCTCTTGTTTCCGGCCTGCCGGTTTTTTGCCGTTGATACTGTGATTTGATATGATAAAGCAGGCCGGGAACTGTGGCCGGCTAATTTTCATTTTAACATCAGGCACCCGGAGGATTTTCATGCCCAATGTACGTATCTGTTCTGAAATCGGCCGTCTGGAGAAGGTAATTGTTCACAGCCCCGGCCGTGAGATTGAAGTGATGACCCCGAAGACAGCGGGGGAAGTGCTTTACAACGACATTTTAACACTTCCTGTGGTGGCGCAGGATCATCACGGCCTGACCGAAACCCTGAAACGGGTGACAAAGGTTTATGAAGTGACGGATTTGTTGACCGATGTTCTTCAAAACGAAGAAGTGCGGCACATTTTTATTCATACGATTCTTACATTTGATAACGCGCTGGAACTGGAGCCGATGCTGCGGGAGATGAGCCCCGATGAATTGACCCGGGCGGTGGTGGAAGGGGTGCGGGAGCCGAAGGATACGCTGGAACGCTATTTGTCCGGCCGCACCTATGCAATTCCGCCGCTGCCGAACCTCTATTTCATGCGGGACAGTGCCATTGTGTTCCGGGGTAAGGTGATTACCGGGTCTATGGCCAATAAAGTCCGGGCCGGGGAAGCTATTATTTCCAATACGATTTTCAGTCATCATCCGGAGTTCAAAAGCGAGGGTTTCATCTTTGACGGAACAGTGGAGGGAAATAAGTCGGTGACCATTGAAGGCGGTGATTTTCTTGCCATCGGCCGGAACGTAGTGGCGGCGGGAATCAGTGAACGGACCACCCCCCGGAGCCTGGATATCTTTTTATCCAGAATCCGGCAGTCCATTACAGAACCTTTTCACCTTTTTGCAGTGGTACTGCCGAGGGAGCGGGCAACCATTCATCTGGATATGGTGTTTACCATGGTGGATACAAACCAGTGTGTGGTGTATGAGCCTTATATTCTGGGAAAAGAACGCCTGCAGGTGATTCATCTGACTGTTACACCGGACAGGGATACTCAAATGAAAGAAGTTCCCGGCCTGATAAAAGGGCTTTCCGATATTGG
>JAADGL010000063.1 GCA_013152385.1 Acidobacteriota bacterium
TGCCCGGGCCGCTTTTAATCCGCTTATCCCGCTTTTCATACCAGCCGATGGCGGCGGCGCCTTTATCAAGACACTCGTCCAGCCCGCAGGATTTGATAATCTGGGCAACCCCTTCTTTCCCTTCTCCCAGAGCCTGAAAAACCGGCGAGGTCTCCCCCACCTTGATATGCCATTTTTTAACAAAAGAAACGACATCCTGTCCGGTTTTCCGTGCAATCATGTCAATGTGCTGGTTCAGGGCAAAATAGGTTTGAGATGCACCGTAGCCCCGGTACGCGCCTCCCACCGGTAGGTTGGTATATACCGTGTGCCCGATGAAGCGGATATTCTCAATCTTGTTAAACAGCGGCAACACCTTGGAACCGCCGTTGGACAGCACTGTCAGGGCGTGGGAACCGTAAGCGCCGTTATTCATCAGCGCGTCCATTTCAAGGGCGGTGATTTCACCGTTATTTTTTACCCCGGTTTTCAGTGTTACCCGCATGGGATGCCGGGTCCGGGACGAAACAAAAACCTCCTGCCGGGTCAGGTAAATCCGTGACGGCCGGCCGGTTGTCCACGTGGCAAGCCCCACCAGCTGTTCCAGAAAAACCTCCTGTTTTCCTCCGAAACCACCGCCGATGCGGGGTTTGATAACCCGGATATCCCGAATGGGAATATTCAGAACCCGGCTTACAATTCTCCGGACATGGAAAGGGACCTGCGTCGCGGTAATAATCACAAGGCGGCCCCGTTCGTCAAGATAAGCGGCGGAGGTATGGGGTTCAATGGCGCAATGGGCGGCATACTGTGTGTTGAATGTATCTTCAAGAATGAAATCCGCTTCTTTAAATCCTTTTTCAAGATCGCCGAATTTGATTTCCACTTCGGCGGCGAGATTCCGGGACGGGTCATACTTCACCGGAATCGGCATCTTCGCATCGTCTCCGTGTAGTTTCGGGGCTTCCGGATCCATAGCGGCCTCCGGGTCGAAAATGGGCGGCAGTTCCTTGTATTCCACTTTAATTGCCTTCACAGCAGCATTTGCGGCTTCCTTTGTTTCAGCCGCAACCGCCGCCACCCGGTCTCCGACAAACCGCATCTTCTTATCAAACATTGCGGTATCGTAGGCGCTGGGTTCGGGAAAGCCCTGCCCGGCGGTGGTATGGAGCACTCTGGGTACATTTTCATGGTGGAAAATCTTTACCACCCCCGGGATTTTCAACGCATCCGCCGTGTCAATGGACAGAATCTCCGCATGGGCATGGGGGGAATACAAAATGGCAATATGAAGGGCGTCCTTCAATGGGAAATCATCGGTAAACATCGCATTTCCCTTTGCCAGAGAAAGGGAATCTATCTTCCGCACAGACTTTCCGACAGTATTAAAATTTTTACTCATGGTGCTTTGTCCTTTCGGCGGCAAGCTGTACCGCTTGAATAATCTTCACATATCCGGTGCAGCGGCAGAGATTTCCATCCAGCGCCCGGCGGATTTCTCCGGTATCCGGTTCCGGATTCTCCCGTAACAGCGCATAAGTTGCCAGTACCATTCCGGGGGTGCAGAATCCGCACTGAACCGCTCCTGCATCCACAAATGCTTCCTGAATCGGCGCCGCTTTATCCCCTGCCAGTCCTTTTACCGTAACCACATTGCCGTCCATCGCCGATGCGGCCAGCACCTGGCAGGAATTTACCAGTTTCCCGTTGAGGAGAACCACGCAGGCACCGCATTCGCCGTCTCTGCATCCTTCCTTCACTTCCGTAAACCCATAATTTCTAAGTACATCCAGTAATCTGTCTGTGGGAGAAAAATGGACCGAAATCCCTTTGCCGTTTACTGTGAATTTTGTCTTCATGATTTCCCTCCCGCAATCAGATTCAGCATGTCTTTCAGCGCGACTTCGGCGGCATGTTTGAGATATTCACCGCTTCCGTGTTTCCTGTCTGGAAATTCCACCGGGAAATAATTATCAATATTCAGGTTGTCAAGATGCGAAAATAATTTTCCGTTGAGTGCTGTTTCCAGTTCTGTCAAACGGCGGAACCGTTCCCGGTTCCCCACCACCGCAATTCTCAGATTTTGAAACACCCCGTTTCTGCCGGCAGGTGCGGCAATGACGGTAACGGTAAAAGCCGGGTAATCCACTTGAGTACGGGTTTCTCTGTAATGCAGGCCGATATGGGGATAATTTTTCATCAGAATCCGGGTAATCAGGGAGCCTGCCCGCAGTTCACGGCGGAGCAGATACTCCGGAAGGGAAAAGATTCCGTTTTCACGGCCCATGAGTTCCACCTTCGCGTTTAACAGAAGCAGCGGGCCGATAAGATCGGACCACGCCGGGAAAGCCGCCACACTGCCCCCTGCGGTGATCCGGTTTCTGAGCGGTGTGGACGCGGAATTTTTCAGAGACTGAACCAGGACATGGCCGGGGAAAACCGCCCCGGTTTCATGGATAATTTCACTGTAACTGCACATCGCCCCGATTTCAATTTTTTCCCCCTGCACCTCAATGCCATTCATCGGCAGGCGGGAAAGGTCTACAATGCTTCTGATACCCCGAAACCCCCTTCGGATCAATGCGGTTCCTCCGCTGTGAGGCGCTTTATCACCGTCTTTCACCAGCCGGGCGGCTTCATTCAAATTTTCCGGATAATACCAGTTTAACTGTTCCATGATGCTCCCTTTCTTCTATGAACATTTTTCTGACCACCCATTTTCCCAAATCCCTTTCCACCGGTCAAGTGCGGGGCGTATCTGCAGGTGTTCTGATCCTGATGCATATTTCGGGAATGGTGTAACGGAATCTGAAAAGGATTTTCAGGCTATGCTTGTAGACAGCCTGGAAACAGAATGGGGCGGTGTCCCCGTGCACCGGGGAAAACCGGAACAAAAGGGAAAGTGGCATCTTTCTTAACTTTGTCTTTGCAATGCGATATGATGTGTTCAGCATTTTTAATTTCGGGAGGAAGTTGTGGAGAAAAACACCTTCGATATTGTGATTGTGAATGGCAGGCCGGCAGCGGGAAAATCGGAAGTAATTGATTTCCTGAAGAATGTTCCCCTGAAGGAACGGGTTGAGAAGTTCCATATCGGGGAGTTCGAAGAGATTGATGATTTCCCCATTCTGTGGGAACGTTTTGAGGATGACGATTTGATGGAGGAAATGGGGCTGCCCCGGCTTATTTCCGATAAGGAGTTTGAGTACAACGGTGAAAAATTGCCGGGATACACGTTTAAAGAACAATGGTTCTGGAATTTTCTGATTAAGAAGCTGAATCTGGCGTATGAAAAGAAACTCCGGGATAATCCGGACTACCACAAAGATAAAACACTGCTGATTGAGTTTTCACGGGGCAGCCAGCACGGCGGGTTCCGGGAAGCCTACAATTATCTTTCGGACGAGGTGCTGTCAAAGGCGGTTACCCTGTATATCTCCGTAACCTGGGAGGAATCATTGCGGAAGAATCGGCGGCGTTACAATCCCGACCGGCCGGATTCCTGGCTGGAGCACGCACTGGAAGACAAGAAGTTGGAAATGATGTATAAGGAGTCCGACTGGGAGGATTTTTCTGCTGCGGATCCGGATTTCCTGCTTGTGAAAGGATATAAGGTTCCTTATGCCGTGTTCGACAATATGCCGGAGAAGACGGACGACCCCGAGAAAATCCGCCCGCATCTCGAAGCGGTAATGGCCCGGTTATGGGAAAACCGGAAACGGAGCCGGAACAATGTTTGAACATACAAAGGAATTCCGCACCCGGCGTTTTCTGAACTGGTTTCCTCTGGGGCTGGCGTATGCGTTCCTCTATATGGGGCGCTATAATCTGACGGTTTCCAAAATTGCCCTGGGCAATATTATGACGAAAGAGGATTTCGGGATTATTTTCGGAATCGGAACTGTTGTGTATGCGTTTTCATTTCTTTTGAACGGGCCGTTGACGGATAAAATCGGAGGCCGGAAGGGAATGCTGATTGCGATAATCGGCGCTTCCGTGATGAATTTTCTCATGGGACAGTACGTCAGTACGATCAATCAGGCAACGGCGCAGGCGCACCATATCCGGCGGGTATTTTCGCTGCTTTATGCCGGGAATATGTATTTTCAGAGTTACGGGGCACTTTCCATCGTGAAGGTGAATGCCCACTGGTTTCATGTTAATGAACGGGGAGGCTTTTCCGGAATATTCGGCACAATGATTTCGTCCGGTATTTTTTTCGCGTTTACGGTAAACGGCTGGATTCTGAGTATGGCAACCAGCGGGGGAGCCAGTATGGTTTCCGAAACGAAGGTTGTGTTTTATGCCCCGGCACTGGTGCTGTTTGTTATGTTTGTGGTTGAAATTTTTCTATTGAAAGACCGTCCCGCCCTTGCAGGTTTGAAGGATTTTGATACCGGAGATGCCAGCAGTGGCGAAGAGGGCGTGGATATTCCGATTTTTACGATTATGAAGCGGATTCTCACCAATCCCATTATTTTGACCATTGCGTTTATAGAGTTCTGTACCGGTGTGCTGCGCAACGGGATTATGCACTGGTTCCCCATTTATGTGAAAGAAGTGATGCACCTTCCGCCTCACCACTGGTTGAGAAACGGTTCGTGGGCGGACTGGCCGGTGGTGGCGGTGGTATTTGCCGCCGGTATTATTCTGTTTCTTCTTGCCATTAAAGCGAGGGGAAAACGCAAAGCGGCACTGTTGATTTCCGGCGCTCTGGTGGTGCTGGCACCTTTTCTGATGGCGGGCTGGGGCGGTATTCTGATGGTTGCCGGTGTAATTGGCGGCAATGTTGCAGGCTGGGTCAGCGATATTTTCTTTGATTCAAAGCGGGCACCTGCCGCCGGCGGCCTTTATGCCGTGCTGGCGGTTGTGCTGTTGTTTATGTTTTTTACCATGAGCCATGTCTGGGCACTGGGTGTGGTGGTGTTTGTGGTTTCCACCTGTGTGATTGGTACTCACGGCCTCATGTCCGGTACCGCCACCATGGATTTTGGCGGCCGGAAGGGGGCTGCCACTGCGGTGGGCATGATTGACGGCTTTGTGTATCTTGGAACCGGGGTTCAGTCTTTTGCTTTGGGATGGATTACAACCCACAACTGGCACTGGTGGCCGCTGTTTCTGCTGCCGTTCGCGCTGGTGGGATTCTATCTGCTGACCAGAATCTGGAATAAGAAACCTTTGCCAAAAGGTGCGCACTGATGAAACGAGTTGTTTTTTTTCTGCTTGTTCTGTTTGCTGTTCCGGTTTTTTCAAAAATTCCACCGGTTCCAAAACATAAACTGCCGGACCGGTATCATTTACTTGTAAAAGGGGTTTCAGTGAACCGGTCCGGGAACAGACTGGGGTTTGATGTTAATGCCTCAAGAGATGTTTATTATGCCTATTTGACAGCGGGGATTTTGCCCGGCGCAAGTGCGATTGCTCCGGTTTACCGCATTAATACTTCCGGATTTCCACATTCCCCACAGTTTAAATTATCCCTGAATTTGAAGCGGGTTCGCCGTTTTCTGACAAATAAACAGACACTGCTTTATTATCGGCTGGAGGTGGTGGGAAAAAAAGGGCGCCTTGAATCATTTGAATCCCGTGTGCTGCTGGATAGAGACGGGACTCCCCTTGATACGGTGGTGTTTGGCCCCTATCTGGATATGCCGGAGAAAAATGAAGTCGTGATTTCATTTGAATTGAACCGGGCCCGGCCCGCCGCTCTGGTTCTGGATGGAAAACGGATTTTATCGAAAAAAAGTGTGAAACGGCATTTTTTTCGTTTCAAAAGTTTAAAAGCAGGCGTTCACAGCTACCGCATTGAAGACGACCCCCGTATTTTTCGGTTCAAAACGCATGACGGGCCGCAGGTGCGGTTCGCAATGATGAGCGATTCCAGGCAGGGCAGCGGCGGTGCGGAGTATAATCTCCACGGCTGCAACGGAGAGGTGATTCGTAAACTGTTTCTGTCCGCATGGCACCACGGCGCACAATTTATTCTTTTTCCCGGCGACCTGGTCAATGGGTATTGCTCCATGGAGGATGAATTTGAAATGGAGCTGAAAGAATGGCGCTATGCCACCGAGCCGATTTCATCCATGATTCCGGTATACGCGGGAATCGGAAACCATGAGGCGCTGATCAATATGTACCGGAGCAACCCGTGGATCTTCTTTGATAAAAAACCGCCCCATTCAACAGAGGACGTTTTTGCCAGGGTTTTTGTAAATCCGCAGAATGCCGATTTTTCAGAAAGGCCGGGGCTGCCCTCCTACAAAGAAAATACATATTTTTTCCATAGAGGAAATTCGCTGTTCATTATGCTGAATACCAATTACTGGGTAGGTGGGGATTTCCCGGAGGTGCAGGGTGGAAATACGGAAGGCTATATCATGGAGCGGCAGATGGCCTGGCTGAAAAAGGTACTGGAAACCGAAGGAAAAAGTGCGGCACATATCATTGTCGCAACCCACGAACCCCCTTTCCCGGTCTCCGCGCACATGGAGGACTCTATGTACTATGAGGGAGGAGGAAAGTCGTTAAATAGCGGGATTGACAGAAGATATGTGGTAAAACGCCGGAATCAGCTGCTGAAACTCCTTTCCGGCTACGGTGTACAGCTGATTTTGTGCGGACATGAACATACCTATTCCAGAGTGCTGATTAACGAAGACATTGCCCCTGTGACAGGGGATATCACCCAAATTATCAGCGGCGGTACCGGAGCGCCTTTCTACGAGATGGCGAAAGATATTCCATGGCGGAAAAACCTGAAAGCATTTTCCCGGGAGAATCATTATATTCTTGTAGATGTGGATCAAGATATCCATGTCCGGGTAATCGGTATCAGCGGCCGGGTGCTGGATAAGTTTACAATCCGCCGAAAAGGCAGATAAGCGGCGGATACCCGAATATGGGGTCTGCGGTTTGTGGAGTTTGTAACTGATTTAATTTTATTGTTTTTGTGAGCTTGAGTTTGCGGGCCGAAAACTTTATAATACAACTATGCAGTGTCCGTTTTGCAAAGAGAACAGAGATAGAGTGGTAGATTCGCGGGAGGTCAATGAAGGCCGGATGATCCGCAGGCGCAGGGAATGTCTGGAATGTCAGCGCCGTTTCACAACCTATGAGCGGATTGAAGAAATGCCATATCTTGTGATTAAAAAAGACGGGCGCCGGGAAGAATTTGACCGGCAGAAGCTTCTGGGCGGCGTTCTCAAAGCCTGCGAGAAGAGGCCGGTGGAGATTGATAGAATCGAGGCTCTGGTTGATGACATTATTGCGAAGCTGTATGAGGTGGCGGAACGGGAAATTCCGTCAATGGATATTGGAGAAATTGTGATGGAGCGTCTGAAAACACTGGATTCTGTTGCCTATGTCCGTTTTGCTTCGGTGTACCGGGAGTTTAAGGATGTGGATGAGTTCATGCAGGAACTTCAGACACTGGTTCGGAGAAAGAAAAAATGATTTTTCCGCCGGATTTCTTTGCGGAACTTCGGAAAATTGAATTGGAAATGAAAGATCTGGTACAGCGTGCGGGGGGGAGCAGTCTCGGCCGCGGTCCTGCGTACGCGAGTTTGACACCGCCACTTGATATTTATGAGAAAGACGGGTATCTTGTTTTGATCATGGATGTTCCCGGTGTTGAGCCGGAAGATTTGAAAATCCAGTACAGCCATGGTTTTCTTATTATTGCCGGCCGGAAAGCGGCGCCGAAGTATGAGAGGAAACGGAATTTTGTCTGTCTTGAACGAAACTTCGGAACATTCAGCCGTAAGATATACATCCAACGCCCGTTGGATTTTTCCGATGTTCATGCGGTGCTACAGGATGGGATTTTGACGCTTCGCCTGAAACTGAGGGAGGAGCGCCGCGGCGGGCCGATTTCAATTCCTGTTGAACAGGCTGAAACCGATGAAACTGAAATGAAGAAGACAGTTAAGAATATTGTGAATGATGAAAATGAGGAAGGAGAACATGAATAATCTACAGGAGAATGCAGAGAAGTTTGAGATTAAGACACCGGATATTCTGCCGGTATTGCCACTCAGGGACATTGTTGTTTTTCCGTTTTTCGTAATTCCTCTGTCGGTGGGGCGGCCGGGTTCGGTGGAGGCGGTGAATGAGGCGCTGGCAACCGATCGGTTTATTCTCCTGACTACCCAGAAAAGTCCGGATGTGGACGATGCGAAACCCGACGATTTGTATCCGGTGGGAACGGTTGCAGTAATTATTAAAATGCTGAAAATGCCGGATGGCACGCTGCGTCTGTTGGTTCAGGGCCTGCACCGGGCAAAAATTAAGAGCTTGAATGACGGAAAGCCTTTTTATAAAGCTGTTGTGGATAAGTTGATGGATCCGCCCATTGAACCGAATGTGAAACTTGAAGCATTGACCGCCAATGTGGTTCAGCAGCTGGAAAAAGCGGTGGGATTGGGGAAATCCATTCCGCCGGAGGTCATGTCCATTATTGCCAGTATTGAAGAACCGGGAAAACTGGCGGATTTTGTTGCCAACCATTTGACATTGAAGGTACCGGAGGCTCAGGAGCTTCTGGAAGTCACGGATCCGATGGAACGGCTGAAAAAAGTAAATGAGCATCTGGTAAAAGAGATTACCCTTCTTGAAATCCAGAAAGAAATCAATCTGGAGGCCCGGGATGAGATTGACAAATCCCAGCGGGAATATTTTCTCCGGCAGCAACTGAAAGCAATTCTTCAGGAGCTGGGGGAGACAGATGATCTGGAGCAGGAGATTCAGGATTACCGGGAAAAACTCCAGTCTATTCCCCTTGATGAAGAAGCGGGGAAAGAGGTGGACAGACAGTTGAAGCGGCTTTCCCGGATGCACGGGGATTCCGCGGAGGCGTCGGTGGTCAGAACCTATCTGGACTGGATGATAGAACTTCCCTGGGGAAAATTTACGGAGGACAATCTTGATATCAACAAAGCGAGAAAGATTCTTGATGAAGACCATTACGGCCTGAAACCCATTAAAGAGCGGATTCTGGAATATCTCGCGGTTCGCAGAATTAATCCGGATATGAAAGGTCCGATTCTCTGTTTTGTCGGCCCTCCGGGAGTGGGGAAAACCTCACTGGGCCGTTCCATCGCGAGGGCAATGGAACGGAAATTTGTCCGGCTTTCCATTGGCGGCATTAAGGATGAGGCGGAAGTTCGGGGCCATCGCCGTACCTATGTCGGTGCCATGCCGGGACGGATTATTCAGGGGATAAAACAGGCGGGGTCCATGAACCCGGTGTTTATGATGGATGAGGTGGATAAAATCGGCGCGGATTTCCGGGGCGACCCTTCATCGGCATTGCTGGAAGTTCTGGACCCGGAGCAGAACAATTCCTTTCGGGATCATTATCTCGGTGTTCCTTTTGACCTTTCCGGCGTGATGTTTATTACAACCGCCAATCAGCTGGGCCCCATTCAGCCGGCATTCCGTGACAGGATGGAAATTATCGAACTGCCCGGTTATACATTGGAAGAGAAAGTGGAAATCTGCCGCCGGCATATTATCCCCCGTCAGCTGAAAGCCAATGGAATGGACCGGAAGCGGGTTAAAATCTCCGTGGCGGCGATTCGGCGGATTATTCGGGGTTATACCCGGGAAGCCGGGCTTCGGAACGTGGAGCGGGAAATCAATAAGCTGATTCGGAAACTGGTGTTCAAAATGGTGGCGGCGGGGCAGCAGGATGACCCGGAAGTTGTGTACCGCATCGGGCCGAAAGATGTTGAAGAATATCTTGGTGTTGAAAAAGTTACCGAAGATACCAGGCTGAAAAGAAACCGTGTCGGTGTGGCTACCGGCCTGGCCTGGACTCCGGTGGGCGGCGACATTCTTTTTATTGAAACTTCCATAATGAAGGGGAAAGGGCAATTGATTCTCACCGGACAGCTCGGTGACGTTATGAAGGAATCGGCGCAGGCTGCCTTGAGCTATATCCGTTCAAATGACTCAAAATACAAACTTTCGGATTTTCCTTTTGATGAGCGGAATATTCATATCCATGTTCCGGAAGGGGCAATTCCCAAAGACGGCCCCTCTGCCGGAATTACACTGGCAACAGCGTTGCTGTCTTCGATGACCAACCGTCCGGTGAATGCTGCATTGGCCATGACCGGTGAAATTACCCTGCGGGGGGACGTACTTCCGGTCGGCGGGTTAAAAGAGAAGCTGCTTGCTGCGAAACGGGCGGGGATTCGTGAAATTGTTGTATCAGAGCAGAACCGGAGAAATATCGAGGAAATTGAACCCGAATATCTTACCGGGCTTAAACTTCACTACGTAAAAAAAGTGGATGAGGTTTTCAAGCTGGCAATTGTTTGATTATGCCGGGTGCCGGTTTTCTTGTCCCCTGCTGTTTTACGGCAGTAATTCCCGGATAAACGGCGGGATTGTTAAGGCGTGACGGTGAGTGTCGCCGGTATAATATTTTAGTTTTCCGGCCAGAGCGGCTGCCCGTTGTACGTTGAAATCCCGGAGAGGGTCCGGCCCTTTGGATGCAAACCCGAAAGACCAGAGTCCGGTGGGGTAGGTGGGAACAGGGGCAAGGTACATCCGGCTTACCGGAAACACCTGATTCAGTGAGCTGAAAATGTCCCGAATAAGATTTCTGCTCAGCAGCGGAAATTCGGTCTGGGCAACAAGGATGCCGTTCTCGGTAAGCGCTTCCCGCACTGATGTATAAAAATCACTGTGAAACAGGCCTTCGGCAAAGGCAACAGGGTCGGTGGAATCTATCAGAATTATATCCCAGGCATTTTTCTGTTCCTGAATGAAGCGGATTCCGTCTGCAATATGGAGGGTGACACGGGGGTCGTCAAATCCGCATGCAACAAAAGGCAGGTGTTTTCTGGACATATCCACCACCATTTTGTCGATTTCCACGATGGTAATGTCTTCAACTTCGCTGTGACGGGCAACTTCACGGATGGTACCGCCGTCCCCACCGCCGATAACCAGAACCCGTTTGGGGCGGGGATGCACGGTCAGCGGCACATGAGCAATCATTTCATGATAGAAGAATTCATCCCGCTCGGTAAGCATGACCACATTGTCCAACATCATCAGGCGGCCGAAATCAAAAGTGTCATAGATGTCGCATTTCTGAAACTTACTTTCGGCGTGATCGAGAATGGTTTTCACGCGGAATGAAATCCGTAGATTTTCCGTTTGATCTTCGGTTACCCAGATGTTCATGTGCCGGCTCCTTTTTAATGCCTGAACTTTCAGGCTGTTACGGGTTTATGGCGGATTTCTTTGATGTTCTGGTTTACCACCTGTACCTGCCCGCGTTTCAGTTCCATTGTGGAGTGATGTTCACAGTCCAGTTCTTTTTTCAGGAAGTCAAATGCAATCCAGGGGTCTACGGTATCTCCGCAGGTGAACAAATCCACCGCGGCATACCCGTATTCCGGCCAGGTATGGATGGTTAGATGAGATTCGGCAATGATCACTACGCCGGATACGCCATGGGGGCTGAAGTGATGAAAATTGCTTGAAACGATGGTTGCACCGGCCAGTTCGGCCGCCCGGTTCATTAAATTTCCGATTTTTTCGGGGTTGTTCAGTGTGGTGGGGTTCGCGTTATAAAATTCCACAAGAATGTGGGTGCCCAAAGCTTTCAATTCATCCTCCTTTTGTTGTTTTCAACAGGCTAACGGTTTGAATATTCGCGCTGCAATGCCACGTTTTCACGGTCATTCCATCCGAAAGTTGTGTCGGATAGCATAAAACCTCCTTCTTTTTTCCCCGTGCGGCTGTTTGTTCTGCACACGCAGGGTGCAGGCGCTATTTTATTCGACCGGAAAAGCTTCGGTCAAGAAAAATTTTGTGGTTCCGCAAAGAAATTATTTTCAGACTCCGAACTGTATGGTTCTGACATTTTGAAGCCGGAAAGGCAGACAAAAAAAGCCCGCCGGATAAACGGCGGGCTTTCGGGATTGACAAACAGAGGGAATCAGTACATTCCCATTCCGCCCATATCCGGAGCTGCCGGTGCGGCGGGTTTTTCTTCCGGAATGTCGGTGATTACGGCTTCGGTTGTCAACATGACGGAGGCCACTGAAGATGCATTCACCAGGGCGTTTTTGGTTACTTTTACAGGGTCGATAACGCCGGCTGCAAGCAAATCTTCATACGTATCGCTTGCGGCGTTGTATCCTTCGGAGCCTTTGCGTGAGAGGACTTCCCGAACTACAACAGACCCTTCCTGCCCCGCGTTATTGGCGATGGCTTTCAGCGGAGCGGTCAGTGCTTTGCGGATAATATCCACACCGAGTTTCAGGTCTCCTTCAAGTTTCATGTCGTCAAGAAGCGGAATCTGGCGAAGGAGAGCCACGCCGCCGCCCGGTACGATGCCTTCTTCCACAGCGGCTTTGGTCGCGTGCATTGCGTCTTCCACACGGGCTTTCTTTTCTTTCAACTCTGTTTCCGTTGCGGCACCGACTTTGATCACGGCCACGCCGCCGACCAGTTTGGCAAGGCGTTCCTGGAGTTTTTCCCGGTCGTAATCAGAGGTTGTTTTTTCAATCTGTGCTTTAATCTGAGCCACACGGGCTTTGATGTCTTCCATGGTTCCCGCGCCTTCCACGATGGTGGTATTTTCTTTGTCAATGGTAATTTTCTTTGCGGAACCGAGGAATTCCAGTGTGATGTTTTCCAGTTTAATGCCGAGATCTTCGGTAATTGCCTTTCCACCGGTGAGAATCGCGATGTCTTCCAGCATGGCTTTCCGACGGTCGCCGAATCCAGGTGCTTTCACCGCAGCAATGTTCAGGACACCCCGGAGCTTGTTGACCACGAGGGTTGCCAGTGCTTCGCCTTCAATGTCTTCGGCAATGATGAGAAGTGCGCGGCCGGTCTTGTTTACCTGCTCCAGAATGGGAAGCAGGTCTTTCATGTTGCTGAGTTTCTTTTCGTGAATCAGGATAAAGGGGTTCTCAAAAACCACTTCCATCCGTTCCGCGTCGGTTACGAAATACGGAGAAAGGTAACCGCGGTCAAACTGCATTCCTTCCACAACATCCAGGGTGGTTTCAAAACCCTTGGCTTCTTCCACCGTGATCACACCGTCTTTACCTACTTTGTCCATTGCTTCAGCAATAATTTTCCCGATTTCCATGTCATTGTTTGCGGAAATTGCGCCGACTTTGGCAATTTCATCGCCTTTCACCGGCTGGGCCAGTTTTCCCAGGCCGTCCAGAACGGTTTTTACCGCCTGATCCACGCCCCGTTTCAGATCCATGGGATTGGCGCCTGCAACAATGGCCTTGATGCCTTCTTTATAAATGTTCCGTGCCAGAACGGTTGCGGTGGTGGTTCCGTCACCGGCAATATCGGAGGTTTTGGAAGCCACTTCCTTTACCAGCTGAGCACCGATATTTTCTTCCGGATTTTTCAGTTCAATTTCTTTGGCTACGGTCACACCGTCTTTGGTGCTCAACGGAGAGCCGAATTTTTTCTCAATCAGTACATTCCGTCCCCGGGGCCCGAGGGTTGCCTGTACCGCATCTGCGAGCTGTTCCACACCCTTCAGAATACTCTGGCGGGCTTCATCGCTGAAAGAAATCTTTTTTGCCATTTTTCAACTCCTTCTTTATAGTCCTTACTTGTCCAAAACGGCGAGAATTTCTTCTTCGCGCAGAATCAGATGTTCTTCGTCATTGATTTTGACTTCGGTTCCGGCATATTTCCCAATCAATACAATTTCGCCGGGTTTTACAGTCATGGGATGTTCTTTGTCTTTTCCCGGCCCAACGGAAATCACTTCCGCTTCCATCGGCTTTTCCTTTGCCGTATCCGGAATGATAATACCGCCGCGAACCTCTTCTTTCGGTTCCATTCGTTTTACCAGTACTCTGTCGTACAACGGTTTAATTTTCATTTCTTCCTCCTTTAAGAGAATTAGCACTTAAACGTTCCGACTGCTAATATAGAGAGAAGTATCTTTTTTGTCAAGATTGATATGGCGCGGACAGGGATGAAATACGATAAAAACAGCATGCTTCCAAATAGAATTGATTGATATATAAAAATAAATTAGATTATATTAAAATAAGTCAAAATGACTCAAAATCAAAAATATATAATAATGGGTTGGAATAAAATCTGATAGAGAGAGACTAACATCCCGGGGGGTGATTTCCCCCCGGGGGATAATAAGCTTATTGATTCAGCATTCCTTCTTTCAGGCCGCTGTCTGCAGGGTCGTCACAGAGCCAGATGCCGAAGAGCGCTTTTTTGAATGCGAGTCCGGGGATTGTCCCCAGTTTCTTACCGTTAAAATAGACACTGACACCTTCCGACGGGATATAGATGATATCGTAGATGTCTCCTTCATGGACTTTGACGTTGAACATGGCGTTGAACTGATTGATTTCTTTCTGTATCGGTGCCATGTTGTCGTTGGTTGCGGCTTCGAATCCTTCATTCCACGCGTTTACCATTTTTTTTGCCGAAACGCCGTCATAAATGAAGTGCATCCGGATCGCCATCGGTTTGTCCGCGTTGATGATTTCATTCTGGTTGTTGTTTTTTTGGGTCAGGTAGAGGCCGCCGGCATACACTTTGAACCAGAGTTTTTTTCTGAGTCCGGCACCGTTCAGAATCAGCGTGGTTTCACCGGCTTTCAGTGTGTCGGGGAGAGTGACACCGCCGATTTTTACGGCGAACGCGCTTGTGGACAGCAGGGCGGCTGCGGTTAAAAGAATCATCAGTTTTTTCATACTACGCTCCTTGTGTTTCAGATTATGGGTCAATACGGGAATTTTATCATATTTTTTGTCTGTTTCTTTTTTAATTTTGGGATTGCCCGTTTTCTCTGAGGGTTTGAATTGTTGTTTTTCCTGTCATTCGAATCGGTATGGTAATTCCCATGTCAATCATTGTCATTGTGCCCTGAAGTTCCTGCCGGAGGTCGGCACTGGCAATCCATCCGCTGTTTCTGTTTACAGTTACCGTTCCCGTCTGGGTTCCGCTGAGCTGATATTGAATTTTTGTCGTACCGGTTTCAATGGGGGTTGACGGTGAGGCGGTGGCCAGGGTGGCGTTGATGGCAAGCCGGACTTTTTCAGGTAAGATTTCAGCAATTTTATATGTTGTTGTCAGGGTGAGGCCGGAGAGAGTAGACATGCTGCTTTTTACGGTCCACTGATTTCCGGCTCTGATTTCTTTTCCCGCAATGGGTAGAAAAATGCTGTCCGGGCCGCCGCCGGTCATTCCGCTTTTGATTGAGGAAATGAGGGTTTGTGCCAGCTTAAGGCGGGCTTCCCTGCTTCCCTGCTTCAAACTGCCTGCGAGATGCCGGATCAATGTGTCCCAGCCTGACATGTTTTTGATTGTGCCGCTTTGCCTGTCCACTGTGATAACAATAGTCCGGCCGATCAGTTCCCGGTAAAATGTGCTCATTTCTTTTGACCCTTTTTCGGAGGAAGCTGTGGACTGTGGCGCGGTGTCGTATTTGTATGCCCAGCCGGCGCCTCTGCTGGATGCGATGATGCGTTTGTATTGCATGGCCAGGGTACATGTTTTTTTATTGGAGTCAACGACTTCGAATGAAAGGGTGATTCTGGTGGAATTGTCCACCTGCGTCTGCTGGCCCCCGACATCGCGGATCAATGTCTGGCTTCCGGAGATTCGGGTGATAAAACGGTCTCCTTTTTTAAGGTTCAGGGAAAAGGTACCGGAATGTGCCGGCAGGACTGTAGAAACAAGTATCAGAATCAGCAGGTTTCTCATTCAGGCTCCTTACGGTTTTGATTGTAGTATCAGCCGAACAATGCGGCAAGCAGTTTTTCAATGTCATCAATCTTAAAAGGTTTTTCAAGCCGCCCGCAAAACCCGTATTCACTGAAATTAGCGATAATGGGGTCCTGGGCATATCCGCTGGTGACGGCGGCTTTCACATTCGGATCCAATTTCATAAGCTGTGAAATGGTTTCTTTTCCTCCCATTCCCCCGGGGATGGTAATATCCAGGAGAACAAGGTCATACGGAGAGCCCTGCTCCATGGCATTTTTGTATGCATTGAGAGCTTCTTTTCCGTCTGTGGTTATGGTGATGGAGTGGCCGAGGAACCGGAAAATTTCCTGAGCCACGTCCCGGATAATTTCTTCATCATCCATCAGCAGAATATTCAGTGCCGGGGTTGTCTGGGCGATGGGAGCTTCCACCGGTGCCTGTTCATTTTCTTCGGAAGCCGGCAGCAGAATTGAAAAGCTGGTTCCTTTGCCCGGTATGGACTCCAGACTCAATCTGCCCCCGTGTCGTTTGACAATGGAATGGACTGTGGACAGGCCCAGGCCGCTTCCGTCTGCTTTTGTGGTGAAAAACGGGTCAAATATCTTTCCCTGGATTTCCGGGTCAATTCCCGGGCCGGTATCGGAGACGGTGATTCGAATATATTTTCCACTGGGTGTTCTTGAACTTGAATCATCATTCTGCACATTTTCTGCCGAAACACACACGGTACCGCCGTCCGGCATTGCCTGCACGGCATTGATCAGCAGATTACTCATGATCTGTCGAAATTGCCCGGGGTCCGCGCTGGCTTTCCAGAGAGGAGAAGCAATTTTAATTTCGGCTTTTGTAGGTTTTCCCCTTAAATTGAAAGAAACACTTTCCCGTATCAATTCTTCCAGATCCACTGATTCAATGACCGGTGCCCCTCCTGAAGCAAAGGTTAACAGCTGTCTTGCAAGGGCTTTACAGGTATTTCCCGCTTTCTCCGCTTCATTGAGAAGTGATGTGATTTTCGGAGAATCTTTCAGCATGGCTTTTACCAGTGAAATGTTCCCGGTGATTCCTGTCATTTGATTGTTGAGGTCATGGGCAATGCCCCCTGCCAGCACACCGAGGGATTCCAGCCGCTGTGTTTTTTGCAGTTCATGTTCCATCTTTAATCGTTCCGTGATATCTCGAAAAACGAGAACCAGCCCGAGGAATCCGCTGTCTTTCCATTGAATCGGGGAACAGCTGCAAAGCACAATATGTTCTTCGTTATTTTCACCGAGGAGGATAACGGTGGAAGAACGGCGAAACCCGCCTCCTTCCATTGCTTCTTTCATGTCGGGGAGCGGAAATGGGGTTCTGGTTTCCGGATCCAGCCCGCGGTAGACGGACCCGAGGGGTTTGCCGATGGCCCGGGATTCCGGATATCCGGTAAGTTCTTCTGCCACAGGATTCATCAGTTCGATTCTGAATTTTTTATCAGTTACAATGACCCCGCTGGCCATGCTGGTCAGGGTGATTCTCATTTTTTCATGTTCTGTGCGGGCTTCACGTTCTTTTTCAATAAACTCTGTAATGTCCTGAATGACGCCGAGGATATGGGTTGCGCGGCCGTTTTTATCGGTGACCCGCTCTGCCATGGAGCGGATGTAGCGGACCGCACCGTCATTGAAACGTCGGATCCTGAATGTCGTGTCATAGGGGGTTCCACGGATAATGAAATCCCGGAATTCTTCTTCCACCCGTTTCCGGTCTTCCGGATGGACAGCCCGTGCAACTTCCTCGAACGGAGTGACGGCACCAATGGCGGTATAGCCGTAAATCCGGTATGCTTCGTCAGATGCGATGTAGTGATTGTTGATTAAGTCCACTTCCCAATTTCCGGCCCGGGACAATTCCTGGGATTTCCGCAGCCGGGCTTCACTTTTCTGCAGCTTTGCCATGGCGGTTTTGCTTTCGGTAATATCCCGCCAGATCACAAAAATACAGTCTTCTTCATCCCATGGGATCCGGGTCAGTGTAATTTCGCACCAGAATTCTTCCCCGCTGAATTTTCTGTGCAGCCATTCAAACCGGGCATTTCCCTTTTCATAAGTTTCTTGAATAATTAACTTTGCCTTTTCTTCGGACAATTGTCCGTCCGGCTGAAATTCCGGGGACAGTTTCCATGGTGGGACAAACATCTCTGTTTTGTCCGAGGCATGAAACAGGGTCAGGAGCGCTTCGTTACAATCAATAAAACCTTCCCGGCTCAAAATACTCATGGCGTCTCTGGATTTTTCAAACAGTTGATGAAATTTTTCTTCGCTTTTTCTCAAAGCCGATTCCATTTCTTTTCTCGATTCGATCATCCGGTTTGCTTGCGCTGCCAGCAGTTTGAATTCGTCCAGTTTCAGAGAGTCGATGTCGATGGGGCGGTGCGCGACGGTGCAATCCCGGAAGAACGTGGAAAAAACGTCAAATTCCGAGCTGAGCTTGCTGCCCATTCTCTTTGTCATCAGGAAAATAATGCCGATAATTAAGAGAAATGCCAGTAGATTCAATTCTCCCTGCAGGCGAAAACGGCGCATTACTTCTGCTTTTCTGGCATTGATGGCCGCATTTACTTCATCCAGATAACTCCCGGTGCCGATCATCCATTTCCAGTCTGTTAGTCCTCGGATGTAAGACATTTTGGGTGTAACCTGTTTGCTGGTCAGTTTTCGCCAACTGTAGTAAATGAAATCTCCTCCGTTTTTGGTGGCGGCCCGATATTCTTCCTGGAGTACTTTTACTCCGTTGGGATCGGTGAGTTCCCACATGCTTTTTCCGTTTCTTACCCGTTTTCCATCACGAAGCAGGGGAATCCCGTCAAATGTGTTGATGAAAATATAGCCTTCTTTGCCGAATCTGAGGGATGCTGCGTATTGAAGAACCTGATGTTTCATCCACTCTTCCTGCCTGGACCGGGGTTCCAGAATTGCGATATACAAGCGGGCTCCCGGGATTTCGGCTGCTTCTCCGATGAGTCCGTCGGTTTCAAAAGGAGAACCTGATGTGTGGTTTAGGATGGCAAGTATCTGTTCATGGCTGAGGGCCGGAGTAATTGTGGAAATAAGTTGTTTTTTTGTCATTGTGTCAATGGCGACAATGCCGAATCCGGTGGGAGGCTCAAGCTTTTTCAGGATGGCAATTGTCTGCCGCTGCCGGTTTTTTAGAGGGGTGTTTCGGGGAACTGTTTGCAGAGAAAGACGAATCAGTGCTTTTGCTTCAGTTGTCCAGTCTGAAATCAATCCCCGGATTTTTTCTTCCGTATGAATCCGTTGATAATGTATGAAGCAGAAAACGGCTTCTACCCGTTGTTTCAGAATTGCTTTCTGACTGTTGAGATAATTTTTCCGGAGATTGGAAAACTCCGCCCTGGAGCGCCGCCATTCCATACCCAGCCGGAGCAGGCCGGACAAAATCGCGGAAATGACAACAAGCCACAAAACATAACGAAAAAAAACCGAACGGACACTTTGACTTTTTCCCATTCATTGACTCCAGTTAGATGCAATTCAACTATAACGAAATACGGGCAAAGCTGCAAGGAAAAGCTGAGCGATTCCTGATAATTCCCGGGCATGAACCAAACAGCTTCGGGCAGATCAATCAATGGGAAAAGATAGCGGCGTCATCTGCGTGTCCCGCGCCCTGCTTCCAAAGGAGGGATGTGATAATGACCATTTCAGTGCAGCTATCTGAAAAAAGGAGTGAACCGGAACCGAAAGCGGCGGAGAGATCGTCAAAATTGCGGGAGTTGTGATAAGTTTTGTAATCCTGCTCAATGGCACGGAGATGGCTTTTTCCCAAATCCGGAACATGAAACAGCCGGACACAAATATCTCTGGGGGTGATTTTGCTGAATTGCATGGGGGTTCCGGCAAAAAAGAAACAGTCCAGCTTCTTTTCAACATAGTTTCGATAATCCGCGGCGTGAGGGGAAGCGGAATCCAGATAGGGATCACTCAATTGAGCGGTAATCGCCATCAGCCGGCCCAGTTTTTCGGCAAAAATCCCGAAATCCGGGTGAGAGGAAAGCATGGCGGAAAGTTCTTCACTGATTTTACAGCCTTCGTTTATCAGGTCATTCCGGGATTTTCCCGAAAGTTCGGATGAGGCGCCTTTGAGGTAGCGTTTCCGCTGGTGGTTCAGCACCAGCCGGACATCTGCTGGAAATGCGTGAAACGCGGTGATTGCCATGTATTCTCGGGTTGCCGGTGTCCATGCAAAGACCGATACCGTGAACAGCAAGAAGAAAATATATTTCATAAAATCCTCCTGTAATTCCCATATGTTACACGAAAAATCCTGTCTTTCAAGAATGAAATTTTTCTGGAAACAAACAATAGGATTGTCCGGATTGTTTTCGAAGGTTGCGGTTTATTCTATTGAGTCGTAGAATGAAACGGAGCATAAAATTGTTTTGGGAGGATAAAATGGCAATTCGGAAAGTGGGTGTTTGCGGTTCGGGAACGATGGGAAATGGGATTGCGCATGTTTTTGCCGAAAAAGGTTTTCAGGTGGTGATGCGGGATGTAAAACCCGAATTTGTGGAACGGGGTTTGAATACGATTTCGAAGAATCTGCAGCGGGGCGTGGATAAGGGCCGGATGTCCGCAGAGGAGAAGCAGCAGGTTCTGGATCGGATTCAGGGAACGGTGGAGTTGAATGACCTGAAAGATTGTGATTTTGTGGTGGAGGCCATTACCGAGAATTACGATATCAAGAAAGCGCTGATTCAGGATTTGGATCAGCTGCTGGGTTCCGATGTGATTATTGCTTCCAACACCTCTTCCATCTCCATTACAAAACTGGCCGCGCTGACCGGCCGCCCCCATCAGGTGATCGGTATGCATTTTATGAATCCGGTGCCGGTAATGAAGCTGGTGGAGATTATCCGGGGTGCCCAGACGACGGATGAAACTATGAAAACCGTTCTGGAATTGACGGATAAACTGGGGAAAGTGGGTGCGGAAGTGAATGACTATCCCGGGTTCATTGCCAACCGGATTCTGATGCCCATGATTAACGAGGCGATTTTCGCGCTGATGGAAGGCGTGGGAACCGTTGAGTCCATTGATACTGTGATGAAGTTGGGAATGAATCATCCCATGGGGCCGCTGACGCTGGCGGATTTTATCGGCCTGGATGTATGTTTGTTTATTCTGCAGGTGATGTACGATGGATTCAAAGATCCCAAATACCGGCCGTGCCCGCTTCTGGTTAAGATGGTGGACGCGGGGTATCTGGGACGGAAGTCCGGGAAGGGGTTTTACGACTACAACCGGTGAAAAAAGGCGGCCGGGTGTCCGGTCGAGGGAGTAACAGCTCATGTATTGTTTTGTTTGCGGGTTCTACAACCCTGAAGATGCCCCCGTATGCTCCAACTGCGGAACCCGTTTGATTACAAATGCGAATCCCCGGTTCGGTACGCTGGAAGAGTTTGATAAAGACAATATTATCGCCCAGGTCTTTTCCAAGTTTGAGAGCAATTTTTCCGATTTGTTTGAGGAGCTGGGGGAGATGAGGCGGAAGATTGCGGCACTGGATCAGGATGTGGTGGTGCTGAGAACCGGCCTGTTGTCGCTGGTGGAGATTTTGTCCGAGAAGGGCCTGATTCAACGGGACAAATTTTCGCATATCTGGGAAAACCGGATTCTTTCGGATATCCAGAATAAGGAAGAGCGGGAACGATTTCAGGCTTACAGGGAAAATATCCTGATGATGTACCACGGACGGAACCGGGAGGGGTTTGAGCAACTTGTTCAGGAAGCCGAGGGGCTAATCGATGTCGGAGAACTGGATGAGGGGCTGGAGTTGCTGGAAAAGGCGCTGAAAAAGGACCCGGAAAATTACCGGCTCTCTTTTTATCTGGGCCAGACTTATTATATGCGTTCCGACTTGAAACGGGCCCGGAGATTTTTTCAGCAGACCCTTGAAAGCCATCCCGGTGATTATGATGCCAATCTTTTCCTGGGCCTTGTTCATAATGATACCGGAGAGATTGAGGCGGCTGTGGAACATCTGAACAAAGCGGTGGAAATTTCATCTGAGTTTTATCTTCCGTTTTTCACCCTGGGCACAATTTTTTATTTTGAAGGCAATCTGAAACTGGCGGATTTTTTTCTCGGGATGGCATTGGAGCGGGAGAAACTTCCGGAGATTCTATTTTTTATGGCATTGGTGAAGAAGGATATGAATCAGCCGAAAAAGGCGGAAAAACTTCTGTTGGAAACCATTGAAACCGATCCGGGTTTTGAAGATGCCTATTATTATCTCGGGATGGTGTATCTGGAACTGGGATGGTCAAGGAAGGCACAGGAGATGTTTGAAGAGGTGTTGCAGCTGAATCCCTCCCGGCTGGAACTGGTCCGCCCCTTTGAGATTGATGATGAAACCCTTTCGTATGTAAAACATAATGAAGAGATTATGAAACTCCTTGAGAAATGTGACAAGTTTGCGGAACGGCGCGAGCATCACCGGGCGATTGCTTATTGCAGGGGGCTTTTATCGGTGGAGCAGGGAAATCCCCTTGTGATGGTTCACCTTGCCATGTATCTGGTGGATAGTGAACAGCTGGAGGAAGCGGCGCTCCTTGCGGAACGGATTTTAAGCCAGGATGTGCCGGAAGGAATGGGGCTGGCGGCGTACAGTATCCGGCACAGTGCACTGAAGGCATCCGGACAGATGGAAGAAGCGGTTGGGCTGGCACATGAGATGATGGAGCGTTTTCCTTCGAACTATGCGAAGACGCTGGGTTATGTTCATCTCGCAATGGATCTCTGTGAACTGAAAAACCTGTCAGATGCTGAAGAATGTGCGAAAACCGGATTAAAAATTTCGGACAGGGATCTCCGGCACCATGCGCTGGATGCGCTGGCATGGGTGAACTTCAGGAAGGGGAAGCTGGAGAAAGCCTATGAGCTCCTGGAAGAGAGCCTTTCACTGTCACCGGGAAATCCCATGGCATTATATCACCTGGGAATTGTGCTGCTTTCCATGAAGAGAAGGAAGGAGGCGGAACAGATTCTGAAAAAACTTCTGGAACTCAGGGAAGAAGGGTCGCCTTTTCCCAAGCATTTGATTATGTCCATCCGCGACCATCTGTCTGCATTGAAAAAGCATGGAAACACTGACGGAACAGATCCGGAACCTGCCGAATAAAACCGGCGTTTATGTGTTTCGGGATTCCGGTGGAACCATTTTGTATGTGGGGAAGGCGGTAAATCTGAAACGCAGGGTTCTGTCTTACCTTACAGACGAAAATCATAAATCCGTGATGCTGCGGAAAGAGGCGTCCGCTCTTGAGTTCTATGTGACCAATACCGAAGTGGAAGCATTGATTCTGGAGCACAATCTCATTAAAAAGCACCGTCCCCGCCACAATATTCTTTTGAAGGATGACAAAACATATCCCTATATCGAGATGCGGATGACAGATGAGTTTCCCGGCATTTATTTTTCAAGGAAGTGCGGCCGTAATGGGAGCCGCTATTTCGGCCCGTTCCCTTCTGCCGGCGCGGTGCGCCGTATCATCGGAATTACGGAGAAGTTCTTTCAGCTTCGAACCTGCGGAAAGGATTTTTATCATCGGAACCGTCCTTGTTTGAAATATCAGCTGAAACGCTGTTCCGCTCCCTGTGCGGGGAAAGCGGATTTTGATGCGTACCGCCGTCAGGTGGAGAAAGCCGGGCTTTTTCTCAGCGGGAGCTATGAGGAACTGGAGAAAACACTGACGGCGGAGATGACAGATTGTTCCGAACAGCTGGCATATGAAAAAGCGGCCCGGATCCGGGATTTACTGGATGAAATCCGCCGCTTCAAAACCCGCCAGTCCGTGCTGCTGGAAGGCGGAGTTTTTCTGGATGCGGCGGCGTGGGCCGAAGAGGGCAGCCGGGCTGCCGTTGTGGTTCTTCATTTCAGGGCGGGGCGCCTGCTGGATAAGACTGAGTATGTGTTTGACATTCAGGAAGAATTGTTTCGTCATGTTCTGGAGCAGCACATTTTCCGCCTGCGTCAGCCCCTTTCCCTTCTCCTTGTAAACCGGCCGGTTTCGGCTGTTGAAGTATTGGAGAGTTTTCATCGGCAGAAATTCGGTAAATCCATTGAAATCCGGCAGCCGAAGCGGGGCAGGTTTCTTTCTGTGATTTCGATGGCGGAGAAAAATGCCGGTGAAGTGCTTTTGAGGGCAGAACGGCGGAAGGAGGATCTGGAAGAACTGCGGCGGATCCTTGGATTGAAAAAAATACCGGAACAGATGGAATGTATTGATATTTCCCATCTCGGCGGAAAGTTTATGGTGGCATCACTGGTTGTTTTCAGGAATGGTGAGCCGGATAAGAGCAGGTACCGGCGATTCCGCATTCAGCATGGCGGCGGAAATGACGATTTCCGCTCTGTCGCGGAGGTGGTTCGGCGGCGATATGGTCGTATTCTTCGGCAGAAAGGCTGTTTGCCGGAGCTTTTGCTCATTGACGGAGGGAAGGGGCAGCTCAGTGCGGCCCGTTATGAACTGGAAAAGCTGGGCGTTGAACATCAGATGGAACTGGCTTCGCTGGCAAAGAAAGAGGAGATGATTTTTTCGGCCCGCTATCCGGACGGCATTGCGCTGGATTTGCGGGAACCGGCAGCAAGGATTCTTATCCGGCTCCGGGACGAGGCACATCGTTTTGCCATTGCGTTTAACCGGCAGTTGAGAAAAAAGCACGCGGTGGCTCCCGTGCTGACGGAGGTTCCGGGGATTGGAAAGGAAAAGTCCCGGCGGCTGTTAATTCGTTTCGGTTCCCTCCGGGGGGTTCTCAATGCGGCGGATGCGGTTCTGGCGGAAGAAATCGGACAGAGGGATATTCAGAATATCCGGGAATATTTTGGTAAGCCAAAATGACGCGGTATTTCCCGTTCTCTGAAATGATCATGGGGTTTACGGTTTGAATTTTTCGGGAAAATGAAACTAATCGTCTGATTCGATTGAAAATGGCTTTTCTCCCGGGAAAAGGGTAAAAGTTGGCACCTTTCTCGCATGGTAAAGATGCAGAAATGAATAGCCTCCATTTCTATCCCTCAAAAGCCGGTTTTTCCCGGCTTTTTCCTCGTTGGAGAGCAAAAGTTCCAGGCCGCTTTTCCATTGAATCCGATATAATCAATCCGGAAAGAAAAAATTGGAGGTTCACTTGAAAACAAGAATTACGGAAATGCTGGGAATTCAATTTCCGGTAATTGCGGCGCCGATGTTTCTGGTTTCCAACCCCGAACTGGTTGCGGCGGTTTCCGAAGCCGGCGGGCTGGGAACGTTTCCGGCGCTGAATTACCGGACACCGGAGCAGTTTGAAGAAGGCCTGAAGCTTGTTCGTTCACTGACGGATAAGCCGTACGGAGTAAACATTATTACAAATAAATCAAATATTTATCAGGAACAGCATCTGGAAATCTGTATCCGGCATAAAGTTCCGGTCATCATCACTTCCCTCGGTTCACCGAAACAGGTTATTGAGAAAGCCCATGAAATCGGAACAAAGGTGTTTTGCGACGTAACAAACCTGGATTATGCAAAAAAGGTAGAGAAACTCGGTGCAGATGCGGTTGTGGCGGTGGGCTATGGCGCAGGGGGCCATGCGGGGAAAATTGTAGGCAGTGTGCTGGTTCCGTGGCTTGTGGACAATCTGGATATTCCGGTTATCGCGGCAGGGGGAATTGCCAGCGGAAAAACTCTTTTGTCCGCGCTGGCGTTGGGGGCGGAAGCCGGTTATATGGGAACCCGGTTTATTGCCTGCGCCGAAACCGCTGTGAACGACGCTTACAAAGACAGTATTCTTGAATCCGGCCCGGAAGATATTATTTTCACCGCGCGGGTGACCGGAACCCATGCAAATTTTATCAACACGCCGTATCTTGAAAATCTCGGAACGGAACTTGGTTTTTTCGAACGGTTCTGGACACGGTTTTCCTTTACCCGTAAATGGTTTAAGATGTACAAGGGCTATCGTGCGATGAAGGGAATGGGAGACTCCGCGTCCGTGAACAAAAAGAAGGCATGGAAAGATGTCTGGTCAGCGGGACAGACTGTTGGCCTGATTCACGAAACAAAACCGGCAGCTGAAATATTGGCTGATGTGATTCGGGAATATGAGGCTGCAAAAAAGAAACTGCCGTAAGCAGGGTTTCAAAAAAGGACTGGCAAAAATGAAAGAAAGAAAAGAGCTGTTGAAAGCGACTGTTCTCTTTGAAAAATTGAATGAAGAGGAACTTGAAAAAATAGCTGCCTGTTTCACCGCAAAGAAATTCTCTCCGAAAGAAGTTTTGTTTCGGGAACATTCCCCGAGGAACCGCTTCATGGTGGTAATGGAGGGGGAAGTGGAAATCAGTAAGCGGGTACATGCCGGAAAAGAGGTTCTGGCTGTGCTGTCCAAAGGAGATTTTCTCGGGGAAGCCATTTTTCTGGACGATACGGTTCATTCTGCCACCGCGACGGCAAAAACACCGGTCCGTGTGATGCAGCTGACCCGGGAACGGCTTCAAGTCATCCGCAGAGAGAATCCCCGGGTGTATTTTCTGATGGTGGAAGGGATTTCAAAGTTGTTGAGCCGCCGTCTGGAAAGTTCCAGCAAAAAACTGGTGAATCAGGGCGCGGACTACCATGCGGACGGATTTCGGATGGAACATGACCTGCTGGGGGAACGGGGGGTTCCCGCCCATGTGTATTACGGGGTTCAGACCCTTCGGGCTGTCGAAAACTTTCCCGTGACCGGTGTTCCCATCAGTCATTATCCCAACCTGATCAAAGCATTGGCAATGGTCAAAAAAGCCGCCGCTCTGGCAAACTTGAAACTGAAACTGCTGGCGCCTGAAATTGCCGATGCCATTGTCTCAGCATGTGACGATATAATCGGCGGCGCGTATCACCGGCATTTTGCCGTGGATGTTATTCAGGGCGGTGCCGGAACCTCCACGAATATGAATGCCAACGAAGTGATTGCCAACCTTGCATTGCAGAAGCTGGGAAAGAAGCCCGGAGAATATGACATCATTCACCCCAACAATCACGTAAACCTTTCCCAGTCCACCAACGACGCTTACCCCACGGCATTGAAAATCGGGCTGCTGCTCTCCATTACCAGCCTTTTGGATGCTATGCGGTATTTGAAGTCCGCTTTCAGCAAAAAAGAAAAGGAATTTCGTTCGGTTATCAAAATGGGGCGTACTCAGCTTCAGGATGCTGTGCCGATGACGTTGGGCCAGGAGTTCGGTGCCTATGCAACTATGCTGGGTGAGGATGTCCGGATGCTGAAAAAGGCTGCAAAACTTCTCAATGAAATGAACATGGGAGGTACTGCCATCGGTACCGGCATCAACGCAGATCCGGCTTATGCGAAACTCTGCACCGAGGAACTGCGCAACGTCACCGGACTGGAACTGGAATTGTCCGGAAACCTTGTGGAAGCAACACAGGATACCGGTGTGTTTGTGCAGCTCTCCGGTGTGTTCAAACGAATTTCTGTGAAATTGTCAAAAATCTGCAATGATTTGCGGCTGCTCTCATCCGGCCCCCGGGCCGGGTTCAACGAAATCAACCTTCCCGCAATGCAGCCCGGTTCCAGCATTATGCCCGGGAAAGTCAACCCGGTGATTCCCGAAGTGGTCAACCAGATTGCTTTTCAGGTCATTGGAAACGATTTAACCATCACCATGGCGGCGGAAGCGGGACAGCTGGAGCTGAATGTCATGGAACCTATCATTGCGTTTAACCTTTTTCAGTCCATTGACATTATGCGAAACGGAATGATGACGCTGGCAGATCGCTGTGTCCTTGGGATTACCGCAAACCGGGAGGTTTGCCGGGGGTATGTGGAAAAAAGCATTGGAATTGTTACTGCGCTGAATCCGTACATTGGTTATGAAAACTCATCCTCCATTGCCAAGGAAGCGTTGAAAACAGGGCGGTCGGTTTATGAACTGGTACTGGAACGGAATCTGCTTACAAAAGAGGAAATTGACCGGATTCTGTCTCCGGAGGCGATGCTCCACCCCCGCCGCTGGGCAGATGAGAAAAAGGGGAATGAGCATTGATCCGGGAAACCGGTGCATATGGCCGGGAAGGAGGTATATTCTCTTTCCCGAACCTCTGAAATCCACTGTATTTTTGGCTGTTTTGCCAGTCAAAAAGGGTTGACAAGGGCGGCGGACTCGGACATAATACGCATTGAGGAGGGAAAAAATGGATAAAGAAAAAACACGGGAACTGATGGATAAATCCCTTGAGTTTATCAAGGAAACTTCCGTCAAAATTCGCAAGCAGGCCAGAAAGAAATGGCGGATTTCCAACCTCAAGCTGGAGGTTTCAAGCCTGAAACACCAGATGTCGCTGATTTACAAAGATCTCGGCCGCTACATTTATGAGTCTACAAAGGCAGACAACCTGGATAAAGAGAAGTATGAGAGTTTTTTCATTAAGCTGGGTGGCCTTGAAGAGAAGATTAATGAAAAGCGTGAATTAATTCAGAAGATTGAAGAAGAAGAGATTCAGGAAGAAAACGAGGTAATTGTTACAACAGGAGAAGACGACGAGGAAATCAGTCAGTACCAGGAGAAGGATTCTGCCGGAAAAGACGCGGAAGAGGAAGAAAAAGCGAAGATTGACGGGGAAAGTGAAATCGCGGATGCATAAATTCTGAAAAGTGGGGCTATGGTGCAGCTGGGAGCACGCTACACTGGCAGTGTAGAGGTCACGGGTTCGAACCCCGTTAGCTCCACCATTTTTCAAAATAAACGGCGGGCCGGAAGGCCCGCTTTTTTTATGAACCGTGTTTTTGAGAACAGTGTTTTTTCAGAGCCGCCACGCGTAAGCAATTTTGAAAAAGAGTGTGCGCTGAAAGGATTCCATAGGGTTCAGTTCGGTGGCGCTGCGGCTGCCGGAGTAGCCGAGATAGAGCAGTGTCCGGGGATTTATCTTGTAACTCAGGAGTAGTTGAGGAAACAGGGAGCGGGAAATTCGCGTGTTCAGGTCTCCGTATAGCCCCGGATTTTTCTCCAGGGTGGTGTATTGCAGGATACTGCGGATGAAGAGCCGTGTGGTGAAGTTGTAAACGAAGCGTCCCTGCAGTACGTTTGCGGTGTATAGATTCTGTCCCCATTCCTGCATTTTTTCCTGTTCCGCACTGGCTTCCAGCTGAATGTGGGTGTTGGCAAACCAGGTTATTTCGGTACTGAGCCGTTTCCAGTCTCCCAGACGGTTGTTGGTATAATCTATATTTTTACCGAAGAATCCGCGGACATGCCATGCCACTTTCTGCAGGCGGCCTCCCGAATAAATGCCGTAGTTATTGAAGTAGTGGTTGATTCCTTCGTAAAACTGCATTTCCATGTCATAGAAAAAACCGAAATACGATTGTCCCGCCATACTGAAGTTGGTTTCGAGATGGATGGCTCTGTGCAGTATATTTCCTGAGGTATCTTTCTGAATCTCTGATACGATTCCCGGTCGAATCCGGGAAATAAATGCGCCGTCTTTTCCGTATGTTACGTGGTTGAGCGCAAATCCGGATTCTATGTAGTCCACCTGGGGGATAAATCCGATGTCTGCCCGGAAACCTTTGTCTTTCCGGTTGTGCCACAGGTTAAAGCTCCAGTTTCGCTCTTCATGGTCATAATTGAACATATAGGCATTCCCCGACAGGCTTTCACCGTTCAGTGCGCCGGAATTCGGATCATTTGGGTTTTTGGTGTCTGTGGTGGTAAGCTGGAATTCGATTGTATCACTATCTGTAAAATTGATTCGTCCGTCAGCGGAAATTACGGTGTTGTGATAACCGCCGCCGGCACGGTTGGTTACCAGAATGCCGATGGTGGAGTTTTTCAGGATGTCTTTCCGGATCCGCCCCACGGTGACGGTGGAAGCGTGGTTCCATGACGCGTAGCCGGAGCCGGTACTGCCGGGGAGCAGGATGTTGGTGATGGTATCTTTGGCATTGAAGAAACCCCATACAAAGGCGCCTGATTTTCCCGATGCTTTGATACCGTAAGAAGGGTCTGCGATGGTTCGGGTGTGGACCAGGTGTTCCTTTGTCTGGAAAATATCGGCACCTTCGAGGAAGAACGGGCGTTTTTCTTCAAAAAACAGGGAAAATTGCCGATTGAAGCTCAATTGTGCTGAATCGGCTTCCACCTGGGAGAAGTCCGGATTCAATGCGGCGTTCAGTGTGATGTTGGATGTGGGAGCCCAGCGCAGGTTGAGGCCCAGTGATTCCGTTGTTCCGAGGTTATTCATCTGCTGCCCGAAGCTGTTTCGGCTATGATTCTGTGTTGCGGTGAGGGTGGGGTTGATTTCCAGGTTCCGTCCCGGATGAATTCCCCTGAATCCCTTCGCGTGACTCATCTGGCAGAAGAAGCAGTTTTTGTTCCGGTCCATCGGGCAGTTGCTGATCTGGTATCGAAAGTCTCTGGGATAGGAGCGGAAAAACCAGAACCCCCAGGTTTGAACAGATGTTGTGTCGGGAAAACTGATGGAACGAAAGGGGATTGCCATTTCCACAACATAGCCGGTTTTGGTAATGCTCCCCGCCGAGTTCCATATTGTGTCCCATGACGGGTCTTCACCGCTCCCTTCCACCCGTTTCAAATCCATCTGTACCCCGAGAGGGTTTGAAAAAAATTCATACCCCCTTCTTTGATCATTGAACGGGTCAATGGCGATGCCGACAAAATCATCCCGCCAGGCCTGGTCCCGGTCCGAAAGGTTTGCCCGGATAGAGGCGGGGTTCGGGTCTTCGGCAACAAAGGCAATGTAGAGGTTTTTACGGTCGTAGGTCAGGTAGGCGGTTGTTTTAACTTTCGGCTTGATGTTTTCGCCCGGGTCAATTTCATAGTTTAATTGTATTTTTGTGGCGTCTTTCCATTCTTTTCTGTGGAATTTTCCGTCAATCCGGATGGGAACAGCGGTTTGGTGGACAGAATAGCAGGGGGGCTGCCCGGAAATCCGGGAAGCATTCGCGGTGAACGGAAACAGCAGCAGAACCAATACGCTCATTGTCATCAGGCTGGAATGTTTCATGTGACCTCCGAAACAAGTTTCAACAATGTGAATACGGTTCGGAGCGGAAAATGGTTTACAGGAATCTGTCGGAATGACCTTGAAAGAACCAGTTTGACCGCCGGCCGCAGATTTTTATCCCCCTTTTCTGACAAGCAGTTCGTAAATCCGGGGTTCTTTCGCGGGGAGCATCCGGTTGGCGGCGGCGAGCATGAAATAATAGGAGACGGTACCATACACTGTCATCAACAGCACCACCGGCAGAATTATCCAGGGCTGCTGCCAGAAGTGAATGATGACGAAACGCCCGATGAAAAGCGGCGCGGAAATGAGGAGTAAGACACCATTGATAAGCAGTCTGACCAGGGAAAAAAGCCACTGACGGCCCTTCGGCAGGTTTGCTCTCAGCCGCTTTCCGGCGGCGATGATCGGAATCGGCATGAAAAGTGAAATGAGGTTGCCCACTCCGAAGAAAATCGGTGCCATGGGAAGAAAACATGCCCAGTCCGCGGCAAGGGATGGGGCCTTCACGCCTTTTAAAGAGAGGATAACGCTCACCGGGACCAGAAGCAGCAGATAAAGAACAAAATAAGCAAAATTCTTTCCGGCAAACAGTTTCCATCTCGGGAAAGGGGACAGAAGAACGGTTCTCAGCCCGTCCCGTTCGATGGCAAGGCTGTTGAAGATAAACGGCCCCATGTACATCAGGAACAGAAACGGAACGCCGTATTCAATGGCCCGGATTGAGAATCCGCTCTTTGGCGTGGAAAAGAGAATCAGTATGCTCAACGGCCCGGCAAGGACATTCAGGAGCATCATTTTCAGCCGGGGGTCCCGGGCAAGGTAGCGGGCCTCTTTTGCCGCAAAGGGCCAGAAGGGAAGCCGGCTGGTAATTATATTTTTCCCCTTTGTTTTTAAACGATGTTTTTTCCTTTTCCTGCGGCTGGTGCCGCTGCCGTTTTCCACCAGCTGTCGGAGGGAATGGCTTCCCAGTTTCAGGATCAGAAAGATTTCGATAATTGCGGCGGCGAGAATGAGAAGGCTGTTCCCTTTACCTGTCGCCCATGCCACCGGAGAGAGCCCCGGAAAAAAGAACGCAACGTGTTCAACAGAAGGCCAAACTGCTTTCAATTTCAGGAAAAGAATTTTGAAATAGGTGTCATCAATTTTCTTTTTACTGTAAATCCAGAATTGCAGTGTCAGCCATATGCCGACTAAAAGTCCGGAAATCAGGCGGACAAGGTCTTTGAAGTGACGGGAGCGCTGTAGGTTGAAAATCAGATAGTCCAGTGCTGTCAGCAACAGGAATACCTGAAAAATCCAGAGAATCATACCAGCCAGGCAGAGAATGGCGGTGAGAGTGTATCCCTTGTACACCATTCCAAGTATCGAACCCGCAAAAAGGCCCAGTGGCGGCAGAACCGTCGGCCCTGCGATCCGGGCGATAAACTCTGCAAGGAGAATCCGGGTTGTGCTGACCGGAGTGTGAAAAAGCGGTGTCGGGTCATTTCCCTGATTCAACCCCTTTGTAAAAACACTCAGGAGGGTAAAGATGAAGAGGAGAATCCCGCTTTCCCATGTCAGAAACTGCACCTGCTTTGAAGGGGAATGAAGTTGAAGGGACAAGCCGAGCCCGATTCCGAAAAAAAGAACAGCCATGATAAGAAAACTGCCGAAAAAGAGCAGTGTGCCTAATATGTTGCTGATTTTTTCAGTTTTCGGTGCCCGCCATGCCAGAATGAAGTTAAGGTGAAGCAGGGCACGGAAATTCCCGCTTTTTCTTATGGTGTCAGCCATGATGTTTCCCCGCTGTGGGGGTTTTCTCCCACCGTCCGGATAAAAACATCTTCAAGGGTCGCGGATTCGGTGAGGTTGAGGGATTTACGCAGTTCCGCAAGTGTGCCCACGGCAAAAAGTTTCCCATGATGAAGAATGGCAATACGGGTACAGAGCCGTTCCACCACCTCCATAATGTGGGAAGAAAAGAAAATCGTCATACCTTCCGAGACCATCTTTTTCAGCACTTCTTTGATATTTTTTAAAGCGATGGGATCAATTCCGGTAAATGGTTCATCAAGGAAGAGGAGCCGTGGCCGGTGAATCAGGGCACAGCCGAGAGACAGTTTCCGTTTCATTCCTTTTGAATAATCCACAATCAGGGTACCGGCGGCATCTTCAAGTTCCAGCCACGAAAGCAGGTCCCGGGCACGCGCTTTTGCTGTTTCGGGTTCAAGCCCGTATATCCTTCCGGAAAAAGTCAACGCTTCAATTCCGGTAAGGCGCTCATAGAGAGAGGGTTCCTCCGGAACAACACCAATGGAGGCTTTTACTTTCAACGGTTCTCTGTAAGGGTCTTTTCCAAAGATCCGGATGCTGCCGCTTGTGGGACGAAGCAGCCCCACCGCCATGTTGATGGTGGTGGATTTCCCCGCTCCGTTCGGCCCGAGGAACCCGAAAAACTCGCCTTCACTGACACTGAGATTGAGACCGTTTACCGCCGGTTTTCCATTGAATTTCCGGCTCAGGTTTTCGAAGCGGACAATTTCATTTGTCACAGGCGTGTCCTTTCCGGCTATTTCGGTTTTATTTGCTTTTTCAAAGCCAGTTCGGCGGTGGTCCAGGGGAGCAGGGCGCATTTAATACGGATGGGAAATTTCCGGACGCCGGAAAGCGCCTGCAATGTTTCCGGCCAGTTTGAGATTTCAACATCCCGCTCACCTTTGAGATAGGCTTTGACTTCTGTCACCAGTTTTTCGGTCTCTTCCACAGAACGGCCTTTGAGGATGTCAGACATGATGGAGCCGGATGCGGTGCAGATGGCACATCCTTTTGTACAGACCGAAATATCTGTTATTTTACCGTTATCCTGTTCAAATTTGATATCTACATGGTCACCGCAAAGGGGGTTGTAGCCCTCTTCCGTGCCGTCCGTGTTTTTCAGTTCGTGGCAGTTTCTCGGGTGTTCATAATGGTCCAGTATCAAGTCCCGGTACATGTTGTCCAGTGGCGTGGTCATTTGTGGAAAACCTCCAGTGTTTTTTTAACTCCGGCAATGAGCCGGTCCACATCTTCTTCCGTGTTATAGATATAAAAACTTGCCCGCACCATTGCCATTTCATCCATGAAACGAATCAGGGGCTGGGCGCAGTGGTGGCCGGCACGGACGCAGATATCCATGTCGCCCAGTATGGTCGCAACATCATGGGGATGTACGCCTTCCACGTTGAAGGGCAGAATGCCGTTGTGAATTCTGTCCGGTTTCCGGTAAAGTTTTACCTTCCCCAGGGCACGGAATTTTTCATCCGCCAGCTTTGCCAGCCGGGTTTCATGCGCCTGAATCCGGTCAAACCCTATGTTTTCAAGGTAGTCAATGGCAGCATGAAGGGATACGGCACCTCCCATGAACGGGGTTCCGGCCTCGAATTTCTGCGGCGGTTCCGCATAGGTGGTTTTTTTAATGGTAACATTTTCTATCATGTCGCCGCCGGTCATGTAGGGCGGCATGGCGGCAAGGTGTTCCGGCTTTCCGTACAGGATGCCGAATCCGTCCAGTGCCAGCATTTTGTGGCCGGAAAGCACGAGAAAGTCCGGGTCGAAAGTGGAAATGTCCAGTTTATGATGGGGGACAAACTGTGCCGCGTCAAATACGGTCAGTGCGCCGGATTTTTTTGCAAGTTTCGTGACTTCCGCCATGTCCGGCGTGGTACCGAGGACGTTGGATGCCATGGTGCAGCAGATAAAACGGGTTTTCCCGGTGACGGCGGATTCAAGGGCAGTCATGTCAAGCTCCAGGGTTTCCCGGTCAAGTCCCACAACCTTCAGTATGGCGCCTTTCTTTGCCGCAAGCTGCTGCCAGGGAACAAAATTGGCATGGTGTTCCATGACGGTGACGACAATTTCATCCCCTTTTTGTACAGCCTGTTCTCCCATGGTGGCGGCGATAAGGTTCAGGGATTCGGTGGCGTTCCGGGTATAAACAATGCTTTCCGGAGCGGCTGCCCCGATGAATTCCGCAATCCGTTTCCGTGCCGCTTCGTAAGAGGCGGTTGCCCGTTCACTGAGGCGGTAAATGCCCCTGTGAATGTTGGCATAGTCAAAACGGTAAAAGCGGTCTGTTTTTTCCAGCACAACTGCCGGTTTCTGAGTGGACGCGGCGGAGTCAAGATAGGTGAGGCCCGGGTTGTTTTCCAGCACCGGAAAATCTTTCCGAAAACGCTCAAGCATGGCGAGTTTCCCCCTTCGGTTCAAATCGGCAACGCATCAATAATAGCATAAGATTTTTTCAGAAAACCTTTCTTTTGCGGTTCATTCATTCTGCGGAAAAAATAATCTAAATTTCCTTTTAAAATCATGCGTTTGGCTTGATCAGACGGGATGCCCCTCGCATTCAGGTAAAAAAGCTGATTTTCGTCGAATGAATGCATCGCGGTACCGTGGGAGCAGGACACATTCTGATTCTCGATTTCCAGCTGAGGATACCCTGCGGAGAATGCTTCCGGGGAAAGAATATAGTTTTTTGCCTGCTGGTAGGCACGGGCTTCTTCGCTTCCGGGTTTTACGTGAATCAGGCCGTTCAGCGCAGAACGGCTGTTCCCCGCCGCGTATGTGACAGTATGCATGTCGGACTCGGTTTGCGGCGCGGAATGAATGGCTTTCAGCACGGTATCGTTGACGGCGGAGCCTCCCGCAATAACTGCCTGATGCAGTTTCAGTCCGGCTCCCCTGCCGGAAAGGTCAAAAGATGCTTCACTTCGAATATGTCCCGCCGGTGCCTGGAGATTGGAAAAAAGTAATTTTGCATTTTCCGCCAGCAGTACCCGGGTCCGAATAATTGCGAAAGCATTTTCCGATGCCGAAGACGACAGATTCAGCTTCAAAGATGTGTTTTCCGGAAGATAAACCCGGATTTGGGCACTGATGAGGCTGTCGGCACCGGCTGCGTCCACATGAACCGTTAATTCGGCATTGATACCGGGATTCAGCAGAATCCGGATATCGGCCGGGCGTATTTCCCGGGCTTCTCCTGTGGAAACAGTGAGTTCGGGAACCTCCGGTGTTTTCTGCAGGATGAGAAAATCCGGGGCGGCATTGTCCCGCACCAGCCGGGAAAAAATGTCATCCTGAAAAGAGAAAGATTTGTGCCGGAAGAGTGCTTCCGCCTCTTTTTCCGAGGGGCCGTTTTCCTGCCGGACGGCGGTAGCGGTCAAATCGGCCCCCAGGCCGGATTCCGGCAGATGCCCTTCATCGAGAATCTTCTTTAGCTCATCTTTTTTCATACGGAAATACCGCCAGTCTTCATGAAGGCGGGTGGGGAATCGTTTCAAATCCGCTTGGATACTCATATTGTTCTCCTTGACATTCATCCGATGGAACCGTCCATTTCCAGCGCCACCAGCCGGTTCAGTTCCACCGCGTATTCCATCGGCAGTTCTTTTGTAAAAGGTTCCAGAAATCCATTGACAATCAATGAGGATGCTTCGGTTTCCGAAAGCCCCCGGTTCATCAGATAAAAAAGCTGGTCGTCCTGCACCCGGGATACCGTGGCTTCGTGGGTCAACCTTGTTGACGGGTCATAAATTTCCATTCGGGGGTAGGTGTCACTTCTGGACTTGTCACCGAACATCAGCGCGTCACAGCGGACATCGGATACGCAGTTTTCTGCCCCGGGAACGGTTTTCACCCAGCCCCGATAGGATGCCCGGCCCGTTCCTTTGGAAATCGACTTGGAAATAATCCGGGAGGTGGTGTTGGATGCCAGGTGAAAAACCTTGGCGCCGCTGTCCTGATGCTGGCCGTCCCCGGCCATTGCCACCGTGAGGATTTCCCCGTGGGCGCCTTCACCTTTCAGGAGGACGGCGGGATATTTCATCGTCAGTTTGGACCCGATATTGCCATCCACCCACTCCACAACCGCATTGCGGTATGCGGCGGCCCGTTTGGTCACAAGGTTCAGCACATTATTCGACCAGTTCTGGATGGTGGAATACCGGATTCTTGCGCCATCCAGCGCGATAAGCTCCACCACGGCGGCGTGGAGGGAGTCGGCGGAATACGTCGGGGCGGTACACCCTTCGATATAATGAACATCGGAGCCTTCATCTGCAATAATCAGGGTACGTTCAAACTGGCCCATGTTCTTCGCGTTAATTCTGAAGTATGCCTGAAGTGGGGTGTCCACTTTTACACCTTTGGGAACATAAATAAAACTGCCGCCGGACCAGACGGCGGAATTCAGTGCCGCAAACTTGTTGTCCGTGTACGGGATAATCGTACCGAAATACTTTTTGACCATCTCGGGATACTCCCGGAGTGCCGAATCCATATCCAGGAAAACAATTCCCTGTTTCGCGAATTCTTCTTTCATGGAATGATAAACCACTTCGGATTCATACTGGGCCGTAACGCCGCCGAGGAATTTCCGTTCCGCTTCCGGAATTCCAAGCTTTTCAAACGTGTCTTTGATATCAGCAGGCACGTCATTCCAGGTACTGCCGCCCTTTGCCTTTACAAAATAGTGAATCTTTGAAAAATCAATGGCATTTATCATGTCCTGATTGCCCCACCACGGCATCGGCATCTCCATAAATCTTTTGTAGCTTTTCAGGCGGAATTCCAACATCCATTCCGGTTCGTTTTTCATGGCGGAAATAGCACGGACCACATCTTCGTTCAGCCCTGCCGCCGCCTTGTACAGATAATCTTCCGGGTTGGAAAACCCGTATTTATAGTCTTCGTTAATCGTTGTAAAATTGTCTTTCATGGTGAAATCCTCCCCCGTCAGGAGATTCGGCTTGTGAGAAAATCGTATCCGTCCGATTCAATTTTATCCGCCAGCTCCATGCCTCCGTCCTTTGCCAGAGTTCCGTCGGCAAGGACAATTACCCTGTCCGGATTGAGGTAATTGAGCAGCCTCTTGTAGTGGGTAATCAAAAGAATCGCGGTACCGTTTTCCCTGGCCATGTTGATTCCGTCCGCCACCACCTTCATTGCGTCCACATCCAGCCCGGAGTCCGGTTCATCCAGAATTGCCAGCTTCGGTTTCAGCATCAGAAGCTGAAGAATTTCCAGCCGTTTTTTTTCACCGCCGGAGAATCCGTCATTCAGATATCGGTACAGAAAACTCTGGTCAATTCCCAGCTTTTCCAAAATCCTCAACAGCTCTTTCTGAAAGAGGTCATAATCCAGCTTCCCTTCGTTCAGTGCCCGCGTGGCGGTTTGGAGAAACTTCACAACCGTTACCCCCGGTACTTCCACAGGCTGCTGGAATCCGAGGAACATTCCCATCTTTGCGATTTTGTCCGCCGAAAGCCCGACAATAGACTCACCGTCAAAAACAGCCTCCCCACCGGACACGCGGTAGGCGGGATGGCCCATCAATGCGTAAGCAAGGGTTGATTTTCCCGTTCCGTTCTTTCCCATCACAACCGTGAGGGTGTCCGGCGCCACTTCCATACTGAGATTCCGGAGAATTTCCTTATTCTCAATGGAGACAGAAAAATTGCGTATACGTAACAGCGACATATTGGTACTCCTTAATTTTAAAAAATCTGTTAGTCGGGAGACAGGGTTACATCCCCATCTGCTGCAGCCGTCCCGCCATCTTCTTTTCCTCCTGAATCAGGTCGGACAGTGAAATGGAAGACGTGAGCTTTTCAATATATTTATCTATGGATTGCATCACGGGTCGAAGGGCGCAGTCCACGGAATGAGAACATGGGTTGTTTTTTCTTACATTGGGGCACACATGATTGTCAAACTCTTTGACCTCCAATGCCTTCAAAATATCGAAGACGGAAATTTCCGTACTCTCCCGTGAGAGCGAATATCCGCCGTTTTTTCCCCGGGCTGCCTGAATCAGCCCGCCTTTTCGGAGCTTGAACAGAATTTTCCCCACATAGCCGACCTTCAGGTTCTCAAATTCCGCGAGAACCGGGGCCTGAACCGGCTCCCCTTTACTTCTCTGCGCAATGGATAACATCAATTTCAAACCATTTGTCTGCAACGCTGTAAAATTCATAATCAACCCTCCTGTTTCCAATATAGCAAACATTACTAAAAAGTAAAGAGAAAAAATGAAAAAAATTCGAATAGCGCCCGAAACGCACAACAGGGAAGGGAACGCGGGCCTTTCCCGTTTTCAAAGATTAACCGTATATTTGTTCTTTTACCGGTACTTGTACTTTTTTCCTGTTGTGAACAACAGAGTGTAGGTTATAATTCTTTCCGTTGGAACAATTGATCCGATGGGGAGAAAAATGGGATTCAAAAAAACAATTGTCAATCTGATGCCGAATCCGCTTGTAAAAGTCTTTGCCGCCCCGTATGTCGCGGGAACCGGCCTTGAAAGCGGGTTGACAACGGCAGAGCGGTTCTGGGAAGAGGACAAACTCCATTCAACCATTGACCTGCTGGGAGAAGAGGTCTATGACCACGACGAAGTGGAAGGCGTCGTATCCATCTATCTGGAGGCGGTGAAACAACTTCGGGGTAGAAGCTACGCAACCGTTTCGCTGAAACCGACCCAGCTCGGAATCTTTGAAAGCGAAGGCTATTGCCTTGGAAACATGCGGAAGATTATCTCCGCTGCCGGAAAACATAACCTCCATGTTACCATTGATATGGAAGATCACCCCTACACCGACGTGACCTTACGTTTCTTTCACGAATTGCGGGAAGAATTTGACAACGTCGGCACAGTGCTTCAATCCCGCCTCTTTCGTACCCGGGACGACATCCTTTCATTGCCGAAAAAACCATGCAAAATTCGAACCTGCATCGGGATATACAGTGAACCGGCAGACATTGCGCTTCAGAAAAAATCTGACATGAAAGAACAGCTTTTCCAGAATATGCAGCTTCTTTTGGAAAATGGCCACTATCCGGAAATTGCGACCCATGACGTGGCCTTGATCAACCGCTGTCTGAATTTTCTCAAAGAAAACAAAATTCCATCGGAACGCTATGAATTTCAGATGCTCATGGGTGTTCCCCGGAAAGCAATTCAGAAAAAACTCCTGAATCAGGGCGAAATTGTCCGCCTCTACGTCCCCTTCGCGGAAAAATGGAAATACGCCCTGGCATACTGCAAACGCCGCCTTTCCGCCAATCCCATGATGGCAGCCTACGTCCTGAAAAACATAGTCGGAAAATCCACAGGGAGATAAGTGTTCTCCGTGTAGTTCGCTTTAATGTGCGAGTGAATGTGATTGAAAAGGCAGGGCAAAACGGGGACTGGCAGCCTGTCCCGTTTTGTTCTCACCCGGTCAGCCGTCTCAGCGAATAAACACCCGGCCCCGTTCCCACTGTGTAGGCTCCCCGGCCCTTCTTCTGAATAATTGTTCCCCCGAAGAGGCTGTATGCTTCCCGGATAAATCCCCTGGAGCCAATCACCAGCCCGTCGGAAAAATGACGGATCCGGTAACGGAGTATATCCGATTCTTTCAGCTCAAACCCGGCAGCTTCCGCTTCTTTAAGCAGTTCCGGGGAAATCTTCCCGGTTTTTCCCTCTATTGGAATCCATCCCGCCGTTCTGATACAAATATGCCCGGTAAAGGGCAAAGGCTTTTCTTCTGTTTGAAAAGGGAAGGCCGTCCCATGACAGGAATCCATCCCGGTTCCCGGTCTGTACCCGATAAGCCATACCGCAGAAGCGGTAGTCTTCCGGCCTCTCCACCATCTCTGCCCGAACCGGGTTCAGGTCAATGTAGGCCAGACAGGCAAGGAGCGCTTCTCCCGATTCCAGCCAGGTACT
>JAADGL010000059.1 GCA_013152385.1 Acidobacteriota bacterium
CTGGCTATCGTGCGCTCCCGGCGGAACCGGATTCAATCCCCGGACTGGACCCCAGTCGCGAACCCGCACATCTGGCCCAATCCGTCGCGTCTCCCTTTCAAACGGGGGCGCCGTCCCCCGTCCGAAAGCGATTTTAAGGTAGTGTATTCCTTTTATCTATGGAGCCCCGGCTGCTTCGCAGGCCGGGAGAAAAATCAGGGGAAGGGACAAAACGGGGACTGGCAACGTCTCCGGTGCCTGTCCCCGTTTTCCCAGCTCCGTTTTTGTCCGGCCTTTTACACGTGCTCGTTGTGCAGGGTGAGCATGTAGAGGCTGGGAATCAGTATCAGTGTGATGCCGGTTGCGAACATGACGCCGAACCCAAGGGAGATGGCCATGGGTATCAGGAACCGCGCCTGAAGTGATTTTTCGAAAATAATGGGCATCAGGCCGCCGAATGTGGTGATGGATGTCAGGATGACGGGGCGGAATCTGGATTTACAGGCTTCCACTACGGCTTTTATGATGTCGTCCGGGTGGAGTTTCATTTTATTTCGGATTGCATCCAGAAGCACGAGAGAGTCGTTGACCAGTACGCCGCTGAGGGCCACAATTCCGAAAAAGCTCATGAGGCTCAGGTCATAGCCCAGCATGAGGTGTCCCAGTACGGCTCCGATGATGCCGAACGGAATGGCGGTCATGATGATCAGCGGATGAATGTATGAGTTAAAGGGAATGGCCAGCAGTACGAAGATGAGAAACAGTGCCACGAAAAATCCCATCAGCATGTTGCCCATGGAGTCGCGCCGTTCTTTTTCCTGTCCTTCGATGGAGTAGGTCAGGCCGGGATAGTCGGCTTTCAGTTTCGGCAGGTAGTCGGTCTGGATTTCCTGAAGAACTTTGTCGGCAGCGACAACCTGCTCTTCCACGTCCGCCTGAACGTTGACCACTCTGCGCCGATCTGCCCGTTTGATGACGGAGTAGCCGGGGCGGATGGTCCAGCTTGCCACTTCCGGGAGGGGAATCCGGGCACCGGCCGGGGTGACGATTTTCATTTTGGAGAGGTCGGCAAAGGAACGGCGTTCGTTCAGCGGGTAGCGCACCATGACCCGTACGTCGTCTTTTTCCCGCTGAATTCTGACCGCTTCGGTTCCGTAAAAGGCGCCTCTGACTTGAAGGCCCAGGTCCACGACGTCCAGCCCCAGCGCTTTTCCTTCGTGGTTCAGTTTGAGTTTGATTTCCTGTTTGCCTCCCTGGATGTTGTCACTGATGTCTTTTACGCCGCCGTATTTGGCAAGCTCTTTTTCCAGCCGTTTTGCCGCCTGTTTCAACTGTTGGAAGTTGTCGGCACCCAGCTGAATGTCAATGGGGGCACCGGCGGAAAACAGGGATGCCGTAAATTTTACACTTTCAACGCCGGGGATTTCTCCGGTAATGTTGCGCCATAAAATGGCAATGTTGTTGCTGTCAATGCCGGCTCTTTCTTCACCGTACACCAGTTCCATGACCACTTCTCCGACGTTGGGGGCGAAAACCGGCATGTTATTGTGACGGGTGGAATAGGGTTGGGAAGCCACATTCAGGACGATGTGTTTGACGATTTTCCGGCCGTATTTTTTGTTGATGCGGTGTTCAACTTCCATGGCGGTTTTTTCAAGGTGTTTCAGGACTACAGCGGTTTGTTCGGCGGAGGCCCCTTCCGGCAGCTGTACCTGGGCGATGACCTGATCGGAATCCACTTTCGGAAAGAAGATGAATTTCATGCGTCCCGAGCCGATGTAGCCGATTGTGGTCAGCAGCATGAGGATTCCGGCCGCGAAGGTGATGCCCCGGTGCCGGATGGCGGTTCGCACCGTCGGTTCATAGATTTTGTTGATGAACGCGGTCATTTTTCCGTTGAAGTAGTGGGGCAGCGCCCGGAGAATCCGGCTGTTTTTTCGTTCTTTCAGGTGAGCCAGATGGGAAGGCAGAATGAAAATCGCTTCCAGAAGCGATATGGAAAGGACGGAGATAACCACCACCGGAATGGCGAACATGAATTTTCCGAATACACCGGAGACATGGAGCAGCGGCAGAAAAGCGGCAATGGTGGTTAGAACGGAAAAGATTACCGGTACCGCCATTTCCCTTGCGCCTTCCACCGCCGCCTGTTTTCTCGGCATTCCGGTCTGAATTTTTGAAAAAATGTGTTCGCCGATGATGATGGCGTCATCCACCACCATTCCGAGACAGATGATCAGCGCGAACAGCGAAATCATGTTGACGGATACCCCGAAGAAGGGCATCAGGATAAATGCTCCGAAGAAAGATACCGGAATTCCGAATGCCACCCACAGTGCCAGGCGGAGTTCCAGGAACATTGCCAGCATGATAATGACCAGGATGAATCCCTGCAATCCGTTTGTAATCAGTAGGTCCAGGCGTTCCCGGAGAATTCGCGCCATGTTGCTGACAATGTCGGCGTGGAGGCCGGCGGGAAGGAATTCTTTTTCCTGTTTGAGGTAGTTTTTAACCGCTTTTTCCACTGTCAGTGCCGATTGGTTTCCGATTCGGAATACTTTGACGATAACGGCACGGTCTCCGTCATAGTCGGTGGAGGAATCGGTTTCTTCAAATCCGTTGACAATGGTGGCAATGTCCCGGAGCCGGACGAATCCGCCGTCTCTATCCCGGACAACGGGAATATCCATGTAATCCCGCCTGGTGTATTTCAGCCCTTTGGTCCGGATGAGGATTTCTTCTCCTTTCTGCCGGATTTTTCCCGCCGGGATGTCCTGGCAGTTTTTCTGAACAATGGAAGCAATCCGGGGGATGGTCAGGTGATATTTTTCCAGCATTTTTTCGGATACTTCGATGGAGATTTCGTAAGGCCGTACCGCGTCCAGGGTAACGAGAGAAATTCCCCTGAGCGCGGACAGGTCGTCCCGTATTCGTTCTCCGTAGCGTTTCAGGTCTTTTTCGGAAAGTTTTCCGTGGAGGACAACTTTCAATACTTCGGTTTTTCTGGAAACTTCCGCGACAACCGGTTTTTCGATATTTTTCGGAAAGTTGGTAATTCTGTCCACCGCACTTTTGATGTCGTCCCGCAGTTTTGTGGTATTGTAGCCGTTTTGAACCTCCACCATAACCGTTCCCAGGCCCTCGGTGGACGTGGATGTGATTCGTTTGATGCCGTCCAGTCCGCTGATTTCTTCTTCAATCCGGCTGCAGACCGCTTCTTCCACATCAGACGGTGTTGCGCCCCGGTAGGGTACCGAAATGGAAATCATGTCCAGTGAATATTCCGGAAACACCTCCTTTTTAATGGACAGCATCTGCATGAGGCCGTAACCGATGAGAAAAGCCATGAGAAGATTGGCGGAAACCGGGTTGTCCACCATCCATTTGATTATGCGTTTCATTTGTTTTTGTCCTTGAGAATCCGGACACGCATTCCGTCTGAAACCGCAAACAGGGTGGAGGTGATGACAGCCGCCTTATCCGGAACGCCTGTGACAAATACGGCATCGTCGGTGCGGTAAATAATATGTACCGGAAGAATCCGCAGTTTTTTGTTTTTCACGATCCAGACTTTGTTGTCCCGTACCACACGGGGGGTAAGCCGGACGCTTTCCACCCGGCGTCCGGTGAACCGGACATTGACATACGCCCCGTTTTCCAGCGGAACGCGGAATGAAAACGGGTGTGCCACCTGAACCACAACATGCACCATCCGGGAGGCGGGGTCCAGTTCCCCCTCTGTCCGAACCGCTTTTGCGGTGTAGCGGTGTGTTGTCTGGCCGAAATTGCTTTCCACTTCGGCTTTGCATGGAATGTCAAACAGTGCCGCATCCCCCGCTGTTAACGGAACCACCACGTCCAGTACATCTGTGGAGAAAATGTTTGCCACCGGTTTTCCCATTGTGACAAACTGGCCGATATCCGCTTCTTTTGTTAAAAGCCGCCCGTTGAAAGGGGCCCGGATATCGGTTCGGGCCAGATTTAATTCTGCAAGCTCCACATCCGCTTTGGCGCTGGAGAGCGCCGCTTTTGCCGCTTTCAACTGGGGAATGTAGAGGGTCAGCTGATCCGGGACAAGGGAGGGGTCTTTTAAAATTGTGGCCATCACCGAATCCCAGTCTTTTTTTGCGATTTTTGCCTGCCGCATGGCTTTTTGATATTCCACATCCCGGGCCAGAAGCTGGGCTTTTGCCCGCTTTAACGCGATTTGGTAATCATTTTTTTCAATTCCGAGCAGCAATTCCCCTTTTTTGAAAAAACCGCCGGTGACAAAATTCGGAGAAACGCTGACAATTTTTCCGCTGACCTGCGGTGTCAGGGAAACCGCATGTTCCGGCCGGACAGTACCGCTTCCCGTTACAATAATCGGGCGATTCTTAATCCGGACAATTTCCACCGAAACCAGCGGCCCTTCGGCTTTCACTTTCAGTTTCGGCGGATGCGGACGGAATTTAATGAACAGAAAGAGAATGAGAATACCGACGGCAACAATTAACACAGGCAGAAAACTTTTCTTTTTTGTCATTTCGATTCCCCCGGGTTCTTTTGAGTTGAATACAGGCCGTCTCCCAGCGCGGTGGCAAGGCGGACTCGGTTTTGAATCATGGAAAGGGCGATCTGATCCCGTGCAATCAGCCGGTTCAGAAAAGCAAGATGCGCGCCGATAAATGGTTGAATTCCGATGGTGCCGGAAAGATACGCGGCTTTTGCCTGCGCCTCTTTGATTTTTTCGTTATCAAGATTTTCCGTTTCCAGTTTCAGTCTGTTTTGTGTGTCGGAAAACGCACTCAACGCGGTTTCCACTTCCTTGAACGCATTCAATGCTGTTTTCTGATAATCCGCAATGGCGGCTTCCACGTTCCGGTGCGCCTGGCGGACAGCCGCTCGTTTCGCGCCCCGGTTGAAAAGCGGCTGAACAATCCCTCCCATCAGGGTCCAGACCGAAGAGCCGCTATCCACGAGGTTGGATAACTCATTGCTTTTGTATCCTTTCTGCGCGGTGAGGCTGATCCGGGGCAGCAGGGCAGACCGGGCAATCCCCACCTGAAGAAGGGCATTCCGCACCTTGAGCCCGGCGGTTCGCACATCAGGGCGCCGGTTGAGGAGATCTGCGGGCAGGCCGGCCGGAACCGGTGCCAGCCGTGAAGGGAAAACAGTAAAATTTTCGGTTGGAATCCGGGTGTGAATATCCCTTCCTGCCAGTGCGTTTAACGAGGCCTCAATGGCAGTTATCCGGCTTCTGGAAATGGAAAGGGCCTGTTTCGCAGTTGCCAGTTGTTGCTGCGTGTTCAGAAAATCGGTACCGGTGACTGTTCCGGAAATGTAACCGGCCCGGACAGACTTTTCCAGGCTTTCCGCCGCCCGAACCGCCTCTTCCCGGAGCGCTGTTTCATGGCGGGCTTCCGAAAGCTGCGCGTAAAGGTCAACGGTGTTTGCGGCAAGGGTTTGAAAAACCACATTCCGGGTTTCCTCCGCCTCCAGCAGTGACAGGCGGGCGGATTTCTCGGAATTTCTCAGCCTGCCCCAGATGTCCGCTTCGTATGACGCAGTGAGCTGAAGTCCGAAAGAATTGTTGGTAAAAGACCCGCCCTGGGGCAGAAATGTGCCGAGGTTGGTTTTGGAACGGGTGCCGTTGGCATCAATACTTACAGTGGGAAAAAGCGGTGCGCCGGCAATCTTTGCCTGTTCCCGGAAAGCGGCCAACCTTGCCAGCACCGCTTTGGCATCCGGGGCGTTTTTCAGCACATCTTCCACCTGCCGGTTCAGATTTTTATCATGAAAAACGGTCCACCACGCTGTTTTTGAGAATTGTCTGCCGCTTCTGTCCCCTTGAAAACTCCGGGCATTTGCGCCGGGGACTTCAATCTTCTCCAAAGAAGGGGTCAGTGAGCATCCGGCTGTTAAAATCGTGCCGGCCGCAACCAGCCATAGAAGCGGCTTCGGGGGAGAGAAAAACATTTTCATTTTTTTCCTCCCGGTTTTTCCGGCACCGTTAACGCTTCATCTTCCACAAGCTCCGTCAATTTGGCGCTGAGTTTATCCAGAAGCGTTGCCAGCATCTGTTGTTCTTCGGGCGAATACTGTTCCATTACCTTCCTTACATTGGAAAAATGAGCCGGCATGAAACGGCGCATGAAACTCCAGCCTTCGTCTGTCAATTGAAGGTTAACCTTCCGCCGGTCCTGTTCCGAATGCTGCCGCCGGATCAGCCCTTCCTTTTCAAGGGTATCTGCCACACCGGTGAGAGTAGCGGAGCTGACCCCGTATGCCCGGCAGATTTCGGAAATTCCGATACCTTCACCCTCGTCCTGAACAAAAAGCTGAATCATAACCAGAAAACGCGCCTTGGACAGCCCCATTTTCTGAAAATACTGCTCCATCAGAATGGGTACCCGGTGGAAATGATGAATCGCCTGAATGAAACGGAACGCCATTTCCAAATCAATTTTCGGCATTTCCGACTGATCTCCTCTCAGCTGTTCCCGCCGGTGAATCCGTTCCATCAATTCCCGGTTAATAATTTTCATGCAGCCAGCCCTCCTCCTGTTGTGTTGTGTGCAATTAAGTAGGCAACTAAATAATAGTTCCCGTAAAAATAGTTGTCAAGGGTAAAATTCCCTGGCAGGCGAAGAGAGGGAAAGGAGGATGTGTAGCGATTTTTGTAAAGGCGGCATGAAATGCGAAGAAAACAAAGAGGGAATGGGGGTGGGCGGGGGCTGGTTTCGGGTGAGTTCCCTGTTTATTATCTCCTTTGCCTCCCTTTGTCAAATGATGATATAAGCCATTATTTTACTACGGGAGTTTTTTGCCCGGGGTGGTCAATTTTCGGTTGTCATTACGAATCGTTATGCCTCCCCGCATTGTATTGCTGACTGGTGCTGAAAACTGAATCAAGGTGGTCACCGGTTCTGAGGGACTGAAATCAAATGTGCGGAAAATTCCTGGCACTACCAGAATGTGGAAGGCTGTGATGCAGGGATTATCCCCGGGGTTTTTTCAGGGTGGTGGCCAGTTGGCCGCAGGCGCCCTGGATTTCGCAGCCTTTGCTTTTGCGGAGGGTGGCGGTGATATTTTTGCTGAAAAGAATCTGCTGAAAGGCTTCGATTCGGGCGGGATCGGGGGGGAGGAAGCCGGAGCCGGGGAAGGGGTTGAAGGGAATGAGGTTGATTTTGTAGCGGAGTTTGTTGAGGAGGCGGGGGAGTTTTGCCGCGTCTTCGTCCCGGTCGTTCACGCCGCCGATCAGTACGTATTCAAAGGTAAACCGTTCCCGGGGAGGCAGGGGGTAGCGTTTCAGCTGGTCCAGCAGTTCGTCCAGGGGGTTTCCTTCGGTGATGGGCATGATTTTTCGCCGTGTTTCGTCGTCGGCGGCATTGAGGGAGATGGCAAGGCGGGGCGGCCGGGGTTCCCGTGCCAGACGGCGGATACCGTTGACAATGCCGCAGGTGGAGACGGTAATGCGGCGCCGTGACAGGTTCATTCCGTCTTTGTCCGTGAGGATGTTTATGGCTTTCAGGACGTTGTCCGTGTTGGCCAGGGGTTCGCCCATTCCCATGAATACAATGTTGAATACCTGCTTTTCGTTCAGCCCGGCACTGCGGCGCAGGTGGAGTGCCTGACAGACGATTTCGGAGGGGCTGAGATTGCGGATAAGGCCCATCCGGGCGGTGCTGCAGAACTTACAGCCCATTGCGCAGCCGGCCTGAGACGAGATGCAGAAGGTTTGTTTTCCCGTTTCCATGGGGATGCGCACGGATTCAATGATGCTGCCGTCATAAAGAGCGAATCCGAATTTTGTTGTGCCGTCTGACGCTTTGTTTTGTTTGAGTTCTTTAAGGCTGCTGATCCGCCATTTTTCTGCCAGTTCTTCCCTCAGGGGTTTGGAAAGGTTGGTCATTTCCCGGAAATCGGTAACGGTTTTTCCGTATATCCAGTTCAGAATCTGTTTGCTGCGGAAGGCAGGTAGCCCCTGTGCCGTAAGCCTTTCCTGAACTTCGGCGGGGGTCAGGTCAGTCAGTGTTTCCATTTGGACGAATCTTTAGTTTTTTCAGGAAATTATGATCGAAGCGGTTGAATTTGAGTTCTTCTTCTTCAATGTCCGGGTTGGCTTCGATTACGATGGTCAGACTCATTCCCTTGTCTTTGATTTGCTGAATCAGCTGCGCGATGCTTTCGTCATCGGCGAGCTTTTTCGAAAGCAGGTCTCCCAGGAGTTCCACCTCATTTTGCAGGTTCCGGTTTTTCTTTTCCATTGTTCTGTCCCGCCTATTCCCCGATGCCGGCCTGTTTCATGAGCCGGGCACGGGCTTTCTGGTATTCTTTGTCGGAAAGCAGGCCTTTGTCTTTCATGTCGTTCAGCCGTTTCAGTTCGTTTTCCAGTTGTTCAAAGGTGAGGGTGGCGGTTTCTGTTTCGGCTTTCTCTTTGATACCGGCTTTTTTGTCCGCGTGGCTGTCGATTTCTTTTTTTATTTTATTGGGGTCAAAGTCCATGTCTACTTTAAAAACCTGATGTTTGAAATTTGTGGTCCACAGTGATTTATCCATTAAAATAATGTAGAGGCGGGGCTTTCCGTCTTTGTCTTTCATCCATTTCATGAACCGGCCGCAGGCAAGGTGATACATGTTATCCGGTTTCGTTTTTGTGTAGGACAGCGCCACATACAGGGTGTCGGGGTCCGGAAAGCAGAGGTAGAGATGGATGGAATGATCTTCGTGGAAACTGCCGTCTTTCAGTTCTTTTCCCCACGCTTTAACAATTTTCAGCTGTTGTGTTTTTTTCAGTGTTTTGAAGGCTTTTACCATTTTCCGGGCAAGGAACATCCGGTCCTCGGAGTTTAAGACAGGGACATTTCGCCCTCTTTCGACATAAATTGAAGAGAGAATCCGATATGCCTGCTTGGGTGTCAATGTCTGGGGGTGGGCGTAGGGGGTGTCGGAAATCTGATAGTTGTATGGGGAAATGGTGATAATAACTTTGCTGTTGTCCTGTTTTGGAGCTGTGTCTTCGGTATCCTGTGCGGTCAGCGGTGAAATTCCGAGAAGCAGGATGGATGTCAGCAGGATGAATCGGCGCATAAATGAACCCTCCCTGGTCAATTATTCGCCTAATCATAGCATAACTTGTGATACCATAAACAAAATTTGATTTGTTGCGGAGGGTTTTTTGGAGCAATTACACGCCATTATCAATTGGTTATCCGACTTGATCTGGAATTCGCCCAAAGCGGCGCCGTTCATGGTTGTGCTGCTGCTGGGCGCGGGGATTTATGTTACATTCCGCCTCGGTTTTGTTCAAATCCGGCGATTCAAACACGCCTGGCAGGTGGTCAGCGGCAGGTATGATGACCCTGATCATCAGGGGGACATTACCCATTTTCAGGCATTGTCGGCGGCACTCTCCGCCACGGTTGGGATCGGGAACATTGCCGGTGTGGCCACGGCGATTCATTACGGCGGCCCGGGCGCTCTCTTCTGGATGTGGATTACCGCAGTGTTCGGTATGGCGTTGAAATACGCCGAATGCACGCTGTCTTTGAATTTCCGTGTGGTCAATGCCGACGGTTCGGTATCCGGCGGCCCCATGTATTACATTGAACGGGGCTTGGGAAAAGCGTTCAAGCCCATGGCGATTTTCTTTGCCACATGTGCCGCCATCTCTTCATTCGGTTCCGGCAACGCGGTGCAGGCGTTCACCGTGGCGGACCAGTTCCGTTCGGATTTCAATATCGCGCCGTGGATTACCGGTATTGTGCTGGTGGTGCTGGTGGGGGCAGTGATTCTCGGGGGGATTAAACGGATCGGGAAAGTGGCCAGCAAACTGGCGCCGTTTATGGCGATTTTGTACGTGTCTGCCGCGTTTCTCGCTTTAATGCTTCATTTTGACAAAATTCCCGGAATGTTTGAGACAATTTTCAAATCCGCTTTCAACCCTCCGGCTCAAATCGGCGGCTTTGCCGGTGCGACATTTCTCTACACCCTGGTGTGGGGCGTGAAACGGGGAATTTTCTCCAATGAAGCGGGGCAGGGCTCCGCGCCCATCGCACACGCAGCCGCAAAAACCAATGAACCGGCCCGTGAGGGCGCTGTTGCCATGCTGGGGCCGTTTATTGATACCTTGATTGTCTGTACCATGACCGGACTGGTGATTGTGTCCACCGGGGCATGGACCGTTCTGGACGCAGGGGGCAAAGCGCTCAACGGCTCCCCCATGACAGCCTATGCCTTCAAAATGGCACTGGCGCCTGTTTTCGGAAGTTACGGCAACTACCTTGTGACGGTTTCTGTATTTCTCTTTGCTGTTTCCACCGCGATTTCATGGTCTTACTACGGGGACCGCGCGGTTCAATATCTGTTCGGAGACCGGGGAATCAAGCCCTACAAATTTCTCTTTCTTGTTATGCAGTTTGCCGGCGCGGTATTTTCACTTGAGATTGTCTGGGGGTTCGGGGACATTGCACTGGGGCTTATGGCCATTCCCAACCTGATTGCGGTCATTCTGCTGACGCCGAAGGTTAAGGAAATCACAAAAGATTATTTCTCCCGGAAACACGAGGTATTTAAATAGTTAATGGGGGGATTTCCCCCCGGAAAAAGCTTTCTCTGATTCGCCGGTGTGCCGTATCTTGCTTGTACGGGTTCAGGCAAAAGGGACCAGGAGAAACTTCAGGATAATACCGGCAATGAGGATGGGAATCAGCAGGAAAAAGAGGAGCAGCAGCTTGATCCCCACCAGCACCACGACAATGAGAATGGGAAACAGCGCCACAGCAAGAATCAGTGCAATCAACGTGCCGGACAGAAAGAAAACCGCTTTGAATATCAGTTTAAAAAACCAGAATGCCACGGCAAGCGCCATCAGCATGAATCCAAGTCCGAAAAGTGTGCCGATCATATCTACCTCCGTTTGTTTTCGTTCCACTTCTTAATACGCATCTCACCGCGCTTTTGTTCAATGGAAACCATGAACCGGCGGTGGGAATCGCAACTGTCCGTTTCTCTCCTCACGGATACAAAACAGGTGTAAGCGGAATGTGTTCCGTGAATACGGAATCGTTTGTTTGTTTCCGGACTTTTTTTTCCCGTTTGTGCAGGTTTGGGCTTTGTGCCGCATTGGGGGGTTCGCCGCGCTGACGGCTGGTGCCGTCAGTACGGCTGCTGACACCGAAGCGCTTCTTATGAGCAAGCTCAACGGCGCACTTTGGCGGCAGCAGCCTATCCCCAAAAACTGCGTTTTTGTGGATCGCGGCTTTCTGGAAAGTGGGCAGTTTGTGAAGACCCACCCCCTCCTTTCTCCGGACGCTCAAGTCCCGGGCCATTCGGGGGCATTTGTTCCCTCTGCTCCTCGTCGCGTACCGACGTACTGCTCCTCGCACGCGCCAGTCACAAATGCCCCCGACTGACC
>JAADGL010000004.1 GCA_013152385.1 Acidobacteriota bacterium
TTACAACACAACAAAATAGCTGCCAAAACGCCATCTTCGCTACTTCGAGGCCCGCGCAAGCGGGACGGCAACGGGACCGGGCAGCGATTATGCTTGCATAAAAGCGCTGTCCGGTTCTGATGCCGGTAAGCGGCACATCGTGCCGCGTCTCGAAGCAGCTCCCCTGCCCTGCGGCGCTACGCACCGCGGGATGTTGGGTTTTAAATAAAAAATGTTAGAAAAACGGGGACAGTGGAACGGTTGATGCGTGCCGGAGGCACGGCATCACCCATCACCGGCCATTTTCTGGTATGATTAACCGTCAAAAAAACTGGAAGAGGGAAACATGAATCAAAAACCTGTCCGTGTCCGTTTTGCTCCGAGCCCCACCGGCCACCTCCACGTGGGGGGGGCAAGAACGGCACTTTTTAATTGGCTGTACGCGAGGAACCGCGGGGGAAAGTTTATCCTGCGGATTGAAGATACCGACCAGGCCCGGTCCACACTGGAATCGGAGGAAATGGTCAAACATGATCTGAAATGGCTGGGAATGGACTGGGACGAAGGGCCGGAAACCGGCGGAGATTTCGGGCCGTACCGGCAGTCGGAGCGGATGGATTTTTACAAAAAACACGCGGAACAGTTACTGGCGGAGGGAAAGGCCTACCGCTGTTTCTGCACAGACGCGGAACTCACGGCAAAACGGGAACAGGCGGAGGCGGAAAACCGGTCTCCCCATTACGACGGCACCTGCCTCCGGCTCAGTGAGGCTAAAATTCAGGAAAAACTTGCAGCCGGAGTGCCGTTTACCATCCGTTTCAAAGTCCCGGAAAAAGCCTACACTCTGTACGATGTTATCCGGGGAAAGGTTCACTGGGAACCGGGCACGCTTGGGGATTTTATTATTCTGCGGTCAGATAAAATGCCGGTGTACAATTTCTGTGTGGTAATAGATGACCATCTGATGGAGATTTCCCACGTGGTACGGGCAGAGGAGCACCTTCCCAATACTTTGCGGCAGCTGATGCTCTATGAGGCGTTCGGCTGGAAGCCTCCAAAATTTGCCCACGCCTCCCTGATTCTGGGGCAGGACCGCAGTAAATTGAGCAAGCGACACGGCGCCACTTCGGTGGGCCAGTTCAAGGAAGAGGGCTATCTGCCGGAAGCGATGGTCAATTATCTGGCACTTCTCGGATGGAACGAGGGAAAGGACAGGGAAGAGTACACGGTTCCGGAATTGATAAAAGCTTTTTCTCTGAAACGAATTAACAACAGCCCTTCCGTGTTTGACCTGGACAAACTCAAATGGTTAAACGGCATTCATCTGCGGAAATTAACAGGCGAACAACTGGCGGAAGCTGCGGAACCTTTTTTAATCCGGGCTTTCCCTTTTTTGAAAAGCCGGGTGGAAAACCGGGATGTGTGGGTTTTGAGTGTGTTGAAAATGATTCAAAATAAGGTGGTTCTTCTGTCTGAAATTGAAAATTGGCTGCAATTTCTTTTCCATTATGATTTGAAAGAAAATGAAGAAATGCGGGTATTTTTTTCCGAAGAAGCGCATTTGACTGCCGGACGCCTCCTGGCGGAGAGAATTCTGTCGGTAAAGAATCTGACACCGGAGAATTTCTGGGAAGCCGCCATGTCAATAAAGGAAGACGGGTTCAAGGGAAAAGCGCTGTTTCATCCCCTCCGGGCGTTGTTGAGCGGTTCACTTTCCGGGCCGGAGCTGGACGCCATGGTTCCGGTTCTTTTGTCCGGCACCGAAATCCCGGAACTTGTTTCTATTCCGGAACGCTGCCGGAGTTTTATTGAGGTTTTCGGCAAGTGATTATTTACGGCACTAATCCGGTTCGGGAGAGTCTGGCGTCGAACCGGATACGGGTTTCCGAAATTTATTTCAGTACGAAGAAGCTGGGGTTTGAATGCAGAGGTGTCCCGGTATTTCGAAAAAGCCGGGATTTTATCGGAAAATTGACCGGCACATCGTCCCATCAGGGAGTCGCGGCGGAAATCGGGGACTTTCCCTACGAAGATGAAGGGGCAGTTCAGGCTCTGTCAAAACCACAGGTTAATCTGGTGATGCTGGACCGTGTCAATGACCCCCATAATCTCGGCGCGGTAATCCGGGTTTGTGACGGTGCCGGTATGGATGCTGTGATTATCGGGGAAAAGTTCGGAACCGGTGTCACTGCCGCAGCGTTCAAAACGTCGGCAGGCGCGGCGGCCCATGTCCCCATTGTCCGCTCTCCATCTCTTGCCGGATTGACGGAACAATTGCTGAAAGCGGGATTCACGGTTTTTTCAGTGGAAAATGGAGTGGAAGCCATTTCACTGGCAGATGCCAAATCTCATCTGTCTCCCCGCAATCTGTTTATTTTCGGCAGTGAGGGAGAGGGGATTTCAAAGGCGCTTCTGCGGAAAAGCCGCTATGTTGTAACTCTTCCCATGCGGGGGCATGTTAATTCCCTGAACCTCTCCACGTCTGTCGCGGCGTTTCTCTATAAACTTTTTTAAATGATTCGGGCCCCCCAAAAGGCTGTTATGGTTCCGGCCCTGTCTGCTTTTGCCACGGTTACCGGGTTTGTTTTTCTGTCTGCATGCAAAGCCGGTCCAAAAATCGGACACTTCGGTAATTTGCAACAGAGGAAAAGATGTGGTAAAGTAGGTTTCCTACCTGTTGACGGCCCGGAATAATGGATTCCATGACCGTGGGCCGGAAATCAAGAATTTTAAGGAGAGGATATTTTTTTGAGCAAATTGCATACCAGTGCGTCGGAAGGGCGCACCCATTACAAGAGTAGAAAGAGAACGGGAACCGACGGCTTTTCGACACATTCAACGATACATACCCCCCATTCAGGAAAGCTGCCTCAAGCAAATGAGGCGGATTTTCCGGTGAAGGGGGCATTTCAATCCCTTATTACACCGCTGAAACGGGCAGTAAAAGCGGCAGGGTACGAATCGCCGACCCCGATTCAGGAACAGGCGATTCCCCACCTGCTGGAGGGCCGGGATGTGCTGGGCTGTGCCCAGACCGGTACTGGAAAAACAGCCGCTTTTATGCTGCCGATTTTACAGTATCTTACGGAAAACCCCCGACGCCCGGTTCCGGGGAAACCCCGGGTGCTGGTGTTGACGCCCACCCGGGAACTGGCGGCACAGATTGACGACAGTGTTGCCGTTTACGGACGCTTCCTGCGGGTCGCGCATACGGTTATTTTCGGCGGTGTGGGACAGCAGCCCCAGGTTACCCGGCTTCGCCGGGGGCTGGATGTTGTGGTGGCAACACCGGGGCGCCTGCTGGATTTGATGCAGCAGGGCCATGTGAGCCTGAACGCTGTTGAAATTTTTGTTCTGGATGAGGCGGACCGGATGCTGGATATGGGGTTTATTCACGATATCCGCAAGGTGATTGCCAAACTGCCGGAAAAACGCCAGTCTCTGTTTTTTTCCGCCACTATGGCACCGGAGGTTGTGGCACTGGCACAGACTCTGGTGCACAATCCGGTAAAAATCACTGTGACTCCGGATCAGCCCACTGTGGAAAAAATCGTTCAGAAACTGATGTTTGTGGACAAAGGGGATAAGGATAAACTTCTGATTTCACTAATGGAAAGCAGAGATCTTAAAAAGGTGATTGTGTTTACCCGCATGAAGCATATGGCGAATAAGGTTGCCGACAGGCTGAACAGGGCGGGGATTTCCGCTGCCGCGATTCACGGGAACAAGAGCCAGACCGCCCGGACCCAGGCCCTTGCAAATTTCAAACGGGGAAAGGTTCAGGTACTGGTGGCAACGGATATCGCGGCCAGGGGTATTGACGTGGATAAAATCTCCCACGTAATCAATTATGACCTTCCGAATGAGCCTGAAACCTATGTCCACCGAATCGGCCGTACCGCGAGGGCAGGGCTGGATGGTTCCGCCATTTCCTTTTGCAGTGCTGAGGAACGAAATTATCTGCGGACAATCGAACGCCTGATCCGGTACCGTGTGCCGGTGGATTCCAAACACCGGTTTCATTCCGAATCCGCACGAACCGCGACCGGCAGCGACGCAAGGCCGGCCCCGCGGGTTATTCGGCCAAGACGGCCCCGGCCCGCCGGCCCGGCCCGGAGCCGAAGCGGTTTCCACAGCGGAAACGGGCACCGGCGGGAGAGATAAGGAAGCTTTCCTGCTTCCTGCCCCTGTTTCCGGAAAATCAGCTTCACACTTTGACAGGGAAAACAGAAATAGCGTACACTGTTAAAAATGGAAGATGTGGAGGGATGGGATGTCCGGCAGTGTAACGGGAAGTTTGTTTACGGTTTCCACTTTCGGAGAAAGCCACGGAAAAGCGGTAGGGGTTGTTGTGGATGGCTGCCCGCCGAATTTTCCGTTGAACGAAGAAGATATTCAAAAAGAACTGGACCGGCGACGTCCGGGGCAAAGTGGGTTTTCCACGGCAAGAAGAGAAGATGACCGTGTGGAGATTCTCAGTGGCGTTTTCGAAGGAAAGACCACCGGAACCCCCATTTGTATGATGGTGTTCAACCGGGATGTGCGGTCCGAAGATTACAAGACGATTCAAAACCGCTTCCGTCCCGGCCACGGTGACTGGGTTTATCAGCAGAAGTACGGAATTCGGGATTACCGGGGCGGCGGCCGGGCTTCCGCCAGGGAAACGGCCGGGCGGGTCTGTGCCGGCGCAGTTGCAAAAAAAATTTTAAACACAAAGTCTGTGAAGATTGTCGGCCACGTTATCCAGGTGGGAAAAGTCCGGGCAGAAGGTTTTGATTCTGAATTTATTGAAAAGAACCCCCTTCGCTGTGCGGATTCCGAAGTGGTAGAGGAGATGGCGAATCAGATCCGGCTTGTGAAGGACAAAGGGGATTCAATCGGGGGCATTGTGGAAATCCGGGTCAGCGGATTGCCGGCCGGTATCGGGGAGCCGGTATTTGACCGGCTGGACGCGGAACTGGCAAAAGCAATTTTAAGTATTCCGGCGGTTAAGGGAATTGAGTTTGGTGCCGGTTTCAAAGCGGCGGAGATGACAGGAAGCACCCACAACGACGCAATGACGGCCAGCGGCTTTGCCGGAAACCATGCAGGCGGAGTATTGGCCGGAATTTCCACCGGACAGGATATTGTGTTCCGCTTTCCCGTTAAACCGACGTCCTCTATCCGTGTCCCTCAGAAAACGGTGGACAGGGATGGAAATGAGGTACAAATTGTTACCGAAGGCCGCCATGACCCCTGCATTGCCCCCAGGGCGGTGCCGGTAGCGGAAGCAATGACAGCGATTGTGCTTCTGGATTTATGGATGCGGCAGAACGCCCGGGCTTTTTAATTTTTTTCAGGAGGGAAATATGGAAACTCATGTCAAAGTCGTGGCAATCCTTCACCTGATCTTCAGCGGAATGATGCTGCTGGCAGGGCTGATCATTGCAACCCTTGTGATTTCAGGGGGGCTGATCAGCGGAGACAAGACAGCGATTGCCATTACATCCGGTGTCGCTTTTTTCTTCGGGATATTGTTCGTCTGCCTGTCTGTCCCTGCAATTGTGGGCGCAATCGGAACATTGAAACTGAAAAACTGGGGTAGAATTCTTCTGATTATCGTCGGAATTCTCAATCTTCCGGGTTTTCCTGTGGGTACCGCTCTGGGCGGGTATACTCTGTGGGTGTTGTTTCAAAAAGAAACGGAATCGTTGTTTTCCGGTAAAGCAGGCGACTGAACGCTTCTTGCCGACACGCTGTTGATGCGGGAAATTTTCCCCCCGGCTGTTGTGAGATAAGCGGCATACAAATCGGCGGTGAGACAGGAATGTGCCGGTACGAAAGCCAGAACATCTCCAATTCGTGTTTTTTGTATCTGTTTTGCCGGCATTTGGACAATTCCGTGTTCCTGGGACAGCCCGGTGAGGCAGATTTCCCGATTTAAGCTGCCGAATCCTGTTTCCGTCAGCTCAATGGCATAGGCAAAAACCGGTTTCTGTTCTTTGCCCCGGAGCTGTTCTTTTGAAAAATGAACCGCTCCTCCGAGAATTACCACTTCATTCCGGTGCGGATAAATGCCGCAAACCGGACAGAGAAGGGCAAGTGCCAGGTCATTTTCACCGCAAATTCCCATTGATAACTGCATTAAATCATAGAAGACAAAGTTTCCGGGACGAATTTCGTCTACGCCGTCAAAGCTGTCCGCGACACTGCATCCCGGCGTGTTTCCAAGTGAAATTTTACAGCTTGAAATACCGCTGTGCAGGAGAAAGTCCCGGACATTGTTCATTTTTCCGATTGTTTCCCGGAACAAAACTGCCGCTTCCTCCGGGCCGGATGAGTGGTAGCTGTGGCCGGCGTGGGTGAGAATCCCGGTAAACGTCAGCAGCCCCGCGGATTCAATCCGGCGGGCAAGGGCAAGGATGGCATCTTTCTGTTCCCACAAAATCCCGCTTCGGTGGTAGCCGGTATCAATTTTAATGAAAACGTTGTGCGGTTTTGTTACACCGTCGGCAAGGGCGTTTACGGTATCCGGATGGTCGGCCAGAAGATGAATGTCCGCGAGTTTGTCCAGCCGGTTAAGCTCATCAAGTTCTCTGATGTTAAACGGAAAAGCCAGTGTGATGTCTGTCCAGTTGTTTTCGGCAAAATAACGGGCCATTGCCACCGAGCTGACGGTGATTCCGGTAACACCGGCTTTCCGAAACAGGCCGGCGATTGCGGCGGACTGGTGGGTTTTGAAGTGGGGGCGGAAGAAAATCCCCGCTTTTTCAGCCCGGGCAGCCATCATACGGATGTTCCGGGAAACCCGGATGGAATCAATCAGGGGAACGGGAAAATGAATGGATTTCAGAAAATCAGGGTCGTGTTTCACGTTTGTCTCTTCTATATGTCAGAATCGGATACCTTCAATGGCAAGAAGCCATTTTTTGATGTCTGTTCCGCCGGTAAAACCGCCGAGTTTTCCCCCGGAGGCGAGAACCCGATGACAGGGAATAATAACAGGGATGGGATTTTTCCCCACCGCGCCGCCGATGGCACGGGCGGATTTCGGTTTTCCGATTTGTTCCGCCACCTCTTTGTAACTCCGGGTGGTACCGTAGGGGATTTCCCGAAGTGCTGTCCATACCGACAATTGGAAGTTTGTCCCTGACGGTTTTAACGGAATGGAAAATTCGGTTAATGCGCCGTCAAAATAGGCGTGCAGTTCCCGAGCTGCCGTCCGCATCAGGGAAGATGGAGACGGCCCTGCCGGGGGCATAATCCCCCTCTTGAACTCAAGAGAAACCAGTTGATTGTCCCGCTCAGTCAATTCAAGAAACAACGGCCGGTCCGGTATTCGGACGAACCAGCTGAATCCGCTCGATTCCGGCTTCATCGAGCCAGAGTTTTCCATATTCATCCGGATATCCCTCCACGTAATAAATCCGGGTAATCCCGGCGTTGATAATCATTTTGGCGCAGATGGAGCAGGGATGGGTGGTGCAGTAAATTTCCGAACCGGCAATGGCAATACCGTGGTAAGCCGCCTGAATAATGGCATTCTGCTCCGCGTGGAGCGCGACGCAGAGTTCGTGCCGCTCGCCGGAAGGGATGTTCAGTTTATCCCGGAGACAGCCGGTGTCGAAACAATGGGCAATTCCCCGGGGCGCGCCGTTGTAGCCGGTGGCAAGGATATGCTTGTCTTTCACAAGAACAGCCCCCACCTGACGGCGGGTACAGGTTGCCCTTGTGGCCACATAGTAGGCCATTTCAATAAAATAATCATTCCATGACGGTCTGGGATCCATATTCGCTCCCCGGGTATTGAAAAAGAGGGGCAAAATGCCCCCCGTTTTTCTGTTATTCTCCGACGATGGGTTTGTACGCCGTCGGAAACTGTTTGGTTAATTTAATAACTTCCTCTTTAATCGCCGTAAGATACATATCATCTTCTGTATGTTTCAGCGCAGCCGCAATCAATTCTCCGATTTTTTCCATTTCCGCCTCTTTCATGCCCCGGGTGGTTACCGTCGGCGTTCCCAACCGGATGCCGCTGGCAATCATCGGCTTGTTCTTGTCAAAAGGGATGGTATTCTTGTTCGCCGTGATACCGGCTTTGTCCAGCGCCAGTTCCGCTGTTTTCCCGGTCAGCCCGATGGATGTCACATCCAGCAGCATCAGATGATTGTCCGTACCGCCGGATACGATACGGATTCCGCTTTCACCGAGTACTTCCGCCAGTTTCTTCGCGTTGAGAACAACCTGATGCTGATACGTTTTGAATTCCGGTGTCATCGCCTCTTTCAACGCCACGGCTTTGGCTGCCACTACATGAACCAGCGGGCCACCCTGGATTCCCGGAAATACGTTGCGGTTCAATGCTTTTTTGTATTCTTCCCGGCACAATACCATTCCGCCCCGTGGACCCCGGAGGGTTTTGTGGGTGGTGGTGGTGACAAAATCCGCGTAGGGTACCGGGCTCGGGTGTTCTCCGGTTGCAACAAGGCCGGCAATATGGGCCATATCCACCATGAGATAGGCCCCGACAGCGTCGGCAATTTCCCGGAATTTGGCAAAATCCAGTGTTCGGGGATACGCACTTGCCCCCGCCACAATGAGTTTGGGTTTTTCCCGGAGAGCGTCCGCCATCAGCTCCTGATAATCCAGTTGTTCCGTATCCCGGTGAACCCCGTAGGAAGACACTTCAAAGAATCGGCCGGAAAAACTCAGGGGATGCCCGTGGGTCAAATGGCCGCCGTGGGACAAATCCATGCCCAGGATTCTGTCACCGGGTTCCAGAACGGAAAAATAGGCCGCCATGTTGGCCTGGGAACCGGAATGGGGCTGCACGTTGGCATGGTCTGCCTGAAACAGCTCTTTTGCCCGCTCCCGTGCCAGCCGTTCCACAACGTCTGCGAATTCACAGCCGCCATAGTAGCGCCTTCCGGGATACCCTTCCGCGTATTTGTTGGTAAACACGGAGCCGGTAATTTCAAGTACCGCTTCCGAAACATAGTTTTCAGACGCGATGAGTTCCAGATTCTCTTCCTGACGGTTCACTTCGCCCTTCAGCGCTTCAAACACATCCGGATCAACTGACTGTAATTTTTCAATTTTCATCGTATGCCCCCTCAATAAAATTGCAATTTATTTTTTACATTCCATTTCCGCGATTTTGGCCAGGCGCCGTGAATGGCGGCCCCCTTCAAAAGGGGTTGTAAGCCATGCATCCACAATATCCTTTGCAGTCTCCGGGCCGGTGGTCCGCCCGCCCATGCAGAGGATATTGGCATTATTGTGCCGGGCTGCCAGAGACGCGGTAAGGTGGTCATGGCAGAGCGCGGCACGAATCCCCTTTACCTTGTTCGCGGAAATGGAAATTCCAATCCCTGTTCCGCACATGAGTATTCCTTTCTCAAATTCACCGGATGCGACCTTTTCCGCCACTTTCAGGGCAAAATCCGGATAATCCACCGACCGGTCGGAAAAACAGCCGCAATCTTCAACATTATACCCGTTTTCTTCGAGATAGGTTTTGACGGTTTCTTTCAGCCGAAAGCCGCCGTGATCAGAACCGATGGCAATTTTCATCTGTCCCCCTACGGATTGATTTTCCGGTATTCTTTCATGGCATAGCTGTCTGTCATGCCCCCGATATAGTCTGCGATGACTCTTATAAATTTATCACAGGATTTCAGTTTATCCGCTGTTTTTTTCTGCTCTTCTCCGGTGAGACGCCGCAGATTCGGCACATCGCTGTACTTGGACACCCGGTTCAATACATAATCCGGAAGCAACTTCGGGCTGTTGTAAAAGGCATTGAACAAATCCCGCAGCACCCGTTTTGCCACATGGTCGGACCGGGCAACGTCATGGGAGAAAATAATCCGGGTATAAACAAAGTTCCGCAAGCCGGCGAAAGCCTTTTCCAATTCAGGGGAAAAGGCAAACCGGAATTGCCCGTTTTTTCCCTGTTCCACGCCATTTCCGATCAGGTCATCCATAAAGACATGGAAGAGTGTGCGAATCAAGTCATTCATCACATCGTAGCTGTCCCCTCTGGCAATGACAGCCCGGAAGGGTTCAATATCATATACCGCCGTTTCTTTCAGCTGACTGATAAATGCCAGTTTTAACCGGATGCCGTCTTCCAGGTCATGGCACTGCTGGGCAATTTCATCCGTCATTGCCACAATGGCGGCTTCCGGCGTTGTGGCCGGGTGTTCCACCTGAAGCCCTTCATAGGTCATCAGATTGTAAAGCTTTCCTCCGGTGCCGGTGTGTTTCAGAATACCCTCCCTCACCTTATCGGTCAGGTTCAGGCCGTCCCAATCCCGATACCGGTTTTCCAGCTCATCCACTATCCGTACACTCTGATAGTTGTGCTTGAATCCCCCTGCCTGCCGAAATGCCGCCGAATCCGCGTTGTCAATGGGAATTTCCTGTTTCAGAATCCGGTTCAGCACTGCTTCCCCGGAGTGGCCGAAAGGGGAATGCCCCAAATCATGACCCAGAGAAATGGCTTCAGCCAGATCTTCATTCAACGCCAGTGCCCGGGCAACCGAACGGGAAAGCTGTGTTACTTCCAGCGTGTGGGACAGACGGTTTCGAAGATGGTCACTCTGTTCCGGAGCAAAAACCTGGGTTTTTTCTTTCATCCGTTTGAAGGCAAGACAGTGGATAATCCTGTCCCGGTCATGCTGAAACGGAGTACGGTACTCCACTTTCAAAACCGGTTCCTCATGGCGCCGCCGGCTTTCGTCCGACCGGGTGGCAATGGGAGCCAGCCGATGATTTTCATCTTCGAGAAAGCGTTTCAGAAACACCCGTCCCCCTAAAAAACCCCGGTTTTGCCGTCCAGCGGTTCCCGCTGAACCGGCATGGTCATGCAGCGAACCCCGCCCCCGCCCCGGGCCAGTTCCGCACCTTCAATTCCAACCGCTACCTTCTCCATGGCATTGATATCCACCTTGTCGGAAACCACATCCGCCACCGGCACGGTTTTAAACCCGGCTTTTTCCAGTTCCCGGAGCGTATGATAATTGCAGGCATAACCCAGAATTTTTCCCGGCGCAAATGCAAAGAAATTGGTGCCGGAAAGCCACTGTTCCCTTTCCTGGTCCACCCGCTTTTCTCCGCCACAGATAATCGCTTCCATCGGCATCCCAATATCGGAAAGCCCTTTTATCAGGCCGGGAACTTCTTTCATTTGAGTATCCCTGTCCGGTGTAACAGTCAGATGAATCACCTGCAGGC